>NZ_JAHHIT010000033.1 GCF_024539675.1 Streptomyces hilarionis | reverse complement strand
GGGCCGGGGGAGCGGGGCCGGGAGGGGAGCGGAGCCGTACGGCGGCGGCCCGCCGGACAGGCCGCCGGACGGTCCGCCGGACAGGCCGCCGGACGGGATCAGACGGCTCGCGCGTCCGCGGCGGGAGCCTGCTCGGGCTCGCGGTCCGTGGTGGTGGCGTCGACGTCGGCCAGGTCGCGGTGCCGGGTCTCCTTGGCGACTCCCACGGCGACGACCGTCAACAGCGCCGCCGCGATCACGTACAGGGCGATCGGGGTGGAGCTGTCGTAGTCGGCGAGCAGCGCCGTGGCGATCAGCGGAGCCGGGGCGCCCGCCGCGACCGAGGCGAACTGGGCGCCGATGGAAGCGCCGGAGTAGCGCATCCTGGTCGCGAACATCTCGGAGAAGAACGCGGCCTGCGGCGCGTACATCGCCCCGTGCAGGACGAGGCCGACGGTCACGGCCAGCACCAGGCCGCCGAAGTCTCCGGTGTCGACGAGCGAGAAGAAGGGGAACATCCAGAGCCCGACGCCGACCGCCCCGACCAGGTACACGGGCCGCCGCCCGATGCGGTCGGACAGCGCCCCCCAGGCGGGGATCACCGCGAAGTGCACGGCCGACGCGACGAGCACGGCGTTGAGCGCGGTCTGCTTGGAGACGCCGGCCGAGGTGGTCGCGTACACGAGGATGAACGCGGTGATGACGTAGTAGGAGATGTTCTCGGCCATGCGCGCGCCCATCGCCACCAGCACGTCACGCCAGTGGTGGCGCAGCACGGACACCAGCGGGAGCTGCTCGGCGTCCGCCGTCGGCGCCGCTCTGCGGGCCTCCGCCCGCGCCAACGCCTGCCGGAAGACGGGCGATTCGTCGACGGACAGCCGGATCCACAGGCCGACGACCACGAGCACACCGGAGAGCAGGAACGGGATCCGCCAGCCCCAGGAGGCGAACGCGGCGTCCGAGAGCAGGGCGGTCAGCAGCGAGAGCACGCCGGTGGCGAGCAACTGCCCCGCGGGCGCGCCGGTCTGGGGCCAGGAGGCCCAGAACCCGCGCCGCCGGGCGTCACCGTGCTCGGACACCAGCAGAACGGCGCCGCCCCACTCGCCGCCGAGCGCGAAGCCCTGGATCAGCCGCAGCGTGGTCAGCAGCACGGGCGCGGCGGCCCCGACGGTCGCATGCGTGGGCAGCAGCCCGATGGCGAACGTCGCCCCGCCCATCAGCAGCAGGCTCAGCACCAGCAGTTTCTTGCGCCCGAGCCGGTCCCCGTAGTGCCCGAAGACGAGCGCCCCGAGCGGCCGGGCGGCGAACCCGACGGCATAGGTCAGGAAGGACAGCAGCGTGCCGACGAGCGGGTCGGAGTCCGGGAAGAACAGCTTGTTGAAGACGAGAGCGGCGGCGGATCCGTAGAGGAAGAAGTCGTACCACTCGACGGTGGTGCCGATCAGGGACGCGGCGACGATGCGCTTGAGGTCGGCGGGGGGCGAAGGGGGAGCGGTCGTTGCGGAGGCCATGTGCGCCACTTCCTCGTGTGCGGTGGGGACGGGCAGGTATCCGCACACGGTAGGAACGTGCAGGTCAGAGGCACATGTGGTGGGGCAACATAGTTCCGGGGCCGGCCATGCGTGCGGCCACCATGAGTTGGCCGTTCTGGCCGACTACGAACATCCTCGGGACCGGACACCCCGGCGTGGCCTGTCGGTTGTGCGGTCTAGGGTCGGTCGCATGGCTGAGCCCTCGTATCTGAGTGCCGTCCGTGCGTCGTACGACACGGTCGCCGTCGAGTACGTCGCACGCGTCCCGCCCCCGGACGCGATGGATCCGCTGTCACGGGCGATGCTTGCGGCGTTCGCCGAACTCGTGCGGGCGGCCGCACCGAGGCCGGTGGCGGACCTGGGATGCGGTCCCGGCCGGGTGACGGCGTATCTGGCCGGGCTGGGGGTGGCCGCCTTCGGGGTCGACCTGTCGCCGAAGATGATCGAGCTGGCCCGGCACGCCTATCCGGACCTGCGGTTCACCGTGGGCTCGATGACCGCGCCGGGGACGGGGGACGACGCGCTCGGCGGCATCCTGGCCTGGTACTCGACCCACCACACGCCCCCACGGTGCCTGCCGGCGATGTTCGCCGAGTTCCACCGCACGCTGGCGCCGGGGGGCCACCTGCTCTGGGGGGACTATGTCGGCGACGCGCATCTGCGGCCGACCCGGGGGTACGGCCGTCCGGTGTCCTACGAGTCGTATCTCCTGCCTCTGGACCGCACGGCCGGCCTGCTGGAGCAGGCCGGACTCGTCGTCACGGCGAGGCTGGAGCAGGAGCCCGGCGGAATGGCGAGGCGACCCCACGGCTGTCTGTTGGCCCGCAAGCCGGAGCAGCCCTGACGGGGCCCGTTCTCGTCGGGGCGGGCTCTCGTCCGCGGCCGCCGCGGCCCCCGCCGCCCCCGCCGGCACGTGCCGGGGCCGGGCGCGTCACCCGTGCCGGTGTTCGCCCGACTCCGGTTGCTCCAGGTGGGAGGCGAGGACCGCGGCCTGGACCCTGCGCTGCACGCCGAGCTTGGCCAGCAGCCGGGAGATGTGGTTCTTCACGGTCTTCTCGGACAGGTACAGCTTCTTGCCGATCTCACGGTTGGTCAGGCCTTCGCCGATCAGCGCCAGGATGTCCCTCTCGCGCGGTGACAGGCTCGCCAGCTCGGACGGCACGGCCGGACTGCCGGTGTCGGCGGGGTCGGCCCGCAGCGAGCGCATCAGGCGGGCCGTGGTCGCGGGGTCGAGCATCGACTGGCCCGAGGCGACGGTGCGCACCGCCGAGACGAGGTCGGAGCCCTTGATCTGCTTCAGGACATAGCCCGAGGCGCCGGCCATGATCGCGTCGAGGAGGGCCTCCTCGTCGTCGAACGAGGTCAGCATCAGGCAGGCGAGCTCCGGCATCTGGCTGCGCAGCTCCCGGCAGACCGAGATGCCGTCGCCGTCGGGCAGCCGCACGTCGAGGACCGCGACGTCGGGGCGGAGCGCGGGGCCCCGGACGAGCGCCTGGTCGACGGTGCCCGCGTCGCCGATCACCGAGATGTCCGGCTCGGCGTCGAGAAGGTCGACCAGGCCGCGGCGGACGACCTCGTGGTCGTCCAGCAGGAACACCCGGATCGGGTTCTGTTCCGTGAACGTGCGTGGCTCCGGCATCGCGTCCCCTTGCTTCCCCTGGGCTGGACAGGCCGCGGACCTGTCCCTCACGTCGATCATCACGCGCCCCGTCCTCCTGCGCCAGGGCCGAACGGCCCAACCCCGCCGGACCGCGCACGCCTCAGGGGCCGGGGCCGCCGCTCGGCTGCCGGTCCAGCCACGCCCGGTACGAGGTCACGGCCGTCGGGAGGGTCGGGAAGATCAGCTCCGCGCCCACCGAGTCGGTCAGGCCGTACGCCGCCAGATCGGCCCACAGGTCCCTCTTCACCCGGGCGAGGGCGAACACGACGCCGCGGTGGGCGAGTTCGCGGCGCAGGTCGTCGAGCGCGTCCAGGGCGGTGATGTCCACCTCCACGTTGGCCTCGGCATTGAGGAGGAACCAGCGCACCGGATCGCTCTGCTCGTCCACGGCGGCCAGCGCTCGGCGTCGGAAGTCCTCCGCGTTGGCGAAGAACAGCGGCGAGTCGTAGCGGTAGATCAGCAGGCCCGGGATCGTACGGGCCGTGGGGTAGTCGTCGACGTCGTGCATGCCGGCCAGCCCGGGGACGATCCCCTCGACCGCGTCGTGCGGACGGGCGACCCGGGTGAGCAGTTCGGCCACCGACAGGCCGACGGCGACGATCACTCCGTACAGGATGTCCAGGGCCAGCACCCCGGCGAGGCAGCCGAGCGCGAGGAGCAGCTCCCGGCGGCGGAACGACGCCAGTCGCCGGAAGCCCGCGAGGTCGATCATCCGGACCGCGGCGTAGACGACCAGGGCGCCGAGCGCCGCGGACGGAGTGCGCGCCAGCAAAGGGCTGAGGAAGAGCAGCACGCCGAGGACGACCCCGCCCGCGACCAGGGAGTACGCCTGGCTGCGGGCGCCCGCCGAGGAGGCCAGGGCGGTGCGGCTGGCACTGCTGCTGACCGGGAACCCGTGCAGCACCCCCGCGCCGAGATTGGCCGCGCCCAGGGCGAGGAACTCCTGGTCGGCGTCGAGGCCGGGGCCTTCGTCGTCGTGGCCGGAGAAGGCCCGCGCGGTCAGGATGAAGTCGGTGTAGGCCACCAGGAGCACACCCAGGGCGGGCAGCACCAGACGCGGCAGTTCGCCCAGGTCCGGCAGCGCGGGATGCGGCAGCCCGGCCGGGATGTCGCCGATCACCTTGAGTCCGTACCGGGCGTCGAGGTCGAAGGCCACGACGGCCGCCGTGCCGAGGACGACCGCCGCCAGGGGACCGGGCACACCCCGGACGTAGCGGGCCAGGACGAACAGGAACACGAGGGTCGCCGCGGAGAACAGGACGGTGGGGAGGTCCGCATCCCTCGCACGGGTGACGAAGGACCACAACTGCGGGAAGAACTCGGAGCCGGTCGTCGGCACCCCGGTGAGCTTCAGCAGCTGGTCCACCATCATGATGAGCGCCACCCCCGCCAGGTAGCCGATCAGCACCGGGCGCGACAGCAGGTCGGCGAGGAAGCCCAGGCGCACCGCCCGGGCGATCAGGCACAGTGCGCCGACCGTGACCGCCAGGGCCGCCGCGAGTGCGGCGTAGCGCCCGGGGTCCGCGGCGGCGAGCGGCGCGACCACGGTGGCCGTCATGAGCGCGGTGGTGGACTCGGGGCCGACCGACAGCAGGCGGGAGGAACCGAACACGGCGTACAGCGCGAGCGCCGGAAGGATCGCCCACAGGCCGGCCGCCGGGGGCAGCCCCGCCACGCCCGCGTAGGCCATGACCTGGGGTACCAGGTAGGCGGCCACGGTGACCCCGGCCAGCAGGTCGCCCGTGAGCCACGTGCGCCGGTAGCCGAGCAGGGCGGCCAGCCCGGGAGCCAGTCGGCGCCACGGGATCCTCCCGGTCGAACCCTTGGACATCTGCCCCCCTTCGTCGTCCGCCCCATGATCCACGGCCGTGGGGAGAGGGGCGAGACCTCCGGCCCGTTCCGGCGCGTCGACGGACTCGGTCGAGCCCAACGGCCCTCCCGTCAGGGGCCGTTCGGCCCCCGGGGCGCGGACCTTCGGCATCCGGCGCCGACACCGCGTCGAGGACGAGGGTGGGTCCCGTCGGCGAGGACCCGACTGCCCTCGAAGGCGCCGGGCCGGTCCGGGGCCGGGCAAGGGGCAGGGCCGGGGACGGTCGGCCCGGGTCCGGGACCAGTGGCCCCTGCCCGCGGAACCGTCCGAGGACGACCCTGGAATCGGATCCCTCACCCCAGGAGGTGGAGATCATGCTCCGCACCGTCACCGCGGGTCTCGACGGCTCGCGGGAGAGCCGTGCCGCCGCGGAATGGGCGGCCCGGGAAGCCGGGCTGCGCGGACTGCCGTTGGAGATCGTGCACGTCCGCAAGCCCGTGCCGCAGCCCGGGGCCCAGCCGCCGCTTCTCGGCGCGGAGACCCGGCAGCAGTGGAGCGAGCAGACCGCCCGGGAGGCCGCGGAGGGGCTCCGGCTGCGCCACCCGGGCGTCGAGGTGCACATCGGGCAGGTGTCCGGCGACCCGGCCGACGCGCTGGCCGAGGCGGCCGGGAACGCCGAAATGCTGGTCCTCGGCTCGCGCGGCCTCGGCGGACTGCGCGGGTTCGTGGTCGGCTCGGTCGGTCTGTCCGTCATCGCGCACGCGGACCGGCCCGTGGTGCTGGTGCGGGCGCTGGAGGTGGCCGCCGACGAGCACGAACCGGACCCGGCCGGCGTTCCCTCCGCCGCGACGCCCTTCCTGCCCGTGGTCCTCGGGCTGGACGTCGAGCACCCGGACGGCACGCTGATCGACTTCGCCTTCGACGCGGCAAGGCGCCGCGGCACGCCCCTGCG
This sequence comes from Streptomyces hilarionis, assembly GCF_024539675.1. GTDB lineage: Bacteria > Actinomycetota > Actinomycetes > Streptomycetales > Streptomycetaceae > Streptomyces > Streptomyces hilarionis. The sequence goes on along the minus strand of NZ_JAHHIT010000033.1, from coordinate 21,013 downwards.
CATCGTCCACGGCTGGAACACCCCGCCGTACCACGCCTACGGCACGCCCGCCGACCCCGCGCTGCACGAGGCACTGGCCGACGCCCACGCCGAGGCCCTGGCCGACGCGGTGCGGCCCTGGCGGCACAAGCACGCGGACGTGGAGGTCGTCGAGGCGTCCCGTCACGGCAGCGCGGCCGTCCATGTCGTGGACGCGGCCCGCACGGCCTCCCTCGTGGTCGTGGGCCGGCGTGTCCGCGACGGCCGCCCGGGGGCCCACATCGGTCACGTCACGCACGCCGTCCTGCACCACAGCGCCGCCCCCGTCGCCGTCGTCCCCCATCGCTGAGCCGCCCCGGGCCGCCCGCGATCACCCCACCACCTCGGACCACCCCCGAGCACGCGAGGAGAAGGTAACCATGAAAGCAGCGGTCGTTCGGGCGTTCGGCGAGCCCCTGGTCATCGAGGAGCGCCCCGACCCGCAGCCCGGTCCCGGCGAGGTCCGTGTCCGGGTGGAGGCCTCGGGGCTGTGCCACACCGACATCCACGCGGCGCACGGCGACTGGCCGGTCAGGCCGGACCCCCCGTTCGTCCCGGGCCACGAGGGCGTCGGCCTGGTCGAGGCGCTCGGCGAGGGCGTGACCCACCTGACCGTCGGGCAGCGGGTCGCCGTGCCCTGGCTCGGCTGGGCGTGCGGGCGGTGCGAGCACTGCCTGTCCGGCTGGGAGACGCTGTGCGAGCAGCAGATCAACACCGGCTACGGCTGCGACGGCGGACACGCCGAGAAGATGCTCGCCCGGGCCGACTTCGCGCAGCCGGTGCCCGACGGCGTCACCGCCCTGGAAGCCGCCCCCCTGACCTGCGCCGGCGTCACGACCTACAAGGCGGTGAAGGTCGCGGACGTCCGGCCCGCCCAGCTGGTCGCGATCTCCGGCATCGGCGGGCTCGGCCATCTGGCCCTCCAGTACGCGAAGATCGCCGGTGCGACCGTGGCCGCGATCGACGTCACCGACGACAAGCTCCGGCTGGCCGAGGAGCTCGGCGCGGACATGGTCATCGACGCCCGGAAGGAGGACGTCGGCGCGGTGCTGAAGCGGCACGGCGGCGCCCACGCCGCCATCGCGCTCGCGGTGAACGACGCGGCCTTCGAGGCCGTCAACGCCGGGCTGCGGCGCGGCGGCAGGCTCGTCATGGTGGCTCTGCCCGCGCACGGCACGGTCCGCGTGCCGGTCTTCGACACCGTCCTGAACGGCACCTCGTTGATCGGCTCCATCGTGGGCACCCGCCAGGACCTCGCCGAGGTCTTCCGGCTGCACGCCGCGGGCCGCACCGAGGTCGTCCACGAGGCCCGCCCGCTCGACGCCGTCAACGAGTGCATGGACGAGGTGCTGCGCGGCGAGGTCAAGGCGCGCATCGTGTTCGACATGGACACGGGACGGTGAGGATCATGGACCTGCCGGTCGTCGTGGGCGTGGACGGCTCGGAGCCGAGCCTGCGGGCCGTCGACTGGGCGGCCGACGAAGCCGCGCTGCGCGGCGCTCCCCTACGGCTGGTGTACGCCTCCCTCTGGGAGCGCTACGAGGGCCAGTCCCTCGCGGACGACCTCGCAAAGCCCTCCGAGCAGGTGCGGGCCGAGGACGTCGTGCGGGTGGCGGCGGAGCGTGCCCGGCTGCGGCAGGACGGCGTCCGGATCTCCACCGGCGTGCTGCCGGAGGAGCCCGGGTTCGCGCTCGTGCGGGAGGGACAGGGCGCCTGCGCCCTGGTGCTGGGCACCCGCGGCCGCAGCGGGCTGGCGGAGGTGCTGCTCGGCTCGGTGAGCCTGACCGTCGCCGCTCGCGCCGACTGCCCGGTGATCGTGGTGCGTCCCGGCAGCGACAACCAGGTCCGTGCGGGTGCGCACGGGCGCCTTGTCGTGGGCGTCGGCGAGCACGGGGCGCACTCCAAGGCCCTGAGCTTCGCCGTCGAGGAGGCGAGGCTGCGCGGTGCGAGCCTGGACGCCGTACGTGCCTGGCGGTGCCCCGCGCACGAGAGCACCGACCACCCCCTGCTCGCCGGCGAGCCCGCGCGGCTGCACGAACGACTCGCCGCCGAGGTCCTGGACAGGGCGTTGAAGGAGACGCCCCCGGACGTGGACCTGCGCCGGCGGACGGCCGAGGGCCCGGCCCGCAGGGTCCTGCTGAACGCCTCGCACGAGGCCGACCTGCTCGTGGTCGGCGCCCGCCGCGACCGGGGACGCCTGGGGCTCCAGCTGGGGCGCGTGGCCCACGCGGTGCTGCACCACGGCGCGTGCGCCGTCGCCGTCGTGCCCGAGCCGGCGTGAGCACCGCCCCCTGCGACGCCGTTCCCCCGCGAGACCGCCCGACGACCCGATGCCGACGACACCCGGAGCCCACCATGTCCACGGTCCGACACCAGGACGCCACCGCACTGACCGACGACGAACTGCGCACCCTGGACGCCCACTGGCGTGCCGCGAACTACCTGGCCGTCGGTCAGATCTACCTGATGGAGAACCCGCTGCTCCGCGAGCCGTTGCGGCCGGAACACGTCAAGCCGAGGCTGCTGGGGCACTGGGGGACCTCGCCGGGGCTGAACCTGGTGTACACCCACCTCAACCGCGTCATCCGCGCCCGGGGCCTGGACGCGCTGTGCATCTGGGGGCCCGGCCACGGCGGGCCCGCGGTCGTGGCCAATTCCTGGCTGGAGGGCTCCTACACCGAGACCTACCCGGACGTCACCCGGGACGCGGCCGGCATGGCCCGGCTGTTCCGGCAGTTCTCCTTCCCCGGGGGCGTGCCCAGCCACGTCGCCCCGGAGACGCCCGGCTCCGTCCACGAGGGCGGCGAGCTCGGGTACTCCCTCTCCCACGCCTACGGCGCGGCCTTCGACAACCCGGACCTGCTGGTCGCCTGTGTGATCGGCGACGGCGAGGCGGAGACCGGTCCGCTGGCCGCGGCCTGGCACTCCGACAAGTTCCTCGACCCGGTCCACGACGGCGCGGTCCTGCCGATCCTGCACCTCAACGGCTACAAGATCGCCAACCCGACCGTGCTGGCCCGGCTCCCGGAGTCCGAACTCGACGAGCTGCTGCGCGGCTACGGCCACGAGCCGATCCACGTCACCGGCGACGACCCGGCCCAGGTGCACCGGGCCATGGCGGCGGCGATGGACGACGCCCTGGACCGCATCGCCGTGATGCAGCGGACCGCACGCGAGGACGGCGTCACCGAGCGGGTCCACTGGCCCGTGATCGTGCTGCGCACGCCCAAGGGCTGGACCGGGCCCGCCGAGGTGGACGGCCTACCCGTGGAGGGCACCTGGCGCGCGCACCAGGTGCCCCTGGCCGGGGTCAGGGACAACCCCGAGCACCTGCGCCTGCTGGAGACGTGGCTGCGCTCGTACCGTCCCGAGGAGCTCTTCGGCCCCGACGGCCGTCCCGTCCCCGACGTCCTCGCCCGCGTCCCCGAGGGCGCCAAGCGGCTCGGCGCGACCCCGCACGCCAACGGCGGACTGCTCCTGCGGGACCTGCCGATCCCGCCGCTCGACGAGTTCGCCGTCCCCGTCGACAAGCCGGGCGCCACCCTGCACGAGCCCACCAGGGTGCTCGGCGACCTCCTCGCCCGGGTGATGAGGGACACCGGGGAGCGCCGCGACTTCCGCCTGGTGGGCCCGGACGAGACCGCCTCCAACCGGCTCCAGGCCGTCCTGGACGTCAGCGGGAAGGCGTGGCAGGCCGCGCACCTCCCGGTCGACGAACACCTCGAACACCACGGCCGGGTGATGGAGATCCTCTCCGAGCACACCTGCCAGGGCTGGCTGGAGGGATACCTGCTGACCGGACGGCATGGACTGTTCTCCTGCTACGAGGCGTTCGTCCACATCGTCGACTCGATGGTCAACCAGCACATCAAGTGGCTCAAGACATCGAGGCAGTTGAGCTGGCGCGCGCCCGTCGCCTCCCTCAACTACCTGCTCACCTCGCACGTCTGGCGTCAGGACCACAACGGCTTCTCCCACCAGGACCCCGGCTTCGTCGACCACGTCCTCAACAAGAGCCCGGAGGTGGTGCGCGTCTATCTGCCGCCGGACGCCAACACGCTGCTGTCGGTGGCCGACCACGTCCTGCGCAGCCGGGACCACGTCAACGTCGTCGTGGCCGGAAAGCAGCCCTGCTTCGACTGGCTGACCATGGACCAGGCCCGGGCGCACTGCGCCCGGGGAGCCGGCGTGTGGGAGTGGGCGGGCACCGACGACGGAGCCCGCGAACCCGACGTGGTCCTGGCCTGCGCGGGCGACGTGCCCACCCAGGAAGTGCTCGCCGCCGCCCAGCTGCTGCGCCGGCACCTGCCGGAGGTCGCCGTCCGGGTCGTCAACGTCGTCGACATCGCCCGGCTCATGCCCGCCGCCGAACACCCGCACGGCATGAGCGACTTCGAGTACGACGGCCTGTTCACCGCCGACAAGCCGGTGATCTTCGCCTACCACGGCTACCCCTGGCTGATCCACCGCCTGTCCTACCGCCGCACCGGCCACCGCAACCTGCACGTACGCGGCTACAAGGAGATCGGCACCACCACCACGCCGTTCGACATGGTCGTGCGCAACGACCTCGACCGCTACCGCCTCGTCATGGACGTCATCGACCGCGTCCCCGGCCTCGCCGGGCGGGCCGCCGCCGTACGCCAGCGGATGGAGGACGTCCGGCTGCGCCACCACGACTGGATCCGCGCCCACGGCACCGACCTGCCCGAGGTCGCCGACTGGAACTGGAACGACTGACCGCCGCACCGCCGTCGTCGGGGCGCCCGAGCCGTGGCCCGTGGCCGTGGCCCATCAGCGGCTCGACGACGACGGCTGCGCGGCCCCGCGCGGCACACCCGGGCGCCGGCAGACCGGGACCGCAGGCCCGGTGTGCGGGGCCGAAGGCGCCCGGAACCGCTGTCCGCCCCCCGGTTCCGCATGCGGTGGGGAGGCGATGGAGTGATTCTCGAAGGAGGGAAGCAGCGTGTCGGGCACGGCGGCGGCTTCCGCAACGGCGGGTCCGCCGTCGGACCCGCGCACCGTGGGGCTCGTACGCCCTCGCCCGTCGTCGTACGCCCTTGCCCGCCGTCGTACCCCGCTTCGCAACGAGACGGAGGCCGCCGCCATGGAACCGGTCGTCACCGTGGGCCTCGATGGCTCACCCGAGAGCCTCGCCGCCGCCCGGTGGGCCGCCGACGAAGCCGACAGACGCAGACTCACGCTGCGTCTGCTGCACGCCTGGCCCCTGCTGTCCCCGGAGCCCGCGCACGCCTCGTCCGAGGTCGACCAGAACTACTGGGCGAAGCGCCTCGTGCACACCGCGCGGGCCGAGGCGCAGGCCCGTCACCCGGGCCTGACCGTCGTCGGGACGCTCGTGGCCGACGACGCGCACGCCGCTCTGCTCAAGGCGGCGGCGGAGTCGGAGATGACCGTGCTGGGCTCGCACGGGATGGGATCCGTCGAGAGCTACTTCATGGGCGAGGTCAGCATGCCGGTGGTGGCTCACGCCCAGTGTCCCGTGGTGCTCGTGCGCGCGGGGAGGAAGCGGGACGGGGGAGCGCAGGCCGGGCCGGCGGGTCCGGTGGTCGTGGCCCTCAAGCTGAACGGATCCTGCGACGGCCTGCTCGACTTCGCGTTCCATTCCGCGGCGGCCAGGGACGTCGCGCTGGTCGTCGCGCACGGACGGAGCGTGCCGCTCCACGCGCGGGTGCCCTGGGGCGTGGACCACCAGGTGACCGAGGAGATGACGCGGGACGCGCAGCACGCGCTGGACGAGCTGCTGCGTCCCTGGCGTGAGAAGTACCCGCAGGTGGAAGTGGTGGAGAGCATCCGGCTCGTGAGCGCCGCCAAGGCGGGCGTCCAGGCCTCCGCGGACGCGGGGCTGCTGGTCGTGGGCCGACGTGGGCCCCGGCACGGTGAGACGCCCCACCTCGGACCGGTCGCCCATGCGGCCATCCACCACGGGCGCTGCCCCGTGGCCGTCGTCCCGCACGACTGAGCCCGACCGCCGAGAGCGACGGCCGCGGGGCGCGGAGGCGTCCGGGACCCCCACGGGACGGCCCGGGAGCCGTCGCGCCCCCGAGCAGGACGGGCGGCCCGGTCAGACGATGTCGAGCACCTCGTCCACGGGACGGCGCGGGGTGCCGGGGCCGGCGGGCCCGTATCCGAGCCGGAGCACCATCTGGACGAAGCCCATGGCCGACTGCGGGTCGCGCACGGCCCACCGCAGCTCCGGCCATTCGAGGGCCTGGGACGTGAGGGACGTGGCCAGCCCGTCGAGGGTGGCCCGCAGGAGGACGCGTTCCATCGCCTGACCCGCCAGGAGCCAGTCCCTGGGCCGGTCGCCCGCGGTGCCCAGCAGGGCGAGCTGCGGAGCGTTCTCGAACACGGCGGCCCCGCGGCCGGGCACACCGCCGCGGCCGGCGAAGTCGCGCACGGGCGCCCTCCCATACAGCCTGCGGGGCCCGAAGGCGTAGTCCGGCACCCCGTCGCTCGCCGATTGCGCGGTCCCCGGGCCCGTCCGGGTCCACCGCCTCAGCTCCTCGGACGCCGCGGTGTCCGAGGCGTCGCGTCCCTCGGCGTCGCGCACGAGGTCCAGCAGCATGTGCACATGCCACACGTCGGGGAACACCAGCCGCACTCCCTCCAGGAGCGCGGCGGCTCCGAGGTCGTCCTTGACGGCCCGGGGGATCGCCTCGTCGGTGAACGGCTGACGGCTGGTGTGGCGGCGGCGGATCGCCGGGTACAGCGCGGCGAGATCGTCCTCGACCCCGGCCCCCGGGCGGGCCGCTCCGATGAGCCGCACCGTCGCGAGCAGGCACGGCCGCGCCGGGTCGGGCAGCAGTTCGGTGCGGACCGCCCAGCCGGCGTGGGCGGCGGCGACACGCAGGTTGAACAGGGCGGCGGCGCAGCCCAGATGGAGCCCGCGGGTGGCGGGATCGGCCCGCGGCATGGCGCGCTCCAGGTCCGAGTGCACCTGGATCGCGTTCTCGGCGCGCAGGAACCGGAACCTCCACGGCTGTGCGTTGTGCATGGACGGAGCCGCTATGGCGTCCTCGACCCACGCGGTCACGGTCGTCGCCCCGAGCGTGCTCACGGAGACCGGACCGGGGTCATGGCCGTACCCGGACATCGTCGTCACCCACTTCCTCGCGGTCGCCGGGCGCGGGCCGTGTGGGCGTCGTCCCGGTGTGCCGCTTTCACCCTCGTCCAAGGCCGTGCGCAGGTCTTGGGCCGAAGGGCCCGGTCCTGCCGGCATTGGTCCCGGGTCCGGGGAGGCGGCACGGTGGTTGTCCGCCCTTCGGCGGTATGGCTGTCCCCAGGGGTGAACCGCCCGGTAGCACGATGGCTCACGGGGAGGCCTGTTGCGAGAGTCGTCGTGTCCGCACGCCGCAGCGTCGCATCCGAAGGAACCTCCCATGCGCAGCTCTCGTCTCGTCGCCGCTTGTCTGGCCGGTGTCGTCGTCTCCGGTCTCGCCGTCTCGACGGCGGTCCCGGCTGCGGCCCGGCCCGCCTCGCACGGGAGGCCGCAGGAGGCGTCGCGCCCGTCGGCTTCAGTTGCCGCCGCGAAGGCTCGGACGCTCACGCTTCCCGCGCCGCGCGGCCGCTACGCGACGGGAGAGTCGGCCTTCCGGCTCGTCGACCACGGGCGCGCGGACCCGTGGACGCCGGGCCGGACCTACCGCGAGCTGATGATCAGTGTCTTCTACCCGGCGGCGCACACCGGCGGCCGGCCGTTCACGAAGCAACTGCCGGCGGCGGTGGCCGCTGCGGTCGGTCCGGCGGTCGAGGAGGGCGCCGAGCTGCCCACCGGCCTGGTCGACTGGGCCGCGACCCGGACGCATTCGGTGAGGGACGCGGCGACGGCGCCGGGCCGCTTCCCGGTCGTCCTGTACTCGCCCGGCGCGGGGGACTCGCGGGACTGGAACGTGTCGCTGGTCGAGGACCTCGCCTCGCGCGGCTACGTGGTGGTCGCCGTCGACCACACGGGGGAGGTGCCGGCGGTGCAGTTCCCGGACGGTCACGTGGTCGGCAACGGCCCGCTGACGGCGGCCTGGGCCGAGGCGCACCGCGACGGCACGACGCTGCCGTTCTTCACGAAACTGATGGACGCGCGCCTGGCCGACACCAGGCTGGTGCTCGACCGGCTGACGAGCCTGCCGGACCGGCTGACCGCCGGCATGGACCTGCACCGGATCGGCATGTTCGGCCACTCCGCCGGCGGGTTCACGACCGCGAACACGATGTACGGCGATCCCCGGGTCAGGGCCGGCGTCGACCTGGACGGCACCCTCGCGTACTCCTCCGAGCCCGACGGCAGCAACCTGAGCGAGGTCGCCCTGCACGGACTGGACCGGCCGTTCCTGCTGATGGGCAACAGCTCCGCGCAGTACGGCAGCGACGTGCGCCGCGAGCCGTCGTGGGCGTCCTTCTGGCAGCACCAGCGCGGCTGGAAGGCCGACGTCACGCTGCACGACTCCGCGCACGCGTCCTTCACCGACGCCGAGGCCCTGCTGCGTCAGCTGACCGGCCGGGTGCCGGAGGCGACGCTGGCCGCCGCGGTCGGGTCGGTCGACCCGCACCGGGCGGTGGCGGCGAACCGGGCTCTGGTCGCCTCGTTCTTCGACCGCTTCCTGAAGGGCCGCGACGACCACCTGCTGGACGGCGGTCCGTCGGCGTACCCGATCACCTTCGTCCGGTAGCCGACCGTCCGGGAGGCCCCGGCCCGGGCCTCCCGGACGCCCCGGGCCCCTGCCGGCTCGCGGCGGCCTGCGACGGCCCAGGACGGACGGCCGCCGACGTCGGCTGTCCGCGATGCCCCGATGCCCCGATGCCCCGACGCCCGCCACTGCGCCGGACGCCCCCGCCGTGGGCCGCGGCCCGTCCCCCGCCGGAGTGAAGTGTCCGACCGGCGTGAGGCCGCTTACGCCCGCGTGGCAGGTATCGGAGCTGGGGGGCCGCGTGGGCGAAGGGCCGGACGAAGCCGGTCGCCCGGCGGCCCCGGAGCGTCGAGGAGTGGAGAACGCATGGGACACGGCGGCAACGTCATCCAGGAACTGACCGCGGACCACAGGGAGGTGGACGAGCTCTTCGCCCAGATCGAGGCGCTGCCCGAGGCCGACCCGAGGCGGCGCGAACTGGCGGATCGGCTCACCATGGAGCTGGTCCGGCACTCGGTGGCCGAGGAGGAGCACCTTTACCCGACGGTGCGCCGGTACGTCGACGGGGGAGACGACCTCGCCGACAAGGAGCTCGCCGACCACGCGGAGGTCGAGCAGATGCTCAAGGAGCTCGAGGGCTGCGAACCGGGGGACGGCCGTTTCGACTCGCTGATCCTGCGGCTCAAGAGCTCTGTCACGGCCCATGTCGGCGACGAGGAGAACCAGCTGTTCCCGATGCTCGCCGACTCCTGCTCCGCCGACGCGTTGGACAAGCTCGGGGAGAAGGTGCGCTCGGCCAAGCGGCACGCTCCCACGCGCCCGCACCCGTCCGCACCGGACACCCCGCCCGCGAACAAGCTCCTCGCCCCCGGCACCGGCATGGTCGACCGCGTGCGCGACATGCTCACCGGGCGCGGAAAGCAGGGCTGACCGGCGCGGGCCGACCGGCACCGGCAGACACCGGCAGGCACCGGCCGGCACCCGAGGATGCGCCAGGCGCCGGCAGGTCCGGCGGGCCCGGCGGGCCCGGCAGGTCCGGTGAACCCGGCAAGACTGCCCGACGGGCCCGACGGGCGCGACCAGCGCCACCCGCACCACCGGCGCCACCCGCACCACCGGCGCGATCCGCACCACCGGCACGACCGGCGGAGACCGGCGGCCGGGAGGACGAACGGGCCCCGCAGACCGCGCCGACGACCCGACGGCCGGGGAACGTCGTCGGCACCCCGTCGGCGCCCCGTCCGCACCCGTGTGACATCGCCGTCCGGTGCGCATATTGTCCGCATATGGGAGTCGCTCGGCGTGGTCGGCGCACGACCCCGCGCAGGGGCCCCGGCCCGGGCCGCGGGGGCGGGCCGCGCCCTGCCGCGCCGTGGGCGCCGGTCCCGGCGGCAGGAGCGGTACGACGGGCGGCGCCCACCGCGCGGCACGGGAACGGCGCCCGGGCGCGCACGGGCGCGGGACCGACCATCGGCGCCGGCCCCGTAATCGGCGCCCCGGCCGGGTGGCGCCGCCGCGGAGGCCCGCGACCGGCACTGCCCCGCACCCACGGGGGAGCCCCTTGAGGAAGCCGCGGACGAACCCGCGGACGATCCGCGGAGGAGGGTGAGAAGGTGTCCGACGCCGCGTCCGCCGACCCCGCCGACCCGGCCGTGGGTCTCGGCCGCGAGGCGATGGAGTCGCTCGCGCTCGACTTCGCGGGCGAGAGCGGCGCCAGCGTCGTCGCGGTCTACCTGCTCGCGCCGGACGAACCCGTGTTGCAGCTGGCGCTGCTCAGCGGCGTGTCCTGGCGGATCGCCGTCCCCTGGGCGCGGGTGACGCTGGACAAGTCCGCGCCGGTCGCCGACGCCGTCCGGGAACGCCGCCTGGTGTGGATCGGCAGCGAGGAGGAACGCGCGCGCTGCTACCCCAGGATGGCGCTCGTCCTGCCCCACCCCTTCGCCCTGGCCGCCGCCCCGATCACGACGGGACCGGTCGTGTGGGGCGGACTCGTGCTGCACTGGCCCGCCTCGCACCCGCCCGACCTGAGCCCGCGCGAGCGCGACGCGGTCCGCAACGTCTGCGACGGCCTGGGCCTCATCCTGCGGCAGGCCGCCGAGAGCGGGCACCGGCTGCGGGCCGGGACCCAGCCGCGGGTCCTGACCCCGAGACCGGTCCGCACCGCCGCGGACGCGGAGGCGCAGGCCGCGGTCGGCTTCGCCGAGCGCCTTCCCGACGGCTGCTGCGCCCTGGACGTGGACGGACGGATCACGTTCGTCACCACCGCCGCGGCCGGCCTCCTCGGCGTCGGCGTCCGTGAGCTGCTGGGAGCACGGCCCTGGGAGGCGCTGCCCTGGCTGGACACCCCCGTCGCCGAGGACCGCTACCGGTCCGCGGCGCTCAGCCGCGAGCCGACGTCCTTCACGGCCCGCCGTCCCCCGGACCACTGGCTGACCTTCCACCTGTACCCGGACGCCACCGGCATCAGCGTGCGCGTCGTCCCCGCCGGACCGTCGCACTCGGCGGATCCTCCACGGCTGGTCCACCCGGCGCCGCCCGCCGAACCGGGCCGGGCCACCGCCCTGTACGCGCTGACGCACCTGGCCGTCGCCCTCACCGAGGCCGTGGGCGTGTCCGACGTCGTCGACCGGGTGGCCGACCAGGTCCTCGCCGCGTTCGACGCCCGCGCGCTCGTCCTGATGACCGTGCAGGACGGCCGGCTGCGGATCATCGGTCACCGCGGCTACAGCGCCGAGCTCATGGAGCGCTTCGACGCCAGGCCCCTGACCTCCGACACGCCGGCCGTCCATGTGCTGACCACGGGCATCCCGTCCTTCTTCACCGACTTCGACGAGCTGAAGCGGGCCCATCCCCCGGCCGTTCACCTGGACGGCATGGCCTCCTGGGCGTTCCTCCCGCTGATCACCACCGGCCGCCCAGTGGGCTCCATGGTGCTCGCCTACCACCGGCCGCACCGGTTCGCCCCGCAGGAGCGCTCGGTCCTGACCGCCCTGGCCGGACTGATCGCCCAGGCACTGGACCGCGCGCATCTCTACGACGCCGAGCACCACCTGGCCCGCGACCTCCAGGCCGGTCTGCTGCCCCACGCCCTGCCCCGCGTCCCGGGGCTGGAGGTGGCGGCCCGCTACCTCCCCACCGGGCACGGCACGGGCATCGGCGGCGACTTCTACGACTTCATCCGCCTCGACGACACCACCGCCGCCGCGGCCATCGGCGACGTGCAGGGCCATCACGTGCAGGCCGCCACGCTGATGGGACAGGTCCGCACCGCCGTGCACGCCACCGCGGGCGCACCTCCCGGCGAGGTCCTCGCCCGCACCAACCGGCTGCTGACCGACCTCGACCCCGGCCTGTTCACCAGTTGCACCTACGTCGCCCTCGACACCGCCCGCCACCGCGCCTGTCTGGCCACCGCGGGCCATCCGCCGCCCCTCCTGCGCCACCCGGACGGCCACGCCGAGGTCCTTTCGCTCACCCCCGGGCTCCTGCTCGGCATCGACCCCACGGCCGACTACCCCGCCACCGAGATCCCCCTGCCGCCCGGAGCCGTGCTCGCGCTGTACACCGACGGGCTCGTCGAAGCGCCCGGAGTCGACCTCGAGGACGCCATCCACAGCCTCGCCGACGCGCTCTCCCTGGCCGGCGCCGTGAGCATGGAGGACCTCGCCGACCACCTGATCGAGCACACCGGACCGTCGGCGTCGCACAGCGACGACATCGCCCTGCTCGTCATCCGCGCGCTGTAGACCGTGCGCGGGAGAACGCGTGGAGGCCGCCGCCTCGCCCTCGCCGTCACCTGTGACACCCTGACCTGATCCGACCACCGGAAGGCACGCACACCATGAGCAGCCGACGTGACCGCTGGGCCGAACTGACCGGCGGACAGGACGGGGAGGAGTACGCCCGGCGGTTCGCGCGGCTGGCCGAGGCGGGCCACGACGTCCACGGCGAAGCCGCCTTCTGCGACGCGCTGTCGGAGCCCGCCGCCCGGATCCTCGACGCCGGCTGCGGCACCGGGCGCGTGGCGATCCGGCTCGCCGAGCTGGGGCACCGCTGCACGGGCGTCGACCTCGACCGCTCCATGCTGGCCGTCGCCCGTCGGGAGGCTCCCGCCCTGGAATGGATCCACGGCGACCTGGCGCACCTGGACGCCCTGGGCCTCGACCCCGGGTTCGACCTGGTCCTCGCCGCCGGCAACGTCGTCCCGCTGCTGGCTCCCGGGACCGAGCCGGTCGTCGTGCGGCGCCTGGCGGCCCTGCTGCGCCCCGGCGGACTCCTCGTCAGCGGGATGGGACTGGACGCGGCGCACCTGCCGCTGCCGGAACCCACGGTGACGCTGACGGACTACGACCACTGGTGCGCCGAGGCCGGACTGACCCTGCGGCAGCGCTGCGCCACCTGGTCCGGCGACCCCTTCCACGAGGGCGGCGGGTACGCCGTCAGCGTCCACGTCCGGCCGGCCGCCTGAGGCCCTGCGGTCCCGCTCCGCGCGACCCGGCCACGGCCCCTCCGCCCCCTCGCCCGACGCGTCCGCCCGACGGCCCCTCCCGCGCCCGCCCGTTGTGTGACCGGTCACATCCGTGCGAGGGTGATGACCGGTCGGCCCACGACGTCAAAAGAGCGTGACGGGGGATGCGTTGAGCGCTGTCGCCGCAACAGCCGGGAGAACCCCTGTCTGGTCGCACCCGGAGCTCGGGCTGCACGTCCTGGTGGACCCCGCCGGTGCGGTCCGGCTGGGCGCGCCCGGACAGGACTGGACGAGTCTGGTTCCCCTCGTCGAGGTCACGGCCACCGGGCACGGACGCCTGTGGTCGGGCGAACGCTTCGTCGAGACCGCCATCGGCGACCGCATGGTCTACCGCGACCACGACACCGTCCTGTGCGACGACCGCGCCGTGACGACGATCCGGCTGACGGACCCGGTCTGCGGTCTGTCCGCCGAGGCGACGCTCCAGACGCGCGCGGGCGCCGGATTCCTGCGTGCGCGGGTGCGCCTGGTCAACGAGGGCGACGCGCCCGTGCGGCTGGAGAGCGTCAGCACCCTCACCCTCGGCGGCATCGCCGACGCCGGGGGCGGCCTCGACGGTCTGACCCTGCACTGGGCGGACAACGACTGGCTCGCCGAATGCCGTTGGCGGGCGGCCGCGCTGCGCGAGCACGTCGTCCCGCTGAGCAGGCGCGCGCACGGACACGAGGGGCGGGGCTGCTTCGAGCGCTCCTCGCAGGGCAGTTGGTCCACCGGCCGCCATCTGCCGGTCGGGGCGCTCACCGACCGGCGGGGGAGCGCCTGGCTCTGGCAGATCGAGTCCAGCGCGGGCTGGCGCTTCGAGACCGGCGAACGCGAGGGCGCCGCCTACGTCGCCCTGTTCGGCCCCGACGACGCCCACCACCAGTGGCGTCACCTCCTCGCGCCCGGCGAGGAGTTCTCCACCGTGCCCGCCGTCCTCGTCCGCACCGCCTCGGGCGGCCTGGACGCGGCCTTCGGCGAACTCACCGACTGCCGGCGGGCGATGCGCCGCGACCACCCCGACCACCGCACGCTCCCGGTGATCTACAACGACTACATGAACACCCTCATGGGCGACCCGACGACCGAGAAGCTGCTGCCTCTCGTCGAGGCGGCGGCAACGGCCGGAGCCGAGGTGTTCGTCGTCGACGCGGGCTGGTACGACGACGACGCCCAGGGCTGGTGGGACGCCGTCGGGGCCTGGGAGGCCGCCCCCGGCCGCTTCCCGGGCGGCATCCGGGAGGTCCTGGAAGCCATCGCGCGCCACGGCATGACCCCGGGGCTCTGGCTGGAGCCCGAAGTCGTCGGGGTGCGCAGCCCGCTGGCCCGCACCCTGCCGTCCGAGGCGTTCTTCCGGCGCGGCGGCCTGCGCGTCGCCGAGCACGGACGCCATCACCTGGACCTGCGCCACCCGGCCGCCCGCGCCCACCTCGACGGGGTCGTGGACCGGCTGGTCGGCGACTGGGGCGTCGGCTATCTCAAGCTGGACTACAACGTCAACATCGGCCCCGGCACGGAGAACGGCCCCGAGAGCGCGGGCGCCGGACTGCTCGGACACCACCGCGCCCACCTCGACTGGATGAGCGGCCTCCTCGACCGCCACCCCGGCCTGACCCTGGAGAACTGCGGGTCCGGCGGCCTGCGCATGGACTACGCGCAACTGTCCGTGGCCCAGATCCAGTCCACCAGCGACCAGCAGGACCTCCTGCGCTACCCGCCCATCGCCGCCGCGGCCTGCACCGCCGCCACGCCCGAGCAGGCGGCCGTGTGGGCCTACCCCCAGCCCCATCACACCCCGGACGAGATCGACTTCACCCTCACCGGGGCGCTGCTGAGCCGCGTCCATCTCTCCGGGTTCCTCGACCGCATGAGCCACGGCCGGCTGGAGGCCGTCCGCTCGGCGATCCGCGTGTACAAGGACATCCGGTCGCAGATCCCCCGCGCGCGCCCGTTCTGGCCGCTCGGTCTGCCGGGCTGGGGCGACGCCTGGATCGCCCACGGGCTCCGGGGCGAGCGTTCCACGTTCGTCACGCTCTGGCGACGGGAGACCGCGACCGGCCACGCCGACGCGGACGCGGCCCGGCGGACGTTCCCGGTTCCCCATCTGCGCGGCACGCGGCTCACCCCGGTGGTCCTGCACCCCGCCGCGAGCGACGCCGCCGTGCGGTGGGACGGGGAGGCGGGCGAGCTCACCGTCGTCCTGCCTCGCGGCGACACGGCCGTCCTCCTGCGCCTGGACGCCGCCGCGCCCACCGGCGGGTCGCGGGACCGGCCGTCGCCGCGATGACCGGGCGCGTAGGCCTCGGGCCGGACGGCCCGGAGGGCCGCGTACGTCGGCCCGGGCGCGCGGCCGACGGCACGGCCTTCGGGACCGGCACGGCGTCCGGGCCCGGGCGGCGTCCGGGACCCGCGCACACCACGCACACCGCGCGGGCAGGGCGACCGGGCACGCAGACCCCGCGTGCCTGACGACGTCCGAGCCTGACGACGTCCGAGGCTGACGGCCTCCCAGCCCGACGCCGTTCCTGCCCCACGGGCGCGTTCCCGAACCCGTGCGCGCCCGACGGCGCCCGAGTCCGTGGCCGAGGCCGCACGACCTGACGAGTCGTCAGAGAAGCTCTCGGTGAACCGCGCTGCCGGCCCCCGCCTCGACGGTGTGTGCGGTATCACCCCATTCGGAGCCGCCCAAGTTGTCTGTGTCACAGCGGAAATGTCCCTTTGGCGGCCATGCTCGACACGCGACACGGACAGCGGCTCCCGCACGCGGGGCCCGCCGGCATCGGCGGGCGTACCCGAAGCGGCCCATGACGCAGCCCTCGTGACGCTCTTCCTCCTTCCACCGGAAAGGTGCCCAGCATGGCCGCTTACCTCTGCCCCCCTGCCGTGATCCACGGTGAGCACGCCGTGCAGACCAGCGAGATCGTGGCGGAGGTGCGCGAGCGGCATCCGCATGCGGCGTGGGCGCCGCGCGTCGACGGCATCGCGGCCGGCACCGGCATCGAGACCCGGGGTTGGATGCTGCCGCTGGAGAGAGCCGTCGCGCCCGGCAGCGGCGGCGCCCTTCGGGCGGTCGGCCGCGGGCCCGCCCAAGAGGCGCTGGCCCGCGACGGGTTCGCCCAGCAGGACGTGGACCGTGTGATCGCCGCCCTCGAGGCGATACCGGCGCCGCAGACCGTCCAGGAACGCACCGCGCCGGCCTGGGAGGCCGTGCAGTCCTACGGGGAGCGTGCGGCGCGCGGGGCCCTGCAGATCGCCGGCCTGGACGCCACGGACGTCGACTGTCTGATCACCAGTCACTCCACCACCCCGGCCCTGCCGGGTCTGGACCTCGCGCTGTCCAACAGGCTCGGGCTCCGCGGCGACGCGATGCTGCTGCCGGCCACGCAGTGGGCGTGCGTCGCGGGGACCCGCTCGCTGGCCCTGGCGGCGGACCTCGTGGCCGCGGATCCCGACCGGGTGGTCCTGGTCGTGATCTCGGAGGCGCTGAGCACGACCTACCAGCCCGCCGACGACACCCTCGAGTCCCTGATCGTCCGGCTGCTGTTCGCGGACACCGCGGTCGCCGCGGTGGTCACCGGCCGCCGGCGGCGCGAGTCGGTGCTGCGGCTGGACGCCGCCTGGCACCACACCCTCCCCGGCACCCAGGACCTGCACCGCCTGGACACGCGGGCGGACGGCGCCCACTTCGTCATGGACCGGCGCGGGCCGCGCGCTGTGCAGGAGACGGTCACCGCGATGTGGGAGTGGCTGCGCCTGCGGTACCGGGACGACCCCGACTCCTGGCACCCCGACGTGCTGCTCGCGCACCCCGGCGGCACCCGCGTGCTGGAGTACATGGAGCAGACGATGCCCGACACCTGGCCCTCGGGTCTGCTGAGGCACAGCCGGGCCAGCTACACGAGCGGCAACCGCGGCGGCGCGGCCGTCTTCGACATCCTTCGCAGGGCGCACGACGCCGGGCAGAAGCCGGGCGACCGCGCCGTCCTGTACGCGGCGGCCCCCGGTCTCACCGCCACCGCGCTGGCGGGGGAGTGGCTGTGACCGTCACCCGCCTCATCCCGGGACCTCCGCCCACACCACCTTGCCGGTGTCCGTCCACCGCACGCCCCACCGGGTGGTCAGCCGGTGCACCACGTGCAGGCCGCGCCCGCCGTCGTCGAGGAGACCGCCCGCGCTCAGGCGCGGCCTGCCGTTGCCGGTGTCGCCCACCTCGCACAGCAGACCGTGGCCGGCCCGGATCAGCCGGACCGTCACGGGACCGGCGGCGAAGCGCACCGCGTTGGTGACCAGTTCGCTGACCAGCAGCGGCACGTCGTCCCGGGTGTCGGCCCTGGTGTGCCACTGCCGCAGCAGGGCCCTCACATGCGCGCGGGCGACGGACGGGGCGTCGGCGCGGGCGGGCAGCCGCCAGGTCGCGGTGTCGCCCTTGCGGTAGCCGATCATGCGCGCGAGCAGCAGCGTCACGTCGTCGCGCTGGCGTGCGGGCGCCAGGGTGGCGACGACATGCCGTGCGGCCTGTTGGAGGGCGTCCCAGGGATGCACCGCCGACACGACCTCCGCCAGCCTGCCGATGCCCTCGTCGATCGACAGGGCGGGATCCTCCACCAGACCGTCGGTGTAGAGGGCGAGCAGGGAGCCGGGGGGTGCGCCGAACGTGTGCACGTCGAACGGTTCCCGCAGCGCGAACTCGGTGCCCAGCCCGGGGTGCGGGCGCAGCGCGAGCGGACTGGCGGCGCCGTTGGGCAGCACCAGGACCGGGGGGAGGTGGCCGGCGCTGGAGAGCGTCACATGGTGGCCGACCGGGTCGTAGAGGGCGATGCAGCAGGTGGAGCCGAGGGCGCTGTAGCCGGCCGCCAGTCCGGACTCCGCGTCGTCCAGCAGGGTGACGGTCTCGTCCAGGTGCTCCAGCACCTCGTCGGGGGCCAGCCCCGCGGACAGCAGCGCGCGTGCCTCCATGCTCAGCTGGCCCATGGTCGCGGCCGCCCCCAGGCCGTGTCCGACGACGTCGCCCACCACGAGCGCGGTCCGGCCGTCCGGCAGCGGGAAGCTGTTCACCCAGTCGCCGCCGACGCCGGCGCTGTCGGGGGTGGCGGGCTGGTAGACGCTGGCGATGTCGATGGTGTGGCCGCCCGTCCGGGGCAGCAGCCGGCGTTGCAGCGCCAGCACCTGCGTGTGCTCGCGCTGGTGCTGACGTGCCAGGTCGACGTGGTGGGCGGTCCTGGCCACCAGCTCCTGGAGGTCGAACAGGTCGCTGTCGTGGAAGGGGCGGTCGGCCCGCCGCCAGACCTCCGCGACGCCCAGCACGACGGGCGGATCGCCGTCCAGGACCAGGGGGATGCAGGCCACGCTCGCGGACCGGTCGCCGGGCACCAGGGCGCGGATCACGCGCGGACTGCCGAGCAGCCGCTCGACCGACCCGCGGTCCGGCAGGACGATGGCCTGCGGGGCGTCGTCGCGCCGGACCGCCTGCGCCAGCAGACGGCTCGCGTCGTTCGGCAGGTCGCCGCCCGGCGTCACGTACCCCTCGGGCCACGCCCGATCCGGGACGAGGGCCGCCCGCCGCAGCCGGATGCGCCCCTGCGCCCGCTCGGTGACCCCCTCGCCCGTCCACACGGCGAAGTCGAGGTCCACGGCGGCCACGTCCCCCCAGGCCAGCAGGGACTCCGCCAGGGACTGCGCGGTCTCGCCGATGTCCAGGGAGGTGCCGATCGCGGTCTCGGCCGCGTACAGGTGCAGCCTCCGTGCCATGGCGATCAGGGAGACGGTCAGGCCCTCCTGCGGTGCGGCGGCGGGCAGGATGCTCATCGAGACCACCAGCTCCGATCCGTCGCCCCGCCGCAGGCGCTGGATCCGGGCCACGTGCGCCTCGCCGGTCTCCAGGACCTGCCGCAGGCGCCGGGTGACCGTCGGCACGTCCCCGGGCGGCAGCAGCTCGGCGAAGGGCCGGCCGGGCGCGGCGTCCAGGCCCGCGAACACGGCGGCGTCCAGATTGCTGCGGGCGACCCGCAGCTCCCGGTCCAGGTTGACCACGCCGAGGATCTGGTCCGCGCGGTCGGCATCCGGATCGTCGGACAGGGGCCGGGCGCCCGCCTGTCGCTCCCGCGCGTCGTCGGGACCGGCGGCCGCCGCCGATCCGCCGCCCGGGACGTAGCGCCCCAGGGCGCTGCTGACCAGTTCGAACGGCGACGAGGAGGGGGAGGAGTGCGTGGAGTCCATGCGGCTCTCTCGGCAGTCCCCGGCACGACGCCGGGGCTCGTGACTCGGACCCGTGCGTCGGGGCCCCGAGCTCCCTGAGCGCACACCTCATTGAATAACACGGGGGGTCGCACCGCCCACATCAGCGGACCGGCGCCCGGCGGACCGGCCTGTCCGGGTCCCGGCCTCCTGTAGGGAAACCCCGGGATCGTGCGAGGGGTATTGACGTCCTGCCAGGGATCTCTACGATCCAGCCTGGTCGACACTTCGATCCATGTTCGGAGTGTCGAACGCGCTGCAATGTGTCAGGGTCGCGCCAATTCCGGTGCGGAAGGCCTCCGACGGGGCCGGCCGCCACCGCTCACTCGAGGATGACGAGGTCCCCATGCACCGACGAAGCTCCGACCGCGGACGCCTGTCCGCGGTGCTCGCCGCCGCGCTCGCGGCCCTGGTCTCCCTGGCGGCCCTGCTCGTCGCCGGCCCCGCCCAGGCGGCGTCCAGCGGCGCCCTGCGCGGCGTCGGCTCCGGCCGATGTCTCGACGTGTCGGGCGCCGGTCAGGCGGACGGCACGAGCCTTCAGATCTACGACTGCTGGAGCGGGACCAACCAGCAGTGGACGTCGACGGACAGCGGCCGGCTGACCGTGTACGGCACCAAGTGCCTGGACGTCCCCGGCCACGCCACCACGGCCGGCACCCGGGTGCAGATCTGGTCCTGCACGGACGGGGCCAACCAGCAGTGGCGGGTGAACGCGGACGGCACGGTCGTCGGCGCGGAGTCCGGACTGTGCCTCGCGGTCACCGGCTCCGGCACGGCCAACGGCACGGCCGTGGAGATCGCGACCTGCAACGGCGGCAGCAACCAGAAGTGGACCGGCCTGTCCGGCACGACCCCGCCGGACGGCTCGTGCACCCTCCCGTCGACCTACCGCTGGACCTCGACGGGCGCGCTCGCGCAGCCCGCGAACGGGTGGACCTCGCTGAAGGACTTCACCACGGTGACCTACAACGGCAAGCACCTGGTCTACGGGACGAACTACTCGGGTTCGTCGTGGGGCTCGATGGCCTTCAAGCCGTTCGCGAACTGGTCGGACATGGCGTCGGCCGGCCAGACCGGCATGAGCCAGTCCACGGTCGCGCCCACGCTGTTCTACTTCGCGCCCAAGAACGTCTGGGTCCTGGCCTACCAGTGGGGCGCCTGGCCCTTCATCTACCGCACCTCCAGCGACCCCACCAACCCCAACGGCTGGTCCGCACCCCAGGCCCTCTTCACCGGCAGCATCCCCGGCGGCGCCCCGATCGACCAGACGCTGATCGCCGACGGGCAGAACATGTACCTGTTCTTCGCCGGCGACAACGGCAAGATCTACCGGGCGAGCATGCCGATCGGGAACTTCCCCGGCAACTTCGGCTCCTCCTACACCACCGTCATGAGCGACACCGTGAAGAACCTGTTCGAGGCGCCCCAGGTCTACAAGGTCCAGGGACAGAACCAGTACCTCATGATCGTCGAGGCGCGCGGAGCGAGCGAGCAGCGCTACTTCCGCTCCTTCACGGCCACCAGCCTCAGCGGCACCTGGACCCCGCAGGCCGCCACCGAGAGCAACCCCTTCGCCGGCAAGGCCAACAGCGGCGCCACCTGGACCAACGAC
>NZ_JAHHIT010000032.1 GCF_024539675.1 Streptomyces hilarionis | reverse complement strand
ACGTCGGTGCGCAGCACCAGCGTGTTCACGAAGAACCCGATCAGGTCGTCCAAAGCCTCGTCGGACCTGCCCGCCACCACCGTGCCCAACGGCACGTCCGTGCCCGCGCCCATGCGCGACAACAGCACCGCGACCGCCGTCTGCACCACCATGAACGGCGTCACCCCGCACTCACGGGCCACCGCCAGCACACGACCGTGCAGGTCCGCGTCGAGGGTGAGGTCGACGGCTCCGCCGCGGTACGTGGCGATCGCGGGCCGGGGCCGGTCGAGGGGGAGTTCGATCAGCTCGGGCGCTCCCGCGAGCGCGGCGCGCCAGTACGCGACCTGACGCGCGGCCGTGCTCGCCGGATCGCCCTCGTCGCCCAGCACCCGCGCCTGCCACACCGTGTAATCCGCGTACTGCACCGGCAACGCGGCCCAATCCGGCGCCCCGCCCCCGACCCGCGCCGCATACGCGGCCGACAGATCATCCGCCAACGGAGCCAACGACC
>NZ_JAHHIT010000031.1 GCF_024539675.1 Streptomyces hilarionis | reverse complement strand
TACGCCTCATACAACTCCCGCCCCATGCCCACCCGCTGAGAACCCTGACCCGAGAACAGGAACGCCGTCCCACCCTCGGTGACCGGCCTGCCGGCGGACAGGTCCTCCAGTCCCGCCGCGAAGTCGCCCGGCTCACGGCCGACCAGCACCGCCCGGTACTCCAGCCGTGCACGGGTCGTCGCCAGCGACCACCCCACGTCCACCGCACGCACGGCGCGCTCGCGCACCTGCCCGGCCAGCCGCCCCGCCTGTTCGCGCAGCGCCTGCGCGGACCGCGCCGACACCACCCACGGCACCGGGACGACGGCCTCGTCCGTGGTCTCCACGGCTTCCGCGTCCGCTCCCGGAGCCTGCGCCCGCGGGGCTTCCGCGTGGGAGGCTTCCGCCTGCGGGGCCTGTTCCAGGATCACGTGGGCGTTCGTGCCGCTGATGCCGAACGCCGACACCCCCACCCGTCGCGGGCGGTCCTCGTCCTGCGGCCACTCCCGCGCCTCGGTCAGCACCCGGACCGCGCCGGCCGACCAGTCGACCTCGGGCGTCGGCTCGTCCACGTGCAGGGTGCGCGGCAACAGCCCTTCCCGCATCGCCAGCACCGACTTGATGACACCCGCCACGCCCGCGGCCGCCTGCGTATGACCGATGTTCGACTTCACCGAGCCCAGCCACAACGGCCGCTCCGCGGGCCGGTCCTGGCCGTAGGTGGCGAGCAGCGCCTGCGCCTCGATGGGGTCGCCGAGGGTGGTGCCGGTGCCGTGCGCCTCGACCAGGTCGACGTCGGCGAGGGTGAGTCCGGCGTTGGCGACGGCCTGCCGGATGACGCGCTGCTGCGAGGGGCCGTTGGGCGCCGTCAGGCCGTTGGACGCGCCGTCGGAGTTCACCGCCGAACCGCGCAGCACCGCCAGCACCCGGTGGCCGCGGAGCCGGGCCTCGGACAGCCGGGTCAGCACCAGGACGCCGACGCCCTCGCCCCAGCCGGTGCCGTCCGCGCCCGCGGCGAAGGCCTTGCAGCGGCCGTCCGGCGCCAGCCCGCCCTGCCGGGCGAAGGCGTCGAAGGCGTCCGGGGTGGCCATCACGGCGACGCCGCCCGCGAGGGCGAGGTCGCACTCGCCGCCGCGCAGCGCCTGCGCCGCGAGATGCAGCGCCACCAGCGACGACGAGCACGCGGTGTCGACAGTCAACGCCGGGCCCTCCAGGCCCAGGGCGTAGGCGATCCGGCCGGACAGGACGCTGCCGACGGCGCCGGTGAGCGCGTAGTCCCGCCCCGAGTCCAGGGAGCCGAGGAGGGTGGCGTAGTCGTGGGAGCCGGCGCCGACGAAGACGCCGGTGCGGCTGCCGCGCAGCGACAGGGCGTCCACGCCCGCCCGCTCCAGCGCCTCCCACGACGTCTCCAGCAGCAGCCGCTGCTGCGGGTCCATCGCCAGCGCCTCACGCGGCGAGATCCCGAAGAACGCCGCGTCGAACTCCGCCGCGTCCGGCAGGAATCCGCCGGTTCGGGAGAAGGCCGCGTCGGCGGCGACGGTCCAGCCGCGGTCGGCGGGGAAGTCGCCGATGCCGTCCTTGCCGGCGGCGACCAGGTCCCAGAGCTTCTCGGGGGTGGTCGCTCCGCCGGGGTAGCGGCAGGCCATGGCGACCACGACGACCGGGTCGTCGGCCGCCGGTGCGAGCACCGCGGGGACCGGGGAGCCGGCGGCGGTCTCGTCCCCGAGCAGCAGGGCGCGCAGCCGGCCCGCAGCCGCGGCGGGGGTGGGGTGGTCGAAGACGAGGGTGGCGGGCAGCCCGAGACCGGTCGCGGCGGCGAGCCGGTTGCGCAGTTCGACGGCGGTCAGCGAGTCGAAGCCCAGGTCCTTGAAGGGTTTCGACGCGGTGACGGCCTCGGGGCCGGTGTGGCCGAGGGCGGCGGCCGCGGCGGTCCTGACCAGGTCCAGCAGTTCCCGGTCGCGCTCGGCCGGCGACAGCCGGGCCAGCCGCGCGGCGAGGTCGGGGACGTCCTGCGCCGGGTCCGCGGCGGCGGTGCGGCGCGCCTGCGGGATCGCGTCGAGCAGCGGGCGCGGCCGGGCCGCGGTGTAGGCCGCGGCGAAGCGTTCCCAGTCCATGTCGGTGACCGTGAGGGCGCTCTCGTCGTGGTCGAGGGCCTGTTGCAGGGCGTCGAGCGCGCGGTCGGGGTCCATGGAGCGCACGCCGGCGCGGGCCAGGTCGCGCGCCAGGTCGTCGTCGACCATGCCGCCGCCCGCCCAGCTGCCCCACGCCACGGACGTGGCGACGAGTCCGCGGCGGCGCCGGTCCGCGGCGAGCGCGTCGGCGTGGGCGTTGGCGGCCGCGTAGGCGCCCTGGCCCGCGCTGCCCCAGACCGCCGCGCCGGAGGAGAACAGGACGAAGGCGTCGAGGTCGTGCCCGGCGAGCAGGGTGTCGAGGTGGTGTGCCCCGGCGGCCTTGGCCGCGACGACGTCGGCCAGTCCGGCGAGGTCCGTCTCGGCCAGCGGGGCGGTGCGGCTGATGCCCGCGGCGTGCACCACGGCGGTGACCGGGAAGCGGTCGGGCACCAGGGCGAGCGCCGCGGCGAGCTGCTCGCGGTCGGCGACGTCGCACGCGGCGATGGTCACCTCCGTGCCCGACCGGCGCAGTTCCGCGGCGAGTTCGGCGGCGCCGTCGGCGTCCGGGCCGCTGCGGCTGGTCAGCAGCAGGTGTCCGGCTCCGGCGCGGGCCAGCCGGCGGGCGACCCGGGCGCCGAGCGCGCCGGTGCCGCCGGTGACGACGACGGTGCCGTCGGGCCGGGGGCGCCAGGGGCGTGGGACGGCGGCGCGGTCCAGGGGCGCGCGGACCAGCCTGCGCACGTAGAGGCCGGCGGGCCGCAGGGCGTACTCCTGCTCGTCCGTGCCGGCGGTGAGCGCGGCCCGCAGCAGGGCGGCGGCGCGTTCGTCGGGTGCGGCGGGCAGGTCGACGAGCCCGCCCCACCGGGCCGGGGTCTCCAGGCCCGCCACCCGCCCCAGGCCCCAGAGCTGCGCCTGGGCGGGCGCCGTGACCTGGTCGGAGCGGCCGGTGCCGACGGCTCCCCGGGTGAGGCACCACAGGGGCGCGTCGACGGCGGCCTCGCGCAGGGCGGTCAGGAGCGTCAAGGTGTCCGCGACGCCCACCGGCACGGCCGGGTGCTCCGGGTGCGGCCGGTCGGCGAGCCCGAGCAGGGACGCGACGCCCGTCCAGTCGGTCCGCGTCGCCGTGAGGTCGGCCAGGCCCGCGGGTGTCGTCACGGTCGCGCCCAGCGCCGTGGCCGCCCAGCGCGTCACGGCCGCGTCAGGTTCGTGGGCCACCAGCAGCCAGTCGCCGGCCGCGGCGGCCGGGGCGGGCGGGGTCGCCGGGATCCAGGTGACGCGGTGGCGCCAGTCGTCGAGGAGCGCCGCGTCCCGGCGCCGGCGGCGCCAGCCGGACAGCGCGGGGACGAGTTCGCCCAGCGCTTGACCGTCGGGAAGGGCCAGTTCGGCGGCCACGGCCGCCAGGTCGCCGCGGTCCACGGCCCGCCACAGCCGCGCGTCCTCCTCGACGCCGCCCGGCGCGGCCGGCACGGCGGCCGGCTCCGGCCAGAACCGGCTGCGCTGGAACGGGTAGGTGGGCAGGGCGACCGGGCGGTCGGCCCCGGTCGCGCCGAGCACGGCCGGCCAGTCCACGGGGACGCCCCGCACGAACGCCTCGGCCAGCGAGCGCAGGAACCGCTCGGGGCCGCCCTCGTCCCGGCGGAGGCTTCCCACGGCGACGGCGGTCGCGCCGGCGGCGTCGACGGTGTCCTGCACGGCGGGGACCAGCACCGGGTGCGGGCTCATCTCCAGGAACACGTCGTGGCCCCGGTCGAGGAGCTGCTCGGTGACGGGCCCGAACAGCACGGGCCGGCGCAGGTTGCGGTACCAGTAGCCGGCGTCGAGGCCCGTGGTGTCGAACAGGGCGCCGACCGTCGTGGAGTGGAACGGGATCGCGGACGGGCGCGGCTCGACCCCCGCCGCCCGTTCCGTCAGCCGGGTCTCGATCCGCTCCACCTGGGCGGAGTGGGAGGCGTAGTCGACGGGGATGAGGCGGGCGCGCACCTTCGTCCTGCGGCACTCGGCGAGCAGTTCGTCGAGGGCCCGCGGTTCGCCCGCGACCACGGTGGAGCCGGGGCTGTTGTGGGCGGCGACGGAGATCCTGCCGTCCCAGGGGCGGATGCGCTCGGCCGTGTCGGCGGCGGACAGCGCCACCGTCATCATGCCGCCCCGGCCGGAGAGTTCCCGGGCGATCAGTCCGCTGCGCAGGACGACCAGCGCGGCGCCGTCCTCCAGGGTGAGCCCGCCCGCGACGCACGCGGCGGCGATCTCGCCCTGCGAGTGGCCGACCACCGCGGCGGGTTCGACGCCGCAGGAGCGCCAGAGTGCGGCGAGCGAGACGCTCACCGCCCAGGAGGCGGGCTGGAGGACGTCCACCCGGTCCAGTCCGGGCGCGCCCTCGCGTTCGTGCAGGACGTCGGCGAGCGACCAGTCGGTCAGCCCGGCCAGCACGTCGGCGCAGCGGTCCATCCACCGCGCGAAGACCGGCGAGGACTCCCACAGCATGGCGGCCATGCCGGTCCACTGCGCGCCCTGACCGGGGAAGACGAAGACGACCCGGCCCCGGGTGTCGGCCGCGCCGCGCACCACCCGGGCGTCCTCCCGTCCTGCGGCGAGCGCGGCGAGGGACGCCTCGCGGTCGGCGGGGCCGCCGGCGAGCAGGACGGCGCGTTCCTGCCACAGCGTCCTGGCCGTCACCAGGGACCTGCCGACGTCGGCGGGCTCCGCCTCGGGCAGCGGTGCGCGCAGCGCCTCGGCGCGGGCGGCCAGCGCCGGGGCGCTCCGGGCGCTCAGCACCCAGGGCACGACCGGGGAGCCGAGGACGGGTGACGCCGGGGCGGGCGCATCCGGCGCGGGTGAGTCCGGCGCGGGTGAGTCCGGGGCGGGCGCATCGGGGACGGGGGAATCGAGGAGGGCGGACGGGGAGGCCGCGGTCCCGCCGGCCGAGGGTCGCAGGGCCCGGGGCTGGGTGGTGGCCGGCTCGGGGGCCTGTTCGAGGATGACGTGGGCGTTGGTGCCGCTGACGCCGAACGCGGACACCCCGGCCCGGCGCGGGCGGCCGGCCTCCGGCCACGGCCGGTTCCCGGTGAGCAGGGCGACCGCTCCCTGGGACCAGTCGACCTCGGGGGTCGGCTCGGGCGCGTGCAGGGTGCGCGGCAGCTGTCCGTGCCGCATCGCGAACAGCATCTTCAGCACGCCGGCCATCCCGGCCGCGGCCTGCGTGTGGCCGATGTTCGACTTCACCGAGCCCAGCCACAGCGGCCGGTCGGCGGGCCGGTCCTGCCCGTAGGCGGCCAGCAGCGCCTGCGCCTCGATCGGGTCGCCCAGCCGCGTCCCCGTGCCGTGCGCCTCGACGGCGTCCACGTCGGCCGGCGCGCAGCCCGCGTCGGCCAGCGCCTGCCCGATGACGCGCTGCTGGGCGGGTCCGTTCGGCGCGCTCAGCCCGTTGGACGCGCCGTCCTGGTTGACGGCGGTGCCGCGTACGACGCCGAGGACCTCGTGGCCCAGGCGGCGGGCGTCGGAGAGCCGCTCCAGCAGGACGGTCCCGACGCCCTCGCCCCAGCCGGTGCCGTCGGCGTCCGGGCCGAACGCCTTGCAGCGGCCGTCGGCGGACAGGCCCCGCTGACGGGAGAACTCCAGGAAGATCTCCGGGCCGGACATCACGGTCACCCCGGAGGCCAGCGCCAGATCGCACTCGCCCGCGCTCAGCGCCCGCACGGCCAGGTGCAGGGCGACCAGCGAGGAGGAGCACGCGGTGTCGACGGTCAGCGCGGGGCCTTCCAGCCCCAGGGTGTAGGCGATCCGGCCGGACAGCACGCTGGAGGCCGTGCCGGTCAGCACATGCCCCTCGACCTCGGCGGAGCCCAGCAGGGCGGAGTAGTTCTGCCCGTTGGAGCCCACGAAGACGCCGGTCCGGCTGCCGGCGAGGGAGGACGGCACGATGCCCGCCCGCTCCAGCGCCTCCCACGACGTCTCCAGCAGCAGCCGCTGCTGCGGGTCCATCGCCAGCGCCTCACGCGGCGAGATCCCGAAGAACTCGGCGTCGAAGTCGGCCACGCCGGTGAGGAAGCCGCCCTCGCGCACATAGCTGGTGCCGGGGTGGTCCGGTTCCGGGTGGTAGAGGCGGTCGAGGTCCCAGCCCCGGTCCTCGGGGAAGGGGCCGACGGCGTCGCGGCCGTCGAGGACGAACCGCCAGAACTCCTCCGGGGTCGTGACGCCGCCGGGGAACCGGCAGGCGGCCGACACGATCACGACGGGATCGTCCTGGATCCGCGCGGGGGCGGCGGGACGCGCGTCGGCGCTCCCGCTCCGGGCGCCTTCGAGGACGGCGGCGAGGTGCTCGACGAGCCTGGCCGGGGTGGGGTGGTCGAAGACCAGGCCGGTCGGCAGCCGCCGGCCGAGGGCGGCGGCGAGCCGGTTGCGGAACTCGACGCCGATCAGCGAGTCGAAGCCGAGCGCGCGGAAGGTCCGCTCGCGCGGCACCCGGTCGGCGCCCGGCAGGCCGAGCGCCACGGCGACCTCCGCGGACACCAACGCGTCCAGTTCCCGCCGGAGTTCGTCGCCGACGAGCCCGCCGAGGCCGCCGAGCGGGCGCGTCGCGGGGGCCGCTTGCCGTTCGGCCTCCCGACGCCGGGCGTGGCGCACCTCGGGAACGCCGGTGAGCAGGGGGCTGGGCCGGCCGGGGCCGAACCCGGCCGCGAACCGGTCCCAGTCGACGTCCGCGACGGTCACGGCACGATCGCCGTCGGCGAGCGCCCGTCCGAGGGCCGCCAGGGCGGCCGCCGGTTCGAGGGGCGTCAGCCCGGCGCGGGCGAGCCGTTCCCGGGCGGCGTCCGAGTCGGCGGCCATGCCGCCCCCGGACCAGGAGCCCCAGGCGACGGCGGTCGCGGGCAGGCCGAGCCGGGCCCGGTGGACGGCCAGGGCGTCCAGGTAGGCGTTGGCGGCCGCGTAGTTGCCCTGCCCGGCCAGACCGACCGAACCCGCGAGGGAGGAGAACAGCACGAACACCGACAGGTCGAGGTCCGAGGTGAGCTCGTGCAGGTTCCACGCCCCGGTCACCTTGGGCGCGGCGACCGCGGCGAACCGCTCGGGGGTGAGCGCGTCGAGCACGCCGTCGTCGAGCACGCCGGCGGCATGCACCACGCCGGTCAGCGGCCGGTCGGCGGGCAGTCCCGCGATCAGCGCCGCCAGCGCGTCGCGGTCGGCCACGTCGCAGGCGGCGACGGTGACCTCGGCGCCCGACTCCCGCAGGCGGGCGGTCAGTTCGCCGACCCCCTCGGCCTCGGGGCCGCGCCGGCCGACGAGCAGCACGTGCTCCGCCCCCGCCTCGGCCAGCCACAGCGCGAGACGCGCGCCCAGCGCCCCGGTGCCGCCGGTCACCAGCACGGTGCCGCCCGCGGACAGCCGCAACGCGTCGGCGACGTCCGAGCGGGTGGCGGCGGTGGCGCGGTCGGCGTGGGCCCCGGCGCCGGTGGCGTGTTCGGTGTCGGCGGGCCCGGCGGCCGACGGTCGCGCGGCCACCCGGCACAGACGGCGGGCGAACATCCCGGCGGGCCGCACGGCCAGCTGGTCCTCGCCGGTCCCGCCGGCCAGCGCGGCGCACAGCCGGGTCCGCGCGGCGGAGTCCAGGGCGTCGGGCAGGTCGACCAGGCCGCCCCACCGCTCGGGCTGCTCCAGCGCGGCGACCCGCCCCATGCCCCACACCTGGGCCTGCGCCGGAGCGGCCAGCGGATCGGACGGGCTCACCGCGACCGAGCCCCGGGTCAGGCACCACAGCCGCCCGCCGCCGCCGGCATCGGTCAGCGCCTGGAGAAGGACGGCGGTGGCGGCGGCCCCCGAGGAGGCTCCGCCGTCGAGTCCGAGCAGCGACACCACTCCCCCGGCGTCCGCGCCGAGCGCGTCGCGCAGGAGGCCGGCGAGTTCGGCGCGGTCGGGCGCGGCGGCGTCGGCCTCGACCGTCCGGGGCTGCGCGCCGTGTTCCCGGAGGGCGGCGGTCACCTCCCGCACGAGGTCCTCGTGCTCCCCGGCGGCGGGCACGACGACGGCCCAGTGGCCGCCGAGCGACGGACGCGGACCGTCCGGCAACGGCGTCCATTCGATCCGGTAGCGCAGCGGATCCACGGCGGACTCGGCCGTCGGCGCGGACTGCTCCAGCCAGTACCGGCGACGCTGGAAGGCGTAGGTGGGCAGTTCGACCCGGCGCGCCCCGTAGGGCGCGAAGAAGGCGGCCCAGTCCACCGCCGCACCGGCGGCGTGCAGCCTGCCGACGGCGGTCAGGGCGGCGAGGTCCTCGGGCCGGTCGCTCCGGAGCAGGGGGGCGACCGTCAGGCCGCGCTCCCGGCCCTGGTCGGCGAGGGTGTCGTGGGCGAGCGAGGTCAGGCTGCCGTTCGGGCCGAGTTCGAGGAAGCGGCGCACGCCGAGGTCGTGGGCCGCGCCGACGCCGTCGGCGAAGCGCACCGCCTCACGGACATGCCGCACCCAGTACTCCGGGTCGCACAACTCCTCCCCCGCGACACGCCCCGACACGTTCGACACCACCGCAACACGCGGGGCACGGAACTCCACCGACTCCAGCACCGCACGGAACTCCGCCAGCATCGGCTCCATCCGCGCCGAATGAAACGCATGCGAGACCGCCAGCCGCTTCACCCGCCGCCCACGCCCCGCCCACCCCTCAGCCAGCTCCAGCACCGGCCCCTCGTCCCCCGACAACACCACCGACCGAGGACCGTTCACCGCCGCCACCGACACACCCACCGGCAGAACCGGCAACTCCTCCTCCCCCACCTCCACAGCCACCATCGCCCCACCCACCGGCAACGCCTGCATCAACCGCCCCCGCGCCGCCACCACCCGACACGCATCGTCCAACGACCACACACCCGCCACACACGCCGCCGCCACCTCACCGATCGAATGCCCCACCAGCACATCCGCCCGCACACCCCACGCACTCACCAACTCGAACAGCGCCACTTCCAACGCGAACAACCCCGCCTGCGCGAACACCGTCCGCTCCAACGCCTCCCCATCACCGAACACGACCTCCTTCACCGGCCGCTCCGACACCACGTCCAACCGCCCGCACACCTCGTCGAACGCGGCCGCGAACACGGGATACGCCTCATACAACTCCCGCCCCATGCCCACCCGCTGAGAACCCTGACCCGAGAACAGGAACGCCGTCCCACCCTCCGACACGGCACGTCCGGCCGGTCCCCGCACCGACTCGAGCTCGTCCAACTGGGCGAGGAGGTCGTCCTGTTCGCGGCCGACCAGCACCGCCCGGTACTCCAGCGCCGCACGCCCCGTCGCCAGCGACACACCCACGTCCACCGGACGCGCACCACCCGCCCGCACCTGCCCGGCCAACCGCCGCGCCTGCTCCCTCAACGCCTCGGCAGACCGCGCAGACACCACCCACGGCACGGCCACCCCACGCCCCGAGACGGCATCACCCACGTCCGGCACCACCTCAGCCTGCGGGGCCTGCTCCAGGATCACGTGGGCGTTCGTGCCGCTGATACCGAAGGAGGAGACACCCGCACGCCGCGGCCGGCCCTCCGCCCGCGGCCACTCCCGCGCCTGCGTCAGCAACTCCACCGCGCCCGCCGACCAGTCCACCTCCGGCGTCGGCGCGTCCACGTGCAGCGTGCGCGGCAACACCCCTTCCCGCATCGCCAGCACCGACTTGATGACACCCGCGACCCCGGCGGCGTACTGGGTGTGTCCGATGTTCGACTTCACCGAGCCGAGCCACAGGGGCTCCGCGCCCGACCGGTCCTGGCCGTAGGTGGCCAGGAGCGCCTGCGCCTCGATCGGGTCGCCCAGAGCGGTGCCGGTGCCGTGCGCCTCCACCATGTCCACGTCCGACGCCGACAGCCCGGCCGAGGCCAGCGCCTGCCGGATGACGCGCTGCTGCGAGGGGCCGTTGGGCGCCGTCAGGCCGTTGGACGCGCCGTCGGAGTTCACCGCCGAACCGCGCACCACCGCCAGCACCTGCCGGCCGTCGCGCACCGCGTCCGACAGCCGGGCCACGGCGATCATGCCGACGCCCTCGCCCCAGCCAGTGCCGTCCGCGCCCGCCGCGAACGCCTTGCAGCGGCCGTCTCCCGCGAGGCCGCCTTGGCGGGAGAACTCCACGAAGGCCCCGGGCGTGGCCATGACCGTCACGCCGCCGACGAGGGCCAGGTCGCACTCGCCGCCGCGCAGCGCCTGCGCCGCGAGATGCAGGGTCACCAGCGAGGACGAGCACGCCGTGTCCACGGTCACGGCCGGGCCCTCCAGGCCCAGGGCGTAGGCGACACGGCCCGACATCACGCTGCCCGAGGCGCCGGTGAGGGCGTAACCGCCCCCGGCCTCGGTCGAGTTCATGAGCACCGTCGTGTACTCCTGCGGTGTGCCGCCGACGAAGACGCCGGTGCGGCTGCCGCGCAGGGAGTGCGGGTCGTAGCCCGCGCGTTCCAGCGCCTCCCACGACGTCTCCAGCAGCAACCGCTGCTGCGGGTCCATCGACAACGCCTCGCGCGGCGAGATCCCGAAGAACGCCGCGTCGAAGTCGCCCGCCTCCGCCAGGAAGGCGCCCTGCCGGGCGCCGCCGGACTCCTCGATGAACGCGTTCATGGCGAGTCCGTTCCAGCCGCGGTCGGCCGGGAAGTCCGTCATCTCGTCGCGGCCCTCGACGAGCAGCCGCCACAGGTCCTCGGGACCGCGCACCCCGCCGGGGAACCGGCAGGCCATGCCGACGATGACGACCGGGTCGTCGTCCGTCGCCCGCAGCTGTGGCAGTGCGGCCTCGACGCCGCTGTCGAAGAGCTTCTCGTGCAGGTGCCCGGCGAGCCGGTGGGGCGTCGGGTAGTCGAAGACGACGGTGGCGGGCAGCGCCAGTGCGGTGGCCGCGTTGAGCCGGTTGCGCAGCTCCATCGCGGTCAGCGAGTCGAAGCCCAGGTCGCGGAAGGGCTTGCCGGCCGTGATGTCGTCCGTCGTCGCGTGGGTGAGAACGACCGCCGCTTCCGCGCGGACGACTTCCAGGAGCCGTTCGTGCTGCTCGGACACGGTGAGTCCGACGAGGGACCGGCGCAGTGCCGAGTCGCCGCCGGTGGCGGCGTCCGCCTGGTCGGAGGACTCGCCGAGCACACGGGCGACCTCGGGGATGTCCTCGATCAGGGGGCGGCGCCGGGCCATGGTGTACCCGGGGGCGAAGCGCGCCCAGTCCATGTCGGTCACCGTCAGGGCGGTCTCGTCGTGCTCCAGCGCCTGCCGGAGCGCCTCGACGGCCGTCCCCGGGTCCATCTGGCGGATTCCTCGCCGTTGCAGCTGTTCAGCGGTCCCGTCGGTCGCCATGCCGGTGTCCTTCCAGCCTCCCCACGACACCGAGGTCGCCGTCAGGCCGCGGGCCCGGCGCTCCCACGCCAGCCCGTCCAGGTAGGCGTTCGCGGCCGCGTAGGCGCCGGTTCCGGCGCTCCCCCAGACCGCGGCGCCGGACGAGAACATGACGAACGCGTCCAGTTCCAGGCCGAGTTCGGCGGTCAGCTCGTCCAGATGGCGGGCGCCGAGGGTCTTGGCCGACAGCACTGTCGCGTAGTGCGCCGGGGTGGCCGCGGCGAGTTCCGCGTAACCGGAGACGCCCGCGGTGTGGAAGACGGCGGTGAGGGGGTGTTCGGCGGGTATCGCCGCCAGCAGGTCGGCGAGGGCCGCCCGGTCGGTGACGTCACACGCGGCGACCGTCACCTCCGTGCCCAACCCGGCCAGTTCCTCGACGAGTTCGGCGGCCCCCTCCGCCTGCCCGCCCCTGCGGCTCACCAGCAGCAGACGCTCGACGCCCTCCTTCGCCAGCCACCGCGCCAGATGCCCGCCCACACCACCGGTACCACCCGTCACCAGCACCGTGCCCGACGGACTCCACTGCCGGACCGGGGCCGTGTTCGCCCCCAACGGCGCACGCACCAGACGACGCCCGTAGACGCCCGACGACCGCACCGCCACCTGGTCCTCACCGTCACCGCCCGCCAGCACCCCGGCCAACGAGGCCGCAACCCGCTCGTCCCACACGGCGGGAACGTCGACCAGACCACCCCAGGCGGCCGGTTGCTCCAGACCGACCACCTGCCCGAGCGCCCACACCGACGTCTGGACCGCGGAGATCGCATCGTCCGCGCTCACACCGGCGACGCCCCGGGTCAGCACCCACAGCGGAGCCTCGCTCTCGCCGTGGGCCTGCACCAGCCGCAGCGTCGACTCCAGCGCCGACGGCTCGTCCCACGCCAGCAGGGACACGACACCCGACGCGTCCGACAGGGCCGCCTCGCTGAGATCCGGCAGCACCGACACCTCGGCCCCGGCCGCCTCCAACGCCTCGCGCACCTCCTCCACCGGCGCGTCCCCACCGGCACTCACCACCAGCCACGTCCCCGACAGACGGGCCGCCGCCGGCACCGTCACCGAACGCCACACCGTGCGGTAACGCCACGCATCCAGCACCGACCGCTCCTGACGCCCCTTGCGCCAGGCCGACAACGCCGGCACCACCGGCCCCCACACATCCGGCACCGAACCGTCCACGAGAGCAGCCACACCCTCGACGTCCGCCCGCTCCACCGCACCCCAGAACGCCGCGTCCACCGGGTCCGTGACGCCGTCGGCACTGGGCGGCACCACGTCCTCGATCCAGTAGTGCTCGTGCTGGAACGCGTACGTCGGCAACTCCACCCGACGCGCACCGTTGCCCGCGAACGCCACCGACCAGTCCACCGACGCCCCGGCCACGTACGCCTCGGCCAGCGACGTCAGGAAACGCTCCGCGCCGCCGTCGTCCCGACGCAGTGACCCCACGGCCGCGCCGGCGCCGTACACGCTCTCCAGGGTCTCCTGGATCGCCATGACCACGACCGGATGCGGACTGGACTCCACGAAGACCTGGTGATCCTGCTCGGCGAGCATCCGGATCACCGGCTCGAACAGCACCCGCTCCCGCAGATTCGACACCCAATACGCCGCATCCAACCCAGCCGTGTCCAACCGCTCGCCCGTCACAGTCGAGTGGAAGGCCACCGACGACGACTGCGGCCGAATGACGGCCAGTTCGGTCAGGAGGTCCTCGTTGAGGGCGTCCACCTGGACGGAATGCGAGGCGTAGTCCACCGCGATGCGACGCGCCCGCACCCCCGCCGCCTCGCACTCGGCCAGCAGATCGTCCAACGCACCGGGCTCGCCCGAGACCACCGACGACGACGGCCCGTTCACCGCCGCCACCCCGATCCGGCCCTCGAACCGGACGATCCGCTCCTCCACCTGTTCGACCGGCAACGCCACCGACACCATGCCGCCCCTGCCCGACAACTTCCGCGCCACCAGCCGCGAACGCACCGCGACCACCCGCGCCCCGTCCTCCAACGACAAACCCCCCGCCACGCACGCCGCAGCCACCTCACCCTGCGAATGACCCACCACCGCAGCCGGCTCCACACCGAACGACCGCCACACCGCCGCCAACGACACCATCACCGCCCACAACACCGGCTGCACCACATCCACCCGCGACCACAACGGATCACCACCGTCACGGAACACCACATCCCGCAACGACCAGTCCACGAACGGCGACAGCGCTTCGTCGCACTCCTGCATCCGCGCCCCGAACACCGGCAAGGTGTCCCACAGTTCGCGCCCCATCCCGACCCACTGCGACCCCTGGCCCGGG
>NZ_JAHHIT010000030.1 GCF_024539675.1 Streptomyces hilarionis | reverse complement strand
TGGTCCCGGGGTCGCGCCCGGACTTTCCCGCGCTGGTCCCGGGGTCGCGCCCGGACTTTCCCGCGCTGGTCCCGGGGTCGTGCCCGGGCTGTTCCCGGGCGGCCTCCGGCCCTTTCCCGGGCGGTGTGCGGGCCGCGCCGGGCGGCCTTCGGGCTGCGCCGGGGCGTGGGGAGCGTGCCCTTCGGCGGGGGCGCGGGACGTGGGCG
>NZ_JAHHIT010000029.1 GCF_024539675.1 Streptomyces hilarionis | reverse complement strand
ACCACCAGACAACCCGAACCCGCACCCGCACCCGACGCCGAAGACGTCAGGAACGACTGCACCGCAGACAGAACACCCGCCGTCACCTCACGCACCGCCCCGGCATCCAACTCCGCCGACGGCACATCCAGGACCTCGACACCACCAACGGCATGCCCATCCACATCGCCGGCCACCGACAGCGGCGACCACTCCACCCGGAACAACGCGTCATCACCGCCGCCCCCAGACGGCCTCAGCTGCTCTGCGGAGACGGTCCGCAACACCAGCGACTCCACCGACGCCACCGGAACACCCGCACCGTCGGCCAGGTCCAGCGACAGCGACTCCGCACCCGTCGACGTCAGCCGCACACGCAACGACGACGCACCCGAAGCATGAAGGGACACACCACTCCACGCGAACGGCAGCCGTACGCCTCCGCCTTCGTCGCCCGAACCGTGTGGCTGAGCAAAGGCGCCGGCATGCAGCGCGGCGTCCAGCAGCGCCGGGTGCAGACCGAACCCCGCAGCCGCGTCCACTTCTCCCGACGGCAACGCGACCTCGGC
>NZ_JAHHIT010000028.1 GCF_024539675.1 Streptomyces hilarionis | reverse complement strand
ACGTCACCGACCGGGCGGCCCTCGCCGACCTGCTCGCGGCGATACCCGCCGAACACCCCCTCACCGCCGTCTTCCACACCGCCGGGACGGCGGTGCACGGCCCGCTCGCCGAACTCGCCGCGCCCGACGTCGAGCAGCAGACGGCTGCCCGTGTGCTCGGTGCGCGTCATCTGGACGAGGTGACGGTGGAGTTGGGTGTGGAGCTGGAGGCGTTCGTGGTGTTCTCCACGGGGGCGTCGGTGTGGGGCAGTGCGGGCAATGGGGCGAACGCGGCGGCGGGCGGTTATCTGGACGGTCTGGTGCGTGCTCGTCGGGCGCGGGGGCTGGCGGGTTCGTCGGTGGCGTGGGGTGGCTGGCTGGGTACGGCGATGGCGGTGGGGGAGACGGCGGAGCAGTTGTCGCGTCGGGGTCTGCGGTTGTTGGAGCCTGAGGCGGCGTTGCGGGCGTTGCGTCAGGTGCTGGAGCAGGACGAGGTGTCGGTGACGGTGGCCGACATGGACTGGTCGCTGTTCACGCCGGGGTACACCATGGCCCGGCGCCGCCCCCTCATCGAAGACGTCCCCGAGGCGGCCCGTGCGTCGACCGACGCCGAGGCGACGGGCGGGGGCGAGGACGCCGCGGGCAGCGGGCTCCGGGACCGGCTGGCCGGGTTGACGGAGCCGGAACAGCAGGCCCTGCTGCTGGCGCTGGTGCGCGGGGAGGCGGCGCAGGTGCTGGCGCACGGGTCGACGGCGGAGATCACGCCGACCAGG
>NZ_JAHHIT010000027.1 GCF_024539675.1 Streptomyces hilarionis | reverse complement strand
CCGCGATGGAACTGCGCAACCGGCTGTCGAAGGCCACCGGCCTGCGCCTGCCCGCCACCCTCGTCTTCGACCACCCCGACCCCCGTCGGCTCGCCTCCCTGCTGCACACGGAACTCGTCGAGGGCCTGGCGGGATCGGGCGCCGCGACCACGGCGGTCCGGCCGGCGGACGACGAACCGCTCGCGATCGTCGGCATGGCCTGCCGTTACCCGGGCGGCGTCAGCGACGCCGAGGGCCTGTGGCGACTGCTCTCGGAGGGCCGGGACGAGCTGTCGGACTTCCCCACGGACCGCGGCTGGGACCGCTGGGGCGCGCCCGCCGTGGGACAGGCCGGGTTCCTGCACGAGGCCGGGGAGTTCGACGCCGCCTTCTTCGGGATCTCGCCCCGCGAGGCGGTGACCATGGACCCGCAGCAGCGGCTGTTGCTCGAGGTGTCCTGGGAGGCCTTCGAACGGGCCGGCATCGACCCCTGGTCGCTGCGCAACAGTTCCACCGGGGTCTTCGTGGGCGGCGGCCCACAGGACTATCCCACGGTGCTGATGGGCTCCGCCGAGGCCGACAGCGGCTACGGCATGACCGGCGCGCTCGGCAGCGTCATGTCGGGCCGCGTCTCCTACGTGCTCGGCCTGGAGGGCCCGGCCGTCACCGTGGACACCGCGTGCTCGTCCTCGCTCGTCGCCCTGCACCTGGCCGCGCAGTCGCTGCACAACGGCGAATGCGACCTCGCCGTGGCCGGCGGTGTGACCATCATGGCCACGCCGGGCGCGTTCCTCGGGTTCGACACCCTGGGCGGCATGGCCGGCGACGGCCGCTGCAAGGCCTTCGCGGCTTCGGCGGACGGCACCGGCTGGGGCGAGGGCGTCGGCATGGTCGTCGTGGAACGGCTGTCGGACGCGCGCCGCAACGGGCACGAGGTGCTCGCGGTCATCCGGGGCTCGGCGATCAACCAGGACGGCGCGTCGAACGGGCTGAGCGCGCCGAACGGTCCGGCGCAGCAGCGCGTGATCCGTCAGGCGCTGGCGAACGCGGGACTGTCCCCCGCGGACGTCGACCTGGTCGAGGCGCACGGCACCGGCACCACCCTCGGCGACCCCATCGAGGCACAGGCGCTGCTGGCCACCTACGGCCAGGACCGCCCCGCCGACCGGCCCGTCTGGCTGGGCTCCGTGAAGTCCAACTTCGGGCACACGGGTGCGGCGGCGGGCGTGGCGGGCGTCATCAAGTCGGTGCTCGCCCTGCGCCACGGGGTGCTGCCCAAGACGCTGCACGTGGACGAGCCCACGCCGAAGGTGGACTGGTCGGCGGGCGCGGTGGAGCTGCTGACCGAGGCGCGGGAGTGGCCCGAGACGGGGCGTGCGCGACGGGCGGCGGTCTCGTCGTTCGGGATCAGCGGCACCAACGCGCACCTGATCCTGGAGCAGGCGCCGCAGGCCGAGGACGCGCGGGAGAGCGCGGGCGAGCCG
>NZ_JAHHIT010000026.1 GCF_024539675.1 Streptomyces hilarionis | reverse complement strand
CCCCACGGGAGAACACCCATGCTCCGGTTCCCACGACCACCCCTCGCCGCCCCCTGGATCGCGGTCTGCGCGGCCGCCGCCACCGTTGTCGGCGTCCTCACCGGCGTCCCGCCCGCCCGCGCCACGACCGAAGCCGCCACCGCCCTGCCCACCGGCTGGGCCACCGTGGTGAACACCGGCAGCGGCAAGTGCCTGGACGCCCGGTCCGCCGCGACCGCGAACGGCACCGCGGTGCAGCAGTACGCCTGCAACGGCACCACCGCCCAGCAGTGGAGCTTCACGCCCACCGCCGACGGCTACGTCCGGATCGGCGGCCGTAACGACGCCCAGCAGGTCGTGGACGTCAGCGACGTCTCGACCGCCGACAACGCGGCCGTGCACCTGTGGACGTACGGCGGCGGGGCCAACCAGCAGTGGCAGGCCGTGGACGAGGGCGCGGGGGCGTACCACTTCGTCAACCGCAACAGCGGCAAGTGCCTCGACGTGCCCTCGGCCTCGACGGCCGACAGCGTCCAGCTCGTGCAGTACGCCTGCAACGGCACCGCGGCGCAGCGTTTCCAGGTGGCGCCCGTGAGCACCGCGCCGGGTGACGTGGACCTCGGGCCCAACGTCGTCGTGTTCGACCCGTCCATGCCGTCGTCCGCCATCCAGAGCCGGCTGGACTCGATCTTCCGGCAGCAGGAGACGAACCAGTTCGGCGCCCAGCGCTACGCGGTGATGTTCAAGCCGGGGACGTACAGCAACGACGTCAACGTCGGCTTCTACACCCAGGTGCTGGGCCTCGGCCAGTCGCCCGACTCGGTCACGGTCAACGGCGCGGTGCACGTGGAGGCCGACTGGTTCCCGCCGCAGAACGCCACCCAGAACTTCTGGCGCGGCGCCGAGAACCTGTCCGTGAACCCCACCGGCGGCACGGACCGGTGGGCCGTCTCGCAGGCGTCCGGGTACCGGCGCATGCACGTGCGCGGCAACCTGGAGCTGAGCGACGGCGGCTGGTCCAGCGGCGGGTTCATGGCCGACAGCAGGATCGACGGGCAGGTGCGCTCCGGCACCCAGCAGCAGTGGCTGACCCGCAACTCGCAGCTCGGCTCGTGGACCGGCTCCAACTGGAACATGGTCTTCGTCGGCAGCCAGGGCGTGCCCGGCAACAGCTTCCCCAACCCGCCCTACACCACCGTGAACCAGACCCCGAAGGTCCGCGAGAAGCCCTTCCTGTACGTCGACGCGGCCGGCGCCTACAAGGTGTTCGTGCCGGCCGTGCGGACCGCCTCCTCGGGAGTGACCTGGGCGACCGGGACCGCGGCCGGCGCCTCGCTCGGTCTCGACCAGTTCTTCGTCGTCAAGCCGGGCGCGACCGCCGCGCAGCTGAACGCAGCCCTCGCCGACGGCAAGAACCTGCTGGTCACCCCCGGCGTCTACCACCTGGACCAGACGCTGCGGGTGACCCGCCCGGACACCGTCGTCCTCGGCCTCGGCCTCGCCACCTTCGTCCCCGACAACGGCGTCACCGCCATGACCGTCGCCGACGTCGACGGAGTGAAGATCGCGGGCCTCCTCTTCGACGCCGGGACGACCGGCTCGCAGGCCCTGCTGGAACTCGGTCCGGCCGGCGCCGGCGCCGACCACTCGGCGAACCCCGGCTCCCTGCACGACGTGTACTTCCGGGTCGGCGGCGCCGGGGTGGGCAGGGCGGCCACCAGCCTCGTCGTCAACAGCGACGACGTGATCGGCGACCACCTGTGGATCTGGCGCGCCGACCACGGCAGCGGGGTGGGGTGGAACACCAACACCGCGGACACCGGACTCGTCGTCAACGGCGACGACGTCACCATGTACGGCCTGTTCGTGGAGCACTACCAGAAGCACCAGACCGTCTGGAACGGCAACGGCGGCCGGACGTACTTCTACCAGAACGAGATGCCCTACGACCCGCCCGGCCAGGCCGCGTGGATGAACGGCGCCACCCGGGGCTACGCCGCCTACAAGGTGGCGGACTCGGTCACCAGCCACCAGGCCTACGGGCTGGGCAGCTACTGCTACTTCAACGTGAACCCGGCGGTCGTCGCGGAGCACGCCTTCGAGGCGCCGAACAACCCGAACGTCCGCTTCCAGAACATGGTGACGGTCTCGCTCGGCGGCACCGGCACCATCCGGCACGTCGTCAACGACCGCGGCGGGCCCTCCGACTCCTCCTCCAACGTGGCGAATCTGGTGAGCTACCCGTGAGGCGCCTCTCGGCGCGCCCGCTCACCTCACCCTGACGACCCTG
Source organism: Streptomyces hilarionis (assembly GCF_024539675.1). Lineage (GTDB taxonomy): Bacteria > Actinomycetota > Actinomycetes > Streptomycetales > Streptomycetaceae > Streptomyces > Streptomyces hilarionis. Next base: position 7,525 of record NZ_JAHHIT010000026.1, on the reverse strand, counting down.
CCGGCCATGGTCCTGGGGTCGGCCGCCCCGGCCCCCCACGCCGGACCCGCTCGCGAACGGCGGCGTGAACGCCTACCAGGTCGTCCTGTTCCTCGACGGCGCTCGCCGGACGGCCCCGCACCGCGCGGGCCTCGAGCGGTACATGCGGGCCGGTGGCGCCTGGAGGGGCTTCCACGTCCCGGCGTTCACCACCGACGCCGCCTCCTGGCCCTGGTGCTACGACCTGTCCCAGCACCACGGGCGGCGCGGCGGACGGGGTCCCCCTGGTGCACCGCGCCTGCGACGGCTCGCCCGCCCGGAGCTTCCGGCTGACCCCGCACATCTGAGGCACCGTCATCTCGGCGAGAATGGGAGGATGCCCGGTTCGAGAACCGCCTTACGCACCCGCTCCCGCACCCGCCCCCGTGCCCGGACGGCCCCCGGGCACGGGTCCGGGCGCGCCCGGGCGTCGGCCCTGCCCGCCCTCGTGCCCGCCCTCGTCCTCGCTCTGACGGCGGTGACCGGCGGCTGCGCGCGGTCCGGGGACGACGGGGGCCCCGCGCCCGCCTCGTCCCCGGGCTGGGAGGGGAAGGAGGAGCCGGAGAAGGCGATGCGACGGGCCGGCCGCGCGCTGGACGCCGTCGAGCCCGAGGGCGCCGACCGCCTCGACTCGGGCACGGCCGACGTGGGCCGCGGGCTCGACCGGACCTTCGCGGGGACGGACGGGGCCGCCCGGTCCCTCGCTCTCGCCTGTCAGGCGTCCGCGCCGCACACGCTGACCGTGACCCTGCGACGGGGCTCGTGGCGCGACGTACGGGAGATGCGGTGCGGCGACCGCGAGGGCGTCCTGTTCGACGTGCCCGCGGGCGCCGCGTTCACGGTCCGGATCGCGCCCGCGCGCCTCGACGGCCTCGTCCTGTGGCGGCTGCACGCCGTCGCCCCCGGCGAGGCCGACGCCTGCGCGGACGACGTCACGGAGTGCCCGTCGTGAGCGGTCGCGCGGCCGGCCGGCGACGGACCCAGTCGAACAGCAGCACCGACCACAGCGCCGCGAACGCACACCAGGTGGAGACGAACTCCAGCCGCCACAGCGCGAAACAGACCGCCGCGCCCAGGCCGACCACCACCCCCAGCGCCAGCAGCCGCCGGTCGCCGGAGACCAGCAGCGAGCCGACGGTGGCCAGCAGGTAGCCCGCCACCAGCAGCGGCGGGTGCGGGACGTCGAGGTGATAGCCGACCGTGTGGCCCCGGATCTCGGCCGTCACCGGACGGGTGGCGATCCCGTGCGCGAGCACGGCCGCCGTGGCCAGGCCGATCGCGAGCGCGCACGCCGGTCCGCGCCGGGCGGCGGGCCGGGCGGCGGCCCACACGCCCGCGGGCACCCACACGGCCAGCAGCGGCAGTGCGATCACCGCCCAGGCGACCGTGGCGGCTCCACCGCCCCCGCCCGCGTCCCACACCGCCGCCTCCACGAGCTGGTGCGCGCCGAGCAGCAGCGGCAGCGCGGCGAGGGGAAGGTCGCGGCCGTCGCGCACCCGCGTCACACAGACCACGCCGACGGCGGCCACCGACGCCCCCGCCACCAGATCGGCCGTCGCACTCCAACACATCGCGTCACCCCGGATTCGACCGTCTCGTGTACGGGCCACGCTACTTCGCGCGCCGGGCGCGGACCGGACCGCGAACGGGCGCCGAACGGATCCGCACCGCGTCGAACACGGTCGAACGGATCCTCCGGTCGCGGCGGCAGCGGCGTCGACGGCCGCGTTAGGCTGCACGGGGCGGGCGGCGGCCGTCCGGGGCGGGACCCCGAGGCGGCGCGGAGGACCCGTGGACATGAAGGAGGACGCGGGCAGTGGACCCCTCGCAGACAGTCGACGGGTGCGAACCGGGGCGCGGCGGGGCCGTGCTGGAGGTCGGTCCGCTGACCGGCCGGCCCGGCATCCGCGCCAGGGGCGAGATCAGCGAGGTCACCCGGTCGCCGTGGGAAGCCGCCCTGGCGGGCCTCGCACGGCGGCACGCCGAGGTGTCCTACGTCGAACTGTCGGAAGTGGGGTTCGTCGACGTGGCCGGGGTCGCGGCGCTCGCCGTCACCGCGCTGGGCCTGCCCGGCGGACGCATGGTGGTCGAGCATCCGCCGCCGCAGGTGCCCCGGGTGCTGAGCCTGTTCTGGCCCGGCCTGCACCGGATCGAGGTGGCGCCGCGATGAGCGCGGTGGCGACCCACGAGGCGTTCGAGCACCCCGCGCTGTTCTACCGCGGCGAGCGCGAATACCTGGACGGGACCGTGTCGTTCGTCCGGGAGGGCCTCGACCTCGGCGAGCCGGTGGCGGTGGCGGTGCCCGGCCCCAACCTGGAGCTGATCAGGAACGCCCTGGGCGCGCGGGCCGAGGACGTCCTGCTGCTCGACATGGTGCAGGCCGGGCGCAACCCGGGCCGGATCATCCCCAAGGTGCTCCGCGCGTTCGCCGACGCCCATCCGCGGCAACGCGCGCGCATCGTCGGCGAGCCGATCTGGGCGGGCCGCAGCGCGGTGGAGTACCCGGCGTGCGCGCAGCACGAGGCGCTGATCAACGCGGCCTTCGAGGGCCGCGCGGTCACCATCCTGTGCCCGTACGACGAGGAGCGGCTGGACGAGGCGGTGCTCACCGACGCGCGGGGCACCCACCCGACGATCGTGTCCCGCGACGGAAGCCTGGTCAGCGACGCGTACGACTGGCCCTCGGTCGTCGCCCGCTACAACGAGGCGCTGACACCCGGCCCGGACGCCGCGGTGCTCTCCTTCGACGCCGGCAACCTGTACACCGCCCGCGCGTTCACCGTCGAGCAGGCCGGCCGGCTCGGCCTCGCCGGGCAGCGGCTCCAGGACGCCGAGCTGGCGGTGGCGGAGCTGACCACCAACAGCGTGGTGCACGGCGGCGGACACGGCACGCTCGCGGTCTGGGCCGAGGCCGGTCGGCTCGTGTGCGAGGTCCGCGACACCGGACGGCTGACGGACCCCCTGGCCGGCCGCAGGCCCCCGGCCCGGGGGCAGATCGGCGGCCGCGGCCTGATGCTGGTGCACTACGTGGCGGACCTGGTGCGGCTGCACACCGGCGACGACGGCACGACGGTCCGCTTCTACCTGAGCTGCTGAGGGGCCGCCGTCCGTGCGGGGCCGAGGCCGCCGGGCCTCCGCGGGAGCGGCCGACGGCGGCCCCCGCCGTCAGTCCTGCGCGCGCAGCGCCGCCCAGGTGGCCTTCGTCACCACGCCGTTGGTCTTCAGCCCCCGGTCGCTCTGGAAGCCGCGGACGGCTGCCTCGGTGTCCTCGTCGAACGTGCCGTCGACGCCGGAGGCGCCCACGCCGTAGCCGCGTTCGGTGAGCATGCACTGCGCCTGACGCACCCGCTTGCCGGTGTCGCCGAGGCTGGTGCGGCCGCTGCCGGCGTAGTACGTGCAGTCGCTGATCCACGGCGGCGGAGTGCGAGGCCACGGGGAGGGACGGCGACGCGCCCTCCTCGGCCGTGACGACGTCGGCGCGCCCGCTGGAGGAGCCCGCGGCGGAGGCCCGCTCCGGCGCGCCGGGTGTGGCCGCCCCGCCGTGGCGGCCGGTCCCCGGGACGCCGTCCGGCCCGCTGCCGTACGCCGACTCGGAGGCCCGGGGAGAGGCGGCCCCCGGCCCGTCGTCGTGCATGAGCGAGAACGCCCCGGCGGCGACCGTGCACAGGACGGCGACGGAGGCGAGGGCCGCGACCCGCTTGCGCCGCGCCCACGGCCGGCCCGCCGGCGCCGCCGCGGGCGGCCCGGCCTCGGCGGCGGACTCCACGGCCGCCGGCGCGGCCTGGCCGGCCCGGGCGGCGGGGCCGGACGCGGCCGCCGGGGCGACCGGGCGGGAGAGGCGTCCGGACGGCGGCTGCGCACCCACGGCCGGGCCGCCGGCACGGTCCGCGCCGCCCGGGCGGCCGCCCGGCGGGCGCAGCGCGACGGTGCGTTCGACGGGCAGGCGGTACAGCGTCTCGTAGGCGCGCTGCCGGGCCAGCACCGCACCGCGCAGCGGCTCCGGCCAGTCGGCGGCCACGGCGCGGGAGCCGACCGCGTCGATCAGGTCCCCCGGCGCGGGGCGCAGTCCGGGCTCCTTGGCCAGGCACGCGGTCAGCAGCGCGCCCAGCTCCGGGTCGGCCGCCCGGACCGCGTCCGTCACCTCCGCCCTCGGCTCCTCGAAGGCGACCCGGTGCATCACGTCGACCCCCGTGCCGTCGCCGAACGGGGCCCGGCCGGTGGCCGCGTAGAGCAGGGTCCCGGCCAGCGAGAACACATCGGAGGCCGTGTCGCAGTGACCCGTCCTCAGGTACTCGGGGGACATGTAGGCCGCCGTGCCCACCCGGTTGCCGGTGCCGGTGATGGCGCTGGCGTCCAGGGCCTTGGAGATGCCGAAGTCGATCACGTACGCGCCCTGCGGCGACACCAGCACGTTGGAGGGCTTCAGGTCGCGGTGCACCACCTCCACCGCGGCGAGCGCGGTGAGCGCCCGGGCCAGCTCGGCCGTCAGGCGCCACACGGCGGCCGTCGGCAGCGCGCCGCCCCCGCGCACCGCGTCGGCGAGGTCGAGTCCGGGGATGTACTCGGTGGCCATCCACAGCAGCCGGTCGTCCCAGCCGGTGCCGCGTAAGCGGGGGGTGTGCGGCGGGCCGAGCCGGCCGTGCACCGCGGCCTCGCGTTCGAACCGGCGCTGGAAGCGGACGTCCTCGGCGTACTCCGGGCGGATCACCTTCACCGCGAACAGTCCGGGCGTGTCGTCGGCGGCCCGGGCCAGATAGACGCGTCCCATCCCGCCGCTGCCGAGCAGCGCCACCGGCACGAAGGGCCCCACCCGGTCCGGATCGCCGGTCCGCAGGGGTGCGGCCCCGGTCTGCCGGAGCGCGGCGGCCTCTTCCGCCGCGGAGTTCGGTGGGGACGGCAGCTGGTCGGACACGGAACTCCCGAAGTGATGTTCGTCGTAACTCAGTTCGCAGACGGTGGGAGATCGAGGCTATCCGAGCCGGGCCCGGTGCTCAGCGTTTCTCGCGGTTCCGTCCGGCCGACGCCCCCGTCGGCGGGCCCGTGTGCGCCACGACGCAGGCGGGTGAAGCCTGAGGCGCCGTCAGCTCCACGGGGCATGCATGAGGATCTCCGCCGTATCCGGCCGGGTCGGCGGAATCGACGCGCTGGAGGCGTAAGTGACGAACGAACGGGAAGAACCGACCGGCCCCTCCACCCTCAGGGTCCCGGTCCTCATCGTCGGCGGGTCCCTGGTCGGCCTGGCGACCTCGTTGTTCCTGGGCAGGCTCGGCGTGCCGCACCTGCTGGTGGAACGGCACGCCGGCACCTCCATCCATCCCCGCGGCCGGGGGAACAACGTCCGCACGATGGAGCTGTTCCGGGTGGCGGGCGTCGAGCGGGACATCCAGGACGCGGCGGCCACCCTCGCCGACAACCACGGCATCCTTCAGACGCCCACCCTGGTCGGCGACGCGGGGGAGTGGCTGTTCCGCGACATCGACCCGGGTGGCGGACTGGCCCGCTTCAGCCCCAGCTCGTGGTGCCTGTGCAGCCAGAACGACCTGGAGCCGGTGCTGCTCGACCACGCGCGGCGGCTCGGCGGCGACCTGCGGTTCTCCACCGAGCTGATGTCGTTCGAGACCGACGCCGACGGCGTCACCGCCGTGGCGAAGAGCCGTGAGACCGGTGAGCACATCACCGTCCGCGCGGACTACCTCGTCGCCGCCGACGGCCCGCGCAGCCCCGTCCGCGAGCAGCTCGGCATCGGCCAGAGCGGGCCGGGCGACCTGTTCCACAACGTCAGCCTCACGTTCCGCTCCCGTCGCCTCGCCGACGTCGTGGGCGACCGCCACTTCATCGTCTGCTACCTGACCAGCCCGGACGCCGACGGCGCGCTGCTGCCGGTGGACAACCGCGAGAACTGGGTCTTCCACGCCCCGTGGCACCCCGAACACGGGGAAACGCTGGAGGAGTTCACCGACGAGCGGTGCGTCGAGCACATCCGGCGGGCGGTCGGCGTCGCGGACCTCGACGTGGAGATCACCGGCAAGGCTCCCTGGCACGCCGCGCAGCGGGTCGCCCGCAGCTACCGGTCCGGCAGGGTGTTCCTGGCCGGCGACTCGGCCCACGAGATGTCCCCGACCGGGGCCTTCGGCTCCAACACCGGCATCCAGGACGCCCACAACCTCGCGTGGAAGCTCGCCGCGGTCCTCGACGGCTGGGCGGGAGAGGGGCTGCTCGACACCTACGACGCCGAGCGCCGGCCCGTCGCCGAGGCCACCAGCGCCCGTGCCGCCGCCCGGTCCGCCGAGCACAGCCACCCGGGGTTCGCCCCGCCGCCCGGTTCCGGCGGGTCGGGTCCGCAGCGGGGCATCCTCAACGTGGCCCTCGGCTACCGCTACCCGCAGGGCGCCGTCGTCGGCGCCGACCCCGCGGTCCCGGTCGTCCCCGAGGGTCTCGACCTGAGCGGCGGTCCCGGCAGCCGGGCGCCCCACCTGTGGGTGCGCCGCGGCGACGAGCGGATCTCCACCCTCGACCTGTACGAGCGGACCCCGGTCCTGCTCAGCGACGCCGACGAGCCGGGCGGCTGGCACGAGGCCGCGGCCCGGCTCGCCACGGAACTCGCCGTTCCGCTGCGGTCGTACCGGGTGGGGTCCGAGGCCGGAGCGGACCTGGTCACGGAGGACGGCGTCGACTGGGCCGAGCGGCACGGCACGGCCCGCGGGGGCGCCGTGCTCGTCCGCCCCGACGGGTTCGTCGCCTGGCGGGCGCCGGGACCGGACCGGGAGGCCGAGTCGACGCTGCGTCAGGTCCTGGAGACGGGGCTGTCGCTTTCCTGACCCTCGTGCGCTTCACCCGTGTGAACGTCCTGAGTGGTGCCGCGGGGGCCGGTGACTGACGGTGGATCACGTTGCGGGCGGGTCTCCTCGGCTGACGTGGTGTCGGCTGCCCGGTCGTGACGGAAGGACCATCAGATGCGTTCTGCTCGCATGATCCTGGCCACCGCGGCCGTGACGGCCGCTCTCGCGGTGGGCGCTCCCGGCGCCCACGCGGCCGACGGCGGCTGGGACCACGACACCTCGTCCCACAGCAAGGAGGACGGCCACTCCACCGGCAAGACCGACGGCTGGTCCGGCAAGCACGACAAGGAGGAGCACGCCGACCACGACGCGCCCCACGGCGGCATGCACACCGGCGGCGGCGCGCTGACCGCCCTCACCCAGGGCGGCGACCACGACGCCGCCCAGGACCCCCGCTTCGACCCCGAGACCTACAAGGACAAGGACTGGCAGAAGGACCAGGACCGCGGCCACGACGGCGAGCGCGGCCAGGACGCCTCCGGCCAGGACGACACCACCTGGAAGGGCGGACACGAGGAGGACGGCGGCTGGAAGGGCGAGCACGACAAGCCCAGCGGCGGCATGCACACCGGCGGCGGAGCCCTCGCCGGCCCCTCCCTCACCGCCGGCGGCCTCGGCATCCTCGCCCTCACCGGCACCGCCCTGTACGCCCTGCGCCGCAAGAAGAC
>NZ_JAHHIT010000025.1 GCF_024539675.1 Streptomyces hilarionis | reverse complement strand
CGCAGGGAGGCCGGGACGATGCCCGCGCGCTCCAGCGCCTCCCAGGACACCTCGAGCAGGAGCCGCTGCTGCGGGTCGGTGGTCAGCGCCTCGCGCGGGGACAGGCCGAACAGGCCCGCGTCGAACTCGCTCGCGTCGTGGAGGAATCCGCCGTGCCGGGTGTAGGTCGTGCCCAGGTGGTCCGGGTCGGGGTCGTACAGCCCCTCGACGTCCCAGCCGCGGTTCGTCGGGAACTCGGTGAGCGCGTCCACGCCGTCGAGGGTCAGCTGGAACAGGTCCTCGGGCGAGGAGACACCGCCCGGGTACCGGCAGGCCATCCCCACGATCGCGATCGGCTCTTGCCCGGCCGTCTTCTCCAGGTCCGCCAGTTGGCGGCGGGTCTGGCGCAGCTCGGTGGTGACCCGCTTCAGGTAGTCGAGCAGCTTCGCCTCGGTCATCTTCAGGGCCTTCCAAGCTCATCGTCGATCAAGGAAAAGAGCTCGTCCGCGGTTGCCGCGGTGATCTCCTCGTCGGGCACCGGCGCCGTTCCGTCCGCTTCGGCGGTCAGTGCCCCGAGCAGCTCCCACACCTGTGCGGTGACGTCCAGGCGCAGCTCGGCGTCGAGGGTGGCAGCGTCGGCCGCCAGCCGGGCCAGGGCGGTGAGCGCGTGCTCGGCGGGCGCCTCGGACTCCGGGTCCGGGACGTCCGGGGCCGAAGCCGGTTCCGGGTCCGGTTCCGGGGCGAGCCGCTCCAGCAGGTGCCGGGCCAGGGCGAGCACGCTCGGGTGGTCGAAGGTCACGGTCGCGGACAGGGTGAGCCCGGTGAGGCCGGCCAGCCGGCTGCGCAGCTCCAGGGCGGTGAGCGAGTCGAAGCCCATCTCCATGAAGCCGCGTTCGGGCGCCACGTCGCCCGGTCCGGAACGGCCCAGTACGGTCGCGATCTCCGTCTGGACGAGCCGACGCAGCGTCAGCTCGCGCTCGGGGCGGGGCAGAAACCGCAGCCTCTCGCCCAGGGAAGGTCCGCCGTCCGCCGTCCGAGCGGCCGCCGCGGCAGGAGCACGTACCCATGCGCGCAGCAGCGAGGGCGGTGCGCCCTTCCGCAGCTCGTCCGGGTCGAACCAGGCCGGCACCAGATGCGGCCGGTCCGCGTCGAGGGACAGGTCGAACAACGCCAGCGCCTGGTCGGTGGGCAGCGGTCGCAGGCCCGTACGGAGCATCCGCCGCAGATCGGCGGGGCCGAGCGCGCCGGTCAGGCCGGTGCTCTGCTCCCACAGACCCCAGCCCAGCGACAGCGCGGGGAGTCCGCGCCGGTGCCGGTGGTGGGCGAGTGCGTCGAGGAAGGCGTTGGCGGCCGCGTAGTTGGCCTGCCCGGCCAGACCGATGGTGGCCGAGACCGAGGAGAACAGCACGAAGGCCCCGAGGTCGAGGTCACGGGTCAGCTCGTGCAGGTGCCAGGCGCCGTCGGCCTTCGCCGCGAGGACGGCATGCAGCTGTTCCGCCGTCAGCGAGGCGACCGCGCCGTCCTGTAGGACCCCGGCCGCGTGTACCACGGCCCGCAGCGGGGCCGAGGCGGGGAGGGCCGCGAGGACGGCGGCCAGCGCGGACCGGTCGGCCACGTCGCAGGCGGCCACCGAGACGGCCGCGCCCTTGGCGGTCAGCTCCGCGACCAGCTCCGCCGCGCCGGCGGCGGCGGAGCCGCTGCGGCTGACCAGCAGCAGTCGGCGGACGCCGTGCCGCTCCACCAGATGGCGTGCCACGGTGGCGCCGAGACCGCCGGTGCCGCCGGTGATCAGCACGGTCCCGTCGAGACCGGCCGGCGAGCGGTCGGCGGTGGGCGCGGGGACGGAACCGCGGGCGAGCCGGGGGACATGGATCCGTCCGGCGCGCAGGACGACCTGCGGTTCGTCGGCGGCGAGGGCCTCCCGCAGCCGATCAGCCGCGGGCTCCCCGTCGCCGTCGTGGTCCAGCAGGAGGACCCGGCCCGGGTGTTCGGTCTGAGCCGAGCGCAGCAGGCCCCACACGGCGGCGGCGGCCATGTCGAGCTCCTCGCCCGGGGCCACGGCCACGGCCCGGCGAGTGGCGACGACCAGCCGCCCGGGGCCCTCGCCGTGCTCGGCCAGCCACGCCTGGACGTCCCCCAGCACCTGCTCCGCTGTCGCGTGCACGGCCGCGGGCAGCTCGGTGGCGCTCGACGGGACCGGCAGGACGACGGTCGGGGTGTCCGGCGCCCCGGTCGAGGCGGGAACGCCGGCCTCGCGCCAGTCCACCTGGAACAGCTTGGGGTCGGAGCGGCGGGCGTCGAGGGGGCGCAGGGTGAGGCAGTCGACCGAGAGCACCGGGGTGCCGTTGCCGTCGGTGGCGGTCAGCGACGCCCGCTGTCCGCCGAGCAGGCCGATCCGGACCCGGAGCCGGGAGGCCCCGGTTCGGGCGAGCCGGACGCCTTCCCAGGAGAACGGGACCACCGGCTCGGCGCCCTCCTCCAGCACCAGCGGATGGAGAACCGCGTCCAGCAGCGCGGGATGGAGGCAGAACGGTCCCGCCTCCTCCGCGAGCGCAACCTCGGCGAACAGGTCGTCACCGCACCGCCACGCCGCCCCCAGGTTACGGAAGGCCGGCCCGTACTCCAGGCCGCGCCGGGCGAGTTCGTCGTACCAGCCGGCGGGGTCCAGCGGGGCAGCGCCGCTCGGCGGCCACTCGACCGGCGCCGGGCCGCCGGCGGCGGCTCCGGCCGGCCCGGCCCGGCCCGTGGCGTGCAGCTGCCAGTCCTCCTCGGCCTCGCCGCACAGGCGGCCGTGTATGCGCAGTTCCCGCCGCCCCGACGCGTCCGGTGCCGCCGCCGTCAGCTGCACCTCGACCTCGCCCCGCTCCGGCACCACCAGCGGTGTCCTGAGGGTCAGTTCGTCCAACGTGTGGCCGATCCGCAGCGCCATCTCCAGCAGAGCGGTCCCCGGCACCACCGCCTGGCCGAGCACCCGGTGGTCGGCCAGCCAGGGCCGGCTGCGCAGCGAGAGACGTTCGGTGTGCACGGTGGCGCCGCCGTCGGCGAGTTCCACGGGCCGGCCGAGCAACGGCCGGTCGGCGAGCGGGTGCAGCCAGTGACGGCGCCGCTGGAAGGCGTAGGTCGGCAGCTCGACGCGGCGCGCGCCGGTTCCCGCGTAGGCGCCGTTCCAGTCCACGGCGGCGCCGTGCGTCCAGAGCCTGGCGGCCGAGGCCAGGAACCTGTCGCGTCCCCCCTCGTCGCGGCGGAGCGTGCCGCAGACCACGGAGGCGCCAGGGTCGGGCCGGCCCTCCAGGACCTCCTCGACGTTCATGGTGAGCACAGGGTGCGGACTGACCTCGACGAACGTGCGGTACCCCTGCTCTGCGAGGGCCGCCACGGCGGAGTGGAAGTGCACCGGCTGCCGCAGGTTGCGGTACCAGTATCCGGCGTCGACCGGCCGTTCGCCGAGCCAGTCCCGCTCGACGGTCGAGAAGAGCGGCACCCGTGGGGGCTCGGGGCGGACGTCCGCGAGCACGTGGGCGAGTTCGTCCTCGATCCGTTCCACGTGGGCGGTGTGGGAGGCGTAGTCCACCGGCACCCGGCGGGCCCGCACGCCGTCCGCCTCGCAGGCGGCGAGCAGTTCGTCCAGTGCGTCCGGTTCACCGGCGACGACCGTGGCGGACGGGCCGTTGAGGGCCGCCACCTCCAGCCGGTCCGGCCAGGCGCTCAGGCGGGCCCGCACCTCGTCGGCCGGCAGGGCCACCGACATCATCCCGCCCCGGCCGGCCAGCTTCCGGGCGATCGCCTGCGAGCGCAGGGCGACCACCCGGGCCGCGTCTTCCAGGGTGAGTGCGCCGGCCACGCAGGCGGCGGCGATCTCGCCTTGTGAGTGTCCCACCACGGCCGCGGGC
>NZ_JAHHIT010000024.1 GCF_024539675.1 Streptomyces hilarionis | reverse complement strand
CGCCAGGCCGACAACGCCGGCACCACCGGCCCCCACACATCCGGCACCGAACCGTCCACGAGAGCAGCCACACCCTCCACGTCCGCCCGCTCCACCGCACCCCAGAACGCCGCGTCCACCGGATCGACGGCGGACGCCGTACCCGGCGCGGAGGCGTCCTCGAGCCAGTAGCGCTCGTGCTGGAAGGCGTAGGTCGGCAGGTCGACCGTGCGCGCGCCCGTGCCGCCGAACAGCGGCATCCAGTTCACGGGGGCACCGGCCACGTACGCCTCGGCCAGCGACGTCAGGAAGCGCTCCACACCGCCGTCGTCCCGACGCAGCGACCCCACGGCGGCACCGGAGCCCGTCCCGCTGTCCAGGGAGCCCAGGGCCTCCAGGGTCTCCTGGATCGCCATGACCACGACCGGATGCGGACTGGACTCCACGAAGACCTGGTGATCCTGCTCAGCGAGCATCCGGATCACCGGCTCGAACAGCACCCGCTCCCGCAGATTCGACACCCAATACGCCGCATCCAACGCCGCGGTGTCCAACCGCTCACCCGTCACAGTCGAGTGGAACGCCACCGACGACGACTGCGGCCGCATGTCGGCCAGTTCAGCCAGCAGATCGGCATTGAGGGCATCGACCTGCGCCGAATGCGAGGCGTAGTCCACCGCGATGCGACGCGCCCGCACCCCCGCCGTCTCGCACTCGGCCAGCAGATCGTCCAACGCCCCGGGCTCGCCCGAGACCACCGACGACGACGGCCCGTTCACCGCCGCCACCCCGATCCGGCCCTCGAACCGGACGAT
>NZ_JAHHIT010000023.1 GCF_024539675.1 Streptomyces hilarionis | reverse complement strand
GGGGCCGGAGCTGGTCGACCGGGTGTTCCGCGCCAAGGTGGACGCCGCACTGCATCTGCACGAGCTGACGGCGGGGCGGGGCCGCGGGACGGGCAGGAGGCGGCCGTGCGCCGCGCCCTGCTGTCCGTGCCGCTGGACCGGCTGCGCGAACACGGCCTGCTGGAGCCGCTGTTGTCGCTCACCCGGGAGGCCTCGCGGGAGCCCGCGGAGGCGGACCGGAGCGAGGAGATCAAGTCCATGGACGTGGCGGCGCTGCTCGCCATGGCCAGGAGCACCGCCGCGCAGTGACCGAGCCCCGCGCCGGACGCCGGGTGACCGGGCGCCGGACGCCGGGTGCCTCGCGCGAGTGGGGCGACCTAGGGGGCGGGTGTAGGGGCGGACCGTGCATAGCCTGCGAGGAAGGCCGGCCTGCCCACCCCCACCGTCGTTCCGCCGTGTCCGAGGCGCGGCCGAGGACCCTTCACGCGTTCCGAGAACCTCACGAATCTGGAGAGCATTCCATGGCCGAAGCGCCTTCCGAACCCATACCGTTCCCGTTCCCCGAGCCGCCCTCGGTCTGCGACCTGCCGCCGGAGCTGGCCGAGATCCGGGACGGCGAGTCCGTGGTGGAGGTGAAGTTCCCCGACGGCATCACCGGCTGGATGGTGACCAGGCACGCCGACGTCCGCAAGGTGCTCGTGGACTCGCGGTTCAGCAGCAAGGTCATGGCGGCGGCCGCCTCCGCCATGTCGGAGACCGAGACCGGCAAGCTGATGAACGAGTCGCTCGTCGGCATGGACGCCCCGGAGCACACCCGGCTGCGCAAGCTGGTCAGCAAGGCCTTCACCGCGCGCCGGGTGGAGGCCCTGCGGCCGCGGGTCGTTGAGCTGGTGGGCGAACTCCTGGACGAACTGGAGACGCTGCCCCGGCCGGTGGACCTCGTGAAGAGCTTCTCCGTCCCGCTGCCGGTGCGGGTGATCTGCGAGCTGCTCGGTGTGCCGGCCGGCGACCAGGACACGTTCCACGCCTGGTCGAACGCGCTCCTCGGCGACTGGCAGCAGGTCGTGGAGAAGGAAGCGGCGACGGTCGCGCTGGTGAAGTACTTCGGCGACCTCGTCGCGGCCAAGCGCGAGAACCCCGCGGACGACCTGATCAGCGAGCTGATCAGGGTCGGCGACGAGGACGACAGCACGCTCACCGAGCGCGAGATCATCGCGCTGAGCATCGGCATCCTCAGCGCGGGCCACGAGACGACCGCCAACCAGATCAGCATGTTCCTGGTGACGCTGCTGCACAATCCCGAGGAGCTCGACAAGCTGCGGGCGAACCCCGAGGCGATCCCGAAGGCCGTCGACGAGCTGCTGCGGTTCGTCCCGCTCACCACGACCGGCGGCATCATCCCCCGCCTCACCACTGCGGAGGTGGAGCTGAGCGACGGCAAGGTGCTGCCCGCGGGCGTGGTGGTGCTGCCGGCGGTCGCCACCGCCAACCGGGACCCGGAGGTGTTCGAGGACGGGGAGCGGCTGGACCTCGGGCGCGAGCAGAACCCGCATCTCGCCTTCGGCGCCGGCATCCACTACTGCCTCGGCGCGCAGCTCGCCCGGATCGAGCTCCAGGAGGCGTTCCGCGCGATCCTGGAGCGGATGCCGGAGATCCGGCTCGCGGTGCCCGAGTCGGAGCTGCGGCTCAAGCCCGCCTCGATCATCCGCGGACTGGAGAGCCTGCCTCTCACCTGGTGACGCGTCCGCGCGCACGGACAGCGGGCCCGGCAGGTCGTCGACCTGCCGGGCCCGCTGTCGTCCGTCACCCGTGACGGCGTCCCGCGCACGACGCACGGCGACGGGCCGCCGCCCCTCGTGGGGGCGGCGGCCCGTCGCCGTGTGCGGACGGCGCCGCTACGCCTCGCGGCCCAGCAGCCACTCGTGGACGGCGGCCGCCGTGACGTCTCCGTTGCCCTCCAGCATCGTGTAGTGGTTGCCGGGCACGTCGATCGCGTCGTGCGGCAACGGCCAGGCGGACTGCCACTGTTCGGCCGGGGGCTGCTCCTCGCCCGGTTCGACGCCGTAGCACTCCGAGGCCCGCACCAGCAGCGTCGGGGTGGCGATCTCGGTGGGCTGCCAGTGCTCGAACATCCCGAAGTACGCGGCCATCGCCGTCAGACGCGTGCCGGTCATCTGGCCGAAGTCCTTCTCCAGCTCCAGGGCCTTCGACTCCATGACCGGCACGATGTAGGAGGTGGCGTCGTAACCGGCCAGATAGCTGTCGATGAGCACCAGACCCCGCGGGGCCCGCCCCCGGCCCTCCAGCCGGGAGGTGACCTCGTGGGCGATGCGGCCGCCCGAGGAGCGCCCGGCGAGCACGAACGGCTCGTCGCCGACCAGTTCCTCGATGAGCCGCACGGCGTACTGTGCGGCCGCGTCGACGTCGGCGGCGACCGGCTGGCCGGTGACGAAGCCGGGGAGCATCAGGGACCACACGTCGCGGACGCCGCGCAACGGCACGGCCATGCTGACCAGTTCCTGGTTGCTCGCCCACACCGACTGCGACGGGAACCCGACGATCTTCGGGTGTGCCGCGCCCTCGCCGAGCCTGACCAGGGCCGGCCCGTTGCGGACCCCGTCCGCGTCGGAGAAGCTCGTCCGCAGGTCGACCGAGTTGCGCAGCACGCTGTGGCCGAGGTCGAGCCGGCCCAGCTCGATGGAACGCCGGTACAGCGCCTCCACGCCGTTGATGACGGCGACGTCCCCCGTGGGGGCGTCGGCGCCGGCGTCCTCGGCCGGCGCGGCGGCGGGCGTCGCGGCGGGCGCGGCGGGGGCGCCGCCCGCGCCGCCCGCGCCGCCCGCGCTGCCCAGCTGCCCGTTCAGCTCGGCAGCGAGTTCCGCGGGCGTCGGGTGGTCGAAGACGACCGTGGACGCCAGCTTCAGCCCGGTGCGGTCGCCGAGGCGGTTGCGCAGCTCGACCGAGGTGAGCGAGTCGAAGCCCAGCTCCACGAATCCGCTGCCGTCCTCGACGGCCTCGGCGCCGCTGTGCCCGAGCACCTGGGCGACCTCGGAGCGGATCAGCTCGGTGAGCACCGCCAGCCGTTCGGCGTCGGTCCCGCCGGCCAGCCGCTCGTGCAGCCGCGAGGCGACCCGGGCGTCCGACCGGGCGGCCCGCCGCTGCGGGGCCCGGACCAGTCCACGCAGCAGCGGCGGGATCCGTTCGGCCGAGGCCCGGGCGGCCGTGGTGTTCATCCGCATCGGCACCAGCAGCGCCTCGGAGCCCGCGGACAGTGCCTGGTCGAACGCCTCCATGCCCGTCTCGGCGGTGAACGGGGTGAGCCCGCCGCGGCTCATCCGGGCGCGCTCGGCCCGGCCCAGGTCCGCTCCCATGCCGCCGGGCTGCTCCCACCAGCCCCAGGCCAGCGAGGAGGCGGCCAGTCCCGCGGCGCGCCGGTGCGCGGCGAGGGCGTCGAGGAAGGCGTTGGCGGCGGCGTAGTTGCCCTGTCCCTGGCTGCCCAGCAGTCCGGCGGCGGAGGAGAACAGCACGAACGCCCGCACCGGTGCGTGCGCGGTCAGCTCGTGCAGGTGCCAGGCCGCGTCGGCCTTGGCCCGCAGCACGGTGTCGCACCGGTCGGCGGTGAGGGAGTCGATCGTCGCGTCCGCCAGCACGCCCGCCGTGTGCACGACGCCGGTCAGGGGCTGGTCGGCCGGGATGCCGGCCAGCAGCGCGGCCAGCGCGTCGCGGTCGGAGACGTCGCAGGCCACGATGCGGGCCTCGGCGCCGAGTCCGGCCAGTTCGGCCAGCAGCGCGTCCGCTCCCGGCGCGGCGGGTCCGCTGCGGGCGGCCAGCACCAGGCGCCGGACGCCGTGGGCGGCCACGAGATGCCGGGCGACCACCGCGCCGAGCGCTCCGGTGCCGCCGGTGACCAGCACGGTGCCGTCGGGCCCGAACCCCGCGGAGCCCTGCGGCGCGCCGGTGTGCCGGGCCAGCCGGGGCGCGCTCGCGGCGCCCGCGCGCAGCGCCAGCTGGGGTTCGCCGGTGGCGAGCGCGGCGGGCAGCGCCCGGTAGGAGGCGGGGTCGTCGTCGAGGTCGACGAGGACGACGCGGTCCGGGTGTTCGGACTGCGCCGAGCGCACCAGGCCCCAGACGGCGGAGGCCGCCAGGTCCTCGATCCGGTCGGCGTCGGTGGCCGGGACCGCGCCCCGCGTGAGCAGCACCAGCCGGGAGCCCGTCAGGCGGGCGTCGGCGAGCCAGCTGTGGAGCACTTCCAGGACGCGGCGCACCGCGTCGTGCGTGGCCTGGACGAGGCCGCCCTGGTCGCCGCCGAAGCAGGACATCGCCACCACCGACGGCGCGGGCTTGCCCGATTCCACGGTGTCGATCAGGGACTGGGGGTCGAGGTACGGCGTGCCGGTGAGGCCGGCCTCGACGAGCCGGGGGCGGATCTCCAGCGGGTCGAAGCCGAGCATGGCCCAGTCGCCCGGGCCTTCGGCCGATCCGAGGGACACCGGCGTCCACCGGACGTCGAACAGCGCGTCCTGCCGCGGTGCGGAGGCGGTGAACTGCTCCAGCGCCGGGTCGCGCATGGCGAGCGAGTCGACGGTGGCGATCGGCAGCCCGGAGTCGTCGGTCACCGAGACCGACACCTCGCTGCGTCCCACCGGCGCGAGCCGGACCCGCGCGACGGTGGCGTGGGTGGCGTGCAGCCGGACCCCGGTCCACACGAAGGGCATGCCGCCCTTGACCGGTTCCCGGCCGTCGACGCCTCCCAGGACGCCCAGCGCGAGGGGTTGCAGGGCCGCGTCCAGCAGCGCGGGATGCACGCCGAAGCCGCTGTCCGTGTCGCCCGCCTCGTCCGGGAGGCGGACCTCGGCGAACATCTCGCCGTCCCTGCTCCACAGGGCGCGCAGTCCCCGGAAGACCGGACCGTAGGCGAATCCGGCCTCGGCCAGGTCGGGGTAGAAGTCGTCCACGGGGATCTCCGCGGCGCCCTCGGGCGGCCACACCCCTTCCGGCGAGTCCGCGGCGGACTGCGCCGGTCCCTGCTCGGCGAGGGTGCCGGTGGCGTGCCGCAGCCACGGCTCGTCGTCGCCCGCGTCGTCGGGCCGTGAGTGGAGCGCGAAGATGCGCCGTCCCGTCTCGTCGAGGCCGCCGACCATGACCTGGACCGCGCGGCCGCCCTGCTCGCCCAGCACCAGCGGCGCTTCGAGGGTGAGTTCCTCGATCGTCTCGCAGCCCGCCTCGCCGCCGACGCGCAGCGCCAGTTCGACGAACGCGGTGCCCGGCAGCAGCGCGGTGCCCAGCATGGCGTGGTGGGCGATCCAGGGCTGGGTCGCGAGGGAGACCCTGCCGGTGAACAGGAAGCCGTCCGAGTCGGGCAGCGGCACGCCGGCGCCGAGCAGCGGGTGGCCGGTGGCCGTGAGGCCGAGGCTCGCCGGGTCGCCGCCGCCGGTGGCGCGCGAGTCGAGCCAGTACCGCTTGTGCTGGAAGGCGTAGGTCGGCAGCTCGACCGTGCGCGCTCCCGTGCCGGCGAACAGCGCCGCCCAGTCGACCTCGGCGCCGGCCGTGTGGATCCGGCCCAGTGCCCGCACGACGCTCTCGTCCTCGGGGTGACGGGAAGTCAGGGCGGGGGCGCACACCGCGTCCACTCCCCTGTGGTCGAGGCTCTCCTCCGTCATCGCCGTCAACCCGCCGGGACCCAGTTCCAGGAACTTGTCGACGCCCCGTTCCAGCGCGGATCCGACGCCGTCGGCGAAGCGCACCGCCTCACGGACATGCCGCACCCAGTACTCCGGATCGCACAACTCCTCCCCCGCCACACGCCCCGACACGTTCGACACCACCGCAACACGCGGGGCACGAAACTCCACCGACTCCAGCACCGCACGGAACTCCGCCACCATCGGCTCCATCCGCGCCGAATGAAACGCATGC
>NZ_JAHHIT010000022.1 GCF_024539675.1 Streptomyces hilarionis | reverse complement strand
GCTTTCGAGCCGTGGCCGTCCCGTGCCGGCCCCCGCGGCCTCGGCCGCAAAGGCCGCGCGGGCCGGTGCCGGACAATGAGCCCCATGACGGCCGCACGCATCAGCCCTCCCGCCGACCACCCCCGACCGGGCCTGCGCGAGCGCAAGAAGACCAGGACCCGCGAGGCGATCCGCGCCGCCGCCTACGCTCTCGTCGAGGAACAGGGCTACGTCGCCACGACGATCGACCGGATCGCCGACCGGGCCGAGGTCTCGCCGTCGACCGTCCTGCGCTACTTCCCGACCAAGGAGGACATCGTCCTCGCGGACGAGTACGGCCCCGTCCTGGTGGAGGAACTGCGGGCCCGCCCGAGGGACGAGGCCTGGACCGACTCCGTCCGTCACGTCCTGCTGGCGGCCGCCCGCGCCGGCGTCGAGGACGACCCCGAGGCGGCCCGGCTGCGCACGCGGCTGCTCGTGGACGTCCCGGCCGTGCGCTCGCGGATGCGGGAGAGCATGTCGGTCACCGGCCGCCTGCTCTGCGAGGCGATCGCCGGGCGCACCGGCCGCGACCCCGACGGCCTGGAGCTCCGCGTCCACGCGATGTCCCTCGTCGCCGGCCTGATGGAGACCTCCCTGTACTGGGCGCAGAACGGCCACCGGGACGACTTCCCCGCCCTCCTCGACCGTGCCCTGACCGTCCTGGAACACGGCCTCGGCGCAGCGGAGAAGAGCTGAGCCCCGACGACTCCCGCGTGCCATCCTGACCGGGTGAACGCACACCGGATCCGCGTCGAAGTCGCCCCCGAGCTGGCCCTGTTCGTCCCGCACGCCCGGCGCGCCGGCGCCACCGACCTCGCCGTCGACGGCGTCTCGACCCTCGGCCATGTCGTCGAGTCGCTCGGCGTGCCCCTCACCGAGGTCGGCGCCCTGCTCGTCGACGGGCAGGACAGGCCCGTCTCGCACATCCCCGCCGACGGCGAGTCGGTGAGCGTGCGCCCGGTCGCCCGGCCCCAGCGGGTGCCGGGAGCCCCGCTGCGCTTCCTCCTCGACGTCCACCTCGGCACCCTCGCCCGCCGGCTGCGCCTGCTCGGCGTGGACGTCGCCTACGAGTCGACCGACATCGGGGACCCGGCCCTCGCCGCCCTCTCGGCAGCCGAACGACGGGTCATGCTCAGCCGCGACCGGGGCCTGCTGCGCCGCCGTGAACTGTGGGCCGGCGCCTACGTCTACAGCACCGCGCCCGAGGAACAACTGCGCGACGTCCTGGACCGGTTCGCGCCCGAGCTCCGCCCCTGGACCAGGTGCACCGCCTGCAACGGCGTGCTGCGGCAGGCCACCAAGGACGAGGTCGCCGACCAGCTCCGCAAGGGCACCCAGCAGTCCTACGACGTCTTCGCCCAGTGCCGCTCCTGCGGGCGCGCCTACTGGAAGGGCGCGCACCACGAGCAGCTGGTCGCCATCGTGGAACGCGCCCTGGCGGAGTTCGCGGGCTAGCCGCCGGCCGCGGGCGCCCCGCGATCGTCGATGTCTGCGAGATCCCCGGCGTCCGGCCCGTCACCGGCGCCCGTCAGCCGCCGAGCGCGTCGCGCAGCCGCTGCGGATCGGTGGTCGGGGCGTCGCAGGTGAAGCCGCGGCAGACATAGGCGGCGGGCCGGCCGTCGACCAGCGGCCGGCCCGCGAGCAGCGGGAACTCGTCGCCGCCCGCGACGCCGGACGCGACGACGGCTCCGGGTGCGGTGGCCAGCAGCGCCGTACGGTGCAGCTCCCTCGCCCCCGGGTCGTCCGGCCCCGCGCCGACGACCGCGACCTCGCGCGGACCGTCGAGCAGCGCCTCGGCCGCGGCCAGCCCCCAGCCGATGAACCGGGGAACGCGCGGACCGAGCGCCTTCACCACGCCCAGGGCCCGCTCGGCCGCCGCGCGATGCGGCTCCGAGCCGGTGTGCGCCGCGTAGCCAAGCAGCGCCGCTGCGGCGGCCGTCCAGCCGGACGGCGCGGCGTTGTCGGTCGGGTCCTGCGGCCGCCGGATGAGCCGCTCGGCGTCCACGGCCGTGTCGAAGAGCGCACCGGATCCGGCGTCCACGAACCGGGTCAGGACGTGGTCGAGCAGGAACCCGGCGAACTCCAGCCAGACGCCCTCCCCGGTGACGGACGCGAGCGCGAGGAAGCCCTCGGCGACGTCGGCGTAGTCCTCCAGGACGCCCGCGTTGGCCCCGACCTGCCCGTCCTTGCTGGTGCGGGCGATGCGGGCCTGGTCGTCGAGGTGCAGCCGCACGAGCAGGTCGGCGGCGGCCAGGGCCGCGTCGACGAGGTCCGGCCGGTCGAAGTACGCGCCCGTCTCGGCGAGCGCGGCGATCGCCAGCCCGTTCCAGGCGGCGACGACCTTGTCGTCCCGGCCGGGCGCGGGGCGCTCGGCCCGGGCCCGGAGCAGCCGGTCCCTGATCGACTCGATCCGCGCGGCGTCGAACAGGCCGTCCTGCTGCGGGAGTTGCAGCACCGAGGAGCCGTGCTCGAAGGTGCCCTCCTCGGTCACCCCGAAATGGCGGGCGGCGAGCTCGGCGTCCTCCTCCCCCAGCACGTCCCTCAACTGCCCGGGCGTCCACGCGTAGTACGCGCCCTCGACGTGCCGGCCGGTGCCGTCGTCGCTGTCGGCGTCGAGCGCGGAGGCGAACCCGCCCTGCTCGGTGCGCAGTTCCCGGACCATGAAGTCGGCGGTCTCCAGGGCGACCCGCCGCGCGAGCTCGGAGCCGGTGGCGCGCCACAGGTGCGCGTAGACCCGGCACAGCAGCGCGTTGTCGTAGAGCATCTTCTCGAAGTGCGGCACGATCCAGTCGCGGTCCACGGAGTACCGGGCGAACCCCCCGCCGAGCTGGTCGTAGATCCCGCCCCGCGCCATCCGCTCACAGGTGTCCTGGGCCATCTGGAGCGCGCCCTCGGCCCCGGTGCGCGCGTGATGGCGCAGCAGGAACTCGATCACCATGGACGGCGGGAACTTCGGCGCCCCGCCGAACCCGCCGCGCTGCGCGTCGTACTCCCGGGTCAGCCCGAGCAGCGCCTGCGAGAGCTCCTGCTCACCGGGGGCCAGGCTGTCGCCGTAGGAGATCTCCCGCCCCGCCAGGTCCCGGACGATCTTCCCGGCGACCTCGGCGACCTCGTCGCGCCGCTCGGTCCAGGCCTGCCGGACCCCCTCCAGCACCTGCCGGAAGGACGGCATGCCGTGCCGGGGCTCGGGCGGGAAGTACGTGCCGAAGTAGAAGGGCTCGCCGTCGGGCGTCAGGAACACCGTCATGGGCCAGCCGCCCTGCCCGGTGGCCGCCTGCACGGCCTCCATGTAGACGGCGTCGACGTCGGGGCGCTCCTCGCGGTCCACCTTCACGCTGACGAAGTGCGCGTTGAGGCGGTCCGCGGTCTCCTGGTCCTCGAAGGACTCGTGCGCCATCACGTGGCACCAGTGGCACGCGGAGTAGCCGACCGACAGCAGAACCGGCACGTCGCGCCGCTTCGCCTCCTCGAACGCCGCCGACCCCCATGGCCACCAGTCGACCGGATTGTCGGCGTGCTGCAACAGATAGGGCGAGGTCACACCAGCCAGCCGGTTCATGCGATGCAGCCTCTCACACCACCCGACCCGGCACACGAAGCCCGCGCGGACCGCTGCGCGCGGGCGCATCACGGCCGGCGACCGTCACGGGCCGGACGACCCCGCGGGACGATCGGGGGACGACCGGCGAGGGCCGGCCGGTTCGGATTCCCGAACCCGCAAGCGGGTGGACACCCCATGGTGCCGGAGGCCGCACTCTCCGTAACGTGAGGGACATGCACCTCACGGTCCG
Organism: Streptomyces hilarionis; assembly: GCF_024539675.1. Lineage (GTDB taxonomy): Bacteria > Actinomycetota > Actinomycetes > Streptomycetales > Streptomycetaceae > Streptomyces > Streptomyces hilarionis. Next base: position 42,625 of record NZ_JAHHIT010000022.1, on the reverse strand, counting down.
CCGCAGGCGCGCCCCGTTCCGCGCCGTCGCACTCGCCCTCGCCGCCGCCGCCCTGCCCGCCATGACGTGCGCCACCCCGGCGCCCCGGGACGCCGCGGCCGCGCATCCGTCGGTGCGGGGACTGTGGCGGAGCACCGGATACGGCACCGTCGTCTCGGTCGACGGACGTCACCTGCGCACCTACGAGACGACGCGCGTGAGTTGTCTGCCCGGCGGCCTGGAGGCCGACCGCAGCGGCCCGTCCCGGGCGGGCGGCGCCGTGGACTTCACGCCGGCCGACAGCGAGGAGGCCGGGCGCATCACCCTGACCCCGAACGCCGACGGCGCGGGCGACGCCGTCACGCTCCGCTTCGAGGACGACGCGGGGTCTCGCACCCTGCGCCGCGTCCACGAGCTCCCCGACAGGTGCCGCAGGAAGCCGGCCCGGGACCCCCGCTCCGTCTTCGACGCCTTCTGGCAGACGTACGCGGAGAACTACCCCTCGTTCGCGGCCAAGGGCGTCGACTGGACCGCCGTGCGCGACCGCTACCGCCCCGCCGTCACCGCCGACACCACCGACGCCGAACTGTTCGGCATCCTCGAAGACATGATCGAGCCGCTGCACGACGCCCACACCGCGATCGTCGCGGGCGGGAATCGGCGCTTCACGGGCCGTCGAGCAGACACCGAGACGCCCACGTCCGCCACCGTCAGGAAGATCGACAAGGCGACGGCCGCGAGCGTGGGCGCGCCCCAACGGCGCTGGGGGCGGGGCGCCATCGGCTACGCCGACCTGCCCCACCGCATCGGCTATCTGCGCATCACCCGTTTCTCCGGCTTCACCGGGAAGGACGACTACCCGGGGGACCGGGCCGAACTCGACCGAGCCCTCGACGCCGTCCTGACCAGGGCGCGCACCTGTGGCCCCGACGCGCTGCGCGCCCTCGTCATCGACCTGCGCTTCAACGGCGGCGGGTCCGACCCCCTCGGGCTGCGGCTCGCCTCCAGGCTCACCACCCGTGCGTACACCGCCTACACGAAGCGGGCCCGCGACAACACCCCGGGCGCGCAACGGTTCACCCCGGCCCAACCGATCGGGGTGAGCCCGCGTTCGGGCCGTCCGGTCTACACCGGCCCGATCGCCCTGCTCACCGGCCGGCTGACCGTCAGCGCCGGCGAGACCTTCGTCCAGGCCCTCATGAACCGCACCCCGGCCCCCGTCCGCATCGGTGAGAACACCCAGGGCGCCCTGTCGGACACGATGGACCGGGTCCTGCCCAACGGCTGGTCCGTCACCTTGCCCAACGAGAAGTACCTCGCCTCCGACGGCGCGGCCTTCGACGGGACCGGCATCGCCCCCACCGTCCGCGTGCCCGTCTTCACCGAGGCCGAATTCGCGGCCGGCCGCGACAGCGCACTCACCCGGGCGCTGCGGCTTCTCGGCTGAGGCAGGCACGCGCGTCCCGCGGCCGCTCCGCGGGCGACGCCGGTCCGGTCCTCGTCCGCGGCGGGGCAGGCGCCTGCCCGGGGGACGGGCACGGGTCCTCCAGGCTGCGCAGGACCAGGCCGCAGGCCGGTTTCGGGCCGAAGGAGGTCGACTTGCGCGGCAGCGTGACGCCGCGCCGCGCCAGGTCGTGGACCAGCTCTTCGCGTACCGGATGCATCAGCACGGCGGTGGCGTCGAGACGCTCGGCCTGTGCCACCGCCGCCTCCGCGTCGTGCAGGTACGCGACGCAGTCGGCGGCATCGGGAACGCGCCACACCCGGGCCATCAGGGTTTCGTGCAGCACGGCGGCGTCCAGGGCGTGCCAGTCCGCCGGACGGTCCCGTCTCGTCGTGCGGGCGAGGAGCGCCGGGTCCGGCCGGTCGAGGAGGTGATAGGAACCGTCGCCCGCGAGCAGGAAGGCGTTGCCCGTGGAGGCGGCTTCCTCCAGGGCTGCCAGGGCCTGGGCGAGGGACGTGGCCAGGCGCCGGACGCGGAAGGAGTCCCCCACCGCGGCCAGCGCCTCGGAGAGGGGAAGCCGAGGGAGGAGCCGGTGGATCGCCTCCACCTGGAGGGGGTACTGCGCGGTGTCCACGAGGAGAACGAGGCCGTAGTCCCACGGGCCGGGCGTCACGGCCTGCTCCCGCCGCAACCGCAGGTAGGTGGCCCACCGGTGGTGGCCGTCGGCGATGAGAGCCCGGTGACCCGCCAGGTGATCGGCCACCTCGCCGATCTCGGCCGGGTCGGTCATCGACCACAGGCGATGCCGGAAGCCGTCCCGCGTGGTGGTGACCAGCAGGGGCGGGCCGGCCGTCGCCCGCTCGACGGCGGACGTGGCTCCCGCCGCTGCGGCCGTGCCCCGGTAGCTGAGCAGCAGGGGTTCGAGCTGCGCGGCGGTGGCCCGCACCAGGTCCGCCCGTTCCTCGACGACGTGCGCGATGACGTCCTCGTGGGGGAGAACGATTCCCTCCTCGGGCGGCGAGAGTTCCAGGGCGCCGATGACGCCGCGCTGCACGAGGTCGCCCCGCGACTGTTCGTACACGTACAGCGCGGGTTCGGCGTCGGCGGCGAGGACGCCTTCGGCGAGCCACGCGCGCAGCGTCTTCGACGCCTGTGCGCGGCGGGCCTCGGCCGTGCCGGCCCGCGGGTGGATCAGGCGGACGACGTGGTGGGGATGCTCGGGCTCCCGCCCCTCCCGGCCGACCGCGCCGTCGAGCGGCGGCGAGGTCACGGCCGCCAGGTCGCCGACCTCGTCCGGGACGTAGCGCACTGCGCGCAGCGGGAGCAGCCTCAGACCGCGGGTCCCCGACGGCCAGGCGGGGTCGTCCTTTCCCGGAAGGAGATCAAGCACGGCCGTTCACCTTGCGCCGGTGGGGTCGCCGGGCGGGCGGCGGGACGGCGTCGTCCGCTCGAAGACGTCCGCCACGCGCAGCAGGACGGGTTCGCTGAACGCCCTTCCGGTGAAGGTGACGCCGACGGGCAGGCCCTCCGTCCAGCCCGCCGGCACGCTGATCGCGGGGTAGCCGGCCAACCCGGGCACGAGCGCGGCTCCGTGCGGCTCGGGATCGCCCTCGACGACGTCGATCGGCCAGGGCGGCGGACAGGTGGGCATGACCAGCGCGTCGAGGCGGTGCTCGTCCATGACGGCGTCGATGCCCTCCGCACGCGCCTTTCGCCGCACGGTCGCCAACGCGTCACGGTAGCCCGGGTCGTCCAGGTCCGCGGTGTGCGCCGCCAGCATCTCCAGGATGTCCTGCTCGTACAGCTCCAGCTCGACCGCGGCGTTCGCCCGGTTGGCCTCCACCAGGGCGGCGATGGTGCGCGGGTGGCTGCCGGGCGTCCGGGCGAGGTACTGCCCCAGGCCGTGGGCGGTCTCGTTCACCACGACGCGGCCGAAGGACGGATCGGTGGTGAGTTCGTCCGCCCCCGGGATGTCCGTCCCCTCGACGATGACCGCGCCCACCCGGCTCAGGGCCTCCAGCGCGGACTCGGCCACCGCGTCGGCCGCTGCGCTGTAGCCGAAGAACATCGTGCGGGGCACGCCGATGCGCACCCCGCGCAGGTCGGTGGCGCCGAGGAGGCCGAGGTAGTCGACCACGGGCGCGCCGTCCGTCGCGCGGTCGCGGGGGTCGGGCCCGGCGATCACGGAGAGCACCTGCGCCGCGTCGGCGACCGAACGCGCGAGAGGTCCGACCGAGTCGAAGCTGGGGATGCCGGGGATCATGCCCGCCCGGCTGGTGAGGCCGGTGGTCGGCTTCACTCCCACGAGGCAGTTCGCGGCGGCGGGTCCCAGGATCGACCCGATGGTCTCGGTGCCGAGCGCCACCGCGCACAGGTTCGCCGCGACGCCCGCCGCCGACCCCGAACTCGATCCGTGCGGCGAGCGCGTCGTGTCGTACGGATTGCGGGTCTGGCCGCCCCGGGCGCTCCAGCCCGCGGGCCCGAGAATCCACGACGTCTTGTTCGCCTTGCCGAGCAGCACGGCGCCGGCCGCCCGCAGCCGAGCCACGACGGTGGCGTCGCGGTCGGGCCGGGAGCCGAGCATGACCGTCGAGCCGCTCGTGGTGTGCATGCGATCGGCGGTGTCCAGGTTGTCCTTGAGGAGGACGGGGATGCCGTGCAGCGGACCGCGGACGGGACCGGCGTCCAGCCGGGCGGCCTCTTCCTCCGCGTCCGGGTTCACTTCGACGACCGCGCACAGTGTGTCGTTGAAGCGCTCGATGCGGTCCAGGTACCAGCGGGTCAGCTCGAGGGCGGTGAGGCTCCCGTCGCCGAGCGCCCGTCGCAGTGCGGCCACGCTCGCCTCGGTCGGATCAAACACGGGACACCGCCGGCAGCGAGGAGAGCTCACGCAGCAGCGCCGCCTCGTGGTCGACCAGGTAGAAGTGGCCGCCGGGGAACCGGTGCGCCGTGAAGGGGCCCGTGGTGACCTCGGCCCAGGCGTCGACGTCCTGCGCCCGGGTGTCGGCGTCGTCCTCGCCGTAGCACGCGTGCACCGGGCAGTCGAGCAGGTCCGCGCGGCCCGGTCGGTAGGTCCGCACGAGAGCGAAGTCCGCCCGGATCGGCGGCAGGACGAGGTCGCGCAGCTCGGGGTCCTCGAAAAGCTCGGCGTCGTATCCGCCGAGCCGCTTGACCTCCTCGACGAGCGCCTCGTCGCCGAGGTCGCCGCCGTCGCCGCGGCGGGCCGAGCCGGGGCGCGAGGAGTGTCGTCGGGAGGGCGGCACCTGACCGGAGACGATCAACGCACGCACCGGCGTCCGCTGCGCCACCTCGTAGGCGATCCACGCGCCCATGCTGTGGCCGAACAGGACGAGCGGGGTGTCGAGCAGCGGCGCGAGCGCCTCCGTGACCGCCTCGACCATCGGCTCCATGCGCTCGACGCAGGGCTCGGCCACGCGGTCCTGCCGCCCCGGATAGCGCACCCCGACCACCTCGACGTCGGGCGGCAGCACGGTGGGCCAGGTCCGGAAGGCGCTCGGACCCCCGCCGGCATGCGCGAAGCAGACGAGGCGCACCCGGGGCCGTTCCACCGGTCGGTATCTCCGCAGCCAGGCGCTGGTCTGCTGGGCGGCAATCATGGTACGCCTCCGAATGAGTGTTCGAGTGGGGGTGCGCGGCACGCACCGGACGCACCCCGCCGCTCGTGCGGACCGGCGCCGCGGACCGACCGCGGTGTCCGCCGCGCCGCGCACGGGGACGCGCCGGACCGCCGCCGCCGGGCCGTCACCGGCGAGACCTGCCGAGCCGTGGGCCCGGCAGGAGGGAGGGAGGTGCTCGGTCGGTCGACCCTACGAAGGGTCGGTATCGCCCTGCTATCGGGCGCACTTCACGTGGGAGGGGGAGGCTGCCAGCACGCGGTCGCAGGCCGCCTTGCGGACGGAGGCGGCCACCTCCGTGTGAGCCGTCTCCTCCGCGTGCAGGGCGTGCAGCGTGGGCAGACGGTACCGGAACCAGCCGTCCGGGCCGGTGTCGGCCACTTCGATCAACGTGGCGTCCACCAGCTCCTCGAGCAGCCGCTGTGCGGCCATCGCGCCGACTTCGAGGAGGGCCTGAGCCTCCCAGACCGCTATGCACTCGCCGTTGATGAGACCGAGCCGCGCGTAGAGGTCGGCGGCCGCGGGCGACAGCGTCCGGTACACGCTGTCCAGGACCCGACGCAGAACGGGCGCCCCCGCGCTGAGTTCCTCCAGCCGGTGCCGGCGGTCGCCGAGCCGGGTCAGCAGATGGGGGAAGCGCCAGTGGGGCTTGGCGACGAGGCGTGCGGCCGCCGCGGACAGGGCGAGCGGCAGGTGGTCGCACAACGAGGCGAGGCGGTGCGCGGCGATCCTGTCCTCCTCGACCCGTCCGTCGTCCACGAGGGAGCCGAGCAACGTCACGGAGTCCGCCGGGCTCAACTCCGGCACGCTCAGCCGGACCTGCGCCGCGGTCGCGAGCACGCGCCGACTGGTCACCAGGACGCAGGCCCTGCCCGCCTTGGGGACGAAGTCATGGGCGACGCTGTCGTCGGGGACCCCGTCGAGGATGACCAGGAGCCGTTGCTCCCCGATCTGCCGATGGAACTCCCTGAGCCGGTCCTGGTAGGTGCGCGGTATCTCGGCGTCCGACATGCCGAGGGCGCGCAGGAGGGCGGCCGGGGCGTCGGCGGTGCCGGTCCGTTCGAAGTCGACGTAGAGCTGCCCGTCGGGAAACGCGTGTGCCGCCCTGCGTGCCCAGTACAGCACCAGGGCCGTCTTGCCGATTCCGGGGCGGCCCATCACCAGGCCCACGGACGAGATCCCTTCGCGGCCCCGGCGAAGCAGGGCGTCGAGCGATCGGATCTCACCGTCCCGTCCGATCAACTCCACGGCCGACGACATCAGTCGAGGCAGGGCGGCGACCGTGTTCAGCGGCCCGGTCGGGTCCGTGGGCGGCATCAGGTCGGAGGCCTCCTGAAGGATGGCCGTGTGCAGGTCCTGAAGGACGCGACCGGGTTCGAGGCCGATCTCCTCGCGGAAGACCCGCTGCGCCTGGCGGAAGAGGGCGAGCGCCTCGGACCGGTGACCCGAGCGGTAGTGGGCGAGCATGAGCGCGGCTCGCGCCTGTTCCCACAACGGCCGGTCGTGCACGAGGGCCGTCAGCTCGGAGATGACCTCACGATGCCGGCCGAGTTGCAGTTGCAGCGTCGCGTACTGCTCGTACGCGGTGAGCCTTCGGTGATCGAGGAGTTCCGCCTCCGTCTCCAGGACGGGGCTGGACATGTCCGTGAGAACCGGACCCCGCCACAGCCCGAGCGCCTGTCCGAGCCGCTCGGCGGCAGCGCCGACGTCCCCGTGGCGCGCCAGCGTCTGCGCGGAGTCCACGCCGGCGGCGAACTCCATCGAGTCGATGTGGTGTCCGTCCGAGCGCAGCAGGTAGCCGGGCGCGGAAGTGCCGATCAGCTCGCCTGTGTACCCGGCGGTCCGAAACGCCTTGCGCAGGCTGGCCACGCAGATGGCGATCTGGGTGCGGCACGTGGTCGGCGGCCGCCCGTTCCAGACCGCCTCGACCAGTTGGTCGATCGACACGACCCGGTCCGGCGCGAGCAGCAGCATCGCCAGCACGATGCGCTGGCGAGGTCCGCCGATCTCGACCTTGCGCGGCCCTACCCATGCCTCCAGCGGGCCGAGCACCTGGAAAGAGACGTTCGGATCGGTCCGTCCGACGCTTCTCTGCTGCGCCCGAATATGCGGAGGCATTACCTCCGTTTTTGGTGGTAGCGTCAACGAAAATGCAGCCGCATGATGCATTACTAAAGTCCCCGTTAGTTACAGCGCGACCAAAATCTTGACCTCGTTCTGGGCAAGCTCGATCGGTGCACATGCCGTCACAAGCCGAAGAGGCTGCCCGACGTGTATGGCAGCCTCACTCTCGCCTCCGTCTTTCATCACATCCATGTCGCACAGATGCGTGACAACGGGGCGAATACCCACAACGCTTCCATCTGCTTCGCATGCCGGATGGGGCGGTGAGGTCAACACGCGCACCCAGTGATTCCCTGGCAGGACGGCACTCCCGCCACTTTCCCCATACACACGGACGCCCGGTCGAGGGACACCGGCTGCCCTGGAGGCGCTGTGCCCTCCCGAGGCCGCTCCCCCTCTCTCGCGCGCCCGCCTGCCGTCGCCCCGCACCGCTGTCATCAGGCCAAACGGCACCGACGCAGGGGGCGGGCATACCGTCCATACCCTACTCCCACCGGTCAACCCGGCCACGCGGAGAGCGGCCGGACACGATCGTGATCTTGGCCTCACGCCTCATCTCCGCGCCATCGCGGCCCTTCGTCTTTCACAGTCCCGACACTTGGGGACCACATCAGGACCGTTCGCCCCGACGAGAGCCGGAAAATGAGGTCTCACCGGGGGCGCACCCGCTTCGGTACACACCCCCACGGAAACCTGATCACAAACAGCTCCGCTCGGACAACTTCTTTTTCCGCACGGGCGGATTCTCATATCCTGCCCGAAATCCGACCAACTGGGAAAATCAGACCCAAGGCCCCCGGTGTCTCGCCTTCGGTGGCTCCATGGCGTTATCCGAGGGTGAAGAAGACCATCGGGTTGTGGCGGCTCTCGCGCACCGGAGTGTCGAGCCCCAGTTCCTTCTTCGTCCTGCTGAGCTGCTCGATGACTTCGGGCGCCTTCGCGGCCGAGGGGGTGAAGAAGCTCGTGTTCCGCTCGGCGAGCCACTTCATGAGAACCGAGCCCTCGCTGATCGGCTTGGGCCGGCGTCCGTGGAAGACGTCGTGCACGCTGGTCGGGGTTCCGGAGCGCACCTTCGGGAAAACGTTCTCGACGTACCAGCGAGCGAACCGAGCACCGTGGTCGGCGTCGATGAAGAGATAGTCCGCGCTGCCGACCGTGTCGCCGAGCGTTTCCCGGACATCGCCCTTGGTGAATGTCCAGCGGTCGGCGGAGAGATCTGCCGGAACATTGCTGACGACACGGTCGACGATGTCGAACGAGTAAAGGTGCCCCGTTCCGTTGTCGCGCAGAGCGCTGAGGATCCACATGGTGGACCAGCCGTAGAACGTGCCGATCTCGACCACCCTCTCGGGCCGGTACTCGCGCAGCAGCAGGTAGGTGATCTCGGCCTCGTAGTCGTCGAGTTGCGCCTTCATCGACTTGCCGCGCTGCCGGAGGAACTCCCGTTGCCGATCCCTGACGGCACGCAGGTCGTCCTGGTACTTCACGTAGAGTTCCGAGACCGCGTGCACGGTGAGGCCCCGAAGGGAATGCGCGGCGCCGGGCGCGGAGGCCACGCCCGTGCTCATTTCCACCGAGGACGGGATATTGTTCGATATGGCCACGAGATTCCTCCTGCTGTGAACTGCGCCGGAATGCAATTGAGAAACGCCGGAAACCATAGGCGAGTGCGGCATTATTCGATTATCGACCGCTTATCGGGCGATCGCCTGGCAGCCTTTTCCACGTCTTTGAAAGCCAGCCAGAAAACAGCCAGCACGCAGGCGAAAACAGGGATCCAGGCCATACGGAAAGCCACCCAGCGCGGATCATCCGGCGCCGTGTGGAGCCCGGGCAGGCGCTGCCCGACGCCGAGCCAGAACACGGTGGCGGCGAGCATGGACGTCTGGTGCCAGAGGAAGACCGTCATGGCCGAGAGGTTCAGCGACGCCACGGCCGCCCAGCAGAACTGTCCCGCGGTGGCCCGTGCCCCCGGCGCGTCGTACGCGCGGGCGGGGAGCGACGGGGCCGGCTCCGACGGCTGTCCGGTCAGCCGGCGGAGCGGGCCGCACAGCAGCAGTCCGAGACCGCACTGGGCCAGGCCGAAGCAGACGGCCGCCAGGCTCGGCGGGTTGAGGTTGGACAGGGCGGCCCCGGGGACGCCGACCATGCTCGCCGGATAGTCGCACCACAGCACCAGGCCGGCCGTACCGGCCGCTCCGCCGACGAGCATGCCGACGGCGTGCCTGCGGCGGGCGAGGCCGCCTGCCCCCCAGAGCACCCCCAGGGCGTAGGGCACCAGCCAGCCGGTGAGGACGTTCAGCCAGCGGAGCGAACCGGCCCATCCCGCGTCGCCGACCAGCTCGCGCGCCAGGTCCGTGGCCACGACCAGCGCGAAGGCCACCGGCAGCAGCCGGCCCGCACCGCACCGCCTGATCAGCGGGGTGGCCGCCGTGATCACCGCGTAGACGCACAGGAACCAGAGCGGGGACACCGCGAGCCGTACCAGGGTGCGGATCGTCTCGTACGCCACGCCTTCGAGGGCCAGCCCGATCAGCACCGACCCCCAGACACCCAGCAGGGCCAGGGTCGGACGCGCCAACTGCCGCAGGCGCCGGGCCAGCCAGGTCCGATAGCGGGTCCCGGTCGCCACCGCGGAGGCATGGCTGCGGGATCCGACCCGGCCGCCGACGAAGAAGAACAGCGCGAGCGGCTGCAACAGCCACGACACCGGCGCGAGGGCCGGCATGTGGTGCAGGGGACTGTCGCCCGCCAGATGGCCGCCCGCCCGGAGGACCACCGCGCTCACCAGCCAGTGGCCGAGGACCACGCCCAGGATGGAGTAGGCCCGCAGGACGTCGACCGCGCGGTCGCGGGAGAACGGGGTCGCCGCGTCGACGCGCAGCACGGCGCGGTGCAGCCGCCGCATCGGCGCCGGCGGGACGGGCCGTGCCGTTGCCAGGTCGTCCCAGGCCAAGCGGGTGGGGCGCTCGACGTCCGCGCCGACCTGGACGTCAGCCACGGGACACCTGCCGGCCCCGGTCCAGGCCGATGAGCGCGAGGCCGCGCAGCGAGAGGCTGCCGGGGCGCAGGTAGTCGCCGTGCCGGCTGTCGCCGGTGGGGAGCAGTCGGGCGCCGAACCCCGCGGAGGCCGGGTCCGGGCCGAACCCCACCCTCTCGCCGAACAGGCCGTACTGGGCGTGCGGCACGTGCGAGATCCAGTCCCCGCTGCCTCGCCCCGCCCACACCGGGACGCTCGCGCCCAGTTCGGCGGCCGAGCCGACGCCCATCCCGGGGCTGCCGAAGACCGCGAGACCCGTGAGCGTGGACTGCGCGGGCCCGCTCGTGGCGCGCACCGCGTCCGCGCACACCACGGACCCGTACGAATGGCACATGAGTGCCACGGAGGCAGCGGGGTTGATCCCCCGTAGCCGGCGGATCTGGCGGCGGAGCAGCCGGCCGCCCTCCTCCGCTCGGTCCTGGGTCAGGGTGTCGCGGCTCTTGGTGCGGGGGGCCCGGTAGCCGTACCACCCGATGACGGCGACCCGCGTGTGCGGTGCGAGGGCCCGCATCTCGGCGTACAGCGCCCGGCTTCCGCCGGCCACCGAGCCGTGCCGGGAGCCGAGGTGGTCGAAGGTGTCGACGGTGGTGTCCGTGCCCGGAACCAGCAGGGCGACGCGCTGCGCGTGCGCCAGGTCTCCGAGCACCTCCACCGCCCGGCCGTCGCCGTCGGCGGACACCTCGAGGAAGTCGCGGTCGGGGGAGGCGAGTTCGTCCAGTGCCCGGGCCCGGTCACCGTCACCCATCCGCCGTGCCGCATCGGCCGCGCGGACGAGGTAGTCCCGGTTCTCGCGGTAGACCTCCGGGAGGTCCCCGGCCGCCACGGCCGCCTGCCGGGGCGGGTCCGGCAGGCCGGGCACCGGGGTCGCGGCGGCGGCCGTGACGGATGCGACGATGCATCCGGCGAGGCCGGATATCAGCAGTCCGAGTCTGATCCGGGCAGCACGCATGGACAGCCGTCCTTCCTGTGGGCATGGGTCGGCGCGACGTGTCGTGCCGGGGGAAAGCGGCGTCGAGGACGCCGTGGTGTGGGGGCGGGGCGCATCGGGCCCCGCGGCGGACGTGAGCGGCCCGTCGTGGGCCGGCGGTCAGATCCGGACCGGCATCCGCAGCACGACGGTGGTCGGGCCGCCGGGCGGACTGTCGAGGCCGAGGGTGCCGTCGACCGCGGTGAGTCGTTCTCTCAGACCCGCCAGGCCGCTGCCCGCACCGATGCGGGCTCCCCCGACGCCGTCGTCGCGGACCTGGACCCGCAGCGTCTTCCCGACGACGCGCGCGTCGACCGACGCCTTCGTCGCCCCGCTGTGCTTGGAGACGTTGGTGAGGAGTTCGGCGACGCAGAAGTACGCCACCCGCTCGATCACCGGGTCAGGCCGCTGTGACATCTCCACGGTCAGGGCCACGGACACGCCGGCCTGCCCCGTCAGGTGCGGCAGCGCGTCGGCGAGTCCCCGGTCGAGCGCGGCGGGGCTCATCCCGTCGACGAGACGCCTCAGTTCCGCGATGGCCGCGTCGGTCTGCTTGCGGGCCCGTGCGACGAGGGCGCCGGTGCGTCCGGTGGCGGCTTCGCCCTCCAGCGTGTCGGTGGCCAACGACAGCGTCATGGCGATCGCGACCAACTGGGCCTGCGTGCCGTCATGCAGGTCCCGCTCGACCTGCCTCAGGTCGCGGGCGCCCTCGGCGAAGGCGAGGGTGCGCGCCCGTTCCAGCGTGCGGACCCGCAGTTGGGAGGTGCTGGGACCGAGCAGCTTCCTGCCCAGCGACCGGTGCGCCCGCATCACGGTGCGCGCCGCCCACGGGGCGACGGCCACGGCGAGCAGTCCGCCGAGGACCGCCGTGACCGCCAGCCAGAGCTCCGGGCCGGCCATCGCCGTCCAGACGATCGACCACACGCCGAAGGCGGGCAGCGCGATCGTCACCACGAGGGCGACCAGGTCGAGCGGGAGACGCAGCGTGAGGTAGAGCACGCTGCGCCAGGCGGTCACGTCGGACAGACGACTCCTGATCCAGGCCCAGGCGCCGGGCGCCGCCGCCGGCGGCGCGGGGGGATCGATGTCCTCGCCGAGCAGTGCCCTCATCAGCCGGGCGTGAGCCCCGCCGAGGTGGCGGGCTCCCGACAGCCCGGTCGCGAGGACCGGCAGCCCGATCACGGTCAGGGAGAGCAGCCCGCCGACGTAGAGGACCGCGAGGACGTAGGCCATGCCGAGGAGGGAGAGCGGCACCCCGGTGAGGGCGAAGACGATCGCTCCCGGACGCACCCTCCGTCCTCCGTCGCGGTCCTGGTCCGTCGGGCGGGCCGCGGTCACTGCGCGGCCACGGCGGTGACCGCCGGCTCCGAGGTGGCCCGCACACCGGTGAACAGGATCGTCAGCACGGTCAGTGCCACGGGTCCCAGCACCAGAGGGGCATAGGTGTCGAACGCGATCGTGGGAAGCACCTCGCCCCTCGCCGCCCAGGCGAACGCCATGCTCATGGGCGCGGCGGCCAGAATGCCGAGCACCACTCCGGCCAGGGCGGTCAGCACGGCCTCCGTGCCCAGCATGCGCAGCAACTGCCGCCGGGTCGCGCCGGTCAGGGCGAGCAGCGCGTACTCACGCCGTCGCGCCGTGGTCAGTGAGGCGAGGGTGTTCACCGTGGCCACGGCCCCGAAGCCGGCCAGCATGGCGAGTTCCACCCCGCGCAGCCAGATGTCGCTCTCGGCGGAGGCGCCGGACGGAGCCACCTGCTCAAGGGTGCCGCTGACCGAGGCGAAGGCGCTGGAGAGCCCGACCAGCAGGGCGATCGGCACCACGGCGGAGGACAGGCGGTGGGCATGCCCGCGCAGGTTGTCGGCGGCCAGGGCGCCACCGGCGTCTCCCCCGTGCGTGCGGCCCATCAGCCTGAACGGCACACCCAGCAGCGCGATGGACAGTCGTGCCAGCAGGGGGCCGAGCAGTCCGACGGCGACCAGGAAGAGCAGCGAACCGAGCAGAGCCAGCTGGGCGGACTTGTCGGCCGGCTGCCGGGAGGTGAACACCACGAGGGGTACGGAACCCGCGATCACGAGCAGACCGGCGATCCCGCGGAGCCAGCCGAGCTTCGTCTGCTCGGCCGTCTGCGCGAGCACGGTGGACGGCCGGCCGCGGACGACACGGCGTGCGGCGAGCTTCGCCGCGCCGACTCCGACCAGCAGCGTGACCGCCGTGCCGATCAGCAGGGGCCAGGGGGACCACACCACTGCCGCGTCCGCGGGCACGATGTCCCGGGCGGCCAGCTCCGCCATGAACGTGTCGGCGCCCCAGGCGCCGAGCAACCAGGCCGGCGGCGAGACGAAGAGCGTCAGCCACAGGATCTGGCACCTGATCAGGCGCCTGATCTGTGCGGGCGTCGCCCCGCTCGTCCTCAGCAGCGCCATGTCCCGGGCCTGCCCGCGCACGGCGAACGAGAGCGTGTTGGTGACGGTGAACAGCGTCATCAGCATCGCGATCTCGCCGAACGCCCCGCCGATCACGCCGAGCCGGGAGCCTGCGTGGCCGTCGATCGCCGTGGCGATGAGGGAGCCGAACATGGTGATCACGGAGACGGCCATCAGGAGCACCGTCGCGGGCCCCGCGAGCAGGGAGGGCCTGGCCCGCAGCAGCCCTAGGGCGAGCCTCAGCATGCGAGTTCACTCAGCTTCTCGGAGATCTGCGCGGCCGACGGGCGCACCAGTTCGTCGACCAGGACTCCGTCGGCGAGGACGACCACCCGGTCCGCGAAACTCGCCGCGACCGGATCGTGCGTGACCATGACACAGGTGCGGCCGTCGTTCTCGACCCCCTCGCGCAGGAGCCACAGCACCTCGCGTCCGCTCGCACGGTCGAGCGCGCCGGTCGGCTCGTCGGCGAACAGGACGCGCGGCCGGGCGAACAACGCACGCGCCACGGCGACGCGTTGCTGCTGGCCGCCGGAGAGCCGGCCGGGCCGTTCCTTCCTCCGGTCGGCGAGGCCCACCCGCTCGAGGCAGTCGGCGACCGCCGCCCAGTCCACGCGCTCGCCCGCCAGCCGGGAGGTCAGGGCGACGTTCTGCTCGACCGTCATGGCCGGCATCAGGTTGTACGACTGGAAGATGAAGCTCGCCTCCGCGCGCCGCAGCTGTGCCAGGCGGCGCTCGGGCAGGGAGGTGATGTCCGTCGTGTCCCAGTGGACCGTTCCGGAGGTCTGCCGGTCCATTCCCGCCACGCACTGCAACAGGGTCGACTTGCCCGATCCGGACGGGCCCATCACCGCGGTGAAGGTGCCGGGGGCGAAGCCGATGTCCACCCCGCGCAGAGCGTGGACCGCGGCACGGCCACGGCCGTACGAGCGGTGCAGGTTCTCCACGCGAATTCCCAGACCGCTTTCCACGGAAGGTCGGGCTCGGGTCCCGGTGCTCAGTGACATGCCTTCATTCTCGGCAACCCGGCTGCTGAGGGCCATCGTGCTACCTCCCGTCCTCGGGGTTCGGATATCCGCCCCCCAGGGACGTGCCCGGCCGCGATCCGGGCCCGCGGTCAGGTCCTGGACTCCTGTAGGTACGCCACGACGGCCTTGACGCGGCGGTTGTCCGCGGCGGCCGGAGGAAGGTCGAACTTCGCGAAGATGGAGGCCGCGTGCTTCTCGACCGCGCGTTCGGAGATGACGAGCAGTTCGGCGATGGAACGGTTCGAGTGGCCCTGCGCCATCAGGTCCAGGGCCACTCGTTCGCGCTCGGTCAGCCGGTCGAGGGGACGGCTGCCGGTGTTCAGCATGCGGCTGACGATCTCCGGGTCGAGGGCCACGCCGCCGGCCGCGACCCTGCGCAGCGCCTCGATGAAGTCGGCGGTGGCCGCGACGCGTTCCTTGAGCAGGTACCCGATGCCCGACGCCTCGCCGGCGAGCAGCCGGGCCGCCCAGGACGGTTCCGCGTGCTGGGAGAAGACGAGGACGCCCACCTCGGGGTGGTCCGCGCGGATCCGGACGGCCGCGCGGATGCCTTCGTCGGTGTGGGTGGGAGGCATGCGGATGTCGACCACGGCGACGTCCGGGGAGTGTGCGGCCACCGCGGCCAGCAGTCCGTCCGCGTCGTCCGCGGTGGCGAGTACCTCACAGCCTCGGGCGGTCAGCAGTTCCACCATGCCTTCCCGGAGAATGACCGAGTCCTCGGCGATGACCACTCGCACTGCGCGCTCCCTCGTTGACGGTCGATCCCTCGCGTCGACCTCGTTTTCATTCAACCAGCACGTAACCGTCGTCCGGGCGTTGTCCCCGCGAACGCCGAAGGGCGGTCAGCGCGAAGGTGCGTTGCAGCCAGCGGTCCCGGCCGTCGTAGCGGGGGGTGAACGCGGTGCGCCCGTGCGCGGTGACGTGGTTGTCGACGATGACCAGGTCTCCGGGGAGCAGTTGCGACGTCGTCGACACCCGCTCGAAGAGCGCGCCCAGTTCGGCGAGGGCGGCGGTCCCCTCCTGCGTGGTGGCCCGGGTGGCGGCGAAGTCGACGCGCAGGTCGGGATCGGTCCACGATCCCCCCAGCACGGGGTGCCGGAGCGCGCCCCGACGACCGGCGCCGAAGGACGGCGGGGCCTCGGTGGTGAATTCGGGCAGGCTCAGCGTCTTCCTGGCCGCCGGGCCGAGCAGGTCCAGGACCTCGCGGACGCAGGCGGTGCGCGTGCCCGCGACACCCTCGTGGTCGGTGCGCAGACACATCAGCATGACGTGGTCCGGGCGGTGTTCGTGGAACGCGTTCTCGGTGTGGAAGGACAGCAGGACCGATCCCGCGTTCCCCTGGAACTCCTCACGGCCCGGGACGGGCACGACGTCCTGCACCAGGGCGCCGGACTTCTCCTGGAGGTAGGCGGCGGGGTCGCCGAGCCCGCAGGCCACCATGAGGAGGATCGCGGCGGCGACGGAGGACTCCCGCTGGACCGAGTCGGCGCTCGACGGGGTGCACCGCGACTCGTCGCCCACCGGAAGCCCGCGGATCAGCAGGCGGCCGCGGGGGCCGGAGTGCCGGCGGAACCGGCGGATCTCCCGCCGGAGCCGGGCAGGGAGGTCGTCCCAGGCGTCCCGGGCGGCCACCACGAACTCCGGGGAGTCGACCCGGCCGTCGGCGACGTGCAGTATCTTCCGCGCGACGGCCTCCACGGCGGCGGCCTCGCCGCCGAGGGCGAAGGCGGCGTCGTCGCGGACTTCGTTCTCCAGCAGCTCTGTCATGAGGCAACACCCGTGGTGGACATCAGGGGGACTTCCCCGAGCTCTTCGAACTCACCGGCGAGGGCAGCGCTGCCGTAGATCTCCTCGACCCAGCTCCGGTGGTAGATGGAGTCCAGGTACCTGTCGCCCATGTCCGGTGCGACCGCCACGGCCGTGACGTCCGGACCCGGCGCGTACTCGTCGAGCCAGCGCAGGGCGCCGCTGATCACCGTCCCCGTGGATCCGCCGAAGAGGAAGCCGCGTCTGGCCAGTCGGCGGCAGGCCCGCACGGTTTCCACCTCGCCCACGTGGA
Organism: Streptomyces hilarionis; assembly: GCF_024539675.1. Lineage (GTDB taxonomy): Bacteria > Actinomycetota > Actinomycetes > Streptomycetales > Streptomycetaceae > Streptomyces > Streptomyces hilarionis. The sequence continues at coordinate 25,923 of NZ_JAHHIT010000022.1, read as the reverse complement.
TCACGTCGTCCACGTAGGACCGGTCGAGCAGCGGTGGGCGGACGCCCGTGCCGAGGCCGGGGATCTGCCGCGGCAGGGACGGCCCTCCGAAGGTCACCGAGCCGACCGCGTCGACCGCGACGACCTTGACGTCGGGACGGTTCTCCTTGAAGTAGCGGGCGCATCCCATGAGCGTGCCGGTCGTGCCCGCGCCGATGAAGGCCACTTGCAGATCGGGAAAGCGCTCGGCGATCGCCGGCGCCGTGCCCCAGTAGTGGGCGAGCGCGTTGTTCGGGTTCGCGTACTGGTTGAGCCAGACATGGCGCTCGTCCGACTCGCACAGCTCCTTCACCAGACGCAGCCGCGCGCCGAGGAAACCGCCGTCCGCCGCGGGCTCCGTGACGGTGTGGACCGTGCCGCCCATGGCCTCGATGAGTTGCGTCGTGGCCAGGTTGCACCTGCTGTCCGTGACGCAGACGAAGCCGTAGCCCTTGCTGGCGGCGAGAATGCTCAGCGCGACGCCGAGGTTGCCCGACGACGACTCCACCAGAATCGAGCCGGGCCGCAGCACCCCGCCGGCCTCCGCCGCGTCGACCATCGCCCGGGCGGCCTTGAGTTTGATCGAACCCGCGAAGTTGAACCCCTCGCACTTGAGGTAGAGCCTGCGTCCGAAGGTCCGTTGGAGGTCGACGAACAGATCGTTCTCGTGGTACTGCTGCGGCTCTGAAATTATTGGCACAGCTCTCTCCCGTTCCGGGCAGTCGCCCCTAGCCGCCGTACCGGCTCATCTCGTGGAAAAAGTCCTCGACCACGTGAAGGTCGCCGCTTCGCGCCACCTGGTCGTAGACGTGGGCGCTGACCGCGAGGTCGAGCACCCCCAGGCCGAACGGGGAGAACACCACCGTGCGATCCGACGGCACCGTGGCGCGGCCCGTCATGACGTCGTAGAGGGTCCCGTCGAGGAAGTCCCTGTTGCCGGAGAGCTGTTCGGCCAGGTGCGGCGAGGTGTCGGCCTTCAGGCAGTGCTCGACGTCGTCGACGTAGTTGGCCGCGTCGAGAATGATCTCCGGCGCCAGATCCCGCAGCGAGACGTGGAGCACGAGCGGGTGATGGGCGAACAGCTCCGGGTCGCTGATGTGCGGGGCGCCCGCCACCGTGGCGAAGACGACCAGGTCGCTGGCGCGGATCAGGTCGTCCACGTCGGCGTGCACGCTCACCCGGCCGTTCTCGCCCGAGCGGTCCAGGTAGTCGGCGAATCCGGCGGCGTGGTCGTCGGACAGGTCGTGCACACCGACCTCGTCGAAGCTCCAACCGGTGCCCGCCAGATACGTGTGCAGATAGCGGGCGATCAGACCGGTGCCGACGAAGCCCACCCGGGTCGGGCGGGGCCGTCCGCGGGTGAGCCGGTCGGCGGCCAGTGCGGCCGACGCGGCCGTCCTGCTCGCGCTGATGATCGAGCTCTCCAGGCAGGCGTACGGGTAGCCGGTGCGCGGGTCGTTGAGGATGAGGACCGCGGAAGCGCGCGGCAGCCCGGACCTCACGTTCTCCGGGAAACTGGAGATCCACTTGAGCCCGTCCACGGCGTCGTCGCCGCCGAGCGACGCCGGGAGGGCGATGATCCGGGCCGTGGGCCGGTCGGGAAACCGCAGGAAGTACGACGGCGGGTTGACCGTCTTCCCGGTGCCGTGCGCGACGTAGGCCGCTTCGACGATCTCCGTGACCAGCTTCTCCTGCCCGCTCAGTGCGCGCTGCACCTGCCGGCCGGAGATCACTGCGAAATCTGGGCTGTGCTGGGTCATGTGGCCTCTGGCCCTCTATACGGAACGGGTGGTGGGATCCGCCATCACGACGAGCACCTCGCGGGCTCCTTCGTAGGGCAGCCGGCTGTGCGCCATGCGGAGGTTGTCGACGAGCATCACGTCGCCCGGGCGCCACGGCTCGGCGACGGTGACGGAGTCGTACACCTTGTTGATCAGCGCGACGACGTCCTCGGTGATCTCGCCGCCGTCGCCGAAACTCGTGTTGAACGGCAGGCCTTCGGCGCCGTAGACGTCGACCAGGTACTCCCGTACCTCGGGCGCCATCGTCCACTGGTTGAGGAAGGCGATCTGGTTGAACCAGAGCCGCCGGCCGTCCGCGGGGTGCCGGAGAACCGCCGGCCGGCGCTGGCTGGTGCGCAGTTCCCGGCCGCGCCACTCGAGGGAGATGTCGTTCGCCGCGCAGTACGCCTCGACCTCCGAGCGGTCGGTGGTGCCGAACGCCTCCTCCCACGGAACGCCGATCTCGTCGTTGTAGCTGCGGGTGAGCAGCCACCCCTCCCGCTCGAAGCGCTCCACGAGGTCGGCCGGCAGTTGTCCGAGGACACGGCCGGCGTCGGCCAGGGCGGTGGCCCCGCCGGTGGTGGGCGCGCTCAGGCAGGCGAAAGCCATGGTCGCCGGGAACTCGACCGCGTAGCTCAGCTCGTGGTGCATGCACATCGGCTGGTTCGGCGGCCACTTGGAGGACGAGTAGACACGGTCGTCGTACGTCCAGCGGGGCGCGAACGCCTCGCGCTCGGACATCAGGTCGTTCCCCAGGACCTTGAGGACCGCGGCGGCGCCGGCGGCGTCGGACAGTCCCAGACCACGCACCAGCACGGCGCCCTGCGCGGCGACGATCCGGCGCAGCGCTTCGTGGTGTCGGGCGGCCCAGGCCGCCGGGTCCGGCGCGTCGGCAGCGATGACGACGGCCGGACGGCCCTCGTCACGGTGCCCTTCCAGTCCGGCGAAGGGATCCGTATCAATCGGCGGCACTTTCACACTCGCTCTCGTCGGTACATGTCGTGGACGGCCCGCACGACGGCGGCGGTCTGCGCCGGCCTGGTGCGGAAGAAGTGGTGACCGCCGTCGGGAAGCTCACGGAGCTCGACGGTCCGGGCGATGCGGCGCCAGGCGGGCAGGGCCCCCTCGTGGCCCCGGGTGGCGGGGTCGTCGGCGGCGGTGACGAGGGTCAGCGGGGCCTCGAGGAGCACGGCCGGGGGGTTCTCCGCGGCGTCGGCGAAGAACGCGTTCGCTTCCAGGACGTCGTGCCGGTACGCCGCGCCGACCAGCGCCGCGCGGGTCGTGTCCGTCCCGGCGAGATCGGCGTAGCCGCCGTCGCCGCTGAGCCGCGCCGCGACCTCCAGGGGCGTGAGCGCTTCGATCTCGGCGCTGTGCCCGCGCCGGACGTCCGGGGAGCCGACGAGTTGGCCGCCGATCAGGACGGCTCGCACGTCGTGCCCCGTCTGCTCGAGAAGGCGCGCGGTCGTCACCGCCAGGGCGGCCCCGGACGAATGTCCCCACAACAGGACCGGGCCGGCGGCGCACCGGCCGATCTCGCTCGCCACCTCCTTGGCGGCCCGCTCCAGGGAGACGAACGGCTCGGTCTCGGCCGTGAGGTCGTGTCCCGGCAGCTCCACCCCGTGAACGGCCAGCCCGCTGTCCGCCAACTCGCCTGCCAGGGCGTGGAAGTTGATGGCGTTGCCGCCCGCGTAGGGGAAGCAGACGAGAGTGCCGGTCGGGGAGGGGGGCAGCAGGAGCGGGTTGAGGAAGCCCGTCCCGGTATCCGCCTTCTGCGGCTCGCCCGTTCCGTCGATGAACGCGGCGAGTTCCCTCAGGCGCGGGTACCGGGTGAGTTCCTTCAGCGACACGGCCCGGTCGAGCTTCACGACGAGGCGTACGGCCGAGAGGGAGGTGCCGCCCGAGTCGAAGAAGTGGCTGTCGCGGCCGACCCGTTCGGGCGCGAGGCCGAGCACGGCCGCCCAGGCGGCGGCGATCCGCTGTTCCGTCGGGGTGACCGGCGGCTCCGGCCCGTCCTCGTCGGCCGCGGCGAGCTCCGCGAGCCGCTTCTTGTCGATCTTGCTGTTGGCGGTGAGCGGCAGGGCGTCGAGGCGATGGAAGCGGCTCGGCACCATGTAGGGCGGCAGGGCGGCCGCCAGGCGCGTCCGCAGCTCGTCGACCGGCACCTCCTCGGCGGCGGCGTAGAACGCGGCCAGGCTCTCACCGACGACGACCACGGCCGTGTCACGGATCCCGGCCACGCCGAGCAGCCGGTTCTCGATCTCCCCGAGCTCGATGCGGAAGCCGCGCAGCTTCACCTGCGCGTCGCGGCGGCCCAGGAACTCCAGCTTGCCGTCGGGACGCCAGCGACCGAAGTCGCCGGAGCGGTAGAGCCGTTCCCCCGGCCGGTGCGGATCCAGGCCGTACGCGGCGGCCGTGCGCTCCGGGTCGTTGATGTAGCCGCGGCCGACGCACACTCCGGCGAACACGATCTCGCCGGGCGAGCCGAGCGGCACCGGTTCGAGGCCGGGGTCGACGACGTAGACCCGCACGTTGGCGATGGCCGGCCCGAGGGGGACCCGGTCGCCGTGCGGCGGCTCGGTCATCACCTCGTGGTTCGTGTCGTCGGAGGTCTCGGTGAGCCCGTACGCGTTGACGAGCGCGGTGCCGGGGAAGGCCGCGAACCAGCGTTCCACCAGCTCCTTCTTGAGCGCCTCACCGGTGGCCGAGAGGCAGCGGATCCGGCCGAGGCCGCCGCCGTGCTCCTCCAGGTGCGACAGCACCACTTCGAGGTAGGAGGGGACCAGCTGGGCCACGTCGGCGCCGCGGACGACCTCCACGAACCTCTCCACGTCGAGGATCGCCTCCTGCGGCACGATGAGTGTCGTGCCGCCGACCAGCAGGGCCGCGACGAGCTGCCAGAGCGAGATGTCGAAGCACTGCGGGGCGACCTGCGCGACGACGTCGTCCTCGCGCACCCCGAGGTCGTCGGTCTTGGCGTAGAGGTGGTTGAGCATTCCCTCGTGCTCGCACATCACCCCCTTGGGCGTGCCGGTGGAACCGGAGGTGAAGTAGACGTACGCCAGCCGGCCGGGGCCGATGTCGATCCCGAGGTCGGTCGGGTCGGCCCCGTCGCCGTCGTCGACGTGGAGCACGGTGACGGACGGCCGGTGGCGCAGCGCCTCGTCGAGGGTGGCGGTGCTCGCCGGTTCGGTGAGGACGAGGGCGCATCCGGCGCGGTCGAGGGTGGCGCCGATGCGGTCCGCCGGGAAGTGCGGCTCGATCGGCACGTACACGCCGCCGGCCTTGAACACGGCGAGGACGCAGGCCATCCAGTCCAGGTTGCGCTCGGTGACCACGGCGACGGGATCCTCGGCGGTCAGCCCGCGGGCGAGGAGGGTCCGGGCGATCCGGTTGGCGTGGGCGTTGAGTTCGGCGTACGTGATCCGGCGCTCGCCCATGATCGCGGCCGTCTTGCCGGGGTGCCGTCGTACGCGGTCCTCGAAGAGCTCGTGGAAGCGGCGGTCCGGAAGCTCCCGCTGCGGACCGGCCATGCCGACGAGCTGGTGGCGCCGCTCCTCGGCGGAGAGCAGGCTGCGCTCCTCGTGCGGGGCGTCCGGTTCCGCGGCGATGCGCCCCAGAGCCGTGCGGTGATAGCCGGCGACCCTGGTCGCGTGGTCGGCGTCGAAGTCCTCGGTGCGGTACGTCAGCACCAGTGCGCCGTCGGCCACGGACACCCCGAACACCACGCCGTCGGGCAGCGTGCCGGGCGTCGCGCCGACCACGGTCTCGAAGCCGTGGCCGGGTGCGGCGGCCGCGTCGCGGACGCGGTCCACCAGGCCGGCCCAGGTGGCGCCCGCCACCGGCACGAGGAGCGGCACGGGGCCGAGGGCCACCTCGTCCTCACCGCTGAGAAGGGCGACGACCTTCGCGTGCGCCGCTGACAGTTGTGTCGGCGTCGGTTCGTGTTCCAGGGGAATTCCGACGGTCGCCGTTCCCGGCGCCGAACCGATTGTCGCCCGCCACCGCGGGACGGCGGTATGACCGGACCTCATGAGAGGTTCCTCCACTCGCGGAGTGTGCATGAGAAGAACGTATGGGCGGGGGTTTCCCTCCCGTTATCGATCACCTTTCAGCGACGTCGATAGCGGGATATCGCCAGGGGGACCGCAAAGCACATGAGGCCCACGCTCCACAGGACGGTGCCGAGGACGGGACGGGCGACGGGCCCCCCGGCGAGCAGGTTGCGGCATGCGTCCGTCACCAGCGTCGTGGGGTTGGCCTCGGTGAAGACCTGGAGCCAGGCCGGCATCGTGCTGGTCGGCACCAGCATGGAACTGCCGAACTGGAGCGGGATCATCCAGAGGAAGCCCACCGACTGCACGGTGTTGGGGCTGCGGATCGTCAGGCCGATGAAGGCCGACACCCAGGCCAGCGCGGTGCCGTACAGCAGGGTGAGGAGCACCGCGGCCGCCGCGAACAGGACGTTGGTCTCCACCCGGAAGCCGATGGCGAGCGCGAACAGGAGCATGACGACCTGGCCGAGCAGGAGCCGGCTCATGTCCGCCACGATCCGGCCGGTCAGGACGGCCGAGCGCGCGATGGGCAGGGACCGGAACCGGTCCATCACCCCGTTGTCGAAGTCGACGGCCAGCAGGTAGCCGGTCGAACGGGACGCGAACATCAGCGTCTGCACCATGATGCCGGGCAGCAGGAACTGCCGGTAGTCGCCGGGGCGGTCCCCCCAGATGGCGCCGCCGAAGACGTACAGGAAGATCAGGGTGAAGATCATCGGCATGACCACGGAGTCGAGGAGCTGTCCGGGGTCGCCGCGCAACTGGAGCATGTTGCGCCTGGCGAGGGCGAGCGACTGCCTGGCGACGTCCCGCGGCCCGTTCCGGGCGGAGCCGGCGAGGGCGGGCGTCCCGACGGTCGGCGCGATGTCGGTGGTCGGGGTCACGCGGTGCTCCTGGTCAGTTCGATGAAGGCCTCGTCGAGGCTGGCGACCCGGGTGTCCACGGCCGCCACCTCCACCGTCGAGGCGGTGACGGCCCGCACCGCGCGGGTCAGTTCGTCCGGTTCCACGAGCGGCAGCCGCACCAGGCAGGCCTCCTGGTCGATCCGGCCGTCCAGCCCTTCCAGGGCCAGGCTTCCCGCGAGGGCCGCCAGGTCCCGGGGGTGCGCGGGCCGTATCTCGAGCGTCCGGCCGCCCACCCGGGCCCGGAGCCCGGCGGCCGTGTCGGCGGCGATCACGCGTCCCTTGTCCACGACGACCACCGAGTCGGCGAGCGCCTCGGCCTCCTCCATGTACTGGGTGGTGAGCAGAAGGGTCGCGCCGGCCCGGGCGCGTTCTCGCACCGTGGCCCACAGCTCGTTACGGCTGTGCGGGTCCAGACCGGTGGTCGGCTCGTCGAGGTAGATCAGCCTGGGCTCGCCCATGAGCGATGCGGCGAGGTCGAGACGCCGGCGCATTCCGCCGGAGTACTGGCGCGCGGGCTTGCCGCCCGCTTCGGCGAGCCGGAAACGCTCCAGCATCCCGTTCGCCTGCGACCGGGCCCGCCGCGCGGACATGCCCAGGAGGCGGGCGATGAGATACAGGTTCTCCCTGCCGGTGATGCTGTCGTCGACCGAGGCGAACTGCCCGGTCAGCGCGATGCAGCGGCGGACCTGGTGGGGTTCCTTCGCCACGTCGTACCCGAAGATCCGGGCCCGTCCGGCGTCGGGTCGCAGCAGGGTGGCCAGGACGCGCACCGTCGTGGTCTTCCCCGCCCCGTTCGGGCCGAGGAGGCCCAGGATCTGCCCGGCCGGCACCGCGAGGTCGAGTCCGTCGAGGGCCCGGTGGGCGCCGAAGCGCTTCACCAGGCCCTCGACCTCGATGGCAAGAGTCATGGATCTACTGCGCGTCCATCGCGGTGGCGAGGCTGCGCGGACGCATGTCGGTCCAGTGGTCCTCGATGTAGGCGAGGCAGGCGTCACGGGTGTCGGCCGGGTGGGCGGTCAGCCAGCCGGCGGGCACGTCGACGAACGTCGGCCAGAGGGAGTGCTGTCCCTCGTCGTTGACGAGCACCACATAGGTGCCCTCCGGGTCCTCGAACGGATTGGTCATCCTCGTTCTCCTTGCAATTGCGGGGAAAGCACCGCGGCGAGTGAGCCGACGGTGGGGTGTTCGTAGAGGTGGTGCACCGACAGCCGGGCCGTCAGCGCGCTGTTGATGCGGTTCACGAGCTGGGCGGCGCGCAGCGAACTGCCGCCGAGGTCGAAGAAGCGGTCGTCGCGGCCCACGGCGCTGCCGAGGACGTCGCTCCAGAGGGCGGCCAGGTCCCGTTCCAGCTCGGTGGCCGGCGGCACGAACGGCCGTCCGCCCCGTTCCAGCGCCGCGACCGCGACGGCGAGCAGCCGGTCCCGGTCGGCCGGCAGCCTTTCGAGGCGCAGACAGCGCAGCGGATGGTCGAGCTCCCTCGCCACCGGCGCCACGGCGGCCCGGACGTCGGCCTCGGAGGCCGGCCCGGTGTACACGACGATGGCCTCCGCGATGTGCAGGCTGTCCGGGGCGAGGGCGCGCGCGATGTGCTCGTTGCGGCCGTCGAGGCCGATCAGCACGGTGGCCCGGTCCTGTCCGAGGACGGTGAGCAGGGAGGCGAGGCCCTCGTCGGGGTCGAGGGTGCGGAAGCCGCGGGCCTCGGCGGCGCCCTCGGGCGCGCCCCGGTTCATGCCCAGGCCGCCCCAGGTGCTCCACGCCAGACAGTGCACCGGCCGGCCGCGCTCGCGGCCCCAGTGGTCGGCGAACCCGTGCAGGAAGCTGTTGGCCGACGAGTACGCCGCGAAGGAGCTGCCGCCGAACTCGCCGTTGACCGACGAGAAGAGCACGAGGGGCGTGCGGGGGCGGTCCTCCAGCAGTTCGGCGAGCACCAGGGTGCCGGTCACCTTCGCGCGGTAGGCGTCGCGGAAGGCCTGCGGGGACTCGTGGGCGACCTGGTGCCGTTCCAGTCGCGCCCACTGGCCGGAGACGTCGGCGCCCGCCAGGTGCAGCACCCCGTCGAGCGGCGCTCCCCACCGTGCCTCCGCCTCGCGCACCGCGGCCCGCAGCGCGACCGGATCGGCCACGTCGAGCGCCCGGTAGGCCACGTCGCCCAGGACCGCCAGGTCCTCGAGGCGCTCGGCACGCTCGCCCCGGTCGACCGGGCTCCGTCCGACCAGCAGCAGCTTCGCGCCGTGGGCGGCCAGGAGGTATTCCGCGACCGGATGGGCGACACCGCCGAGACCACCGGTGAGGAGGTAGCGGCCGCCGGTGACGAACGCCTCCCTGCCCGGTTCGTCCAGCGCCAGCGGCCGCAGCCTGGGCGCCAGCCGTCGGGAGCCGCGGTGGGCCACGAGGTCGGCGCCGTCGTGACAGGCGAGTTCCGTGACGATCGCGGCGGCCCGGTCGCCGGCGCCGCGCAGGTCGAGTTGCCGGACGGACGCCGGCGCCCGTTCCGCCGCGATGGTCCGCAGGAGGCCGGGCAGGCCCGCGGCGGCGAGGTCGAGGGTGTCGCCCGCCCCCGTCCACAGCCCGCCCTCCGTGACCACCAGGAGCGGGGGCGCGGGATCGCGGGCGGACAGGTCCTGGACCAGTCGCAGCACGTCGAGGACGACGCTCTCGGCGTCGGGGCCCTGGGCCAGGTGGACGACGGCGCCGACGGGTCCGGCCGGGCGGGCGCCGGCGCCCGGGTGGACGACGAGTTCGGGGACGCCGGGCACGGCGGCGAGCTCCGCCCGGAGGGCCTCGGAGACCAGCCACGGGCCGGGCGGCAGCGCGCCGCGTTCGGCGGGAAGGTCGGTCCAGGTCCGCTCGAAGTACCAGGGGCTGTCCGGCTCGTCGCACCATTGGGCGTACTTGCCCGCGTCGAGGTCCGCGACGAGCTGGGCTCGCTGGATCTTGCCGCTGCCGGTCTTGGGGAAGTCGTCCCGCTCGACCGGGATCACCAGGTCGGGCCGCAGTCCCAGGGCCTCGGCCACCCGCGCCCTGATCGCGGCGACGGTGTCGTGGACCGCGGTCCGGTCGCCGCGGGCCGGGACGAAGAAGATCACCAGTTTGTCGGTGCTGTCGCCCGCGCCGGACCAGCCGCAGGCGGCGACGTACGTGACCTCGGTGCCCTCCACCTGCTCCGCGATGGACTCCACGTCGTAGCTCAGGATGTTGGCGCCCTGGACGATGATGAGGTCCTTGTCCCGGCCGGTGATGGTGAGCCGGCCCTCGTGCAGGAACGCGAGGTCGCCCGTGCTGAACCAGCCGTCGGCCGTGAACGCCTCGGCGTTCGCCTCCGCGTTGCGGAAGTAGCCCTCCATGATCGTCGGTCCCGTGATCTGGAGCCGCCCCACGTGGTCCTCGGGCAGCACGGCGTCGTTCGCGTCGACGATGCGCAGCCGCACGCCCGGGATCGGCGGGCCGACCTCCGTGAACGTGACGGCGTCGGGTTCGGTCGACCAGCGCAGCGCCCCGCCGAGCGAGCTCTTGTCCACGCGCAGCCGGCCCTCGTCAGGATGACCGGCGCGCAGCGTCGAGTGCGTCACGCCCGAGCTGGTCTCCGACATCCCCCACGACGGGCGCATCGCGTCGGCCGGCATGCCGTGCGCCGTGAGCAGCTCGACGAACCGGTCCGCGGTGCGGCTGACGACGGCCTCTCCGCCGTTGAGGAGGTGCCTCAGCGTCGACAGGTCCCAGGACCGGCCGGTCATCGCGGCGGCACGTTCGTTGACGAGCGCGAAGGCGAAGTTGGGGGCCCAGGTGTTGGTGACGCCGTACCGGTCGATCCAGTCGAGCCAGCGCAGCGGGTCGGCGAGGAAGGCGTCGATGGTCGCGTTGACGTGCCGGCAGCGCAGCACCACGTCCCGGACGCTCCACATGACGATGCCGCCGACGTGGTCGAGCGGCATCCAGTTCAGCGCGACCTCGTCGCCGTCGAATCCGTTCACCGCCGCGACGGCCCGGGTGCGGGCCAGGATGCTGCGGCTGGCGTGCCGGACCACCTTCGGCACCCCGGTACTGCCGGAGGTGAGCAGGTGCACGACCGGGCTGTCCGGCGTCGCCGGGAACCAGTCGGTGCTCTGCGGGCCGTCGGACAGTTCCTCGACGACGGCCACCCGCAGGTCGTCGACGTCCCACAGGGCGGGCAGCCTGGCCACCGCCGGGGCGAGGGAGGCGTCGGTGAGGACGAGCGGCCGGTCCAGCAGCTCCCAGGCGTTGCGGAGCTTGGTCGTGACGGCGTTCTCACGGTCGTAGCCGGGTGCGGCGCCGACCGGGGTGGGCAGGAATCCGCCCAGGACGCACGCCCAGAACGCGGTGACGAAGGCGCGGTTGTCGCCGAACTGGAAGAGCACGGACTCGCCGGGGGCGATGCCGGTGGAGCGCAGGCCGGTGAGCAGCCGCTGTGCGTCGGCGAGCAGCCGGGAGTAGCTCTGGACGTGTTCGCCGCCGCCCGTCAGGTAGGTGATGCCGCGGTCCGGGGCGAGTTCGGCGGCCAGCCGGAGCGCCTCCTGAAGCGTGGTGGGGAAGCCGGGGTCGGCCGGCAGGTCGCCGCCGTACGCGACGGCCGGCGGCCCCGCCGCCGCGGGCGGCGCGTCGGCGGTGCGGGGCGCCGCCGGGCGGGCCCGGTCGAGCCGGGCCTCCCTGCGCAGCAGGGGCGCGGCCTCCTCCACCCCGGTGACGGATTCGGCCGCCGCCCTCAGCAGGGCCACGGCGTCGGGTCGAGGCGCGGTCATCGGTTCCGTCCCCCCTGTCCGGCGTGCGCGGGTGCGCGGCCCAGCAGCGTGCCGCCCAGGATCGCGGCGAGTTCCGCCGCGCACTCGTGGAGGTAGAAGTGGCCGCCGGGGAAGACCTCGACGGAGAACGCCCCGGTGGTCTGCTCCTGCCACGCCCCCAGGCCGCTGACGGGGGCGCGCGGGTCGGTGTCCCCGCCGAGTGCGGTGATCGGCACGGAGAGCGGCTGGTCGGGCCGGTGCCGGTGGTTCTCCCAGAGGGTGAAGTCGGCCCGCAGCGTCGGCAGCAGCAGCTTCATCAGCTCGGGGTCGCCGAACACCCCGTCCGACGTGCCGTCCAGGCTCCGCAGGGCGGCCGTGAAGTCGTCGTCGGACAGCCGGTGCAGCTCCGGTGCGGCGACGTCGTGCCCCGGGGCGGGCTGCCCGGACAGGAACAGGTGTCCGGGCTGGGTGCCGCGCTTGCGCAGCGCCCTGGCCAGTTCGAACGCCAGCAGCGCTCCGCCGCTGTGGCCGAAGAAGGCGTACGGGCCCTGGAGATAGGGCCGCAGCGCCACGGCGACCATGCGGACCGCGACGTCGACGGACGCGGGATGCGGTTCGCCCACGCGGTCCTCGCGGCCGGGCAGTTGCACGGCCACGATTTCCACTTCCGGGGGGAAAAGGCCCGGCCACGCGGCGAAGGCGCTCGCCCCCGCTCCCGCGTGCGGAAGGCAGAACAGACGGACCCTCCGGTTCGACCGCCGGGCACGGCGGACGAGCGGAGTTTCTGCTATGAGCCTGTCAGACATGACCGAGCCGCCTCGAAATATGCGGGACAACAGGAATACGCAGCACGGTATTGAGCCGCCTTATCGGTCCTCTATTACGGTCATTTCCGGGTCGCATGCGAAGGACCCGGCGATACGTGCGGCCACGTCGCGCAGCAGGGCCGGATCCAGCAGGTCGTCGTGCCGGCACGGGAACGGGGTCGCCTTCAGCTCCCCGTCCACGTAGGGAGCCCAGGCGGAGGCCAGCTTCGCGGCCCGCTCCTCGCCGCCCGAGGTGAACAGGGCGACGTCGCCCTTGTACGCGGCGGGCCGGTGGGCCGTGACCACCATGATCGTGTTGATCATGACGTCGAAGAGCCGCTCGTCGGCCGCGCCGCCGAGGACCTCACCGACCAGGCTCCGTCCCCGGGCCCGCTGTTGCGCCTCGTCGCCCCGGTCGTCGGGGTCGCCGCCCGCGTCGTCGCTCAGGACGGCGAGCACGTCGGCGGCGGTGAGCAGCCGCTGTCGCTCCACCGGGCCCTCCTGGGCCGGGTCGCCCGGCAGGGAGTCCATGACGGCCAGCAGAGCCACCTGTTCGCCCTGCTCCTGGAGGGCGGTGGCGATGGCGTGCGCGATGTTGCCACCGGTCGAGTACCCCAGCAGGTGGTACGGGCCCTGCGGCTGCACGGCGCGTATGCGTTCGACGGCGTCGAGCGCCCACGCGGCCAGCGAGTCCGGCAGCGGTCCCGGGCCGTCGAGTCCGTGCGCCTGGAGGCCGTACAGACCCACGTCCTCGGGCAGTCCGCGCAGGAGTCCCGCGTAGCACCAGCTCAGGCCGAGCGCCGGCGGGGCGCAGAACAGGGAGGGGCGGTCGCCGCCACGGCGCAGCACCGCCAGCGGGCCGGTGTCGTCGGCGGTGTCGAGCCGCGCGGCGAGCAGGGCCGGGGTGGGCGCCTCGAAGAGCGTCCGGACGTCCGCCACGACGTCGAGCGCGGTGCCGATGCGGGTGGCGAGCCGCATCGCGAGCAGCGAGTGGCCGCCGAGCTCGAAGAAGTTCGCGTCGACGCCGACCCGGGGCAGTTCGAGGGCCTGTGCGAAGAGGCCGCAGAGCAGTTCCTCGCGCAGGCTGCGCGGATCGCGCCCGGTCGTCGCCGCGCTCGCCTCCGGCACGGGCAGGGCCGTGCGGTCGAGCTTGTTGCTGGGACTCAGCGGCAGGCCTTCCAGCACCACGACCACACCGGGCACCATGTGGGCCGGCAGCACCGCGGCGAGCCGGCTGCGCAGTTCGCCCGGGTCCAGCCGTGCTCCGGGGGCCGGGACGGCGTAGCCGACGAGCCGGTCGGCGTGGACGGCCGCGGCCGCGTGGGTGACCCCGGGCTGCTCGGCGAGCGCGGACTCGATCTCCCCCAGCTCGATCCGCAGGCCGCGGAGCTTCACCTGCGTGTCGGCCCGGCCGGCGAACACGAGCCGGCCGTCGCGGTCCCATCGGACGAGGTCGCCGGTGCGGTACATCCGCCCGCCGGGCGCGAACGGGTTCGCGACGAACCTCTCGGCGGTCAGGGCGGGGCGACCGAGGTATCCGCGGGCCAGGCCGGGACCGGTCGTGTACAGCTCCCCCGTCACGCCCGGCGGGACGGGCCTCAGGTACCGGTCGAGCACGTACACACCGGCGTTGGCGATGGGCCGGCCGATCGGGACCGGCTGCCGGCCGGGAGCGTCGTACACCCAGGACGCGACGTCCACGGTGGCCTCGGTCGGCCCGTACGCGTTGACGAGCCGGCGGCCCCGGGACCAGTGCGCGACGACGTCCGCCGCGGGCACGTCGCCGCCGGTGACGATCACCCGCAGGGCGGGCAGCTCGATCCGCGGCAGGCCGGACAGCACGGCCGGGGTGAGGTGCGCCTGCGTGATGCGCCGGTCGGCGAGGAACGCGGCGAGTTCGTCCCCGGCCAGCGGGCCCGGGGGGATCACCAGGCAGGAGCCGGTGAGCAGGGCGAGGCACAGCTCGGAGACGCTCGCGTCGAAGCTCGGGGAGATCAGCTGTGCGACGCGGTTGCCCGGCCCGGCTTCGTAGCGCTCGGACTGGTTGGCGACCAGGCCCGCGATGCCGCGGTGCGACACCACGACGCCCTTGGGGCGGCCCGTCGATCCGGAGGTGTGGATGACGTACGCGGCGTCGTCGAGGCGCCGGGCGACGACCGGTTCGGTACCGGGGAGCCCCTCCGGGACCGGGAAGGAGGCGGGCGAGAGCTCGCACACCGGCCGGGCGTCGTCCAGCATGAACGCGATCCGCTCGGCCGGGTAGCCCGGGTCGACCGGCAGGTACGCCGCTCCGGCCTTCAGCGTCGCCAGCACGGCGACGACCAGGTCGGCCGAACGCGGCAGCCGCAGCGCCACGATCTCCCCCGGTCCCGCGCCCTTCTCGCGCAGCAGGTGCGCGAGCCGGTTGGCGCGCAGGTCCAGCTCGGCGTAGCCGAGCGTCCCGGCGCCGTCCTGCACGGCCGGGTGGTCCGGGGTGCGGGCCGCCTGGCGTGCGAAGAGTTCGGGCCAGGTGAGCGCGGGGACGTCGCGGGCGGTGTCGTTCCACTCCTCCAGGACCCGCCGGCCCAGCTCCGGACCGAGGACGTCCAGCCGGGCCAGGGGCTCGTCCGGCTCGGCGACGGCGGCGGCGAGCAGCCGCACCAGGGAGTCGGCCAGGCCGCGGGCGGTGTCCGGGTCGAACAGGTCGACGGCGTACCGCACGATCCCGTTCAGCCCGGACTCGTCCTCCTCCAGGAGGAACGCCAGGTCCACCTTGGCGGTCTCCGTGTCGACCGGTTCCCCGCGGACCACCAGGCCCGGCAGCTCCGGCTCCGCGACGTCGAGGTTCTCCAGGGAGAGCATCACCTGGAACAGGGGGTGATGGGCCCGCGAGCGGGCCGGGGCGAGCGCTTCGACGAGCCGCTCGAACGGCACGTCCTGGTGGGCGAACGCGGCGAGGTCGGTCTCCCGCACCCGGTCGAGGAGTTCGTGCAGGCTGGGGTCGCCGGAGACGTCGGTGCGCAGCACGACGGTGTTGACGAAGAAGCCGACCAGCTCGCGGGCCGCCTCCTCGTCGCGTCCGGCGACCGCGCAGCCGAGCGGGATGTCCGTGCCGGCGCCGTACCGGGCGAGCAGGGCGGCGAGGGCGGCCTGCACCACCATGAAGACGCTGGCGTGCCGGCGGCGGGCCAGGTCCACGACGGCGCGGTACAGGCCGGGGCCGATCGTCAGCGGCACGGAGCCGCCACGGTGACCGAGCACCGCGGGCCGGGGCCGGTCGAGGGGCAGGTCCAGCAGGTCGGGCGCGCCCGCGAGGGTGTCGCGCCAGAACGCGGTCTGGCGTGCCAGCACGCTGTCCGGGTCGCCCTCGTCCCCGAGGACCTCCTGCTGCCAGACGGCGTAGTCGGCGTACTGCACGGGAAGCGGGGTCCACCGCGGGGCGCGCCCGGCGCGGCGGGCCTCGTAGGCGGTGGCCAGGTCGCGCAGCAGCGGTCCCGTCGACCAGCCGTCGCTGACGATGTGGTGGACGAGCACGAGCAGGACGTGTTCGTCGCCGCTCCGGGAGAACAGCCGGCAGCGGACGGGGATTTCACGGTCGAGTGCGAAGGCGTACCCGGCGGCGGCCGCGAGGTCGTCGCCGGTCGTCTCCTCCAGCACCGGTTCCGCGGTCACGATCCGCTGGTACGGCGTGCCCGACTCGTCGCCGAAGACGGTGCGCAGGCTCTCGTGCCGTCCCACCACGTCGGACAGGGCGGCCCGCAGCGCGGCCCGGTCGACTTCGCCGGTGAGCCGCAGCGCCAGCGGGATGTTGTAGGTGGGCGACGGGCCCTCGAAGCGGTACAGGAACCACAGCCGGCGCTGGGCGGCCGACAGCGGAACCCGCTCGGGCCGCGGGCGCGGGGCGAGTGCGGGGCGGGTTTGCGCGGCGCCCGGCCCCGACGCGGCGATCCGCGCGGCGAACGCGGCGACGGTGGGCGCCTCGAACAGGGTGCGGATGCCGACGTCGACGCCGAGCTCGTCCCGGACGCGGGCGACGACCCGGGCGGCCAGCAGCGAGTGCCCGCCGAGGTCGAAGAAGACGTCGTCGACGCCGACGGAGGGCACGCCCAGGCTCTCGGCGAAGATCGTGCAGAGGGCTTCCTCGCGGGCGTCGCGGGGGCCCTGGGCCGACGTGAGCGTCGCTTCGGGCTCGGGCAGCGCGTCCCGGTCCAGCTTTCCGTTGGCGGTGAAGGGGAGGCGGTCCAGCGCCACGTAGGCGGACGGCGCCATGTACTCGGGCAGCTGCTCGCCGGCGTGCGCCCGCACGGCCGCCAGGTCGAGCCCGGCGGGCGTCACGTACGCGACGAGGCGCTTGTCGCCCGGCCTGTCCTCGCGCAGCACGACGGCGGCGTGCGACACGTCCGGATGCCCGCCGACGGCGGACTCGACCTCGCCCAGCTCGATGCGGAAGCCGCGCAGCTTCACCTGGTGGTCGACGCGGGCGACGAACTCCAGTGCGCCGTGCCGGTTCCACCGGCCGAGATCGCCCGAGCGGTACATCCGCGACCCCGCGGGGCCGTACGGGTCGGCGACGAACCGGGCCGCCGTGAGGCCGGGCCGGCCGAGGTAGCCGCGGGTGACCAGGTCGCCCGCGATGTAGAGCTCGCCCGTCACTCCGGCGGGCAGCGGTCGCAGCCTCTCGTCGAGCACGTACATCCGGGTGTTCCAGACCGGCCGGCCGATGGTGATGACCCCGCCGGGGACGGCGTCGCCGGGGGCGATGCGGAATTCGGTGCATCCCACGGTCGTCTCGGTGGGCCCGTACTCGTTGACCACGGTCACGCCGGGGTGCCGGCGGCGCCACTCGTCGAGCAGCTCGCCCATCAACGACTCGCCGCCGAGGACGAGTTGTTCGGTCGGGGAGAACGCGTCCGGCAGGTTCAGCAGCAGCGAGAGGTGGCTCGGGGTGGCCTTGACGAAGGCGGGGCGCGTGCCCGGGGCGTCGCCGTTCAGGTCGACGAGGTCCACGGCGCCGCCCGCGGTCAGGGGCGCGAAGACCCCGGTGACGGTGAGGTCGAAGGAGATCGGCGAGTGCACGAGCGCCCCGCGCTCGACGGAGTCGTAGGCGTGGCGGGCCCACGCCAGGTACGAGTTCAGCGAGCGGTGCTCGACCACGACGCCCTTCGGCCTGCCGGTGGAACCGGAGGTGAAGATCACGTACGCGGCGGCGCCGTCCGGTGCGAACCCCGGCAGCGGTCCCGTCCGCCCGGCGTCGCCGTCCGCGTCCGGGGACGGGGCCGGGGCCGGGTCCGCGTCCAGGTGGAGGCGCGGGCGCGTGCCGGGAAGCGCGGTCGACGTGGTGGTCAGCACCAGCACCGGATCGACGTCGTCGAGCACGAAGGCGAGCCGGTCGGCCGGGTGCTCCGGGTCCAGCGGCAGGTAGGCCGCCCCGGCCCGGAAGACGGCGAGCACCGCCACCACCAGGTCGACGGACTTCGGCAGGGCGATGGCCACGAAGGTCTCCGGGCGGGCGCCCCGTGCGACCAGGAGCCGGGCGAGGCGATCGACGCGGTCGGCCAGTTCGGCGTAGGTGACGCGGTCGTCCCCGCACACCACGGCGACGGCCTCGGGGGTCCGGGCCGCCTGCGCGGCGAACAGCTCCGGCACGGTCGTCCGGGGCACCTCGTGCTCCGGGCCGTTCCACCCGACCAGCACGCTGTCGCGTTCCTGCCGCGACAGGATCGGCAGGTCGCCGACCGGGAGGCCGGGCTCGGCCGCGGCCGCGGTGAGCAGCCGGACCAGGCGGTCGGCCATCGCCCGCACGGTCTCGGCCTCGAACAGGTCGGTCGCGTACTGGATCGCGCCGTGCAGACCGTCCGGACGGCCGTCCTCGGTGTGCTCCTCGGCGAGGAAGAAGGAGAGGTCGAGCTTGGCGGTGTCCGCGCCGACCTGCTCGCGGACCACGTCGAGACCGGCCATGTCGAAGTCTCCGCCGGCGGTGTTGGCGAAGGTCAGCATCACCTGGAACAACGGGTGGTGGGCGAGCGACCTGGCCGGGTTGAGCACCTCGACCAGCCGCTCGAACGGCACGTCCTGATGGGAGTAGGCGGCCAGGTCGGCGGTGCGGACGCGGCGCAGCAGCTCGGCGAAGGACGGGTCGCCGGAAACGTCGGTGCGCAGCACCAGGGTGTTGACGAAGAACCCGACGAGGTCGTCCAGCGCCTCGTCCGTGCGGCCGGCGATCGCCGTGCCGAGGGTGATGTCGGTGCCCGCTCCCATGCGGGTCAGCAGGGTCGCGATGCCCGCCTGGACCACCATGAACAGGCTCGCCTGGTGGGCCCTGGCCAGTGCCACGAGCGACGCGTGGGCGGCGGCGGGCACGGTCAGCTCCACGACACCGCCGCCGTTGCCGGCGACCGCGGGGCGTGGATGGTCGGTGGGCAGGGCGAGCAGTTCGGGAGCGCCGGCCAGCTCCGTGCGCCAGTAGGCGAGCTGACGGGCCATGAGGCTGTCGGGGTCCTCCTCGCCGGCGAGGAGTTCGCGCTGCCACAGGGCGAAGTCCGCGTACTGCACGCGCAGCGCCGGCCAGCCGGGGCTCTCACCGGCGAGGCGGGCCGCGTAGGCGGTGGCGAGGTCGTTCGCGAGGGGGGCCGCGGACCAGCCGTCGCCGGCGATGTGGTGCAGGAGCAGAAGCAGGGTGTGCTCCTCGGCGCCGGACTCGAAGAGCGTGACCCGCAGCGGGACTTCGCGTTCGAGGCGGAAGGCGTGCCCGACCGCCGCGTCGAGCGCCTCCGGGGAGAAGCGCTCCACGGGCAGGGCGACCTCGGCGGGCAGGACCTGCTGGTAGGGCGTGCCCGCGAAGTCGGGGAAGACCGTCCGCAGGGCCTCGTGCCGTTCGACCACGTCGGTCAGGGCCGCCCGCAGCGCGGACCGGTCCAACCGGCCCGTCAGGCGCAGCGCGATCGGCAGGTTGTAGGTGGCGGCGGGTCCCTCCAGCCGGTACAGGAACCACAGGCGTCGCTGCGAGTACGACAGCGGCGGGTGCTCCGGCCGCGCGCCCGCGACGATCGGCGGGCGGACGGCGGCCGCCGTGTCGAGGCGGGCGGCTATCCCGGCCGGGGTCGGCGCCTCGAACAGCGCGCGGATGGGCAGCTCGACGGCGAACGTGGAGCGGATGCGGCTGACCAGCCGGGTGGCGAGCAGCGAGTGCCCGCCGAGCGCGAAGAAGTCGTCGTCGACACCGGTGTGCCGTACGCCGAGCACCTCGGCGAACAGGTTGCAGAGGATCTCCTGCTGGGGCGCCGCGGGGGCGGCCCCCGACTCGGGGGCGGGCAGCGCGTCGTGGTCGAGCTTGCCGCTGGGGGTCAGCGGCAGGGCGTCGAGGACGACGATCGCGCCGGGCACGAGCGCCTCGGGCAGTCTCGCGGCGAGGTGCTCGCGGACCGTGCGGACCAGGTCGTCGTCGCTCGAGTGGTCCCCGGCGGGGACGACGTACGCGGCGAGACGCTCGTCGGACACGGTGACGACGGCCTGGCCCACCTCGGGCAGTTCGGCCGCCGTGGCCCGGATCTCGTCGAGTTCGATCCGGACGCCGCGCACCTTGACCTGCCGGTCGGCGCGGCCGGCGAACTGGAGGGAGCCGTCGGGATTCCACCGCCCCAGGTCGCCGGAGCGGTACATCCGCGATCCGGCCGGGCCGAACGGGTCGGCCACGAACCGCTCCGCGCTGAGGGCGGGTCGGTTCAGGTAGCCGTGCGCGAGCTGGACGCCCGCCAGGTAGAGCTCTCCCACCACGCCGGGCGGAACCGGGCGCAGCGCCCGGTCGAGAACGTGGACGCGGGTGTTCCACACGGGGAAGCCGATCGGGGCGTTGCCGGGGCCGATCGGCCGGCCGGCGTCCCACGCCGTGACGTCGACGGTCGCCTCGGTGGGGCCGTACAGATGGTGCAGCGGGACGCCGAGCAGGTCGCGGAAGGCGCGGTGCAGGTCCGCGGGGAGGGCCTCGCCGCCGCAGAACACGCGGCGCAGACCGGTGCAGCCGGCTGCCTGCGGAGTCTGCACGAAGGCCGACAGCATGGCGGGGATGAAGTGGACGGTCGTGACGCGTTCGGCCCGGATCAGCTCGGCGAGGTACTCGGGGTCGCGGTGCCCGTCCGGCTTGGCCATCACCGTCGTGGCGCCCTGCACCAGCGGCCAGAAGAACTCCCAGACCGAGACGTCGAAGCTGGTGGCGGTCTTCTGGAGCACCCGGTCGTCGGCCTCGAGGGGGTAGGCGCGCTGCATGCCGTCGAGCCGGTTCACGACCGCCGCGTGCGGGATGACGACGCCCTTGGGGCGGCCCGTCGATCCGGAGGTGTACATGACGTACGCCGGGTCGGACGGGTGCGGCGGGCGCAGCCGGTCGGCGTCGGCGAGCGGGGCGTCCCCGTATCCCGCCAGATCCGTGGCGGCCAGGTACGCGCTGTCCAGCACGCAGATCGGGGCGGCGTCGGCGAGCATGTGGGCGACGCGGTCGGCCGGGTAGCCGACGTCGACCGGCAGGTAGGCCGCGCCCGTCTTCACGATCGCGAGCAGCCCGACGAGGAGGTCCACCGAGCGGGGCAGGGCGAGGGCCACGAGCCCGCCGGGACCCGCGCCCCGGCCGACGAGGTGGCGGGCCAGCCGGTTGGCCCGGGCGTGCAGGTCCCCGTACGAGACCTCCTCGCCCTCCATGACCAGGGCGACCCGGTCGGGAGTGCGCGCCGCCTGGGCGTCGAGCAGCTCGGGGAGGACCGCGGCGGGCAGTTCGAGACCCGTGGCGTTCCACTTCTGGACGACCTGTTCCCGCTCGGCGGGCAGCGTCACGTCGATGCGGCCGACGAGCACGTCGGGGTCGGCGGCGACGGTCTCGAGGACCTGGAGGAACCGGGCGGCCATGGCGACGCCCTGCGCCCTGTCGAACTGCTCGGGACGGACGTCGACCCGGACGACGAGACGGTCTCCCGCGATGCCGGTGATGAGGCCGAGCGGGTAGTGGGTCGCGCCGCCGCCGTCGATGTCGGCGATCTCGAGCTTCCCCGCCGGGCTCTCCCCCGCCTCCTCGAAGGGGTAGTTCTCGAAGACGAGGATCGAGTCGAAGAGCTCTCCCAGACCCGCCGCCCGCTGGATCTCGGCGAGGCTGACGTGATGGTGGTCGAGCAGGTCGCCCTGCCGGCGCTGGAGGTCGGCGACCACCTCGGCGAACGTGGCGGCCGGGTCCAGCCCGACGCGGACCGGGAGCGTGTTGATGAAGGAGCCGATCATGGCCTCGACGCCGGGCAGATCGGCCGGCCGACCGGAGACCGTGGCGCCGAAGACGACGTCGTCGCGGCCGGTGAGCTGTCCGATCACCATCGCCCAGGCGCCCTGCACCAGGTTGTTCACGGTCAGGCCGCGGTCGGCCGCCATCCGGACCAGGCGGGCGGTGGTCGCGGGCGGGAGCTCGGCGGCGATCCGCTCGGGCAGCACCTTGCCCGCGGGGGCGCCCGGGGCCACGGTGGTGGGCCCGTCGAGGCCGGCGAGCGCCGTCCGCCACGCCTGGGCGCCGGCGTCCGCGTCCTGCCGGGCGAGCCAGCCCAGGTAGTCCCGGTACGGGGTGACGCGGGGCAGCCCGTCGGTGCCGCCCCCCGCCTGGTAGACCTGGAACAGCTCGTCGACCAGCAGGGGAGCCGACCAGCCGTCGAGCAGGATGTGATGGTTGGTCACCACGAGCCGGTGCTCCCGCGGTCCGAGGCGGACCAGGGCGAACCGGATGAGGGGCGGCCGCCCGAGGTCGAAGCGGGTGGCCCGCTCGGCCGTCAGGAACGCGTCCAGTTCCTCGGGCCGAAGGGTCGACTCCGACCAGCCGGGTTTCACGTCGCGGGGGATGATCTGCATCGGCCGGCCGTCCGCGCGCAGCCGGAATCCCGCCCTGAGGTTGGCGTGCCGCTGGAGGACGGCTTCGGCGCTGCGGCGCAGCAGGTCCCCGTCCACCTCCCCGGACAGGGCCAGCACGAGCTGGGTGTTGTAGACGTCCACGGCCTCGTCGTCATAGAGGGAGTGGAAGAGCAATCCCGCCTGCAACGGTGTCAGCGGCAGTACGTCTTCGAGGCGCGAGCGCTTCATTACCAATCCCCCAGTTCAGCCTCGAGGCTGTCGATCTCGCTCTGTGTCAGGTCGTCGCTCAGGTCGGAGGGCGTCAGCCCGACCGCGTCCGGCCGCTCGTCCGCGAGGGCGGTGAGCGCGTCGAACCACGCGTGTGCGAGCCGCCGTACCTCGGGCTCGACGAGCAGGCCGGACGCCCAGGTCCACGTGGCGACGAGGTGCGGACGGCCCTCGTGGTTCTCGGTGACCGCGGTGATCTCGACCGCGTGCGTCATCGGCATCTCGGGCGACCGCGGCGGGGGCGTCGGCCCGTCGACGGTCTGCCAGTCGCCCGGGTCGTCGCCGTCGGTGTACCGGCCCAGGTAGTTGAAGCCGATCTGCGGCGCGACGGCCAGACCGGGCTCGCCCCGCGTGTGGCGCAGGATGCCGTATCCGACGCCGTTGTCCGGGAAGGCGCGCATCTGCTCCTTGACCTGCTTGAGCCGGTCGGTGGGCGTGCGGCCGGCCGGGTCGAGCCTGACGGGGTGGAGGCTGGTGAACCAGCCGACCGTCCGGGAGGTGTCCACCCCGTCGGCGACGTGTTCACGTCCGTGGCCCTCGAGGCCGACGAGGACCGGTCCGGCGCCGCGCGCCTGCACGACCGCCGTCGCCAGCCCGCACAGCAGTGCGTCGGTGACGGTGCCGTTGACGCTCGCCGGGATCCTGGTGAGCAGCGCCTCGGTGACGTCCGGAGCCAGGGTGAGTTCGATCTCCCGGGCGGTGGCGGCGGTGTCGCGCGCCGGGTCCAGCCGGCGGGCGCCGAGGAGCGGCTCCTCGGTCGCGGCGATCTCCTGCCACACCGGGAGCTCGGCCCGCCGGTCCGCCGCCTGAAGGTGAGCGGCCCAGGTCCGGTAGGACGTGACGACGGGGGCGAGCTCGGGAGCCCGGCCCGCCGCGGCCGCCTCGTACGCGTCGGCGAGGTCGGGCAGCAGGATCTGCCACGACACCGCGTCGACGACCAGGTGGTGCAGGACGATCAGCAGCGTGCCCGGCACGTCGGGTCCGGCGTCGAACCAGCAGAACCGGGAGACCTCGCCGGCCGCCGGGGACAGTTCCCGGCGGGCCGCCTCCGCGGCGTCGCCGTCACCCGGGCCGACACGCCTGACCGAGACCGGCACGGCGCCGCGTTCGCGCACCTCGTACGTGCCGTCCGGATGACGGCGCAGACGCAGGACGTCGTGGTGGTCGATCAGGGCCTGGGCGGCCCGGACCAGTGCCCGCTCGTCGAGGCCTGACGGGACGCGTACGGTCATCGACTGGTTGAACCCGTCGGTGGCCTCGTACTGCTCCAGCCACCGCATGATCGGCGTGGGCGCGAAGACGCCCGTGCCGGCGTCCCGGTCCTCCGTCGTGGCCGGCACCGCCGTGGCCGCACGGGCCAGCAGGGCGGGAGTCCGCTCCCTGAAGACGTCGCGGGCCGAGACCAGCAGGCCGCCCGCGCGGGCGCGGCTGACCACCCGGATCGACATGATGCTGTCGCCCCCGAGGTCGAAGAAGCTGTCGTCGACGCCGACGTCGGGCAGGTCGAGGACGTCGGCGAAGATCCGGCACAGGAGTTCCTCGCGGGCGTCCGCGGGCCGCCGGCCGCCGCCCGCGGCGGACCGCCGCGGCGCGGGAAGCGACGCCCGGTCGACCTTGCCGTTCGGCGTCAGCGGGATCCCGTCCAGCACCACCAGCGCGGCCGGGACCATGTAGTCCGGCAGCACGGCGGCCACCCGCGCCCGCACGTCCGCCGGATCCGCCTCACCGACGTAGTAGGCGACCAGACGCCGCTCACCCGGACGGTCCTCCCGCACCACCGCCGTCGCCCCGGCCACACCCGGCACGGCGCTCAGAGCCGACTCCACCTCACCCAGCTCGATGCGGAAACCACGCAGCTTCACCTGGAAGTCGGTGCGGCCGAGGTACTCCACGGCACCACGGGCCGTCCACCGCACCAGGTCGCCGGTGCGGTACATCCGGGCGCCCGCGGGGCCGAACGGGTCCGCCACGAAACGCTCCGCCGTCAGCGACGGACGGCCGAGATAGCCACGGGCCAGGCCCTCACCGGCGATGTACAGCTCGCCCGGCACTCCCGGGGCCACCGGGCGCAGGGCCGCGTCCAGCACGCGGAGCCGGGTGTTGGCGATCGGACGCCCGATCGTCACCCGCTCCGACGCCGTCACGTCCGCGGCCGTCGACCAGATCGTGGTCTCGGTCGGGCCGTACAGGTTCGTCACCGAGCGGGCGGACCCGGCCAGCGCCACCGCCAGATCCGCCGGCAGCGCCTCGCCGCCGACCAGCACCCGCAGGCCGGACAGGTCCGCCCCGGCCTCCACGAGCGCCTGCCACAGGCTCGGCGTCGCCTGCATCACCGTCGCGCCCGACGTCTTCAGCAGAGCGCCCAGGGCCGACGGGTCCCTGACCGTCTCACGGTCGGCGAGGACCAGGCCCGCGCCGTTCAGGAGCGGCAGATGCAGTTCGAGGCCGGCGATGTCGAAGCCGACCGTCGTCACCGCCATCATCCGGTCGTCGGCGCGGAGCCGGAAACGGTCCTGCATCGAGCCGAGGAAGTTGGCCAGCGCGCCGTGGGGGATCACCACGCCCTTGGGCCGGCCGGTGGACCCGGAGGTGTAGATCGCGTAGGCGGCCCGGCCGGGGTCGCCCGGCACGCCCAGGTCGCCGGCGTCGTACGCGTCGCCCGCGGCGAATCCGGTCAGGACCTCCTCGGTCAGCGTCAGCACCGGACGCGAGTCCTCGAGAACGTGGGCGATGCGGTCCTCGGGGAACTCCGGGTCCACCGGCACGTACGCCGCGCCCGACTTCAGGACCGCCAGCAGCGAGACCACCAGCTCCGCCGACCGCGGCAGCACGATCGCCACGTACGTCTCCGGGCCCGCCCCCCGCTCCACCAGGAAGCGCGCCAGCCGGTTCGCCCGGGCGTTCAACTCGGCGTAGGTCAGGACGCACGCACCGAAGGTGAGCGCCGTCGCGTCGGGCGTCCGCGCCGCCTGCGCCTCGAAGCGCTCCACCACCGACACCTCGGCGGCGCCGGCCACCGTCGTGTCGTTCCACTCCTCCAGCACCCGGCGTCGCTCGTCCGCGTCCAGGACGTCGACCGCGCCGACGGGCTCGTCCGGGGCCGACACCAAGGTCTCGAGCACGCGGACGAACCGCCTGCCCAGGTCCTCGGCGGTCGACTCGTCGAACAGGTCCGAGGCGTACTCGATCTCGCCGCTGATCCCCGCGGGTCCGCCGTCTGCGTCATGGCGCTCGAACAGGGCGAACGACAGGTCGAACTGCGAGACCGTCGTGGTGGAGTCGTCGGCGGACACCTGAAGGCCGGGCAGCTCCGGCGACGCCTCGGTGTTGTTGTCGAAGAGCACCATCACCTGGAACAGCGGGTGGTGGGCCATGGAACGCCGCGGGCCGACGATCTCGACCAGGCGCTCGAAGGGCACGTCCTGGTGCGCGTAGGCGGCCAGGTCGCTCTCCCGGACCCGGGCCAGCAGCTCGCGCACCGACGGGTCGCCCGACACGTCGGTGCG
>NZ_JAHHIT010000021.1 GCF_024539675.1 Streptomyces hilarionis | reverse complement strand
AACACCACGAACGCCTCCAGCTCCACACCCAACTCCACCGTCACCTCGTCCAGATGACGCGCACCGAGCACACGGGCGGAGAGGACGTCCGCGAAGTGTTCGGGCGTGGCGACGGCGAGTTCCGCATAGCCGGCCACCCCTGCGGCGTGGAAGACGGCGGTGAGGGGGTGTTCGGCGGGTATCGCCGCGAGCAGGTCGGCGAGGGCCGCCCGGTCGGTGACGTCACACGCGGCGACCATCACCTCCGTGCCCAACCCGGCAAGCTCCTCGACGAGTTCGGCCGCACCATCCGCCTGCCCGCCCCTGCGGCTCACCAGCAGCAGACGCTCGACGCCCTCCCTCGCCAGCCACCGCGCCAGATGCCCGCCCACACCACCGGTACCACCCGTCACCAACACCGTGCCCGACGGACTCCACGCCCGGACCGGAGCCGCGTTCGCCCCCAACGGCGCGCGCACCAGACGACGCCCGTAGACGCCCGACGACCGCACCGCCACCTGGTCCTCACCATCACCCGCCGCAAACACCCCCGCCAACGACCCCGCAACCCGCTCGTCCCACACGGCGGGAACATCGACCAGACCACCCCAGGTCGCGGGCTGCTCCAGCCCCACGATCTGACCCAACGCCCACAGCTGCGTCTGCGTCGCGGACACCGAATCGTCCGCACCCACCGCGGCCGCGCCCCGCGTCAGCACCCACAGAGCGGCTGCCGAACCGCTCTCGCCATGGGCCTGCACCAGCCGCAGCGTCGACTCCAGCGCCGACGGCTCGTCCCACGCCAGCAACGACACGACACCGGACGCCTCCGAGATGGCGGCCTCGCTGAGATCCGCCAACACCGACACCTCGGCCCCGGCGGCCTCCAGCGCCCCGCGCACCTCCTCCACCGGCGCGTCCCCACCGGCACTCACCACCAACCACGTCCCCGACAGACGGGCCGCCGCCGGCACCGTCACCGAACGCCACACCGTGCGGTAACGCCACGCATCCAGCACCGACCGCTCCTGACGCCCCTTGCGCCAGGCCGACAACGCCGGAACCACCGGCCCCCACACATCCGGCACCGAACCGTCCACGAGAGCAGCCACACCCTCGACATCCGCCCGCTCCACCGCACCCCAGAACGCCGCGTCCACCGGATCGACGGCTGCACCTGTCCGACCGGGCAGAGTGACGTCGTCGAGCCAGTAGCGCTGGTGCTGGAACGCGTACGTCGGCAACTCCACCCGACGCGCACCGCTCCCCGCGAACACCACCGACCAGTCCACCGACGCCCCGGCCACATACGCCTCGGCCAACGACGTCAGGAAACGACCCGCACCCCCGTCGTCCCGACGCAGCGACCCCACCGCCGCCACCACACGATCCGCGACCTCACCCGTCTCCTGCACCGCCATCGCCAACACCGGATGCGGAGACGCCTCCACGAACACCGCACCACCACGATCCACCAACGACCGCACCACCGGCTCGAACAGCACCCGCTCCCGCAGATTCGACACCCAATACGCCGCATCCAACGACACGGTGTCCAACCGCTCACCCGTCACAGTCGAGTGGAAGGCCACCGACGACGACTGCGGCCGAATCTCGGCCAGTTCGGTCAGGAGGTCCTCGTTGAGGGCGTCCACCTGGACGGAATGCGAGGCATAGTCCACCGCGATCCGACGCGCCCGCACCCCCGCCGTCTCGCACTCGGCCAGCAGATCGTCCAACGCCCCCGGCTCGCCCGAGACCACCGACGACGACGGCCCGTTCACCGCCGCCACCCCGATCCGGCCCTCGAACCGGACGATCCG
>NZ_JAHHIT010000020.1 GCF_024539675.1 Streptomyces hilarionis | reverse complement strand
GGGGCCCCGGTCATGCGACCGGGGCCCCTCCTCGTGTCCGTCCGCGGACCGGGACGTCACACGCCGACGCGGATCTGGTCGCGCAGCTTCGTGGTGATGTCGATCGCCACGTCCTTGGTGACGCCCTTCGTGGCGTCGCCCGGCGACACCATGGCGATGGTGCTGTAGTCGGCCCAGGCGCAGAACCAGTCGGTCTTCTCCTGCTTGGTGAGCGCGTTCTTCCCCTTGGCCGCCTGGCACTTCATGACCGCGCCGTCGAGGTCGGCCTTCTCGGGTTCGCCCACCAGCTCGCCCTTCTGGGCCCCGGCGGAACCCGACGAGCTCTCCTGCGACGACTTCTTGAAGTTGGCGAAGAACAGGTCCAGCGTCGCCTGCGGGTCGGCGATCTTGCCGTAGGCGCCGGCGAACGTGATGGTCTTCGAGGTGGCCAGCTCGGACGCGTCGGGCGCGGTGCTCGGGTCGGCCGGGTCGTACCCGCTCAGGTCCGCCGTCGTGTAGACGCCGATGACGGACTTGCCGTTCTGGACACCGGTCTTCGCCAGGTCGGCGCCCGAGTCCTTGCCGGGGCTCGCGCCGTCGTCCGAGACCCTGTTGTAGTCGGTCAGGGCGGTCCCCGGCGTCGTCAGTTTGTGCGCGCCGTCGTCCTTGAGGCCGCCGGCGCCGCCGCCTCCGCCGATCACGAAGTAGGCGCCCACGCCCAGCGCGACGACGACCGCGACCGCGCCGACGACGACGGCGGCCGTCTTCTTGCCGCGGCCGCCCGCCGGCGGCTGCGGGACGCCGTAGGGCGGCTGGCCGTACGGCGGCGGCTGCTGCCCGTACGGGGGCTGCCCGTACGGCGGCTGCTGGCCGTAGGGCGGGGCCTGCGGGGGCACGCCCTGCGGGGCCTGCGCCGGGTAGCCGTAGCCGGGCTGCGGGGCGGTGGGCGGCTGGGGGTAGCCGTAGCCGGGCTGCGGCGCCTGCGGCGGCTGACCGTACGGACCGGGCTGGCCGTACGGTCCGGGCTGCTGGGGCTGCCCACCGTACGGGCCCGGCTGGTTGTGACTCATTCCTGGGTTCCCCTCCAGATGCTTATGCGTTTTTCACATCCTGGCTCAAAGCCCCTACCTGCGCGGCGGCGGGGGTCGCACCGTTACAGAGGAAACACGTTTCGGGACGGCTCGGTGACACCCCTAAACTGGGCGCGTGACCGAGAACGCTCAGCAGCAGCCATCAGCGCCCCACACCGAACTGCCGACCCAGTACGCGCCGGCCGACGTAGAGGGGCCGCTGTACGAGCGCTGGGTGGAGCGGGGCTACTTCGAGGCCGACGCCAAGAGCGACAAGCCTCCGTACACCGTCGTCATCCCCCCGCCGAACGTCACGGGCAGCCTGCACCTGGGGCACGCCTTCGAGCACACGCTCATCGACGCCCTCACCCGCCGCAAGCGCATGCAGGGCTTCGAGACGCTCTGGCAGCCGGGCATGGACCACGCCGGCATCGCCACGCAGAACGTCGTCGAGCGCGAACTGGGCAAGGAGGGCAAGTCCCGTCACGACCTCGGCCGGGAGGCGTTCGTCGAGCGCGTCTGGCGGTGGAAGGGCGAGTCCGGCGGCCAGATCAGCGGCCAGATGCGCCGCCTCGGCGACGGCGTCGCCTGGTCGCGTGAGCGCTTCACCATGGACGAGGGCCTCTCCCAGGCCGTCCAGACCATCTTCAAGCGGCTCTACGACGACGAGCTCATCTACCGGGCCGAGCGCATCATCAACTGGTGTCCGCGCTGTCTGACGGCGATCTCGGACATCGAGGTCGAGTACCAGGACGACGACGGCGAGCTCGTCTCCATGAAGTACGGCGAGGGCGACGACACCATCGTCGTCGCCACCACGCGCGCGGAGACGATGCTCGGCGACACGGCCGTCGCCGTCCACCCCGACGACGAGCGCTACAAGCACCTGGTCGGCAAGGAGATCCGCCTTCCGCTGACCGACCGCTCCATCCCGGTCGTCGCCGACACCCACGTCGACCCCGAGTTCGGCACCGGCGCGGTCAAGGTGACCCCGGCGCACGACCCGAACGACTTCGAGATCGGCCAGCGCCACAACCTGCCGTCGCTCACCGTCATGGACGAGCACGCGGTCATCACCGCCCACGGCCCCTTCCAGGGCCTGGACCGGCTGGAGGCCCGCTCCGCCATCGTCGCCGCCCTGCGCGCCGAGGGCCGGATCGTCGCCGAGAAGCGGCCGTACGTCCACTCCGTCGGCCACTGCTCGCGCTGCAAGACGACCATCGAGCCGCGCCTGTCCATGCAGTGGTGGGTCAAGGTCGGCCCGCTGGCGAAGGCCGCCGGCGACGCCGTCCGCGACGGCCGCGTCAAGATCCACCCGCAGGAGATGGAGAAGCGGTACTTCGACTGGGTCGACAACCTGCACGACTGGTGCATCTCGCGTCAGTTGTGGTGGGGTCACCGCATCCCGGTCTGGTACGGCCCGAACGGCGAGGTCGTCTGCGTCGGCCCCGACGACGAGGCGCCCACCGGCGAGGGCTGGCGTCAGGACACCGACGTCCTCGACACGTGGTTCTCCTCCGGCCTGTGGCCGTTCTCCACGCTCGGCTGGCCCGAGCAGACCGAGTCGCTCGCGAAGTTCTACCCGAACTCCGTTCTGGTCACCGGCTACGACATCCTCTTCTTCTGGGTCGCCCGGATGATGATGTTCGGCCTGTACGCGATGGACGGCACCCCGCCGTTCCACACCATCGCCCTGCACGGCATGGTCCGCGACCAGTTCGGCAAGAAGATGTCGAAGTCCTTCGGCAACGCGGTCAACCCGCTGGACTGGATGGACAAGTACGGCTCCGACGCGCTCCGGTTCACCCTCGCGCGCGGCGCCAACCCCGGCGTCGACGTCCCGATCGGCGAGGACTGGGTCCAGGGCTCCCGCAACTTCGCCAACAAGATCTGGAACGCCACGCGCTTCGCGCTGATGAACGGCGCGACGGTCGAGGGCCCGCTGCCGGACGCCTCGCAGCTGTCGGCGACCGACCGCTGGATCCTGTCCCGGCTCAACTCGGTCGTCGCCGAAGTCGACGCGCTCTACGAGGACTTCCAGTTCGCGAAGCTCTCCGACGCGCTGTTCCACTTCGCCTGGGACGAGGTCTTCGACTGGTACGTCGAGCTGTCCAAGACGACGTTCATGGCCGGCGGCGAGCCCGCGAAGGTCTCCGGCCGGGTCCTCGGCGAGGTCCTCGACGTCACCCTGAAGCTGCTGCACCCGATCGTCCCGTTCGTCACGGAGACGCTGTGGACCACGCTGACCGGCGGCGAGTCCCTCGTCGTCGCCGCGTGGCCCAAGGCTGTGTCCGTCCCCGGTGCCGACGCGCCGGGCGGCTTCCGGGACACGGCCGCCGAGAAGGAGATCGAGAGCCTCCAGTCGGTCATCACCGAGGTCCGCCGGTTCCGCGCCGACCAGGGTCTGCAACCCGGCCAGCGCGTCCCGGCCCGCCTGACCCTCGACGGCACGCCGTTCGCGGCGCACGAGGCCGCCGTCCGCCAGCTGCTGCGTTTGCAGCCGGAGGGCGAGGACTTCTCCGCGACGGCGACCCTGCCGGTCGCGGGCGCCACGGTCGCGCTGGATCTGTCCGGCACGATCGACGTGGCCGCCGAGCGCAAGCGGCTGGCCAAGGACCTGGCGGCGGCCGAGAAGGAGAAGGCCCAGGCGGTCGCCAAGCTCGGAAACGAGGCGTTCCTCGCGAAGGCCCCCGACAACGTGGTCGACAAGATCCGCACCCGCCTGGCCAAGGCGGACGAGGACATCGCCCGCATCGAGAGCCAGCTGGAGCGTCTGCCCCAGGCGTGAGGCGGCGCGAGGCGTCATGACGACGAAGGCCCCCGGGACCGGCACGGTTGCGGGGGCCTTCGCCCACCTCTGTCAGCGGTCGTCCGTAGACTGGCCCCGTGAGCGAGCTCCCCCCGAACGGCAACCACGACGACCTGCCCGCCCCCTTCGACCCCCTCGATCCCTTCGACGAGATCATCGCCGAGGAGACCGACCGCGACCCCGATCTCGCGGTCATCGAGGCCGGCAGCCGCACCCTGCGCACCCAGGGCGGCGCACCGCAGGCCGACGTGCCCGCGCGCCCCGAGGACCCCGAGGTCGACAAGGCCCTGCGCGAGGTCGAGGCGGAGCTGGCCACCCGCTGGGGCGAGACGAAGCTCGAACCCTCCGTCGCCCGGATCGCCGCGCTGATGGACGTGCTGGGGGACCCGCAGCGCTCCTACCCGTCGATCCACATCACGGGCACGAACGGCAAGACGTCCACCGCCCGCATGATCGAGGCGCTGCTCGGCGCCTTCGAGCTGCGCACCGGCCGGTACACGAGCCCGCACGTGCAGTCGATCACCGAGCGCATCAGCCTGGACGGCGCCCCGATCTCCGCCGAGCGGTTCATCGAGACCTACCGGGACGTCCAGCCGTACATCGACATGGTCGACGGCGCGCAGGAGTACCGGCTGTCGTTCTTCGAGGTGCTCACCGGCATGGCGTACGCCGCCTTCGCCGACGCGCCCGTGGACGTCGCCGTCGTGGAAGTGGGCATGGGCGGCTCCTGGGACGCCACGAACGTCATCGACGGCGACGTCGCCGTCGTCACGCCCATCGACCTGGACCACACCGACCGGCTCGGGGAGACGACCGCCGAGATCGCCGCCGAGAAGGGCGGGATCGTCAAGCAGGACGCCACCGTCATCCTGGCCCAGCAGCCGGTCGACGCGGCCCAGGTGCTGCTGAAGAAGGCCGTCGAGGTCGACGCGACCGTGGCCCGGGAAGGGCTGGAGTTCGGGGTCGTCGCCCGCCAGGTCGCCGTCGGCGGGCAGCTGGTCACCCTGCGTGGGCTGGGCGGCGAGTACCCCGAGGTGTACCTGCCCCTGCACGGCCCCTACCAGGCGCACAACGCGGCCGTCGCGCTCGCCGCCGTCGAGGCGTTCTTCGGCGTCGGCTCCCAGCGGCCCGAGCCGCTCGACATCGAGACCGTCCGCAAGGCCTTCGCCGCCGTCACCTCGCCGGGCCGCCTCGAAGTCGTCCGCCGTTCCCCGACCGTCGTCCTGGACGCCGCGCACAACCCGGCCGGCGCCCGGGCCACCGCCGAGGCCGTGGGGGAGGCGTTCGACTTCTCCCGGCTGATCGGCGTGGTCGGCGCCAGCGGCGACAAGAACGTGCGCGGGCTCCTGGAGGCCTTCGAGCCGATCTTCGCCGAGGTCGTGATCACGCAGAACGCCAGCCACCGCGCGATGGACGCCGACGAGCTCGCCGCGATCGCCGTCGAGGTGTTCGGCGACGAGCGCGTCCAGGTCGAGCCGCGGCTGCCCGACGCCCTGGAGGCGGCGATCACCCTCGCCGAGGAGGAGGGCGAGTTCTCGGGCGGAGGCGTCCTGGTCACCGGTTCCGTCATCACCGTCGGCGAGGCGCGACTGCTCCTCGGGAAGGGCTGAGGCCCGCCATGCGTACGCTCTGCTCCTCGACCCTGATCGGTGAGTTCTTCGTCATCGGCTTCGCCGGCCTGGTCGCCATGAAGGACTCCGAGCTGTCCCCGTCCACGGTGTGGACGGTCTGCGGCATCGCCATGCTGCTCAGCGTGCTGCTGTGCGGCATGGTCACCCGGCCCGGCGGGGTCGCGCTCGGCTGGGCGCTCCAGATCGCCCTGGTCGCGTCCGGTTTCTTCGTCCCGATCATGTTCTTCATGGGCCTGCTCTTCGGGGCGCTGTGGTGGGCCTCGGTGCACTACGGCCGAAAGGTCGACGAGGCCAGGGCCCGCTTCGCCGCGCAGGCCTCCGCCGCCTCGGCGGATACCGCTGACGCTGCGTGACGAGTGCCCGGAGCGGACCTGTAACCTCATCCCACCGCACCTGAGGCGCCAGAGCACCGGCGCCGGACACCGGCTGTAGAAGGAGCCCCCTCGTGAGCCAGCGCACCCTCGTCCTGCTCAAGCCCGACGCCGTCCGTCGTGGCCTGACCGGCGAGATCATCAGCCGTATCGAACGCAAGGCCGGCTGGCAGATCACCGCGCTGGAGCTGCGTACGCTGGACCAGGACACGCTGGAGCAGCACTACGGCGAGCACAAGGGCAAGCCCTTCTACGAGCCGCTGGTGCAGTTCATGGCCTCCGGTCCGGTCGTCGCGCTGATCGTCGAGGGCGAGCGGGTCATCGAGGGCGTGCGGGCGCTGGCCGGCCCGACCGACCCGATCGCCGCCGCTCCCGGCTCCATCCGCGGCGACTACGGTGTCATCGTCCGCGAGAACCTGATCCACGCCTCCGACTCCGAGGAGTCCGCCGAGCGCGAGGTGAAGATCTTCTTCCCCGGCCGGGCCTGACCCCGTACGGCCGCAGAAGGGTCTGAAGCGGGCGATCGAGGGAACGTGAGCCCCCGAACGCCCGTCTCCAGAAGCGAACCCACACAGCATCTGCAAACAATGGCGGAGACCGCTCCGCAGTGTTCGTGCAGGCGCGTTTACGATGGAAGCCTTCACGTCACAGCACCCACCTCGCCGACCTGATAAGCCCTCAAAGCTCATGGAAGGCCAGTCGAATCCTGATGGGGAACTCAATGTCGTTCATCGGCCGTGACATGGCTGTCGACCTCGGGACCGCCAACACGCTGGTGTACGTCAGGGGTCGCGGGATCGTCCTCAACGAGCCGTCCGTCGTCGCGATCAACACCAACACCGGTGGCATCCTCGCGGTCGGCGCCGAAGCGAAGAAGATGATCGGGCGAACGCCGGGCAACATCGTTGCCGTGCGTCCGCTGAAGGACGGCGTGATCGCCGACTTCGAGATCACCGAGCGGATGCTCCGCTACTTCATCCTGAAGATCCACAAGCGGCGGTATCTGGCTCGGCCGCGGGTCGTCGTCTGTGTGCCCTCGGGCATCACGGGCGTCGAGCGCCGTGCCGTCATCGAGGCGTCGACCCAGGCCGGCGCCCGTCAGGTGCACATCATCGAGGAGCCCATGGCCGCGGCCATCGGCTCCGGCCTGCCGGTCCACGAGGCCACGGGCAACATGGTGGTGGACATCGGCGGCGGCACCACGGAGGTCGCGGTCATCTCGCTCGGCGGCATCGTCACCGCCCAGTCCATCCGTGTCGCGGGCGATGAACTGGACAACGCGATCATCCAGCACATCAAGAAGGAGTACAGCCTCCTCCTCGGTGAGCGGACCGCCGAACAGATCAAGATCACGATCGGTTCGGCGTACGACCTCGACGACGACCAGCACACCGAAATCCGTGGCCGCGACCTCGTCTCCGGACTGCCCAAGACCGTCGTCATCTCGGCCGCCGAGGTGCGCAAGGCGATCGAGGAACCGGTCAACGCGATCGTGGACGCCGTGAAGACCACGCTCGACAAGTGCCCGCCGGAGCTGTCCGGCGACATCATGGACCGCGGAATCGTTCTGACCGGTGGCGGAGCCCTGCTGCGCGGTCTGGACGAGCGGCTGCGCCGGGAGACCGGCATGCCCATCCACATCGCCGAGGACCCGCTGGACAGCGTGGCGCTCGGCTCCGGGAAGTGCGTCGAGGAGTTCGAGGCGCTCCAGCAGGTCCTGGACGCGGCGCCGCGCAGATGACGTAACGCTTCGATTCCGCCGTACGGGATGATCTCCTCTCGTGCGGCGGATCGTTGGTATTGCGGCATAAGCTCCGATAAAGCGCCCTTGGTCATCTCGGCCCGGGGCCACCCCGGTTCCCCGCCCGCTCTCCGACAACTGCTCGACGACACCTGCTTCCTGATTCCTGTTCTTGGTTTTTCTCTCGAGGAAGGGCACGGCCGCCGCACGTGAGGGACACACGAGAGAGCCGGCTGCTCCTGGTGCTGCTGATCGCCGTAGCGTTCGCGCTGATCACGGTGGACATCCGGGGCGGGGAGGACTCCCCGGTCGACGGCGCCCGGCAGGCCGCGGCCGCCGCCTTCGGCCCGATCGAGAACGGAGTGTCGTCGGCGGTGGACCCCGTCGGCAACGCCGTCTCGGCCGTCCGCGACTCCGGGGAGCGCCACGACCGGCTCACCGCGCTGGAGAAGGAGAACGCGGCGCTCAAGGCGAAGCTCGGCAGCGACGACCGCAACCGCAGCCGGCTGACGCAGCTCGACAAGATGCTGAAGATCGCCGGCACCGGGCAGTACGGCATCAAGGGCGCGGAGGTCATCGCCATCGGAGCGGCCCAGGGCTTCTCCTGGACGATCACCATCGACGTCGGCGCCAACGACGGCGTCAAGCGCGACATGACGGTCCTGAACGGGGACGGACTGGTCGGGCGGGTCACCACCGTCGGACCCGACACCGCGACCGTGCTGCTGGCCAGCGACCCCGACTTCACCGTCGGCACCCGGATGGAGTCCTCCGACGAGCTCGGCTTCGCCTCCGGGCAGGGCGACCGCCCGCTGCGCGTCGAACTCCTCAACGGCAAGGCCGACGTGAAGAAGGGCGACCGGCTGGTCACCTTCGGCTCGCAGGCCGACAAGCCCTTCGTGCCCGGCGTCCCCGTCGGCGTCGTCTCCCGCGTCGACCCCTCCGGCGGCGACCTCACCCGCACCCTCTACGTCACGCCGTACGTCAGCTACACCAAGCTCGACATCGTGGGCGTCGTCGTCGAGGCCCCGAAGAAGGACCCGCGCGACACCGTGCTCCCCTCCAAGCCCAAACCGGTCCCCACGCCGACGGTGACCGTCACGGTCACTCCGAGCGCGAACGCACCCGTAGACGGCCAGCAGCAGTAGGAGCTGACAACCCCCATGCGCGTCAACCGGATCCTGCTCTCCGTCCCGCTGGTCGTCGTCGCCCTGGTCGTCCAGGTGAGCGTCCTCGCCCGCCTCCACCTCCCGGGCGCCGTCCCCGACCTCCTCCTGCTCACCGTGCTGGGCCTGGCCATGGTGTACGGCCATGTCGGCGGCGCCCTCATCGGCTTCGGCGCCGGCCTGCTGGCCGACCTCGCGCCGCCCGCCGACCACGCGGCCGGGCGCTACGCCCTGGTGCTCTGCGTGATCGGCTACCTCGCCGGGCTGATCAAGCCCGAGACCGGGCAGATCAAGTCGGCCACCGGCCCGATGGTCGTGGTCGTCGCGGCCGCCGTCGGCTCGACCCTGCTGTACGCGGGGGTCGGCGCCCTCGTCGGCGACACCGCCGCCCGTCACGTGGGCCTGACCGGGCTGCTGTTCACGTCCGCCCTGTACGACCTGCTGCTCGCCCCGTTCGTGGTCCCCGCGATCATGTTCCTGGCGCGGCGCGCCGACAACGACCCGCTCGCCGAGACCAACTCCGCGGCCAAGACCCCGGACATCTCCTCCGGCTGGCTCTCCTCGGGCACGGGCCTGCGGATCGGCGGGCAGCGCGGCGGGCTCAAGCTGAAGGCGGCCCGGTCGCGGGCCACCCGAGCCGGGCGCATCAAGGGGGTCAAGCGGCTGTGACGGCGGGGGCCCGCGCGCACGGCGCGCCACCGGATGAATCACCCGAACGGGTAAGGCGAGGCGGAACGAGGCCTCACAGACCGATCGTTCATCATTCGTCCGCGCACACACGTTCGCGCACCGCGTCCGCGTCCTGAGAGGGGGAGACAGCCGCAGTGACCAACATTCCCGAGACCGGTCGGACCCCACGGGTGCAGATCCGGCTCGTCGTGATCCAGATCCTCGTCCTCTCCCTGCTCGGCACCCTGGGCGGCCGCCTGTGGTACCTGCAGATCCGGGAGGGCGCCGCGTACGCCAAGGAGGCCTCCGGCAACCACGTGCAGCAGGTCGTCGAACCCGCGGTGCGCGGCTCGATCCTGGACGCGCGCGGCGTGCCCCTGGCCGACAACGAGACGCGCCTGGTCGTCTCCGCCTCCCGCACGGACCTGCTGAAGCAGCCCGACGACGGCAAGGCGGTCCTGGCCAAGCTCGCCGGTGTCCTCGGCATGAAGGCCGACGAGGTCGCCCAGAAGGTCCGGCTGTGCGACGCGAAGACGCCGCAGCCCTGCTGGAACGGCTCGCCCTACCAGCCGATCCCGATCACCGACGAGGCGACCGCCAAGCAGGCCCTTCAGATCCGCGAGCGCGCCGAGGACTTCCCCGGCATCACCGCCGAGCCCGAGGCCGTGCGCCGCTATGCCGCCCCCGGCAACGCCAACACCGCCCAGGTCCTCGGCTACCTCTCCCCGGTCACCGACGCGGAGATCACCAAGGCCCAGGACACCGACTCGCCGTACCTGCGCTCCGACCAGGTCGGCCGCAGCGGCCTGGAGCGCCAGTACGACAAGGAGCTGCGCGGCAAGGCCGGCGTCACCCGCTACGAGGTCGACAACCTCGGCCGTGTCATCGGCCAGGCCGAGGCCGACGCGGCCCAGCCCGGCTCCAACCTCGTCACCAGCATCGACGCCCGCGTCCAGCGGGTCGCCGAGTACGAGCTGAACAACGCGATGAAGATCGCCCGCACCCAGTTCGACAAGATCACCGGCGAGAACTACAAGGCCGACTCCGGCGCCGTCGTCGTGATGGAGGCCAAGACCGGACGGGTCGTCGCCATGGCGTCCGCCCCGGCCTACGACCCCAACGTCTGGGTCGGCGGCATCTCCGCCAAGGACTACAAGCGGCTCACCGGCAAGAACTCCGACTACCCGCTGCTCAACCGGGCCATACAGGGTCAGTCCGCGCCCGGTTCGACGTTCAAGGTGGTCTCCACGGCCGCCGCGGTCGAGGCCGGCTACGAGTGGGACGGCGGCTACCCGTGCACCAGCTCCTACTCGGTGGGCGGCCAGGTGTTCAAGAACTTCGAGGGGGAGAGCTTCGGCCCCATCTCGCTGGGCCGGGCCCTCGAGGTCTCCTGCGACACCGTCTTCTACGGCCTCGCCGACCGGGAGTGGAAGAAGGAC
Organism: Streptomyces hilarionis; assembly: GCF_024539675.1. GTDB lineage: Bacteria > Actinomycetota > Actinomycetes > Streptomycetales > Streptomycetaceae > Streptomyces > Streptomyces hilarionis. The sequence goes on along the minus strand of NZ_JAHHIT010000020.1, from coordinate 39,669 downwards.
GGCGGCATCAACCCGAAGAAGGGTGAGCCCAAGGACTTCTTCTACAAGGCCGCCCACCAGTTCGGCCTCGGCAAGGAGACGGGTCTCGACCTGCCGAACGAGGTCACCGGCCGGGTCCCGGACCGCCAGTGGAAGGAGTCCTACTGGAAGGCCAACAAGGACTCCTGGTGCAAGTCCGGCAAGAAGGACGGCAGTTACGTCGAGAAGATCGCGTACGAGAACTGCCTCGAGGGCAACAAGATGCGCGAGGGCGACTCGATCAACTACTCCATCGGTCAGGGCGACACCCTCGTCACCCCGATCCAGGAGGCCGTGATCTACGGGGCGCTCGCCAACGGCGGCACCATGTACACCCCGACCATCGGCAAGGCGATCGTGAGCGCCGACGGCCGGACCGTCCAGGAGATCAAGCCCAAGCCCAAGGGCAGGCTGCCCGTCACCAAGGCCACGATCAAGGGCATGGACGCCGCGCTGGAAGGCGTGATCACCCGCGGTACCGCCGCCTGGAAGTTCGGCGGCTGGCCGCAGGACAAGATCCCGCTGCACGCGAAGACGGGTACCGCGGAGGTCTACGGCAAGCAGACGACGTCCTGGCTCGCCACGTACAGCAAGGACTACACGGTCGTCATGACGATCGCCCAGGCCGGTACCGGCTCGGGCGCCTCCGGTGAGGCCGTGCGGCACATCTACAACGCGATGTACGGCGTCTCCGAGGACGGCGGCATCGACAAGAAGAACGCCCTGCTGCCCACCCCGCAGACCGGCCTGCCCAAGGTCCAGGCGGACGGCACGATCAAGTCCCCCAAGGTCTCCAAGGACCCGGCCAAGGAGCAGCGCGCCAGCCAGCAGAGCACCCCGGACCCGGACGGGACGCAGCCGGCGGGCACCGCGCAGCAGAACACCGCCACCAACCGCGACACCCGCCGCCGACGACGGAACAGGGGAAGCCGGAGGATGTGCACATGAGCGGCGCGAACAGTTTCTCCGTCTCCGGATACGGGCCCGCCCGGGCCGGCTGGACACGGGTCTTCGCCCGTGACTCGATGGCCCGCAGGCTGGACTGGCCGATACTGCTGTCGGCGATCGCGCTGTCGCTGATCGGCTCGCTCCTGGTCTTCTCGGCGACCCGCAACCGCACCGAGATCAACCAGGGCGACCCGTACTACTTCCTCGTCCGGCACCTGATGAACACCGGCATCGGGCTCGCCCTGATGGTCGGCACCATCTGGCTCGGCCACCGCACCCTGCGCAACGCGGTGCCGGTCCTGTACGGACTGTCGCTCCTCGGGATCCTCGCGGTGCTCACGCCGCTGGGCTCCACGGTCAACGGCGCGCACTCCTGGATCGTGCTCGGCGGCGGCTTCTCGCTCCAGCCCTCCGAATTCGTGAAGATCACGATCATCCTGGGCATGGCCATGCTGCTCGCGGCCCGGGTCGACGCGGGCGACAAGCCCTACCCCGACCAGCGCACGGTGATCCAGGCGCTCGGTCTCGCGGCCGTCCCCATGCTGATCGTGATGCTGATGCCCGACCTCGGGTCCGTCATGGTCATGGTGATGATCGTGCTGGGCGTGCTGCTGGCTTCCGGCGCCTCCAACCGCTGGGTCTTCGGGCTGCTCGGAGCGGGCGCGGCGGGCGCGATCGCCGTCTGGCAGCTGCACATCCTCGACGAGTACCAGATCGCCCGCTTCGCCGCCTTCGCCAACCCCAGCCTCGACCCGGCCGGCGTGGGCTACAACACCAACCAGGCGAGGATCGCGATCGGCTCCGGCGGTCTCACCGGCGCCGGGCTGTTCCACGGCTCGCAGACCACCGGCCAGTTCGTGCCCGAGCAGCAGACCGACTTCGTGTTCACGGTCGCGGGCGAGGAACTCGGCTTCATGGGCGCGGGCCTGATCATCGTCCTGCTCGGCGTGGTCCTCTGGCGCGCCTGCCGCATAGCGCGTGAGACGACGGAGCTGTACGGCACGATCGTCGCCGCGGGCATCGTGGCCTGGTTCGCGTTCCAGGCCTTCGAGAACATCGGCATGACCCTGGGGATCATGCCGGTGACGGGCCTGCCGCTGCCGTTCGTCTCCTACGGCGGCACATCGATGTTCGCCGTCTGGGTGGCGGTGGGACTGTTGCAGTCCATCCGGGTGCAACGGCCCATGTCGGCCTGAGCGCCCCCGCACCCCCGGGCACCTTCGGGTTCTCCTCCGGGCGGCCGTGATTCGGGTCCGATGCGCACTGCCGCTCGGACCCGAGTGCGACTAGATTCAATTCATGGCGGAGACGAAACGCGAGATCGAGCGCAAGTACGAATCCGACGAGAGCGGGCTGCCCGATCTGACCGGAGTGGCCGGCGTCGTCACCGTCCTCGACAAGGGCGTCGTCGAGCTGGACGCGACCTACTACGACACCTCCGACCTGCGGCTGGCCGCGGCCTCGATCACCCTGCGCCGCCGCACCGGCGGCTCGGACGCCGGCTGGCACCTGAAACTGCCGGTCGAGGCCGGCGTACGGGACGAGATCAGATCCCCCCTCTCGGACACCGTGCCCGAGGAGCTCGGCCGGCTAGTCCGCTCGCGGGTCCGCGAGGGGCAGCTGGTGCCGGTGGTGCGGCTGCGCTCCAGCCGGGACGTGCGCGAACTCGTCGACGGCAGGGGCCGCCCACTCGCCGAGGCCAGCGTGGACGCCGTGCGGGCCGACCGGCTGTTCGGCGGCGAGGGCAGCGCCCAGTGGACCGAGATCGAGGTGGAGCTCGCCGACGGCGGTGACCCGGCCCTGCTCGACAAGGTGGAGAAGCGGCTGCGCAAGGCCGGCGTCCGGCCGTCGAGGTCGTCGTCCAAGCTGGCGAGGGCGCTGACGGAGACGGCGTCGAAGAAGAAGCGGGCCAAGGGCAGGACGTCGGCGGCGAAGGCCGCCGCGGGCGACGAGCCGGTGACCGCCGGCGACCATGTGCTCGCCTACGTGCGCGCCCAGCGGGACGCGATCGTCGCCCTCGATCCGGCCGTCCGCCAGGAGACCCCGGACTCCGTGCACGACATGCGCGTCGCGACCCGACGGCTGCGCAGCACCTTCCGTTCCTTCGGCAAGGTCCTCGACCCGGCCGTCACCGCCCCGATCGCCGACGAGTTGAAGTGGCTCGCCGGCGAACTGGGCGCCGGCCGCGACCAGGAGGTGCTCGACGAACGCCTGACGGCCGCTGTGGACGACCTGCCCGCCGCCCTCGTCTCCGGCCCGGTGGAGGCCCGGCTGCGGGCATGGGCGCAGGCCCAGCGCACCGGCTCGCGCCACCGGCTGCTCGGGGTCCTGGACTCGCCGCGCCATCTGGCCCTGCTCGACGCCCTGGACGCGCTGGTCGCCGACCCGCCGCTGCTGGAGGCGGCCGCGGGCAAGCCGGGCAAGGTGCTGGCCAAGGCCGTGCGCAAGGACTTCCGGAAGGTGTCGGCGCTGATCGCACCGGCCCTGGACGAGCCGTCCGGTCACGCGCGGGACGTCAGCCTGCACGAGGCGCGCAAGAAGACCAAGCGGACCCGCTACGCGGCGGAGACCGCCGTCCCCGCGGTCGGCGGCTCCGCCAAGGCGCTCGCCAAGTCCATGAAGTCGCTGCAGAGCCTGCTCGGCGACCATCAGGACAGCGTCATGGCCCGCCAGACCCTGCGCGAGCTGTCCGCGGTGGCGCACGCGGCGGGGGAGAGCGCGTTCACCTACGGCGTGCTCTACGGGCGGGAGGTGGGGCGGGCCGAGCGGGCCGAGGAGGCGCTGCCGCGGGTCTGGGAGCGGGTCTGCGAGCGGACGCAGGTCTGAGGACCGGCCGCCGTGGGCTTCTCGTCGGGCGGGGGATGCCTCCGGTCGGGTTACGCTAGATGGTCACCCGCCCCCGAGCCTGTCGGCCGGGGGGATCCCCGGTCAGCTCACGAAGGTGCCCCCGCGATGTCTGTCGAGTCGGTCTTCCCGCAGCTCGAAGCCTTGCTCCCGCATGTGCAGAAGCCGATCCAGTATGTGGGCGGCGAGCTCAACTCCACGGTCAAGCCCTGGGAGGCGTGCGACGTCCGCTGGGCTCTGATGTACCCGGACGCGTACGAGGTCGGTCTGCCCAACCAGGGCGTCATGATCCTCTACGAGGTGCTGAACGAGCAGGAGGGCGTCCTCGCCGAGCGCACCTACAGCGTGTGGCCGGACCTGGAGGCGCTGATGCGGGAGCACGCCGTCCCGCAGTTCACCGTGGACAGCCACCGCCCGGTGAAGGCCTTCGACGTCTTCGGCCTGTCCTTCTCCACGGAGCTGGGCTACACCAACATGCTGGCCGCCCTGGACCTCGCCGGGATCCCGCTGGAGGCCGCGGACCGCGGTCTCGACGACCCGATCGTGCTGGCCGGCGGGCATGCCGCCTTCAACCCCGAGCCGATCGCCGACTTCATCGACGCGGCGGTCATCGGCGACGGCGAGCAGGCCGTGCTCGACATGACGAAGATCATCCGCGAGTGGAAGGCCGAGGGCCGGCCCGGCGGCCGCGAGGAGGTCCTCTTCCGGCTGGCGAAGACGGGCGCGGTGTACATCCCGCGGTTCTACGACGTCGAGTACCTGCCGGACGGCCGGATCGCCCGCGTGGTCCCGAACCGCTCCGGCGTGCCGTGGCGGGTCTCCAAGCACACGGTCATGGACCTCGACGAGTGGCCCTACCCGAAGCAGCCGCTGGTCCCGCTCGCCGAGACGGTCCACGAGCGCATGTCGGTGGAGATCTTCCGCGGCTGCACCCGCGGCTGCCGCTTCTGCCAGGCCGGCATGATCACCCGCCCGGTGCGCGAGCGGTCGATCACCGGCATCGGCGACATGGTGGAGAAGGGCCTGAAGGCGACCGGCTTCGAGGAGGTCGGCCTGCTCTCGCTGTCGAGCGCCGACCACAGCGAGATCGGCGAGGTCGCCAAGGGCCTCGCGGACCGCTACGAGGAGGACAAGATCGGCCTGTCCCTCCCCTCCACCCGCGTCGACGCCTTCAACGTGGACCTGGCCAACGAGCTGACCCGCAACGGGCGCCGCTCGGGTCTGACCTTCGCGCCCGAGGGCGGCTCGGAGCGTATGCGCAAGGTCATCAACAAGATGGTCTCCGAAGAGGACCTGATCAGGACCGTCTCCACCGCGTACGGCAACGGCTGGCGCCAGGTGAAGCTGTACTTCATGTGCGGCCTGCCCACGGAGACGGACGAGGACGTCCTCCAGATCGCCGACATGGCGATGAACGTGATCGCCGAGGGCCGCAAGGTCTCCGGCCAGAACGACATCCGCTGCACGGTCTCGATCGGCGGGTTCGTGCCCAAGCCGCACACCCCGTTCCAGTGGGCTCCCCAGCTCTCCGCCGAGGAGACCGACGCCCGCCTGCAAAAGCTCCGGGACAAGATCCGCGGCGACAAGAAGTACGGCCGCTCGATCGGCTTCCGCTACCACGACGGCAAGCCCGGCATCGTCGAGGGCCTCCTCTCCCGTGGCGACCGCCGCATCGGCGCCGTCATCCGGGCCGTCTACGAGGACGGCGGCCGCTTCGACGGCTGGCGCGAGCACTTCTCCTACGACCGCTGGATGGCCTGCGCCGACAAGACGCTGCCCGCCTTCGGCGTGGACGTCGACTGGTACACGACGCGCGAGAAGACCTACGAGGAGGTCCTGCCCTGGGACCACCTGGACTCGGGCCTCGACAAGGACTGGCTCTGGGAGGACTGGCAGGACGCCCTCGACGAGACCGAGGTCGAGGACTGCCGCTGGACGCCGTGCTTCGACTGCGGCGTGTGCCCGGCGATGGACACGCACATCCAGATCGGCCCGACGGGCAAGAAGCTCCTGCCCCTCACGGTGAAGCAGCCCGCCGGCAGCGGACACGCGCACGGGCACTGAGGCGGGCCCCGCTCCACTTCCGCGCCGGTCGGGACGTCCGGCCGGCGCCCGGGTGCGTGTCCCGAAGGCGGCAGCGTGATCGAAGCGTCCCTCTCCGCCGTGCCGGGCCTGGTCGTCTCCGTGCTGGTGCTCGCGGTGCTCACCGCGGCGCCCACGGCCCTCGTGGCGAAGGCGACGGGCAGGCCGTGGCCCCTCAGGACGGCCCTGGCGGTCTACCTGGCAGGCATCCTGGCGGTGACGCTCCTGCCGGGCCACGCCGGCTTGCAGCCGTGGCAGTGCGACACCGGTGCGCCCGCGCACCTGTTCACGTCGGCGAGTTCGCTGCTGAACGTCGCCCTCTTCGCCCCCGGCGCGCTTCTCGCCGTCCTGCTCTTCCCCAGGCCGGTGACGGTCGCGGCTGCCTTCGCAACGCTCAGCGCGGCCGTGGAACTCGCCCAGTCGGCCGGGATCCCGGGCCGCTCGTGCAGTGTGACCGATCTTGCGGCCAACGGGACCGGTGCGCTGCTGGGCTCCCTGCTGGGGGCGCTGTGGCTCCACCTCCGCCGGCGACCGCCCGGCAGGCCGCTGCGCGACCTCGTAGGGGGAACGTCCCTCGCCGTGCTCGCCGCGCTGCTCGTCGGCGGTGTCTTCGCGTCCCGCATCGACCGGGTCGACGTCGTCGCGATGGACGAGCACCGGCGCGATCTCGCGCAATCCGCCGTCCAGGCCGACGAGTGGATCACCACCGTGGCCGAGGGCGTCTTCGGAAGCGGTACGCGGGTGCGGGAGACCGCGAGCGCGACGCAGGGGCGCCGGCTGCGGATCACCGCGACGACGAACCGCGGCACCGTCACCGGGATCTGGCCGGCGAAGACGCTGGAGAGCGCTCGGTCCTCCACGGTCCGCGGCGACGAGGGAAGCCTCGACACGAGCGACGTCGCGGCGGCTGCGGCACGGTTCGCCCACCGGTGGTTCCCGCAGAACGTGAAGGGGAGCCGGCAGCGGGTCCGCTGCACCGGTGACGGCCCGACGAGGGTCTGCGCGGTGGCGTACCGGCGCTACGTGGACGAGGTCATGATGCCGATGCGTCTCGACCTCGCCGTCTCCGCATCGGGTCGCGTCCTGGGGTTCACCGCCCGAACCGTCGACGACCCGGTCCTCGCGCGCGTCACCGTCGACGTGGCCGAGGCCGAGGCCTTGGCGAAGGCGCCCGCGGGATCGACGGGCACATCCGCCGTGCTGCTCGCCGCGCGGGTCCGGGGCGCGTGGCGGCCGGTCTGGCTCGTCGGCGGCGGCGGGCGGCACGTCACGATCGACGCCGCGACCGGTGAACGCGTCGCGGGCACGGCCTGAGCGACGGGGCGGCCCTGACATCCCCTCAGGAGAGCCTCGGCGCAGGCGGGTCGGGGGCGGGGCGGCGTCCGTGCATCCGCCGGAGCGGCTGTAGCGTCTAGGTCCATATGGACCTGCAGAAACCGCCCGCCGCGCAGTCGCCCGCGGCACCGTCCGGCCGAGCGGCCGGGCAGGCGCCCGAGGGGTGTCTCGTCGTCGCGATCCGGCTGCCCGTGCGCATCGTGGTGCTCGTGCTCGTCGTGCCGGTGCGGATGGCGTGGGACGCGCTCGTCGTCGGCGGACGGTTCCTCCGGGACACCGTGCTGCGACCGTTCGGACGGGCCCTGCTCCGGCTCGGGAAGGCGCTGTTCGTCTGGCCGCTGATCGGGCTGTGGCGGTACGTCGTCGTTCCCCTGGGCCGTGCGCTCGCCTGGCTGGGACACGTACTGCTGGTAGTGCCCGCGCTCTGGCTGTACCGCCGGGTCCTCACGCCGCTCGGGCACGGCCTCGCCTGGCTGGCCCGAGGGGTGGGAGCCGGGGCGACGTGGCTGTACGCGCGCGTGCTGACGCCGGTCGGACACGCCGTCCTGTGGTCGCTGAAGGGGATCGGTGCGGTCGCCGCGGCCGTCGGCCTCGGTCTCTACGGCGCGGGGGCGTGGCTGGTCCGGTACCTCGTCGTCGTCCCCGCGCGATGGCTGTACACGTGGTGCCTCGCACCGGTCGGCCGGGCGCTCGCCCGGTGCGCGCGGGAGGCGTGGCGGCTGCTGCGGCTGCTGGCCGGCGGGATCGGCCTCGCCCTGTACTGGACGGTCCGGATCCTGCTGGTGCTGCCCGCGCTCGCCCTGTGGCGCTGGGTGCTGGCCCCCGTCGGCCGCTTCCTCGCCGTCGTCGCACGGGAGGTCGGGGACGCCCTCGGGCACGCCTGGCGCATCGCCGGCCGCATCTCGTTCGCCGTCGGCCGGTTCCTCGCCACCGTCCTGCGGTGGACCGTCGTGGAGCCCGTGCGCTGGGTCCACCGGACGGTGCTCACCCCGGTCGGGCACGTGATCCGCGACGCCGTGCTGCGTCCCGCCGCCCAGGCCGCGCGCAGCGTGGGCAGGGCCTCCCGGCAGGCGCTGGCCGCCGCCCGGGAGACGGCGCGGCAGACCCGCGCCGACGTGCGCCGCATGCTGTTCGGCGAGCCCGTGCCCCGGGAGGCGCTCGCCCGCCGGGAACCATCGGCGGGCGAGGCACGTACTCTTGGTAGCAGTACGACCGCTCTCACGAAGGACTGAACGACACTGGGCAAGCGACAGCCCGAAGGCCCGCCGCCCGCACCCGCGGTGCAGCGCATCCGTCTGCGTTACACCAAGCGCGGCCGCCTCCGGTTCACCAGCCACCGTGATTTCCAGCGTGCCTTCGAGCGCGCGTTGCGCCGTGCCGAGGTGCCGATGGCGTACTCGGCGGGGTTCACGCCGCACCCGAAGGTGTCGTACGCCAATGCCGCACCCACCGGCACGGGCAGTGAGGCGGAGTACCTGGAGATCGCGCTGACGGCGGCGCGTGACCCGGAGAAGCTGAGAGCTCTGCTCGACGAGTCGCTGCCCACCGGGCTCGACATCGTCGACGCGGTCGAGGCCCGCACCTCGGGTCTGGCCGACCGGCTGACGGCCTCCGTCTGGGAGCTGCGGCTGGCCGGCGTGGACCGGGCCGACGCCGACCGCGCGGTGGAGGCCTTCAAGCGGGCCGACGCCGTGGAGGTCCAGCGCACGACCAAGAACGGCGTCCGCACCTTCGACACCCGGGCCGCCGTCGTCAGCCTGGAAACGCACGGTGAGCCTGCTGATAGGCCGACCGACCAGCCCTGTGCGATACTGCGGCTGGTTGTTCGGCACGTGACGCCTGCCGTACGACCCGACGACGTCCTGTCCGGTCTCCGCGCCGTGGCCGACCTGGCGCCGCCGGTCCCCGCTGCGGTGACCAGGCTGGCGCAGGGGCTGTTCGATGAAGAGACCGGCACGGTGACCGACCCGCTCGCGCCCGACCGCGAGGCAGCTCAGGCCCTCACAACGGCCGAACCCGCTGCCGCCGCGAAGGCGCCCGCGTAGGGAAGGTCCCGCGAAGGAACGTACGTCGTAGCGCCGCCCTCGTATCCGGGAGCCACCTGGGTCGGGCAGCGCACCGACCACAAGACTTTCGCCAGGCCGTACGCATTCGGCGTACGGAACCGGCGAGACAGGACACAGAGAGCCCCCGTGCGGCGCCCGCGCCCCGGACGGCGGCACCGCGCATCGCGCGAGCCGCGGACGTCAACGGCGGTCGATCCTTCGTGATCGCCGCCGGACCAGGCGCGGCGCCCGGGGGCCTGACGGGAGAAACGCCCGCATGCTCGAGCCAACCGAATCCGCAGAGTCCGCGACGGACTCCGAAGCGAACACCCCCAGCGACACCCTGCCGCCGCGTCGTCGGCGCCGTGCCGCTTCCCGGCCGGCGGGTCCGCCGACCGGGGCCGCCGCCGACGCCCCGGCCGAGATCACCACGCCGGCCATACCGGCCGTGGAGTCCGTCGAGGAACTGGCGGAGGACACCGTCACGGACGAGACCGTCCAGGACGAGAACGCCGTGGCCGAGGCGAGCCGGCCCGAGGAGGCGGCCGAGGCCGCGCCTCGCGCCCGCCGTCGTGCCACCCGCCGGGCCTCCGCGCCCGCCGGAGCCCCGGCCGCCGCCGAGGCGGCCGAGACCGTCGTGCCGGTGGCCCCGGCCGAGGCGGACGCCCCGGCCGTCGAAGAGGTCGCCGCCGAGGCGGCGCCGGACGAGGACGCGGCTCCCCGCCGCTCCCGCCGCCGCGCCACCCGCCGTGTGACCACGCCCGCGGAGGCTCCGGCTGAGGCCGTCGAGGCCGCCGAGGAGCCCGCCGCCGCACAGGCCGCGCCCGAGCCGGTCGCCGAGGAGGCGCCCGCCGAGGCCGCCCCGCGCACGCGGCGCCGCGCCACCCGCCGCGTGACCGCCCCCGCCGCGACGCCCGAGCCCGAGGCGTCCGCCGCAGCCACCGCGTCCGACGCGGTCGTCGAGGCCACCGCGTCGGTCGAGTCGGCCGAGGCCGGGACCGAGGCGTCCGCGCCGGCCGCGGAGGCGGCCGAACCGGCCGCGCCGCGCTCCCGCCGCCGCGCCACCCGCCGCGTCTCCGCGCCCGCCGCCGAGACCCCCGAGGTCTCCGCGCCCCAGGCGTCCGAGGCCGCCGCGGAGCCGGTCGCTCCCGCCGCCCTCGAGGAGCCGAAGGCCGCCGAGGCCCCCGCCGCCGACGAGGACGAGGCCGGTCCGCGCCGCGGCCGCCGTCGGGTGGTCCGCCGGGCCGCCACCGGCTTCTCCGCGCCCGAGCCCGTGAAGGACGAGGACGACGCGCCGCGCCGTCCCGCGCGGCCCGCCGTCGCCGTGTTCCAGGCGCCCGTGTTCGCCGAGCCGCAGTTCCAGACCCCGCAGCGAGCTGCCGCCGAGGCCGCCGCCGAGGCGGAGACGCCCGTGGCGGAGGAGCCCGAAGAGGTGCAGAGCGCCCCGGAGCCCGCCGAGGAGCCCGCCGGCTCGCGTCGCCGTCGCCGCCGCAGGGCTGCCGGCGCCGGTGAGGAGGCCGAGTCCGGCCGTCCCGCCGCGCCCGCCGCCGAGACCGTCGCGCCCGCCGCCGACGACGAGGCCGAGACCGAGCCGGAGGAGGCCGACGAGGCCGCCGAGGACCTCGCCGACGGCGAGGACGACGGCGAGGAGACCGGTTCGCGCCGCCGTCGCCGCCGGGGCGGCCGCCGCCGCCGTCGTGGCGACGCCGCCGACGGCGAGGGCGAGTCCGCCGACTCCGACGACGCCGACGACACCGCCGAGCAGGACGACGCCGAGGACGAGCACGCCGAGGACGAGGACGCGGGCGGGTCCACCGCCGGCAGCCGCCGTCGCCGCCGTCGCCGTCGCCGCGCCGGGGACGCCTCCACCGAGGCCGAGTCCGTCGACGGGGACCCCGAGCGCACGGTCGTCAAGGTCCGCGAGCCGCGCAAGCCCTCCGAGCCGTCCGACGAGGTGCAGTCCATCAAGGGCTCGACCCGTCTGGAGGCCAAGAAGCAGCGTCGCCGCGAAGGCCGTGAGCAGGGCCGCCGACGCGTCCCGATCATCACCGAGGCCGAGTTCCTGGCCCGCCGCGAGGCCGTCGAGCGGGTCATGGTCGTCCGCCAGAGCGGCGAGCGCACCCAGATCGGCGTCCTCGAGGACAACGTGCTCGTCGAGCACTACGTCAACAAGGAGCAGGCCACCTCCTACGTCGGCAACGTGTACCTGGGCAAGGTGCAGAACGTGCTGCCGTCGATGGAGGCCGCGTTCATCGACATCGGCAAGGGACGCAACGCCGTCCTGTACGCCGGCGAGGTGAACTTCGAGGCGCTCGGCATGGCCAACGGGCCGCGCCGCATCGAGGCCGCCCTGAAGTCGGGCCAGTCGGTCCTCGTCCAGGTGACGAAGGACCCGATCGGCCACAAGGGCGCCCGCCTGACCAGCCAGGTCTCCCTCCCGGGCCGTTACCTCGTGTACGTGCCCGAGGGCTCGATGACCGGCATCAGCCGCAAGCTGCCCGACACCGAGCGGGCCCGCCTGAAGACGATCCTCAAGAAGATCGTCCCCGAGGACGCGGGCGTCATCGTGCGCACCGCCGCCGAGGGCGCGAGCGAGGACGAGCTGCGCCGTGACGTCGAGCGGCTCCAGGGCCAGTGGGAGGACATCCAGAAGAAGGCGAAGAACGGCGGCGGCTCGAACGCGCCGTCGCTGCTGTACGGCGAGCCGGACATGACCGTCCGGGTCGTGCGCGACATCTTCAACGAGGACTTCTCCAAGGTCATCGTCAGCGGTGACGAGGCCTGGTCGACCATCCACGGCTATGTCTCGCACGTGGCGCCCGACCTCGCCGAGCGGCTGTCGAAGTGGACGTCGGAGGTCGACGTCTTCGCCACCTACCGGATCGACGAGCAGCTCGCCAAGGCGCTGGACCGCAAGGTCTGGCTGCCCAGCGGCGGCTCGCTGGTGATCGACCGGACCGAGGCCATGGTCGTGGTCGACGTCAACACCGGCAAGTTCACCGGTCAGGGCGGCAACCTCGAGGAGACGGTCACCAGGAACAACCTGGAGGCGGCCGAGGAGATCGTGCGTCAGCTGCGGCTGCGCGACCTCGGCGGCATCATCGTGATCGACTTCATCGACATGGTGCTGGAGTCCAACCGGGACCTGGTGCTGCGGCGGCTGCTGGAGTGCCTGGGCCGCGACCGCACGAAGCACCAGGTCGCCGAGGTCACCTCGCTGGGCCTGGTGCAGATGACCCGCAAGCGGGTCGGCCAGGGTCTGCTGGAGTCGTTCTCCGAGACCTGCGTGCACTGCAACGGCCGCGGCGTCATCGTCCACATGGAGCAGCCGACCTCCGCCGGCGGCGGCGGCAAGCGCAAGAAGCGCGGCCGCGGCGGCGACGGACAGGGCCACGACCACGAGCACGAGACGGCGGCTGCCGAGGCCGTCGAGTCGTACCCGGGCGCCGAGTCGGAGACGGAGACGGAGACCGAGGCCGAGGTCGCCGCCGAGGTGGCCGAGCCGGTCGCGCTGGCCGCCCCCGAGTTCGCCGTGGACGAGGAGCTGTACAGCAGCGTCGCCGAGGCGGAGGCCGCCGCGACGCGCGGCCGGGGACGCCGCCGGTCGAGCCGCCGGGCGTCCGCTCCGGCGGGTGCGCCGCGGGGCGGATCCCGCCGTGCGGGCGGTTCCGAGGCGTTCGTCTCGGAGCTGTCGGCCGGGAGCGAGCAGGAGACCGTCCAGGCGCCCGTCGCGCAGGACGCCGCCGTCGAGGCTCCCACCGCGCAGGACGTCACCGTCGAGGCGGAGACCGAGCGCCCGGTGCGCCCGGCCGAGACGGCCACCGCGCACACCGAGCCGGTCGCCGTCGAGGACCCGGTCGTCGAGGCGCCCGCCGAGGCCCCGGCCGTCGAGGACGCCGCGCCCAAGGGCCGTACGCGCCGCCGCGCCACCCGCAAGGTGTCCGCGCCGGCCGGATCGCCCGCCGGCGCCGAGGCCGCCGCCGTGGTCACGGTCGCCGAGACCCCGGCCGTCGCGACCCCGGCCGCCGAGGCCGCGGTCGAGGAGCCGGAGGCCGGGCAGGCCGCCGAGCCCGCCGCCGAGGCCGAGAGCGCGGCCCCGGCCCGCCCGCGGCGCCGCGCCGTGCGCAAGGCCACCGCGCCGACCGCCTCCGAGGAGACGGCCGTCGTGGTCGTCCCGTCGGCCACGGCTCCGGCCCCGGCCGAGCCCGTGACCGAGGGCGCGGCCGAGGCCACGTCCGAGGGGGCCGCCGCGCCCGCCGACGACGAGGCCGCTCCGGCCAAGAAGACGGCCGCCCGCAAGACGGCGAAGAAGGCCACTGCGAAGAAGGCCGCCACCAAGAAGACGGCGGCGGCCAAGACCACGGCCGCGAAGAAGACCGCCGCCAAGAAGACGACGGCCAAGAAGGCGGCCAAGTCGGTGTCGAAGAAGACGACGGCGGCGGCGCAGCAGAGTGTGCCGTCCGTCACGGCCTCGACCGAGGACTGACCCCGCCCGGCGCGGGTACACACGGCGCGGGCGTCCGGACCATCCGGGCGCCCGCGCCGACGTTTCATCCGCCCCCTGTGCTCGCGTCGCCGTGCGTTCACCGGGGAGTTACTCTGTGTCTCTCTTGTGAGAGAGCGCACCCGCGCTGTGGGTTTCGGGGTGGTAACCCTGGGCAAGATCGTCGTCTCCAGGCTGGTAACGTGCACTCTGGTCCCGGTGGCCTGAGACATGCACACCGTGACCACAGCCGATGAGCACAACCGGTCTCCCAGGCCGGACACGGCTGACTTCCCGCAAGGAACCCTCACGGGGCGGGGTCCTGTGTACAAGCCGTCCGCCCGCCCGCTGGCGTCGGCGGACAACCAGGGATGCGGCCGTGCTGTGCATCGACACGGTCCCTTCCCGACCATGCATGACGTGGTGCGCCTTCGAGGTCGCCGTAGAGGAGGGGATGTCGATGACCGACGCCCATGAGTTCATACCGGCCGCCAAACCAGTGATCGGCGAGGAGGAGATCGAAGCCGCCGTGCGCGTCCTGCGCAGCGGCATGGTCGTCCAGGGGCCCGAGGTGGCCGCCTTCGAGGAGGAGTTCTCGGAGCTCGTCGAGGGACGTCACTGCGTCGCGGTCAACTCCGGCACCTCGGCCCTGCACCTGTCGCTCCTCGCCCTCGGCCTCGGCCCGGGCGACGAGGTCATCGTGCCGTCGTTCTCCTTCGCCGCCTCCGCCAACGCGGTGCGGCTCGTCGGCGCGGACGTCGTCTTCGCCGACGTCGACCCGGAGACGTACTGCCTGGACCCGGCCGCGGTCGAGGCGGCCCTGTCGCCGCGCACGGCCGCGATCATGCCGGTGCACCTGTACGGTCACCCGGCCGCCATGGACAAGATCATGGCGATCGCCGGGCAGCACGGGCTCGCCGTCGTCGAGGACGCCTGCCAGGCCCACGCGGCCGCCCTGAACGGCACCCCGGTCGGCGCCTTCGGCGCCGTCGGCACGTTCAGCTTCTACCCGACGAAGAACATGCACAGCCTCGAGGGCGGCATGATCTCCACCGGGGACGCGGAGACCGCGCGGACCCTGCGCCTGCTGCGCAACCAGGGCATGGAGAAGCGCTACGCCAACGAGATCGTCGGCGCCAACGTGCGCATGACGGACGTCTCGGCCGCGATCGGCCGCGTCCAGCGCCGCAAGCTGGACGGCTGGACCGAGCAGCGCATCGCCAACGCCGCCTACCTCACCGAGCACATCACGGCGCCGAACGTGATCACGCCCAAGGTCGCCGAGGGCGCCCGGCACATCTACCACCAGTACACGGTCCGCATCCAGGGCGACCGCGACGCCGCCATGGCCCGGCTCACCGAGGCCGGCATCGGCAACGCCGTGTACTACCCGACTCCCATCCACCGGCTGAAGCCGTACTGGGAGCCGGACCAGAAGGCGGGCCGCACCTGGGACCTGCCCGAGACGGACCGGGCGGCCGCCGAAGTCGTGTCCCTGCCCGTGCACCCGGCCCTGTCCACGCAGGACCTGGAGCGCATCGTCACCGCCGTCAATGCTCTGGGGGAGCAACTGTGAGTACCGGGAAGTCGCTGCGAGCGGGACTCGTCGGCCTCGGTTCCATGGGGCGTCACCACGCCCGTGTCCTGTCGGGTCTGGACGCCGTCGACCTCGTCGGCGTCGTCGACCCGATGGGGGACAAGTTCGGCGCCGCCCAGGGCGCGCCGATCCTGAACACCGTCGAGGAGCTGATCGCCCTCGGTGTGGACTACGCCGTGGTGGCCTGCCCGACGCACCTGCACGAAGAGGTCGGCCTGGCGCTCGCCGACGCCGGCGTCTGCGCGCTCATCGAGAAGCCGGTCGCGGAGTCCGTGGAGGGCGCCCGCCGTCTCGTCGAGGCGTTCGAGTCCAAGGGGCTCGTCGCCGGCGTCGGTCACATCGAGCGGTGCAACCCCGCGCTGCGCTCGCTGCGGGCGCGGCTGGAGGCCGGCGAGCTCGGCGACGTCTACCAGGTCGTCACCCGCCGCCAGGGTCCCTTCCCGCACCGCATCGCCGACGTCGGCGTCGTCAAGGACCTCGCCACGCACGACATCGACCTGACCGGCTGGGTGACCGGGCGTCAGTACGTGTCCATCGCCGCGCACACCGTCTCCAAGAGCGGCCGTGAGCACGAGGACATGGTCTCCGCGGTGGGCCGTCTCGACGACGGCACCATGGTCAACCACCTGGTGAACTGGCTGAGCCCGCTCAAGGAGCGGTTCACCTCGGTCACGGGCGAGCGCGGCTGCTTCATCGCCGACACCCTCACCGCCGACCTCACGTTCCACTCCAACGCGGCCGTCACCACCGAGTGGGAGGCCCTGCAAGCCTTCCGCGGCGTGTCCGAGGGCGACATGATCCGCTACGCCATCCCGAAGCGCGAGCCGCTTCAGGTCGAGCACGAGCTCTTCCGGGACGCGGTCCTCGGCAAGCCCGTCGACATCTGCACCCTGCGCCAGGGCATGCGCACCGTCGAAGTGGCGGCGGCGCTCCTGGAATCGGCCACGAACAACACCAGCGTTACGCTTCCGGTGGAGGACCTGGCCGTCCATGGCAGCTGAGCATCACACATCGGGGGAACGGTGCGTGCTCGGTGGGACTCCTACGTTCTGTGAGACTTTCCCCGCAGGACCCAGCCGGCCCGGCCGGCGGAGACCAGGAGCCCGAGCATGAGTGCTGCGCCTGACGTCAGCGTCGTCGTCGCGGTGTACAACACGATGCCGTACCTGACGGAGTGCCTGAACTCCCTGGTCAAGCAGACCATCGGACGCGAGCGGCTGGAGATCGTCGCCGTCGACGACGGTTCCACCGACGACAGCGGCCGCGAACTCGACCGGTTCGCGGCCCTCTACCCGGACACCGTCAAGGTGATCCACCAGCCCAACTCCGGCGGCCCCGCCGCGCCCAGCAACCGCGCGCTGGAGGTGGCGACCGGCCGGTACGTGTACTTCATCGGCTCCGACGACTACCTCGGCGAGGAGGCGTTGGAGCGCATGGTGAAGTACGCCGACCGGCACGACTCGGACGTGGTCGTCGGCAAGATGGTCGGCACCAACGGGCGTTACGTCCACCAGGCGCTGTTCCAGCACGGCGACCGGGACGTCCACCTGGACGAGCCCGGGGTGCCCTTCACCCTGGCCAACACCAAGCTGTTCCGCCGCGAGATGGTGGAGAAGTACAAGCTGCGCTTCCCCGAGCACATGGCCGTGGGCAGCGACCAGCCGTTCACCATCGAGGCCCTGGTGCGGGCCCGCAAGATCTCCGTGGTGGCGAACTACACCTGCTACTACGCCGTCAAGCGCGGCGACGCCAGCAACATCACCTACCGCGCCGACCATCTCTCCCGGCTCGAGTGCACCGCCGAGATGATGAACTTCGCGGCCGGTCTCATCGAGGCGGGCCCGCAGCGCGACGCCCTGCTGCGCCGGCACTTCACCTGGGAGCTGGCCAAGCTCGTCCAGGACGACTTCCCGGCCCTGGACCGCGAACTGCGCGTGAAGATCTGCGCGGGCATAGCGCGGCTGGCGGACGCCTACTTCACGGACGGCATCCGCGACGCCATGGACGTCAAGCGCCGGGTGCGCATCGCCCTGGCCCAGGCCGGAGCGGTCGACGAGCTGTGCGAGGCGATCGTCTCCGAGCCGGAGAACGGCGTCACGTTCGTCGTCGAGGACGACCACACCTTCGCGCGCTATCCCGGCTTCCGGGACCCGCGCATCGGACTGGCCGACCACGTCTTCGAGGTGCTGGCCGGGGACTCGGTCGCCGCCCAGCTCGCCCCGGGAACCCGGCTGCTGGCCTCCGACTGGGAGCAGCAGGGCGACGGCCTCACCTACACCGCGTCCGTGCGGGTGCCCGTGGTCGGCGTGGCCGACGGGATGGCCCTGCGGCTCACCAAGGGCGCCATGCCCAAGTCGGCCGACAAGCCGGGCGCCCGGAAGCTGAAGGCCGGCCACAAGGTCCCGGCGCCCGTGGGCGAGCAGGTCGTCAAGCCCGCCGAGGACGGCGCCGCGACCGTGCTGCACGCCCGCATCCCGCTGGAGTACGTCACCGCCAAGCGCGGTGTGCGGGTGTACCTGGCCGTGGCCGGCGCCACGTACGAGGTCCCCGTGCGGGGCACCGACCTGCCCATGCCGCTGGCCCGCCGGTGGGGCCGGGAGGGGGACCCCTACCGGGCGTCGGCCATCGTCAACGACAAGGGCCGTGTCGTGGTCGACACGGCCCAGATGTACCCGCCGAAGAGCGCCCAGGTGCTCCAGGCGCTCGCAGCTCCCGTCCGGAAGCTGAAGTCCCTGGCCGTCCGCTTCCGGGCGGCCGGCGTCAGAAAGTTGAAGTCCGCCGGTTTCAAGAAGCCGACCGGTTCCAAAAGGAAGTAGCGACCCTCCATGAACATCTGTGTAGTAGCACTCGGCAAGATCGGCCTGCCGCTCGCCGTGCAGTTCGCCTCCAAGGGCCACCGGGTCATCGGCGCGGACGTCAACGAGAAGGTCGTCGAGCTGGTCAACGCCGGCGTCGAGCCGTTCCCCGGCGAGCACGACCTCGACGTCAAGCTGAAGCAGGCCGTCGACGCCGGACTGCTGAGCGCGACGACCGACACCGCGTCCGCGGTCGCCGAGTCCGAGGCCGTCGTCGTGGTCGTCCCGCTGTTCGTGGACGCCGAGGGCACCCCGGACTTCGGCTGGATGGACTCCGCGACGAAGGCGATCGCGCAGGGCCTCAAGCCCGGCACGCTGGTCTCGTACGAGACGACCCTCCCGGTCGGCACCACCCGCACCCGCTGGGCGCCGATGCTGGCCGAGGGCTCCGGCCTGACCGCGGGCGACGACTTCCACCTCGTCTTCTCCCCGGAGCGCGTCCTGACCGGCCGGGTCTTCTCCGACCTGCGCCGCTACCCCAAGCTGGTCGGCGGCATCGACGAGGCGTCGACGGCCCGCGGCGTGGAGTTCTACGAGCAGGTCCTCGACTTCGACGAGCGCGCCGACCTGCCCCAGCCCAACGGTGTCTGGGACCTGGTCACCGCCGAGGCCTCCGAGCTGGCCAAGCTCGCCGAGACCACCTACCGCGACGTCAACATCGGCCTGGCGAACCAGTTCGCGCGCTTCGCCGACCAGAACGACATCGACGTCAAGAAGGTCATCGAGGCCTGCAACTCGCAGCCCTACAGCCACATCCACCAGCCGGGCATCGCCGTCGGCGGCCACTGCATCCCGATCTACCCGCGGATGTACCTGTGGAACGACCCGGCCGCCACCGTCGTGCGCTCCGCCCGTGAGGCCAACGCCGCGATGCCCGAGTACGCCGTCGACCTGCTGGCCGCCGCGTACGGCGACCTGACCGGCGTGAACGTGCTGGTGCTCGGCGCCGCCTACCGCGGCGGCGTGAAGGAGACGGCCTTCTCGGGCGTCTTCCCGACCGTCGAGGCCCTCAAGGCGCGCGGCGCGGTCCCGTTCGTCTCGGACCCGATGTACACCGACGCCGAGCTCCTCGCGCACGGCCTCACCCCGCACGCGGGCGAGAAGGTCACCGCGGCGATCCTCCAGGCCGACCACGCCGAGTACCGCACGCTGACCCCGGCCGACCTGCCGGACGTCACCGTCCTGGTCGACGGCCGCCGCACCACGGACCCGGAGGCCTGGAAGGGCGTCCGCCGCGTGGTCATCGGCGGCTGAGCACGCTCGCGCACACGACTGCGGCCGCTGCCCCCCGTCCGGGGGGCAGCGGCCGCAGCCGTTCTCCGTCGTGGTTGCGCGGTCGTGGCGACCGCCATGTCTAATCGTGTCTTCTCGACGGTCCGGGACTCGGGGCGGTCCGCGCGCGGGACGGAGGGGCCGACGCGGCGCAGGCGCCGCTCGGCCGGGTGCTCCACCCAGTGGTAGGCGGCGGCCGCGGCGGCCAGACTGACGACCAGGACACCCGCCCAGAACAGCGCCGTCACGCCGCCGGGGGCCGGCCTGCCCCAGGTGAAGACGGCCGCCCGGATCACGATCTCGTGGAGCAAGTACCAGGCGAACGACCAGTGTCCGAGCCTGATCATCCAGGACCCGCCGAGTCCGGTGCGCCGGCCGTCGAGGTCGGCGCGGGCCGCCGCGCAGATCAGGGCCGCGAAGATCGGGGCCGACAGCCACTGCGAAGCCGTGTAGGGGCTGTACCAGAGCGGGTCGGGCACCGCGTGCGACCAGGGGATCAGGGCCAGGTGCCAGCCGAGGACGAGGCCCGCGGCGGCCCACAGCGGCAGCGGCGGGCGCCAGCCGCGCTTGAGGGCCAGCCCGGCCACCACGCCCAGCACGAACTGCAGGGCACGCGTCAGCGGCAGATAGTCGAGCGCCCAGCTGCGGGTGGTCGGCGACAGGCCCGACAGGGACGGCCACAGCACCAGGGCGGCACACGTCACGCCCACGGCCGTCCACACCCACACGCGGGTCCGGCAGCCCGCCAGCAGGGCCAGCAGCACGGGGAAGAGCAGGTAGAAGAAGGCCTCGTCGCTGAGCGACCAGGCGGCCGGGTTGCCTCCGGTGAACATCACCGGGTCCGGGAACCAGGCGTGCACCGCGAGCAGGCTCGCGCCGACCGCCCCGAGCGACACGGGTCGGCCCATGACGCACCACACCGTGACCGACAACACCACGCTGACCGCGAGGAGCGGCCAGATCCGGGCGAAGCGCCGCCACAGGAAGACCTTCGCCGGGACTCGGGCGCCGTCGTACGTCCAGGCCAGGACGACGCCGGACAGGACGAAGAAGAACGTCACACCGCTGCGGCCGTACCAGACCACGTCGCTGAGGTACGGTACGGCGCCCGTCTTGCGGGACAGGTGGTACAGGACTACGAGAAGGGCCGCCCAGAAGCGAAGCCCGGTCAGCGACGGCAGCCGGTCGCGCCCGGGCTCACGAGTCTGCAGTTCATCGCCCAGTCCCTTCATCTCCAGCGCAGCAGGAGCCGGTCGAACTCCTCGCGCACGACCGGCCAGTCCCAGGCCGCCAGGGCGTGCTCCGAGGCCGTCCGGCCGGTGTGGCGCCAGACGTCCGGGTCCGCCGTGACCTTCAGGATGCGCTCCGCCGCCTCCTGCGGCGAGGCGACGACCCAGTCGGCGGGGAACAGGGTGCGCGCCCCGTTGGCCTTGCCCGCGAAGAACGGCCAGTCGCGGCCCACCGGGACGGCCCCGCTCGCGGCGCCCTCCACGAACCCGCAGTGGAAGCTCTCCCGCACGGAGGAGCTGAGGATGACGCCGACGTCCGTCAGCGCGGCCGGGACGTCGTCCAGCTGGCCGAGCCGGCGGACGGCACCCGAGGGCTCCAGTTCGGCCAGGTCGGCCCGGTAGAGCCGGGCGTAGGAGCGGGCGGCGGCGCTGAGCCTGGCGTCGACGTCGTCGCCGATCAGCACGAGCCGGTAGCGGGAGTCCTGCGCGCGCAGGATCCGCAGGACCTCGATGGCCCACCGCGGGTCCTTGGCGACCGACGAGATCCCGGTCAGGCCGAGGGTGAAGCGGGCGTCGTCCGGCTTCGGGCGCACCTGTGCGGCGAGGTCCATCGCGTTGGCGATGACGTGCAGCCGGGGCGTGCGCCGCCCCGGCCCCGCCACCAGCCGGGGCGTCACGGCGACCGTCAGGTCCCGCAGATGGGCCCCGACGAACACCAGGTCGTCGACCCGGCTGAAGTCCACGAGGAACGGCCAGGGGCTGAACGTCTCCGCGCTGTGCAGCCGCACGACGATCCGGGTGTCACCGGGGTCGACGGAGGTCAGCAGCGCGGCCGGCCCGACGCACCAGTCGACGAAGACGGTGTCCGCCCAGTCCAGGTGGGGACGCAGCAGCTTCTCGGCCTGCCGGCCGAACTCCTCGTCCTCGCCCAGCCGGTGGGCCGCCAGCGCGGTCAGGGAGCCGGCCAGCTTGTCGAGTTCCGGCTCGTCCTTGAGGTCCAGGGAGCGGACCTCGACGTCGGCGTGCGCCGTGTAGTGGTCGCGGATCTGCCGCAGGAAGTTCGCGTTGCCCCGGGTGACGAACAGCAGCCGCAGCGGGCGGCCGGCGGGCGGCGCGGCGGGCTCCGCGATGCGGCCCGCGCCCTCGGTCAGCGCCCGGACGGCCGTGGAGGCGTGCACCTGCGCCAGATACCCGGCGGGGTCCTGGGACAGCGGTGAGGTCGTCCGGTCGAAGTGCAGCACCCGGTGGAAGGCCAGCTGAAGCGCCCGTACCGCGGAAGCGGCCGCCGCGGTGGCGTCACCCTCGGCCAACCGGTCGTCGGCGTAGGCGAGTTCGGCGGACACGGCGTCGGTCAGGGCCCGGGGGGCCTTGCCGCGCGCCAGTTCGAGCCGGGCCGCGTCGCCGAGCAGGTCCGCCCGGTGACGCGCGCTGGTCGTGCGACGGGCGGCGGAGCTCAGCGTGAGCACCGCGCCCTCGGGCCGGTTGGCCTTGTCCAGGCCGTCCCGCACGCGCTGGGCGATACGGAAGCGCAGCGAGTCCGGCAGCCCCGGAGCCGCCACCACGAGCCGCCAGGCGCGCGCGCCCGCTCCGGTCCGCAGCACACTCGGGTGCAGCGCGCGCCGGGCCACCGCGCCGGGCAGCCGGGTGATCCCCCGTTTGGCCGTCATGCCGATCGGCTCCCCGTGAGCGTGGAACGGACGGCGTCGCTCAGCTGCTGCGCCGCGGGGGCCATCAGCAGACCGCGGGTGAAGCGGGAGGCGTGGGCGCGTGCCTCGGCCCGCTGCTCGGTGGTCGTCTCCACGGCCATCCGGGCCGCCTTGACGAACGAGTCGGCGATGCCCTCCGCGTCCAGACCGCAGGCGCCCGTCCACAGGGGGTGGCCGGCCAGCACGGCGGAGGCGTCGTGGTCCACCTCGTGGGCCGAGACCACCGGCAGCCCGGACGCCATGAACTCGTACACCTTGCCGGAGGTCACGAAGCGCCCGCCGACGAGCATCAGCACCAGGGCGTCCCAGCGGCCGTAGGTCGCTCCGACCTCCGCCTTGGGCACCGGGCCGCCGAAGAGGACGCCGTCGGGCTCGGCCTGACGGATCAGCGTCATGTGGGCGTTGGCCTCACGGCTGGCGCCCGCTCCGATGTGCCCGCGGATCTCGAACCGGGACCGGGCGACCAGCGGGTCGCGCTCCCGGGCCGCCCGCCAGCCGTCCAGGACGGTGGCGAGGAAGGCCGGCTTGAAGTTCACCGAGCCCAGGTAACCGAAGGTCAGGCCCTTGTCCGGGTCCGGCCGGCCGTGCACCTCGGGCACGCTGTCCGGGTCGAAGCCGTTGCGCACGACGTGCACCCGCCCGGCCAGATCCGGGTAGCGCTCACGGTAGAAGTCCGCGATCGGGTCGTTGACGCACCAGATCGCCACGGCCTGCGAGAGGACCTTGGACTCCCACTCGCCCGACTCGGAGTCACGGGTGAACGCCTCGCCGCCGCCGATCACGTCGACCGACCAGCCGTCGCGGAAGTCGATCGCGTAGGGGACCTGGTGCGTCTCCCACAGCTTCCACGCGGCCGCCAGGTTGACGTACGGGGCGCAGCTTGCCAGCAGCAGGTCGGCCGGGAACTCGCGGTGGATGTCCACGACGCCCTGCTCCAGGGCCGACCGCCACCCGCCGAACACCGGCTCCGGGAAGTGCTCCAGGTGCCGGTCGCGCTCCCGCTGCATCCACCGGATCGGGTTCAGCGCCCGGTCCTCGGTGAACAGCCGGATGTCGGTCTCCAGGTCCTCACGGGCCAGCGGGAGCTCGACGATCCGCACCCGCGGGTCCACCGGGTCGGAGAGCGTGTGGTCGAGTCCGTACTCCCGCTCCCAGGACTCCTCCGCGATGGTGAGCACGGTCACGTCCCAGCCGAGCTCGACGAACTTGTTCGCCGTCTCGCGCATCCGGTACGCACAGCTCTTGGCCGCCGGCGGGAAGCCGATGGCCAGGTAGATCATGTGCGGGCGGACTCCGTCGGGTCGCGGGCCCGTCGTCCTGGGACGCTTGATCACGTTTCGCAAGGGGTGCTCCGGGAGACTGATGGAACGGTGGCGAGAGCGGTGAACGGCTCAGGCCTCGACGATGGCCTGTACGGCGCGCACGGCGGCGTTCCCGTCACCGTACGGCGTGCCGCGCGGGGTCTCGGGCGCCGGACGCGTGGCGAGCGCGGTGAAGTCGGGGGTCTCGTGCGGGTCGGGCACCAGGTGGTTCCAGCCGCCCTCGAGGGTCTCGACCCACTCGGTCTCCGGACGCACGGTGGTGCAGGCGCGGCCCAGCAGGAAGGCCTCCTTCTGCAGACCGCCGGAGTCGGTGACCACACCGGCGGAGCCCAGGACGGCGCCCACGAGACCGGCGTAGGGCAGCGGACGGCCGACGCGCACGGCGCCCTGGTTCAGCTTGATGCCGTGCTGCTCGGCGCGGGCCACCAGACGCGGGTGGGCCAGCAGGGCCACCGGGACCGGCAGCGCGGCGAGCGAGCCGATGATGGCGGCGAGGCGCTCGGGGTCGTCGGTGTTGTCCGGCCGGTGCAGCGTCGAGACCAGGTACGGCGCGTCGGCGTCGATGCCCTCGGGCAGCTCCGGACGCGGGTGCTCGCCGGCCAGGACGGCGTCGCGGATGCGCAGGCACACGTCGACCATGACGTCGCCGACGAGGGTGGAGCGGTGCGCCAGGCCCTCGTTCGACAGGTGGCGCATGGCCTCCTCGGTCGGCGCGAGCAGCAGGTCGGCGGCGTGGTCGGTGAGGACGCGGTTGTGCTCCTCGGGCATCCGCCGGTTGAAGGAGCGCAGGCCGGCCTCCAGGTGCGCGACCCGGTAGTGCAGCTTCACCGCGGAGAGCGCGCCGGCGACGGTCGAGTTCGTGTCGCCGTACACCAGGACCCAGTCGGGCTTCTCCGTCTCCAGGACCTTGTCCATGGCGGCGAGGACCGCGCCGGTCTGCTCGCCGTGGCCGCCGGAGCCGACGCCGAGGTGCACGTCGGGGTCCGGGATGCCGAGGCCGGAGAAGAAGACATCGGAGAGGTCCGCGTCGTAGTGCTGGCCGGTGTGCACGATGACGTGCTCGTGAGGGGTGTCGGCGAATGCGGCCGCGATGGGCGCGAGCTTGACCAACTGGGGGCGTGCGCCCACGACACTGATGACCTTCACGTGCGCTGCTCCTACTGAATAAACGTATGGACGGCCGAACCCAGATCATACGGGCGTGGCGGCGGCCGTCGTCGCGTCCCGGCGACACCCCGGCGACAGCCTGGCGACAGCCCTGCAACGGCCCGGCAACGGCGCGGGCCGGGCCGCTGGGCGGTCCGTCGCTGGCGGTATGCTTTGATGCGCCGGGTTATCGGGTTATGTAGCCGTGCCGTCAGCACCCAAGTGCACTGCACGAGACGCCCGCTTTGGACGGAACTGGTGTGCGAGCTCGATCATCCTTGCGGGCTCCTGCAACGTGCCAGAAGTTTCAGATCAGGAAAGGCACACATTCATGGAGCTCGACAGCACCGAGGGTCAGAGAAGGCCCAGGGCCTCCCGCGGCCGCGTTGTGATGCTGGTCGACAACGGTGTCCGAAATGACTCGCGTGTCCAGAAGTCGGCCCGGTCCGCCGCCGAGGCCGGCTGGGAGGTCGTCCTTTTCGGCATCTCGCCCGCTCCCGAGATCCAGACCTGGAACATCGGCGAAGCCGAGGTCCGCCTGGTGCCCAAGCCGAGCCCGCTGGGCCCCAGCCGACAGGACAGGCACGGACTGCGCTGGCGCAGCCCGCTCGCCTACCGCACGCCGCAGATCGCCAAGTACCGCAAGCAGCAGGTGAAGGCCTGGCGCGCGGACCTGCGGTTCCGTGCCGCCGCGGCGAAGGCCGACGGCCCGGGCCGCCCGAGCGCCAGTGGCGCCGCCGCCCGGCTGGTCGTGCCCAAGGCCGCCGCGAAGCTGACGAGCAAGTGGGTCTCGCTGCGCTCGCGCCTCACCGGCCGCGCCAAGCGCAAGCGGTCGAAGTTCAACACGCCGCTGGACAAGCTGCAGATCAAGTTCTGGCAGATCACCATGGGCCAGCGCGCCTGGCGCCGGCTGCTGCCGTACCTGTGGGACTTCGAGCTGGCCTTCGGTCCGCACATCGACGAGCTGAAGCCCGACATCATCCACGCGCACGACTTCCGCATGCTCGGCGTGGCCGCCCGCTCGGCCGTCCGGCTGCGGGCCGCGGGGCACCCGGTCAAGCTGGTGTGGGACGCGCACGAGTTCGTGCCCGGACTGCACTCCCACCACGACCGCTGGATCCCCGGTCACGTGGCGTGGGAGAAGGAGCACGCCGTCTTCTCCGACGCCGTGATCACCGTCTCCCCGTCGCTCGCCGAGCTGCTGGTCAAGGGCCACAAGCTCAAGGAGACGCCCTACGTCGTCCTGAACGCCCCGGTGATGAAGCCGGCCCCCGACGAGGTGGCCGACGTGGACCCGGTCCCCGACCTGCGCGAGCTGTGCGGCGTCGACGCGGACACCCCGCTGCTCGCCTACTGCGGCGGCATCAACCCGGTGCGCGGCGTCGAGACGATCATCGAGGGCCTCACCCTGATGCCGGACGTGCACGTCGCGCTGGTGTCGCTGCCGCCGTCGGGCAAGCACTTCCCGGCGACCAAGAAGGTCATCGAGCTGATCGAGGAGCTGGGCGTGGGCGACCGCGTCCACATCCTGCCCTTCGTGCCGCACTGGCAGGTGCCCGAGTTCCTGTCGACGGCGGACGCGGCGGTCAGCCCGCTGCACCACCTGCCCAACCACGAACTCGCCCTGAGCAACAAGTTCTTCGAGTACTCCCAGGCCAGGCTGCCGCTGGTGGTCAGCGACATCCGCACCATGGCCGAGATGGTCGAGAAGACCGGTCAGGGCGAGATCTTCAAGGCCCAGGACACCCAGGACTACGTACGCGCCGTCAAGGCCGTCCTCGCCAGTCCGGAGCGCTACCGGGCCGCCTACGACGACCCGGGGCTGCTGGAGAAGTGGACCTGGGAGGCCCAGGCCGTGGTCCTGGACCAGATCTACAGCCGGCTGCTGCCCGGCGACGGGAAGACCGCGTGACGGCACTGCTGTGACTCACGGCGACGGTCCGGCGCAGGGGCGTGACACCGCCCCTCGCCGGACCGACGCACACGGCACGTCCCTCGCACGGAACGCAGAACAGGTGGAGGACCTCCTCGCATGACCCACGTACTCCTGATCGCCGGCACGGCGCCGACGCTCTCGATGCTGAAAGCCGCCGTCGAACAGTTCCGGGCCGCGGGAGCGACGGTGCGGCTGGCCGGCTACTTCGATCGTGAGGCGGTGGACGGCGTCCTCGACGCGGCCGACGTCTGCTCGCTGACCGAGTCGGCCGCCGAGCGGGGCGACGCCTTCGCCAAGCGCGTCGCCAAGCTGCCGCCCGCCCGTCGGACCTGGGCGAGCGCGGAACGCAACCGCTGGGTCCTGCGCAACGCCCGCCGGTCGCAGGTGCTGGTCGCGCTCGACGCGCACGGCGTCTACACCGTCTGGCGGCTCGCCGAGCGCAACCGGCGCGCCGACGCGGTGTTCGGCGTCGCGCCCGGTCTGCGCGCCCTTCAGGCCCGTGGCGAGCGTCCGGTGCACTACGTGCTGCGCGACGCCGTCCGCACCGTCCCGTCCCCGGCCGTCACCCTGCGCTCCACCAAGCGCGGCGTGCGGCACAGCGCGGGCGCCGTGCTGCGCCGGGCCTCGTCGCCCGCCGTGATGCGCACCGCGATCGGCGCCAAGGCGTGGCGGACCGCGGTCGTCGCGCCGCGCGTGCCCGACGCGATGCGCGCCAAACTGGCCCGCCGGGTGAGCCTGAGCATGACCAAGGGCGGCCGCAAGACCGGCGCCACGATGGTGCTGAACCAGGCCGCCGAGCGGATCAACAACCGCAAGCTCAGCGCGGCCCTGCTGGCGGACGCCGCCCGCGCCGACCTGGCCCGCGGCCACGACGACCCCAAGCTGCGCAACAAGGCGATCGAGGCCGCGCTGGCCATCGCCGACCAGCGGTTCAAGAAGAAGGACTTCTCGGCCGCGGCCGACCAGCTCTCGACGGCCTTCGCCCTCGCCTTCAACCGCGGTCTGCACTTCGACGGGGTGTCCTCGCCGATGGCGGAGGACCCGGACGCCTACCTGGCGCCGTTCCGCAGGAACGCCGCCTTCAAGGCCCTGTCCGCGCCGCGCGGACGCGCCCTCCCGGCCGCCGCGGCCCCGACCGGCCGTCCGCTGCGGCTGCTGGTCACCACGTACGCCAACGCGGCCTTCCTGAAGGCGATCCGCGACCGCTACGAGAACCACCCCGACGTCGAGATCCGCTACCTCGACGTCAACGAGGACGAGAAACTGCGGCCGTTGGTCCGCGGCATCAAGCGGATCATGGAGCACGCGCTGGGCGGCCAGCCCGCCTTCCACGACAAGGTCGAGGAGGCGCTGCGGCCCCACCTGGACTGGGCGGACACCGTCTTCGTCGACTGGTGCACCAACGCGGCCGGCATCTTCACCGCCGTGGACCCCGGCACCACGCGCATGGTCATCCGGCTGCACAGCTACGAGGCGTTCGCCTTCTGGCCGCACGTGGTGGACTTCACCCGGGTGGACGACCTGATCCTGGTCAGCGAGCACCTGCGCGAGGTGGTGGAGAAGGTTTTGCCGCAGCTGGCCGGACCGGACACCGCCACGACGCACGTCGTCCCCAACGCCATGGACCTGGTGCTCTTCCAGCGGCCCAAGGCCGGCCCCGAGGCCCGCTTCAACCTGGGCCTGGTCGGCGTCAGCGCCGTGGCCAAGGACCCGCGCTGGGCGGTGCAGGTGCTGCGGCTGCTGCGGGAGAAGGACGACCGCTACCGCCTCGTCGTCATCGGCGAGGGACTGCCCCGCAAGGCGGGTGCGGCCGTCCGCGCCTACGACGACCTGCTCCAGGCGGACCTGGAGGAGCTGGAGGCGGCCGGCGCCGTGCACCTGGTGGGCCAGACGGACGACGTGCCGGCGGCGCTCACCGAGGTCGGCGTCATCCTGAGCAGCTCGGTCCGCGAGAGCTTCCACTGCGGCCTGGTCGAGGGCACGGTCAGCGGCGCGCTCCCGGTCGTCCGCGACTGGCCGTTCTTCGCCTCCCTGGAGAACGGGCCCCGCACCCTGTTCCCGGGCGAGTGGGTCGTCTCGACGCCGGAGGAGGCCGCCGAGCGGATCCTCAAGCTCACGGCCACCGAGGACAGCTGGCGCGCGGCGACCGAGCCCGCCGCCGAGCACGCGCTGACGATGTGGGACTGGTCGGTGGTGAGCCGGGAGTTCGACCGGCTGCTGCTGGGCGGGAAGGCGTAACGCTTCCGCGGGTCTGACACAAAAGGTTTCGGCCGCGTCCTGCTGGACGCGGCCGAAACCTTTTTCCGCCCCGCACCGGGGGAGCGGGAAGGGGCAAGGGGGAGCCGGCGGAAGCCGGCGGGCGAACGTTCGGGCCGGGAGCCGGCCGTCCCGGAAACCGGTCGGGGCCGCCGGGCCCGAAACCGGTCGGGTGCGCTGGGCCAGAACCTGGTCGGGGCCGCCGTCCCCGGAACTAGCCGGCGGTGCGCTCCACCAGGACGCCGTCCTTCTCGTCGTACAGCTCGCCGCTGCTCGGGCACTCCCACACGCCGGTCTCGCCCGCGCGCTCGACCAGTTTGACGCCGGCCTTCCCGACCCAGCCCACCTGCCGCGCGGGGACCCCGACGACCAGGCCGAAGTCCGGCACGTCCTTGGTGACGACGGCGCCGGCGGCGATCATCGCCCAACGGCCGATGGTGATCGGCGCCACGCACACGGCACGGGCCCCGATGGACGCGCCGTCCGCGATCTTCACGCCGACGGCCTCCCAGTCGCCGCCGCGCTTCTGCTTGCCGTCCGGGTCCACGGAACGCGGGTTGTGGTCGTTGGTGAGCACCACGGCCGGACCGATGAACACACCGCTGCCGAGCTCGGCCGGCTCGTACACCAGCGCGTAGTTCTGCAGTTTGCAGTTGTCGCCCATGTGGACGCCCGAGCCGACGTAGGCGCCACGGCCGATCACACAGCCCTCACCGAGGCGCGCGCCCTCGCGGATCTGAGCGAGGTCCCAGACGCTGCTCCCGGCGCCGATCTCGGCACTGTCGTCGACCTGCGCGCTGGGCTGGACCCTGTAGTTCACTTCTTCGCCTTCCGGTGTGGGGCTTCGCCCGGCGAGCATACGGGGCCGGGGGGAGGACGCCCGCGCGCGGGCCGTACACCGGTGCGACGGCCCGCGACCCACGGTCGGGCGCGTCGAACGGCACGGCCGCCGTCCGACGCGCCCGGTCCGGTCAGCTGTCGGCCAGCACCGGTCCGTTGGGCACCCAGTAGCCGGTCAGTCCGCCGGCGGTGATGCGGAGCATGGGCCGGCCGTTGACGATGGCCCGCTGGTCGAAGGGCGCCTTGGAGCTCTGGGCGAACTTCACCGTCTTCGTGGTGCCGGTCTTGCCGTCGCTGCCGAACTTGATGCAGGTGATGGAGACGCCGGCCGGGAAGGTGGCGGTGCGGTTCGGGCGGTAGGTGGTGGGCAGGTGCACCCCGCGCAGGAACACGTTCGGGTAGTACTCCCCGACCCACCAGCCCGCGTAGGCGCCGGCGCTGATGCGGTAGTAGATCCCCCGCCCGTAGATGCGGCGTCGGACGTCCACGGGAGCCTGGGTGGCTTTGGAGAAGGTGACCTTCTTGGTCGCCTTCTGGGCGTCGTTCATAGTCGGGGACCAGCCGTAGAGGGGAGCGCCCTGCGTCTTGAACTGGTACAGCGCGTGCGTGCCCGCCGCGAACGCGATCACCGAGCCGGCCGGAAGGTTCTGGGCCGAGGGGTAGTCGTTGATCAGCGTGTCCTGCCGGTCGGCGAAGGCGGGACTGCCGGTCTGCCAGTGGAGCTGGCGGAACAGGTTGATGTGGTGCTGGTGGTAGCCCTTGGTCGGCACCCGGTGGGTGTTGCAGTAGTACGAGAGCCACTTGGCCTGGCGCAGCCGCGGGAAGTGGTCGCGGATGGTGGTGACGGCGCCGTCGTAGAGCTTGAGGGCCAGCTCGTTGCCGGTGGCGATGTAGTAGTCCCAGACGCCGAAGGTGGCGAAGATCATCCCGTTGAACGTGTAGTCACCGGTGCCGGGCGTGGCGCCGGGGTACTCCTGGATCCACAGGTAACCGTCCTTGTCCCGGTTCACCACCCACGGCTTGGCGTTGTCTGCGCGCAGCAGCGAGGCGAACGCGCCGTCCGCCGCCGCCCGGTAGAGCTTGCGCTCCTCCTCGGTGACCCCGTCCAGCTGCGACAGCTGGATGAAGAGGCTGATCGACTCGCCCTGCGCCATCCCGGAGTACCAGGGCGCCTTGTAGGTGACGCCGCTGTGCTCGGGGTGGAACCAGTCGAAGGGGTACGGGAAGTACCAGGCGCCGCGCGTCTCCACGCGCTTGTCGATGAGCCGCTTCGCCTGCGCCTTGGCGCGCTCCAGGAACAGGGCCTTGCGGGTGGGGTCGGTCGTGGTGCGGTAGCTGGCCACGCAGCCGAGGGCGAACTGGATCTGCGTGACGGGCTGGTCGTAGCCCGGGGTGTTGCGGTCGGGCCGGTACTGGACGACGCCCTCGTCGTCGAGATAGACGTTCTCGGTGTTGGGCGTGACGTTCGACCAGGTGGTGGGCCGGTCGCGCCAGGGGCGCATGTACTCGGGCAGCTCGGTGTCGAGCCGGTACCCGGAGGTCTTGAACTCGAACGGCAGCGTCGTCGGCACGGAGCCCTCGTCGGGATCCGGGGTGCCGCCGGTGTAGGGGATCCGGGTGCCCGGGCTCGGCGCTTTGATCACACCGTCGGCCAGCTGGTCCGGCAGCTCCGGCGCCGGCGGCTGGGTGCTGCCGGGGGCGTCGGGAAGGCTCAGCACGAGCGAGCGCGGCACTCCGTCGATGGTGTCCGTGGCGGGGGAGTCGAGGATTCCCGTGGCCAGCGCGGTGAAGGTCCCTCCGCCCACCACGGCCACCCCGGCGACAGAACCGCCGGCCACCCTGATGAACCGCCTGCGCCCCAGCTCGACACGTCGCTTACCGGCCATGAACTTGCCTACCCCCCACAGGTCTTGACGGGCCGAAGGGAGAGCGGCGTGGTGGGTCTCACCGGGTCCCGCCGGAGTTCGGCGGACGCGACGGAATCCCGCACGCAGCGCAGCGTCCTTGCGGCCTTGTCCCAAAGGAAGAAGTTCAGCCGACGCCACTCGGCGGCAAAAGCGGCGTAACAGTGCAAGAATGGTCAATTCTCAGGGCTCGAGAATTTTTCGTGATGGAACCGTGATGGTGTGATGCATTCATGTCGGACATGTGTGCACCGTGAGGTGAGCGGCCTCCGTGGCCACCGATGGAGGTGTCGTCACTCCCGCGCATCCCAACTCTGCCCGCCCAGGGGGCGGTTGAGGGCGAGCTCTCGATGCTGCCGGCTCGCCCCGGAGCGAGGCGCCACCCGGGCCGGGGTCTCGTGATCCGGCCATCCGTCACCTCGCGGCGGCGGCCGACGGCTGCTCCGCCCGGTCCGTGGACCCACCCCGTTCGCGCCGTCCGGCATATGCCGACAGCTGGGAATGTGACGCGTTTTCACCGTGGGCCATGTCACATTTCGAGCCGCATGCAGATGTTGCATGTGCACTTCACGTGAAGAGATGATCCGTTGACCTTCTTTAATTCCTCTTTATTTACGGGGCGTCTGTGTCAAGGGTGGGGAAAGTGTGGCGGCGTGGCGCTGTCACCGTCGTGGCAGGGGCACTGCTGACCTGGGGGCTCGGAATCGGCGGGACGCCCGCCGCGGCCGCCGTCGCATGTCCCTCGGGCGTCGAGTCGGACTTCAACGGCGACGGGGTCAGGGACACGGCGATCGCCGACCCCGAGGCCACCGTCGACGGCGTGGCCGAGGCGGGCGAGGTGCAGATCGTCTACGGCGGCGGCAAGGGAGTCCTCACCCTCTCGCAGGCCCTCGACAGCGTCCCCGGAGCGCCCGAGGCGGGCGACCGGTACGGCGAGTCGCTCGCGGTGTACGACGCCGACCTCGACGGGTGCAGCGACCTGGTCGTCGGCGCGCCCTACGAGGACATCGGCACGGTGGCCGACGCCGGGTTCGTCCACGTCGTCTACGGCTCCACCAGCGGACTCAACGCCGGCGCCAAGCCCGTCAAGGAGTTCTACCAGGGGACCGACAAGGCCCTGGGCGGCGCTCCGGAGACCGACGACTGGGTGGGCTACGCGGTGGCGGCCGGCAAGACCTCCGCCGGCGCGCCCTACCTGCTGATCGGCAGCCCCGGCGAGTCGGTCGGCACCGTCGAGGACGCCGGCGCCTTCTACTACGTCGGCGGCACCGCCCAGACGGTCGTCTTCGTCAGCCAGGACACCGACGTCGCGGGCGCCGTGCCCGGCACCGCCGAGCAGGACGACCGCTTCGGCTCCTCGCTCGCCGCCACCCCGACCCACTTCGCGGTCGGCGCGCCGGGCGAGGCGCTCGGCACCGTGGCCTTCGCGGGCGGGGTGGCCTACTTCAGCCACGCGCTCACCTCCAACTCCCCGAAGCCCCTCGGCGGGCTCGGCCAGGACCAGGACGTGATCTCCGGGGCCGAGGAGGTCGGCGACCAGTTCGGCGCGGCGCTCGCCATGGTCCCCTACCGGGCCTCCGGCGCGACCTCGACCACCGAGTCGCTCCTCGCCGTCGGCGTACCGGGCGAGGACCTGACGACGACCGTCGACGCGGGCGCCGTCCAGGTCTTCAAGCTGGCCGCCAACGGCACCTTCACCCAGACCGCCTGGATCGACCAGAACACGGCCGACGTGGACCAGGAGGCGGAGGCCGGCGACTTCTTCGGCAAGCGGCTCGCGGCTGTCAACTCCTCGCCGAACGCCACCTCCACCGCCACCACCACCCGGCTCGCGATCGGCGTGCCCGGTGAGGAGTCGGACGAGGAGAACGCGGAGAAGGGCGGGGTGCAGATCGTCCCGCTGGTCGGCGCGCCCGGCGCCTCCGACCAGTGGATCGACCCCGGCTACGGCATCGGCCCCGCCCCCGCGCCGCGCATGCTGGCCGGCATCTCCCTGGCCGCCACCCCGTCGCTGCTCTACGTGGGCGTGCCCTACGGCCCGGCGGAGAGCCGCGCGGTCTACGGCTTCCCGTGGAACGTGGCCTCCGGCGGGGCGCCGACCCAGACGATCAAGCCCGGTGTGGGCGGAGTGCCGGCCACCGGCGTCGCCTTCGGCGCGGTCGTCCGCTGACCGCAGCACCTCTCCCGCCTCACCTGCCTCACCTGTATCGCCTGCCCCACCTTCTCCTCTCGCGTCGTTCGCCGTCGTGCCCGGGCGCCCCGGGCACGACGCCGACGACCGCGCACACAGCCTCGAAGCACGCAGCCCCACCGGGGAGGAACACCCATGCCCGCAAGCACCCGACGGACGGCGGACCAGGCGGTTCGCCGCGATCCGCCCGGCCGAAGACGCCCGACGCGGGCCGTCGCCGGTGCGCGCCGTGCCGCCGCCGGGTCGATCGCGGCGGCGCTCCTGCTCCTGGGCCTGGCCGGCTGGGGCGCCCCCGCCGCGGCCGCGGCGGCCTGCACGGCCGGCACGTCGTCCGACTTCAACGGCGACGGCGTGCGGGACACGGCCATCGCCGACCCCGACGCGACCGTCTCGGGCCACGAGCGGGCGGGACTCGTCCACATCGTGCTCGGCGGCGGCAAGGGGGTCGTCGAGATCTCGCAGGACACCGCCAACGTCGCCGACGCCGCCGAGAACGGCGACCGGTTCGGCTTCTCGCTCGCCGTGTACGACGCCAACAAGGACGGCTGCAGCGACCTGGCCGTCGGCATCCCGTACGAGGACGTCGGCACCGTCAAGGACGCGGGCTACGTCCAGGTGATCTACGGGTCGGCGACCGCGGTCGGCTCGGAGTTCAACAGCAGGGGGTTCGTCCAGGGCGAGAACCAGCCGCTGGGCGGCGGACCCGAGGCCGAGGACTGGCTCGGCTACGCGGTCGCGGCCGGCACCTCGCCCACCGGCTTCCCCTTCCTGGTCATCGGCGTTCCGGGCGAGGACGGCGCGGCCGGTGCGGACATCGGCCTGTTCGGTTACGTCTACGGCACCGACTACCAGGCCGCGTCCGTGGGCCAGGACACCACCGGGGTGTGGGAGGAGGCCGAGCCCTACGACCGGTTCGGCGCCTCGATCGCCGCGACCGACCGGCACTTCGTCGTCGGCGCCCCCGGCGAGAGCCTGGGCACGGCCGCGTTCGCCGGCGGCGTCGTGGCCTTCCGGCCGTCGATCAACTCCAACGGCGTGCCCGACCCGCTCTTCGGCATGGGACAGGCCCGCACCGTCGGCCCGAACCCGGACCTCGCCGCGCAGACCGACGACCGCTACGGCGCCGCCCTCGCGATGGCTCCCTACCGGCCGACGGGAGCGGCCACCGTCACGGACTCGCTCCTCGCCGTCGGCGTTCCCGGAGAGGACCTCGGCACGACGGTCGACGCCGGGGCGGTGCACGTCTACCACGTCAAGGCAGACGGCACGGTCGCCCTGCTCAACTGGATCGACCAGAACGTCGAGGGCGTCGAGGGCGACGCCGAGGCCGGCGACTTCTTCGGCCAGCGGCTCACGGCCGCCAACACCGCCACCAACGTGGTGAGCACGGCGGCGACGATGCGCCTGGCGGTGGGCGTCCCCGGCGAGGAGGCCGGTGAGGACGCCCCCGAGGCCGGCGGCGTCCAGATCCTTCCGATGATCGGCGCCCCCGGCGCCTCGGACGCCTGGATCGCGCCGGGCCAGGGCATCCCCTCGGGTCCCTCCGCCCGGACGTACGCGGGCATCGGACTCGGATCCAGCCCGGCGCTGCTGTACGTGGGCGTGCCCCACGGGCCGGCCGGCGATCGCGCGGTGCACGGATTCCCGTGGAACGTCGCCTCGGGCGGCGCACCGACCCAGACGTGGAAGCCCGGTGAGGGCGGCATCCCCGCCGGTGCGGGCGCCTTCGGGGCGGCGGTCCGGTGACCGCGCGCGACCGGGGACCGGCACCGGCATCCCGCAGACAACCCGACGCAACCGAATTGACCCAACGGGAGAGTGGACGCGTGTCCGCAGACACACAGAGACCGATACGGCGTGGCGTGCTGCTGCGTGCCGCCGTCGCGGCCGCCGTCGCCGGCGCGGTGACGGCCGGGACCCTCGCGGTCCTGCCGGGCGGCGCCCCGGCCGGACCTGCGCCGGTCGCCGCCGGACAGCCCATGGCGACCGAGCAGCAGGCCATGGCGGCAGCGAAGGACAGCGGCAAGAAGACGGAGGTCGTGGGTCTGCGCACCGAGCGACGCGAGATCTTCGCCGAGCCCGACGGCACGTTCACCGCCCGCGAGTACACCGAGCCGGTGCGCACCGTGCAGGGCGGCAAGTGGGTCAAGGTGGACCCCACGCTGGTGAGGCGGGCCGACGGCGGCTGGGGCCCGAAGGCCGCCACCGTCGACCTCAGCTTCTCGGCGGGCCAGGCGGGCAAGCCGTTCGTGACCATGCAGCGGGCGGGCCGCGAGTTCGCCCTGACCTGGCCGTACGGCAAGCTGCCCGCGCCGAAGGTCGACGGCGAGACCGCCACCTACGTGGACGCCCTGCCCGGCGTGGACCTGACGGTGCGGGCCGAGGCCGACGGCTTTGGTCACCTGCTCGTGGTCAAGACGCCGCGGGCGGCGGCCGATTCGCGACTGGCGCGGCTCGACCTGGGCATGGCCACGGACGGCCTGAAGGTCGCCGAGGACGCCACCGGGGCGATCGTCGCGCAGGACGCGGTCGTCGGCGGCACCGTCTTCCAGGCGGGCAAGCCCGCGATGTGGGACTCGGCCGCCGTCCGGGAGGCCGCCGCCGAGAAGCAGGGCCCCAAGGCCGTCGCGAAGGCGCTGAAGTCCGCGGCCGCGGCTGCGGCCGTCACCGCCACCGGCGCCGACGCCAACGCGTCCGCCACGGCCGGCGCGTCCGCCACGCCCACCGCGGTCCCCGGCCCGCAGGCGGCGCCGGAGGCCGCGCTGGAGGGACCGGGCGGCGGCGGACGCGTCGCCCCGCTCGGCGTCGAGGTCGGCAAGGGCAAGCTGCGGCTCGTGCCCGACCAGAAACTCCTCAAGGGCGCGGACACCGTCTTCCCCGTCGTCATCGACCCGATCCAGCGCACCACCTCGCGCACCTCCTGGACCGGCGTCATGTCCGGGATGCCGAGCGAGCAGGACTGGAAGTACTCGGGCAGCGCGGGCGTGGGCAAGTGTCCCACCGACTACAACCCGGTCTCCTGCAACGGCGTCGGCACCCGCCGCGTGATGTTCACGATGCCGCTCTCCTTCTACAAGGGGAAGCAGATCCTGGGCGCGACGTTCTCCGCCCGGGTCGAGCACATCTACAGCGCCTCGCCGACCGCCGAGCCCATCAAGCTCTACCGGATCGGCGGCAAGAACTACTCGCTCACCTCGTCCAGCAACTGGTCCAACACCTCGGACGACTGGGACGACTACCTCCAGACCGTCGACAAGGCGATCTCCCCGACGTCCTGCTCCAGCCAGGCGAACCTGCACTTCGAAAGCGGTGCGACCGGTGAGCTGACCAGCGAGATCAAGACGGCCGCGGCCGACGGCTGGAGCTCGATGACGCTGGGCCTGCGCGCGTCCGACGAGTCCCGCTTCGCCGAGTGGAAGCGGATCTGCGGCAACGCCTACCTGTCCATCTCGTACAACAACCTGCCGCGGCAGATCAAGACGTCCGACATGTTCACCGACCCGGGCGGTCTCTGCAAGTGGGGTGCGAATCGTACCTACACCGACGTCCCGCCGAAGCTCCAGGCCATCGCGAGCGACCCCGACCACGGCAACGGCCAGACCGACAAGGTGAAGGTCGAGTTCAAGGTCGAGTGGAGTGGCGGTTCGTACACCTACACCACCCCGGACTGGCTCTCCCCGACGGCTGCCACCAAGTTCACGCACACGGTGAAACCATCGGTCCCGCAGAACACCGTCATCTACTGGAGCGCTCGCGCCTACGACGGCGACGGCTTCGGCCCGTGGAGTTCCGAGGGAACGCAACGCTGCGAGTTCATCTACGACAAGACATGGCCGGGCAAGCCGAACGTGCTGTCCAAGCAGTATCCGTCCGACACCGTCTACCACGACGGCGTCGGCACCTACGGGACGTTCAGCTTCTCGCCCAACCCGAACGACGCCATCCCGGACACCGACGTCGTCAAATACCAGTACTCCTTCGACGGCGCCGCGCTGACGACTCTCACCCCCACCACCGGAGGCGGCTCGGTCACCGCGCAATGGGTACCGACCCGCGCCGGCCGCCACGTGCTCAAGGTGCTCGCCGTGGACAAGGCGGCGCACTCCAGCGAGAACTACTACGACTTCCTGGTCGCCGAGGGCCGGCCGGTCGTCGGCCAGTGGAACCTCGCCGACGAGGCCGGCACCGAAGCACATGACGAAAGCGGTGACTTCTCGGCTACAGCCGGCAGCGCCGTCACCTTCGGCGTGGACGGCCCCGGCGGCAAAGCCGACAAGGCCGCGCGCTTCGACGGCACAGCCGACGCCTACCTCGACACCGGTGAGACGGTGCTCGACTCCGCCAAAAGTTTCAGCGTCAGCGCTTGGGTCCGCCCCACCGCCCTGAACAAAAACATGACGGTGATCAGTCAAGACGGAACCGGCGAGCCCGGCTTCACCCTGGGCTACGACGCCTCCGTGCAGACCTGGAAGTTCTCCGTCCCTGCCAACGACGTCGTCTCACTCGGAGAATGGAAGGCCGTCTCCACCGGAGTCTCCGTGGTCAAGGACCAGTGGGTACTGCTCACGGGCGTCTACGACGCGCAGAAGACAGGCGGTCCGCAGCTCCAGCTCTACATCAACAAGGACTCCAAGGGCGTGAGCCAGCGACTCTCCACCTGGAAGTCCTACGGTCCGTTGCAGATCGGCCGCTCCACGGCGAAGAACGGCTACCGCGACAACTTCACCGGCGACCTCGCCGAGGTCCGTGTCTTCGACCGGGTCCTGCCGCCGACCGAAGTCGCCGAACTGATGACCATCAGGCCCGAACGCAAGGGCTACTGGCAACTGAACGACGCGACCGGCGGTGTCTCCCCGGAGGTCGGCGGCGGCCAAGGGCTGACCCTGACGGGTGATACCAAGATCTACAAGCCTGCCGACGTTTTCGACAACGCCGCTCTGGTGGGCGACGGCAACCTGCTCCTCGACGGTGACGGCGACTACGCGTCCACCGTCACCGCCCCGGTCACCGGCAACACCAGCTTCACCGTGGCCGCCCGCGCCCAGCTCACCTCCCTGGATGCCGAGAAGTCGCAGACAGTGCTGTCCCTGCCGGGTGCCAATGCCAACCGCGTCCAGGTCCGCTACCAGGCCGCCACCAGGCAGTGGGAACTGGCCGTCGCCAAGACGGACGGGATCACACCTGAGCTCGTCACTTACACCAACGACCAACAGTTGCCCGACATCGGCGGCTCCGGCCAGCACCTGGCCGTGGTCTACGACGCTTTCGCCAACTCCATCCGTCTGTATGTGGAGGGGCAACTCGTCGCCGGGGCCTACGGCCCCGAGGACACCCTGTGGCCGGCGACCGGGGGCCTGCAGGTCGGCCGTTCACTGCGCGGCGCGAGCGAGTACTTCGCGGGCGCGATCGACGAGGTCCGCGTCTACAGCGGCGCGGCCGACCAGAGCGCGGTGCAACTGATGTCCGTCCTCACGGAGACCCCGGATATGTGACCGACCGTCACACCTGGCTCGTGCCGGACCCGTCCCGGTCCGGCACGGCCCACCTCCCCATGACTTTCTCCTTCGACCAGGGAGTCGTTCGATGTTCTTCCGTGGCCGCTCACTGAGCCGCCGCATGCCCAGACCGGCGCTCGCCGCGACAGTGCTCGGGCTCACGCT
>NZ_JAHHIT010000019.1 GCF_024539675.1 Streptomyces hilarionis | reverse complement strand
CGACATGGACTGGTCGCTGTTCACGCCGGGGTACACCATGGCCCGGCGCCGCCCCCTCATCGAAGACGTCCCCGAGGTCGCCGCGATCCTGCGCCGGGCCGACACCGTCGAGGACGAGGCGGAGGACGGCGGCCGGGCCGGCGCGGAACTCCGCGCCCGACTGGCCGGGTTGACGGAACCCGAGCGCCAGGCCTTGCTGCTGGCGCTGGTGCGCGGGGAGGCGGCGCAGGTGCTGGCGCACGGGTCGACGGCGGAGATCACGCCGACCAGGCCGTTCAAGGAGCTGGGCTTCGACTCGCTGACCGCGATGGAACTGCGCAACCGGCTGTCGAAGGCCACCGGCCTGCGCCTGCCCGCCACCCTCGTCTTCGACCACCCCAACGCACAGCGCATCACGCAGCTCCTGACCACGGAGCTCGCCGACCAGGACGGCCGGCCCGGCATCGCCGACGTCCTGGACATCAGGCGGGAGCTGACCCGGATCGGCGAGGCGCTCGGCAGCGTCGCGCCGGACGTGCAGGCCCGTGAGGACATCGTCGACCACCTTCGCGACCTCATCACCCAGCTCGGCACCGCCGAGCAGGACGGCGCCACCGATCTCGAAGCCGCCACGGACGACGAGATCTTCGACTTCATCGACCGCGACCTAGGCGTGTCCTGAACAGGCATCTGCCGGGCTATCAACTGCTCCAGAGTGGGGTTTCACGATGACCGAGGACAAACTTCGTACCTATCTGCGCAGGGTCACGGCCGAACTGCAGCAGACCCGTCAGCAGCTCAAGGACAGCCAGGACCGGACCCGGGAACCGCTCGCCGTGGTGGGAATGGCGTGCAGGCTGCCCGGCGGCGTCAACTCGCCCGAGCAGCTGTGGCAGATGGTGGTCGACGGAGCCGACGGGGTGAGCAGCTTCCCGGACGACCGGGGCTGGGACCTCTCCTCGCTCTTCGACAGCGACCCCGACCGGCCGGGGACGACGTACACCCGGGAGGGCGCGTTCCTCGACGGCGCGGGCGACTTCGACGCCGGGTTCTTCGGCATCTCCCCGCGTGAGGCGCTGACCATGGACCCCCAGCAGCGGCTGCTGCTGGAGACGTCGTGGGAGGCGCTGGAGCGCGCCGGGATCGACCCGCACACCCTGCGGGGCAGCCGGACCGGGGTGTTCGTCGGCGGTACGGCCATCGAGCACACGGTCAAGCTGATGAACTCGCCGACCGACCAGGGCTACGCCATCACCGGCGGCTCGGCCAGCATCATGTCCGGCCGGGTCTCCTACGTCCTGGGCCTGGAGGGCCCGGCGGTCACCATCGACACGGCGTGCTCCTCCTCCCTCGTCGCCCTGCACTCGGCCGCCCAGTCGCTCCGCCAGGGCGACTGCTCGCTGGCCCTCGCCGGCGGCGTGGCCGTGATGGCCACCTCGTCGGCCTTCGTGACCTTCGCCCGGCAGCGCGGCCTGGCCGCGGACGGCCGCTGCAAGGCCTTCTCCGACGACGCCGACGGCATCGGCTGGGGCGAGGGCGTCGCGGTCGTTCTGCTCGAACGCCTCTCCGACGCCCGCCGCAACGGTCACCCCGTCCTCGCCGTGATCCGCGGGTCGGCGGTGAACCAGGACGGCGCGTCGAACGGGCTGAGCGCGCCGAACGGCCCCTCGCAGCAGCGGGTGATCCGGCAGGCCGTCGCCAACGCCGGACTCACCCTCGCCGACGTCGACCTGGTCGAGGCGCACGGCACCGGCACCACCCTCGGCGACCCCATCGAGGCGCAGGCCCTCCTCGCCACCTACGGGCAGGACCGGCACGACGGCCGGCCCCTGTGGCTCGGTTCGCTGAAGTCGAACATCGCACACACCCAGGCCGTCTCCGGGGTCGCCGGCGTCATCAAGAGCGTGCTGGCCCTGCGCAGCGGCGTCATGCCCAAAACGCTGCACGTGGGCCGGCCGAGCAGCCAGGTGGACTGGTCGGCGGGCGCGGTGGAGCTGCTGACCGAGGCGCGGGAGTGGCCCGAGACCGGGCGTCCGCGCCGCGCGGGCGTCTCGTCGTTCGGCATCAGCGGCACCAACGCGCACGTCATCCTGGAGCAGGCGCCCCAAGAGGAGCCCGTCGAACCGGTCGAGCCCGTCGAGCTCCCCGCGGACGACCAGGCCCCGCCCGCACCCGCCTTCACCGGCGACTCCCTCCGGACGCCCTGGCTGATCTCCGGGAACACCGTGGCCGCCCTGCGCGACCAGGCGGCCCGCCTGCGGGCCCATCTCGACGCCCGCCCGGGCCTCGCCGCCGCCGACGTCGCCCACTCCCTGCTGACGACCCGTTCCCGACTCGCCCACCGGGCGGTGCTGTTCAGCGGGCCGGACGACGACCGCCCGGCCGCGCTCACCGCCCTCGCCGACGGACTCGACGCCCCGGGCATGGTCACGGGAACCGGAGATGCGGGCACGGGCGTGGTGTTCGTCTTCCCGGGTCAGGGGTCGCAGTGGGTCGGGATGGGGCGGGAGTTGTGGGACGTCTCGCCGGTGTTCGGGGAGTCGATGGTGGCGTGTGAGCGGGCGTTGTCGCCGTTCGTGGACTGGTCGTTGCGGGATGTGGTGTTCCGTGACGGTGGTGATCCGTTGTGGTCGCGGGTGGATGTGGTGCAGCCGGTGTTGTGGGCGGTGATGGTGTCGTTGGCGGCGGTGTGGCG
>NZ_JAHHIT010000018.1 GCF_024539675.1 Streptomyces hilarionis | reverse complement strand
CCGCCCCGCCGTCCGCCCCGTCCGCCCCCTCCGGCGCCAGCCGCGTGACCAGCAGGGCGGTGAGTTCGCCGAGCGTCGGATAGTCGAAGACGAGACTGACCGGCAGCCGCAGGCCGGTGGCCGCGTTGAGCCGGTTGCGCAGCTCCACGGCGGTCAGCGAGGTGAAGCCGAGATCGCGGAACGGCCGGTCGGTCTCGACCCGGTCGGCCGAGGCGTGCCCCAGCACGGCGGCGATCCGCTCCCGGACGAGGGCCAGCACCGTCTCCTGGCGTTCCACGGGAACCATCTCCGCGAGCCGCCTGCGCAGTTCCGTCCCCGCGCCCTGCCCCTCGCCCCGCGCCGAACGCCGGGCGGGGACCCGGAACAGGCCGCGCAGCACCGGCGGCAGCGTGCCGGCCGCGGCCTGCGCGCGCAGGGCCGCGCCGTTGAGGCGGGCCGGGTACACGACGGGCTCGGCGCAGCGCCAGCCCAGGTCGAACAGAGCGAGCCCCTCCTCCGTCGGCAGCGCGG
Organism: Streptomyces hilarionis; assembly: GCF_024539675.1. Taxonomy (GTDB): domain Bacteria; phylum Actinomycetota; class Actinomycetes; order Streptomycetales; family Streptomycetaceae; genus Streptomyces; species Streptomyces hilarionis. The sequence goes on along the minus strand of NZ_JAHHIT010000018.1, from coordinate 2,888 downwards.
ACACCCCGCGCATCGGCGTGCCCGCGGAGGCCGCCTCGGTGAGGCCGCCGCCCATGCCCCGCTCGGCCGCCCACAGCCCCCAGCCCAGCGAGGTCGCCGCGAGGCCGTGAGCGCGCCGGTGCCGGGCCAGCGCGTCCAGGAAGGTGTTCGCGGCCGCGTAGTTGCCCTGTCCGGTCCCGCCGAGCGTGCCCGCGATCGAGGAGAACAGCACGAAGGCGGACAGGTCCAGCCCCGCCGTCAGCTCGTGCAGATGCAGTGCGGCGTCCACCTTGGCGCGGAACACCCGGTCGACCAGCTCCGGCCCCAGCGACGCCAGCAAGGCGTTCTCGGCGGTGCCCGCGCAGTGCACCACCGCGGTCAGCGGGCGCCCGGCCGGAACGCCGTCCAGCACGGCGGCCAGCGCCGCGCGGTCCGCCGCGTCACAGGCCACGAGCGTCACCTCGGCGCCCGACTCCCGCAGCCGGCTCACGAGGTCGGCCGCGCCCTCGGCGTCCGGACCGCGCCGGCTGAGCAGCAGGAGGCTCCGCACGCCGTGCACCTCGGCCAGCCGGGCGGCGACCAGGGCGCCCAGGCCGCCCGTCGCCCCGGTCACCAGCACCGTGCCGGCCGGGTCGAGCGCGTCCAGGCCGCGGCCCGGCACGGTGTCCGGGACGTCGGCGGCGGGCAGCCGGTTCAGCCGGGGCGTCAGCGCGAGCCCGCCGCGCAGGGCCAGCTCCGCCTCGTCCGACGCGACGGCGGCCGGCAGCGCACGCCCCGACTCGGCGCTCCCGTCGGTGTCCAGCAGGACGAACCGCCCGGGGTTCTCCGACTGGATCGAACGCACCAGTCCCCACAGCGGCGAAGAGCCCAGCCCGGTCACGCCGTCGTCCCCGGCGACGCCCACGGCGTTCGTCGTGGTCACCACCAGCGGCACCGAGGCGAGCCGTTCGTCGAGTTCCTCGGACACCCACAGGCGCGCCGCGTCCAGCACCAGCGCGGCACGTTCCCGGGCGACGGCCGCGAGCCCCGCCCCGTCCGGATCGCCGTCGGGCAGGGCGAGCACGACGAACCCGGGCACGGGGGCGCCCGCGGCGACCGACGCGCTCAGCGCCGCCGGGTCCGGATGACGGCTCACCGCGCCGCTGTCGGCGTCCACCCCGGCCGGCGTCGCCCCGACGACGGCCCACGGGGCCGGTCCGACGGCGGGCAGCGGCACCGGCGTCCAGTCCATGGCCAGCAGCGGCGAGTGCGCGGCGGCCCGCCCGGCCCCCGTCGTGCCCGCGTCGCCCCCGGCGAGGTCGACGGGCCGCAGCAGCAGCGAGCCCACCGAGACGACCGGTGCGCCCGTGCCGTCCACGGCACGCAGCGACACCGCGTTCTCGCCCGCGGGGGAGAGGGTCACCCGCAGGGCGGTCGCTCCGGTGGCGTGCACGGACACCGCGTTCCACGCGAACGGGCGCAACGGCCCCGCCCCGGCCGGCAGGGCGCCCAGTCCCACGGCGTGCAGCGCGGCGTCCAGCAGCGCGGGATGCAGCAGGAAGTCGGCGGCGTCCTCCTGGAGTTCGCGCGGCAGCGCGACCTCCGCGAACGCCTCCCCGTCACGGGTCCAGGCGGCCCGCAGCCCCTGGAAGGCCGGGCCGTAGGCGAACGGTCCGTCGGCCGCCCGCGCGTACAGGTCGCCGACGTCGACGCGCTCCGCGCCCCGGGGCGGCCAGACGTCCGGCGCCGCCTCCGGCGCCGGAGCGGCCGGGCCGAGGACGCCCGTGGCGTGCCGGACCCACTCGGCCGACGCGTACCCGTCGTCCGTCCGCGCGAAGAACCCGAGCTCGCGCCGCCCCTCGTCGTCCGGCGCGCCCACGGTGAGCTGGAGGTCGAGGCCGCCGGTCGACGGCAGCGTCAGCGGCGTCTGCATGGTCAGTTCCTCGAGGTGCGGGCACTCGACGAGATCCCCCGCGACCACGGCCAGTTCCACGAACGCGGTCCCCGGCAGGGGCACCGTCCCCATCACCCGGTGGTCGGCCAGCCACGGCTGCTCGCGCAGCGAGAGACGGCCGGTCAGGACGAGCCCGTCGGACTCCGCGGGCTCCACCGCGGCCCCGAGGAGCGGATGCCCGGGGGAGCGCAGCCCCGCGGACGTCACGTCGCCGGACCCGGACGCCGGCATGCGCAGCCAGTACCGCTGTCGCTGGAAGGCGTAGGTGGGCAGGTCCACCGCCCGGGCCCCGGAGCCCTCGAACACCGGGGACCAGTCCACGGGCGCGCCGGCCACGAAGGCCTCCGCCAGCGACGTCAGCAGCCGCCCGGTCCCCGCGTCGTCGCGCCGCACGGTCCCGGACACGTGGGCCGAGACGGCGGCCGCGTCGATGATCTCCTGCACCGCCATGACGACCACCGGGTGCGGGCTGACCTCCAGCAGGGTCCGGTGCCCCTCGTCGAGCGTGGCCCGCACGGCGGACTCGAAGACGACGGTCTCCCGCATGTTCCGCAGCCAGTACCGTGCGTCGAGCCCCGCGGTGTCCAACTGCTCACCGGTCACAGTCGAGTGGAAGGCCACCGACGACGACTGCGGCCGAATGGCGGCCAGTTCGGTCAGGAGGTCCTCGTTGAGGGCGTCCACCTGGACGGAATGCGAGGCATAGTCCACCGCGATGCGACGCGCCCGCACCCCCGCCGCCTCACACTCGGCCAGCAGATCGTCCAACGCCCCCGGCTCACCCGACACCACCGACGACGACGGCCCGTTCACCGCCGCCACCCCGACCCGGCCCTCGAACCGGACGATCCGCTCCTCCACCTGTTCGACCGGCAACGCCACCGACACCATGCCGCCCCTGCCCGACAGCTTCCGCGCCACCAGCCGCGAACGCACCGCGACCACCCGCGCCCCGTCCTCCAACGACAAACCCCCC
>NZ_JAHHIT010000017.1 GCF_024539675.1 Streptomyces hilarionis | reverse complement strand
GGGTGGGGGTGGGTGGGACGGGGTGGCGGGTCGGCCGATCCGATAGTCATGCTCATGACAGGCTTGGGCTGACGCGACGACGGGACGGAGGACCGGGGCGCGCGGGAGGTCAGGGCCTGAGCCGCCCTGAACCGCCGCCGCACGACCCGGCGACCCGTCGGACCGTCGACCTGTCGACCTGTCGCCCCGGAGCGAACAGGCCGTCGACGCGACTTAGTTCACTACGTGATTTAAGGAGTGAGCAATAAGCGTGTCAAGGGTTCGGTCCACACCGGCCGCGAGCGCCGCGGGAGGGGCGTTCGCCGCCGGGCCCGTCAGAGCCCGGGGCGGCCGTCGTCCGGGTCCGGCGCCTGCGGGGCCGCCCCGCCCGCGACCCGGCGGTACGCGGCCCGGGCCTGGACGAGGCGGGCCAGCACCGTGCCGACCAGGGCGGCGGAGCACAGACACGTGAGCCAGAAGGTGTCGCGGGGCCCGGTCCAGGTGAGGGTGCCGGCCGGCGGCACGGCGAAGCCGTTGAGGGTGAGCCAGCACAGCACGGCCGTGCCCGGAGCCGCCGTGAAGCGGGCGCACAGGCCCAGCACGGCCGCCAGCAGGGACACCGCCACCAGCGCCCACCCGGGGCGGCCCGAGCCCACCAGCGCGTTGTGCACCGCTACCAGGATCATCGCGCCGCCGAAGGCCGTGGCCCACACCACGGGGGTGGCGACGGGCTGGGGCACGGGTCTGGCGCCGGTCCTCAGGGACACCCACTCGATCACGCGACGCCTCCCTCCGGTCCCCCCGCGTGCACGGGCCGCCGGCCGCCACGGCGGCATGGACCTCGACCGCATTCTCCCACCGGCCGCCGCACGCGTTCCTGTCACCCCGTCAGTCCGGACGCCCCGGGGCGGGACGAACCCCGTCGCCGGCGGGCGGGCCCGTCGTCAGCCGTTCGAGAGGCGTCCCGCCTGGTCGAGGAGGCGCTCGGCGTCGTCGGTCGGGGGGGGTGGATCCAGCGCCCGTTGACGTCCCTCGGTGCAGACCGCCCCGGCGGGGCCGAGGGCGAGGCACGTGACGTACGGGTCGGGCGGGAAGGGCAGCAGGTCGCCGCCGAGGAGCTCGGCCGCCACGTCGTGACCGGCGAACCTGCTCATGGGCAGGGCGTGCTGACAGGACCGCGCCGTGGAGCGGCCGTCGTCCGCGGCGGCGTGCGCGGTGTCGCCGGCCGCGTGGACGTCGGGCACGCCGACGACCCGCAGGTGCGCGTCCACGCTCGGGCGCCCCCACCGGTCGCGTTCGCCGGGGACCTGGGCGCTGAGGGGGCTCGCGGCCATGCCGGCCGTCCGGACGACGGTCACCGCGGGGATCACCTCGCCGTCGGAGAGGGTGACGTCCCGGCGGGTCGCCGAGGTCACGGTGCGCCCCGGTCGCCGCAGGTGCGCACCGCGCCGGGCTGAGCCCCCGCCGCGCGCGCTCGGCCGACAGAGGGATCCACCGGCGTCCACGCCCCGGGGCGGCGGCTCAGCCGCCGGCGTCCAGCTCGGTGACCAGAGCGCGCACCACCGGCCCGTACTCGGGGTGGGAGAGGGCGAACGCCATCTGGGCGACCAGGTAGTCGGCCGGGTTTCCGGTGTCGTACCAGCGGCCCTCGATGACCTGCCCGTAGACCGCGCGGGTGGCGGCGTAGGCGTTGATGGCGTCGGTCAGGTAGATCTCACCCGTCCGGTGCTCGTACCAGCGACGCGTCTGCTCGCGCAGTTCGTCGACGACGCCGGGGGTGACGACGTAGCCGCCGATGGCCGCGTACGCCGACGGGGCCGCGGCCGGCTCGGGCTTCTCGACCAGACCGGTGACGCGCAGCCGGCCGCCGCCCAGGTCCTCCTCGACGAGCGGCACGCCGTAGCGCTGCGACTCGGCCGGGTCCATCGGCAGCAGGGCCAGGACGGGACAGCCGGTCTGCTCGTAGGCGCGCATGAGCTGCTGGGCCCGCGGGACCTCGGCCACGAAGACGTCGTCGGGCCACAGCACCAGGACCGGCTCGTCGCCGAAGGCCCGGGCCGCGTTCAGCACGGGGGTGCCGTTGCCGTACGGCCCGTACTGGTCCAGGTAGGTGAGGTGGCCCCGGCGGGACAGGTCGGCGACCTCCTCCACCGCGTCCGCGTAGTCCTCCTTGCCGTCGGCGCGCAGCTGCGCGACCAGGGCGGGATGGGGCCGGAAGTGGTCCTGGATCAGGGACTTGCCACCGGAGACGACGACGGTGATGTCCGTGATGCCGGAGTCCACCAGCTCGCGCACGGTGTGCTCGATGACCGGCTTGTCGCCGACCGGGAGCATCTCCTTGGGCGTCGCCTTGGTGAGGGGCAGCAGGCGCGAGCCGATCCCGGCGGCGGGGATCACGGCCCTGCGGATCGTCGGGGACATCGCGTCTCCCTCGGTCGTGCGGCGACGCCGTGCCGGCCGGCACGGCACAGGCGGACGCTACCAACGCGCGCCCCGCCCGCACCGGCCGGACGCGACGCCCCGCGCCGCCGCGTCACCCGGCGGGGCCCGGCGGACGGGCCGGGAGCGGGCCGGGGGCGGGCCGGTGACGAACGGCACACGCACCCCGCGGGCTTTAAATTGGTATCTCATATGCAAGTTATCTACGATGCGGGACAGGGCAGCCCGAACGCCGCGCACAGCTCACGCCGTGCATCCTGATACCGAGAGGACCGCGATGCTCTCCGCGCCTTCCGTCCCGATCGTCCGCGCCACCCTTGCGACCGTGGGAGCCTCCCTCGACGCGATCACCGAGCTGTTCTACCGCCGCCTGTTCGAGGAGCACCCGGACCTGCTGCGCAACCTGTTCAACCGGACGAACCAGGCCGGCGGCACGCAGCGCCGGGCGCTGGCCGGGGCCGTGGCCGCCTTCGCCACCGTGCTGGTGGAACGGCCGGGCGAGCGTCCCGACGCCGTCCTCGGCCGCATCGCCCACAAGCACGCCTCGCTGGGCGTGACCGCCGACCAGTACACCGTCGTCGGACGGCATCTGATGGGCGCCGTCGCCGACGTGCTCGGCGACGCCGTCACCCCCGAGGTGGCGGCCGCCTGGGACGAGGTCTACTGGCTGATGGCCAACGCCCTGATCGCCCTGGAGGCCCGCCTGTACGCCGGCGCGCGGGTCGACGACGGACAGGTCTGGCGCGAGATGGAGATCGCCGAACGCACCGAGGAGTCGGTGGACGCCGCCTCGTTCGTGCTGCGCCGCCCCGACGGTCTGCCCACCGAGCCGTTCGCACCCGGGCAGTACGTCGGCGTGCAGGTCGAACTGCCGGACGGCGCACGGCAGATACGCCAGTACAGCCTCTCCGCGGCCCCCGGGCACAAGACCTGGCGCATCACCGTCAAGCGCGAGCGCTCCGCGGACGGCAGCCTCCCCGAGGGCGAGGTCTCGACCTGGCTGCACACGCACGCCCGGCCGGGCCATGTCCTGCGCGTCTCCCTGCCGTTCGGCGACCTGGTCCTCCCGCGGGACGACAGCCCCCTGCTGCTGGCGTCCGCCGGGATCGGCATCACGCCGCTGCTGTCGATGCTGGACCACCTCGGCGACGTCAGCCCGAACCGCCCGGTCACGGTCGTGCACGCCGACCGCTCCCCCGCCCATCCCGCGCACCGCCACGAGCAGGCCGAACTGGCCGAGCGGCTCCCGCACTCCCCCGTGCACGTCTGGTACGAGGCCGGCGCCGGGGACGTCGGGGAATCCCGTGTCCACCTGCACGAAGGACGGGCCGACCTCGGCGGTCTCACGCTGCCCCGGGACACCACCGCCTACCTCTGCGGGCCCCTGCCGTTCATGCGGGCCGTCCGCGGCGACCTCCTCGCCCGGGGGCTGAGCCCCGCCGCCGTCCACTACGAGGTGTTCGGCCCCGACCTCTGGCTCGGCAACTGACCCGCCCCGCCCGTCGGTCGTCGTCGGTCCTCTGGTTGGATCTTCGTTCATGAGCCGACGGATCTATCTGGACAAGCAGAGCCCCAAGGCCTACCACGCGCTGGTCCAGACGTCCGAGGCCGTGCGGGCGACCGCCGCCGAGGCCGGCCTGGAGCGCACCGTGGTGGAACTGGTCAACCTGCGCGTCTCCCAGCTCAACGGCTGCGCGTCCTGCCTCGACGTGCACACCAGGGCCGCCCTGCGGGCCGGCGAGGACACCCGGCGGCTGGGCGTCCTCGCGGCCTGGCGGGACACCGAGCTCTTCACCCCGCTGGAGCGGGCGGCCCTGGCGCTCGCGGAGGCCACCACCCTGCCGTGCGACGCGGCCGCCCAGGAGGCCGCGTACGCCCAGGCCCGCGAGGTGCTGACCGAGGACCAGCTCTCGGCCGTGATCTGGGTGGCCGTCACCATCAACGCCTTCAACCGGGTGTCCATCCTCAGCAAGCACCCCGTGCGCTGAGCGGACGCGGGCCGGCGCGGTCCGGTGAGAATCGTTCGGACCGCCCGGTCCCGACCCCTTCTGGAGGCCCCGCCCATGACCCCTGCCC
>NZ_JAHHIT010000016.1 GCF_024539675.1 Streptomyces hilarionis | reverse complement strand
GAACCCACCATGACGAACCGTCGACTTCCCCACCGCGTCCGGATCGGGATCGAACAACCGCCCCACATCCCAACCCCGATCCTCCGGAAACGCCGAGATCCCCTCACGCCCCTCCACCACCAGACGCCACAAATCCTCCGGCGACCCAACCCCACCCGGCAGCCGACACCCCATCCCCACAATCGCAATCGGATCCTCCGACCCCGACCACCCACCAGCAGCGGACGCCTCCCGGCCCACCGACGCCGACACCACCGCCCCCTCACCCACCAACTCCCCACGCAAGAACTCCGCCAGCACACCCGGCGACGGATAATCGAAAATCAACGTCGCCGGCAACCGCAGACCCGTCACCGCACCCAAACGGTTCCGCAACTCCACCGCCGTCAACGAATCAAAACCCAGATCACTGAACGCCTGACCCACACCGATGTCCCCGGCACTCGCATGCCCCAACACCACCGCCACCTCACCCAAGACCAACTCCACGAGCAGACGTTGCTGTGCCGCGTGGGTCAGCGCGGCCAGGCGGTGCGCCAAGGAGTCACCAGTGTCCGAGCCGGTACCCGCGGCCGCCGTTGCGGCTGTGCGGCGCGGTCGGCGGACCAGGCCGCGCAGCATCGGTGGCAAGTGTCCGGCCCGTGCCTGCTCCGTCAGGGCGGCGAAGTCGAACTTCACCGGCACCAGAGTGGAGACCTCCCCCGGCAGGGTCGTGTCGAGGAGAACCGTGTCGAGCAGGGCCAGGCCGTCCTCGGTGGCCAGCGGAAGCACTCCGCCCCGGCCCATACGGGCCTGGTCCGACTCGCTCATCGTCGCGATCATGCCGCCGGACTCGGCCCACAGACCCCAGGCCAGGGAGACCGCGGGCAGGCCCTGCGCCCGGCGCCACTGAGCGAAGGCGTCCAGGAACGCGTTCGCCGCCGAGTAGTTGCCCTGACCCGGCCCCCCGATCACACCGGCCGCCGAGGAGAAGAGGACGAACGCCGCGAGGTCCATGCAGCGTGTCAGCTCGTGCAGCATGAGTGCGGCATCGACCTTGGGCCGGAAGGCGCCGCCGATCCGCTCCTGCGTCAGGCTCGCGATCACCCCGTCGTCGAGCACTCCCGCCGCGTGCACGACAGCGGTCAGCGGCGCGTCGGACGGCACCGCTGCGAGAAGCTTCTTCACCGCCCTGCGCTTGGACATGTCGCACGCCACGACGGTGACGCTCGCTCCGGCGGCTTCCAGTTCCGCCGTCAGCGCCGCGGCACCGGGCGCCTCAGGTCCGCGACGGCTGGTCAGCAGCAGATGGCGCACGCCATGCGCGGCGACGAGATGCCGGGCGACGAGGCCGCCCAGGGTTCCGGTACCGCCGGTGACCAACACGGTTCCCGCGACATCCAGTACACGCCCGGTCTTCACCGAATCGCGGGCGTGCCCGGCCTCCGCCGCATCCCGTGCGGCCCCGGTGGCGGGGTCGGCGGCGACCCGCACCAGCCTGGGCGTGTACACGACGTCGGCGCGCACCGCCACCTGGGCTTCCCTGGTGGCCAGCACACCCGCCAGGGCCGATCGGGACGCCTGCACCTCGTCCACATCCATCAGCAGCACGCGGTCGGGGTTCTCGGCCTCCGCGGCGCGCACCAGCCCCCAGACGGCAGCGCCCGCCGGGTCGGTCACCTCGGCGTCGCCGGCGACACCGACCGCGCCCCGCGTCACGACAAGCAGGCGGGACGACTCGAGTTCCGGCGCGGCGAGGAATGCCTGAAGGATGCCGAGGACACGGCCCACGAGACCGCGGACCCGCTCGGCGCTGACGACGCCGTCGACTGCGTCGACGACCAGCACGTCCGGCATCGACGCGCCGGACCGCACCAGTTCCTCGACGTCCAAGGCCATGGAGACCGGGTGCGGGACGACCGCGGCCGTGGCGCCGTCCGTCGCGCCGGACGGCATCGCGGTCCATTCGACGGCGAACAGCGCGTCCGTGCCGGGACCGGTCTGGCCAGCAGCCTTGACCTGCTCGGCGGGGACCGCGCGCAGCACGAGCGATTCCACCGAGGCGACGGGCGCGCCGTCGCCGTCGGCGAGTTCCAGCGCCACCGACTCGGGCCCGGTGGGCGTCATCCGTACGCGCAGGCTGGTGGCGCCCGAAGCGTGCAGCGTCATGCCGTTCCACGCGAACGGCAGGATGAGCATGCCCTCCTCGGCCCTGCGCTCGGTGAACGCGCCGCAGTGCAGGACCGCGTCGAGGAGGGCGGGATGCAGACCGAAGCCGGCCGCCGCGTCGGCGTCGTCCGCCGGGAGCGTGACCTCGGCGTAGATCTCCCCTTCGAGGGTCCACAACGTGCTGAGGCCCTGGAACAGCGGCCCGTACGCATACCCGGCGCTCGCCTGGTCCGCGTAGAAGTCCTTCAGGTCGACGGGCTGCGCGCCCTCGGGGGGCCAGACCTTCAGTGTGCTGTCGGGGGCCGGAGCCTCGTCGTCGAGCTGGCCGTTGGCGTGACGGACCCAAGGGGTTCCGGACCTCGCATCGTCGGGCCGCGAGTACACCGCGACCGGCCGTAAGCCGCCTGTCTCCTCACCGACCGAGACCTGGATGCGGACCGCACCCCTGTCGGGGATGACCAGGGGGGCTTCGATGATCAATTCGCGCAGGGACCGCGCCCCCACCTCGTCTCCGGCACGGACGGCGAGTTCCACCAGGGCGGTACCGGGCAACAGGACGGTGCCGGACACCGCGTGGTCCGCGAGCCACGGCTGCGCGGCCAGCGACAGCCGGCCCGTCCCCAGCACACCACCGGTGTCGGGCACGCTGATCACCGAGTCGAGCAGCGGATGCTCCACCGCGAACGCCGGATCACCAGCCGACACGTTCGAGTTCAGCCAGAACCGCTGCCGCTGGAAGGCGTAGGTGGGCAGGTCCACCCGGCGGGCACCGGTTCCGGCGAACACCTTCTCCCAGTCCACGGCCACACCCCGGGCGTGGAGCTGGCCGAGGCAGTTCATCAGAGCTCGGTCCTCGGGCACGTCCCGTCGCAGGGAAGGCAGACAGTCCTGGGCCACCATCGCCGACAGCACGCCGTCGGGGCCCAGCTCGAGGAACGTGGAGACCTTCAGCTCGCGCAGCGCCTGGACCCCGTCGTGGAAGCGGACCGTGCCGCGTACGTGCTCCACCCAGTACTCCGGCGAACACAACCGGTCCGCGTCCGCCACCCCGCCGGTCAGGTTCGACACCACCGGCAGAGCAGGCTCGTGGAACGTCAGGCCCGCCACGACCTGGCGGAACTCGTCCAGCATCGGGTCCATCAACGACGAGTGGAAGGCATGCGAGACCCGCAACCGCTTCGACCGCCGCCCCTCAAGACGCGCCACCACGGCCGTGACAGCATCCTCGACACCCGACAGCACCAACGACGTGGCACCGTTGACCGCCGCGATGCTCACGCCCTCCGTCAGCAGAGGCACGACCTCGTCCTCGGCCGCCTCGACGGCGAACATCGCACCGCCCGACGGCAGGGCCTGCATCAGGCGGCCGCGCGCCACCACCAAAGCCGCCGCGTCCTCCAACGACCACACACCCGCCACGAACGCGGCCGTCACCTCACCGATCGAATGACCAGCCAGGTAGTGGGGACGCACACCCCAGGACCGTACGAGACGGTAAAGCGCCACTTCGACGGCGAAGAGCGCCGGCTGCGCATAGCGCGTCTCGTCCAGCAGGTCCCCGCCCTCGAAGACCAACTGCCTGAGTGAGCGACCGAGCTCCTTGTCCACGGCCGCGCACACCTCGTCGAAGGCCTCCGCGAACACCGGGAAAGCGGCGTGCAGTTCACGCCCCATCCCGACCCGCTGCGACCCCTGACCCGTGAACAACACACCCAGACGTCCGGGGACGACTGTCTGCGGCTCCACCGACGCGAGGTGCTCACGCGCCTCCTCCACCGAACCCGCCACCACCACCGCACGGTGATCGAAATGCGCACGGGTCGTCGCCAGCGAGAACGCGGCGTCCGTGAGGCTCAGTTCGCGGTGCGTTTCCAGATGGTCGGCCAGTCGCCGAGCCTGCGCGCGCACCGCCTCAGTCGACCTGCCTGACAGAACGAGGGGTACGAGACCCCGTGTCGCGGTCGGCTCGGCACCCTCCTTCTCGACTGCTTCCAGGATGACGTGGGCGTTGGTGCCGCTGATGCCGAAGGAGGAGACGGCCGCGCGGCGCGTACGGCCCGGGTCGGTCGGCCATTCCCGCGACTCTGTCAGCAGTTCCACCGCACCCGCCGACCAGTCCACCTTCGGCGAGGGCTCGTCCACGTGCAGCGTCTTGGGCAGCACACCGTGCCGCATCGCCTGCACCATCTTGATCACACCCGCCACACCGGCCGCAGCCTGCGCATGACCGATGTTCGACTTCAACGACCCCAGCCACAACGGCCGATCAGCACCAGGCCGCTCCTGCCCGTACGTCGCGATCAACGCCTGCGCCTCGATCGGATCACCCAGCGAGGTACCCGTCCCGTGCGCCTCCACCACATCGACGTCGGCCGCCGACAGACCCGCGTTCGCCAGCGCCTGCCTGATCACCCGCTGCTGAGAGGGACCGTTGGGCGCGGTCAGGCCGTTGGACGCACCGTCCTGGTTGACCGCACTGCCCCGCACCAAGGCCAGCACCTCGTGGCCGTTGCGCCGCGCGTCCGACAAACGCTCCAACAGCACCAGACCCACGCCCTCGGCCCACGCCGTCCCGTCGGCACCCGCCGCGAACGACTTGCACCGCCCGTCGGCGGCAAGACCCCGCTGACGCGAGAACTCGATGAAGCTGCCGGGCCGGGCCATCACGGCCACGCCGCCGGCCAGGGCCAGCGAGCACTCGCCGCCGCGCAGGGACTGGACCGCGGAGTGCATCGCGACCAGCGACGACGAACACGCCGTGTCCACCGTCACGGCGGGTCCCTCGAAGCCGAAGGTGTACGCCACCCGGCCCGAGACGATGCTCCCGGCGGCTACTGCCGCCTCGTAGTCGTGGTACATCAAGCCGGCGAAGACACCCGTGCGGCTGCCCTTCAACGACGCCGGATCGATCCCCGCCCGCTCCAGCACCTCCCACGACGTCTCCAGCAGCAACCGCTGCTGCGGATCCATCGCCAGCGCCTCACGGGGACTGATCCCGAAGAACGCCGGGTCGAACTCCCCAGCGTCGTGCAGGAAGCCGCCTTCGCGAACGTAGGACTTGTCCGGCAGACCGGGAGTGGGGTCGTAGATTCCGTCGACGTCCCAGCCCCGGTCCTCGGGAAACGGCGTGATGCCGTCGCGTTCCTCGGCGACCAGACGCCACAGGTCCTCCGGCGAGGAGACGCCGCCGGGCAGTCGGCACGCGGCCGCCACGATCGCGATCGGCTCGGACGAGGCCGCAAGGGCCCGGTCGCGCTCCTCCTTGAGCTGCTCGTTCTCCACGAGCGAGGCCCGCAGTGCCGCGACAAGCTTGTCCTCGGACACAGACATTCTTGATTTCCTCCGTAGGCCGCGACGGGCTCAGTTGGTGGTGTTGCCCATCGCGCGTTCGATGAGGCCGGCTACGTCCATGTCGGCGATCAGGTGTGCGGCGCTCTGTCGCGTCTCCGACGAGGCGGCAGCGGTCGGGGCGGCGTTCACGGCTTCGGGTGCGGCAGCCACGAGACGCAGCAACTGCTGCAGTACGCCCAGCTCTTGGAGGCGGCCGAGGGGGACGGAGGCGAGGGCCTTGCGCAGCCCGGCCTCGTCCACGTCGGCGAGCTCCACCGTTCCGCCTGCGACGTCCGGGATCAGCTCCGCGCGCAAGTGCTCGGTGATCGCGACGGGTGACGGGTAGTCGAAGACCAGCGTGGCAGGCAACGGAATCCCCGCCACCCTCATCAACCGGTTGCGCAGCTCGACCGCGGTGAGCGAGTCGAAGCCGATCTCGCTGAACGCCTGCCCCGGAAGGATGCTCGCTCCATCGGTATGTCCGAGCACCACGGCCACTTCGTCGCGGACCAGGTCGAGCAGCATGTCCGTCTGCTCCTCCTCCGGGAGCCCGGCCAGCCGGTCCGCGAGGGAGATGACGGATGCGGGTCCCGCGGCAGTGGCGGTACGTCGGGGCCGACGCACCAACCCCTGCAACATGGAGCCCAGTTGGCCGGTGGCTGCCTGCTCGGCGAGGGCTGCGAAGTCGAACTTGACAGGTATCAGTGCCGGTTCACCGGCGCCGATCGCGGCGTCGAAGAGCGCCATCCCCTCCTCGACCGACAACGGAAGAACACCGCTGCGCCGCATGCGTGCCTGGTCCGCCCGGTCCAGGGCACCGGCCATGCCTCCGGTGTCACCCCAGAGACCCCACGCCAGCGACACAGCCGGCAACCCCTGCGAACGGCGCCACTGAGCAAACGCATCCAGGAACGCGTTCGCCGCCGAATAATTGCCCTGCCCCGGACCACCCAGCACACCCGACGCAGACGAGTACAGAACAAAAGCGTCCAGGTCCAGGCCCCGCGTCGCCTCATGCAACGCCAGCACCGCATCCACCTTCGGACGCAACACCGCCGCCAACCGCTGCGCCGTCAACGACCCGAACACACCGTCATCCAACACACCAGCCGTGTGCACCACACCCGACAACGGAGCCTCAACAGACACCTCCCCCAACACCTGAGCGAGCGCCTCGCGGTCGGCCACGTCACACGCCGCCACAACCACCCGCGCACCCAGCCCCTCCAACTCCGCCCTCAACGCCGACGCACCCGGAGCATCCACACCACGCCGACTCGTCAGCACCAAACTGCGCACCCCATGCACCGCCACCAGATGCCGCGCCACCACCGCACCCAACGCCCCCGTACCACCCGTCACCAACACCGTCCCACCCGAACGGAACACCCCACCACCCGACGACTCACCCGACGGTTCGAGGGGCGAGGCGACCATCACACGGGACAGCCTCGGCACGAGCACCTCACCCGCGCGCACCGCCACCTGCGGCTCACCCGAAGCCACCACACCCGCCAACACCTCACCAGCAGGCAGCACCTCACCCACCCCCACATCCACCAACACCACCCGGCCCGGATCCTCCGCCTGCGCCGAACGCACCAACCCCCACACCGCAGCACCCACCGGATCCACCCCACCAAACTCACCCGCAACGCCAGCGTCCACCGCACCCCGCGTCACCACCACCAGACAACCCGAACCCGCACCCGCACCCGACGCCGAAGACGTCAGGAACGACTGCACCGCAGACAGAACACCAGCCGTCACCTCACGCACCGCCCCGGCATCCAACTCCGCCGACGGCACATCCAGGACCTCGACACCACCAACGGCATCCCCATCCACATCGCCGGCCACCGACAGCGGCGACCACTCCACCCGGAACAACGCGTCAGCAACCTCGCCGCCGGACACTCCCCACTGGCCCTCCGGAATCGCCCGCAACACGAGCGACTCCACCGACGTGATCAAGGCACCTTCGCCAGTGGCGTCGAAGACCTCCAGGCGCGACGCGTCGGAGCCGTCCTCGGCCGGTGTCACCCTGACACGGACAGCCGAGGCACCGGTGGCATGCAAGGTCACTCCACGCCACTCCGCGGACAGACCGGAGTACCCGGTCGCACGGGCCGCGGCCTCGAGAAGGACCGGGTGCAGGCCGAAGCGCCCGGCATCGGCCGCGAGTTCCTCGTCCAAGACAAGCTCGACGGACTCCGCCGACGCGACCGCTTCACCGTCTGGTGCCGGAACTGCGTCAGAGGAGGTCAGGGTGCCGGTGGCGTGGCGGGTCCAGGACTCGTCGCCGTTGTCCGCACGGGTGTACACGCCGACGGTGCGGTGTCCCTCGTCGTCGGCGCCCCCCACGGAGACCTGCACGCGAAGGGGTGCCGTCGCGGGCAGCACGATCGGCGTCTCGATCGTGAGCTCGCGCAACGAACCGGCGCCGGCCTCGTCGCCCGCACGGATCGCCAGTTCGACCAGAGCCGCTCCCGGCACCACGCCGGCACCGGGCACGGTGTCCTCGACCAGCCATGGCTGGGCCGCGCGCGACAGCCGTCCGGTGCACACCACACCCCCGGTCTCCGGCACCGCCATCACCGCGTTGAGCAACGGGTGTCCCAGCGACACGTCGGTCGTCGGAGCGGTGGCGGCCAGCCAGAACCGCTGCCGCTGGAAGGCGTAGGTGGGCAGCTCCACCCGGCGGGCACCGGTTGTGGCGAACACCCTCTCCCAGTCCACGGCCACACCCCGGGCGTGGAGCTGGCCAAGGCAGTTCATCAGGGCTCGGTCCTCGGGCACATCCCGTCGCAGGGAAGGCAGGCACTCCTGGGCCACCATCGCCGACAGCACACCATCGGGGCCCAGCTCGAGGAACGTCGCCACCTTCAGCTCACGCAGCGCCTGGACGCCATCGTGGAAACGGACCGTGCCACGCACGTGCTCCACCCAGTACTCCGGCGAACACAACCGGTCCGCGTCCGCCACCCCGCCGGTCAGGTTCGACACCACCGGCAAAGCAGGCTCATGGAACGTCAGCCCCGCCACGACCTGGCGGAACTCGTCCAACATCGGGTCCATCAACGACGAGTGGAAGGCATGCGAGACCCGCAACCGCTTCGACCGCCGCCCCTCAAGCCGCGCCACCACGGCCGTGACAGCATCCTCGACACCCGACAGCACCAACGACGTGGCACCGTTGACTGCCGCGATGCTCACGCCCTCGGTCAGCAGAGGCACGACCTCGTCCTCGGCCGCCTCGACGGCGAACATCGCACCGCCCGACGGCAGCGCCTGCATCAGCCGACCCCGCGCCACCACCAAAGCCGCCGCGTCCTCCAACGACCACACACCCGCCACGAACGCAGCAGTCACCTCACCGATCGAATGCCCGGCCAGATAGTCCGGCCGCACACCCCAGGACTCCACCAACCGGAACAACGCCACCTCGACCGCGAACAGCGCCGGCTGCGCAAACCGCGTCTCGTCCAGCAGGTCCCCGCCCTCGAAGACCAGCTGCCTGAGCGAGCGACCGAGCTCCTTGTCCACGGCCGCGCACACCTCGTCGAAAGCCTCCGCGAACACCGGGAATACGGCGTGCAGTTCACGCCCCATCCCGACCCGCTGCGACCCCTGACCCGTGAACAGCACACCCACACGACCCGGAACAACCGCCTGCGGCTCCACCGACGCGAGATGCTCACGCGCCTCGACCGCCGAACCCGCGACCACCACCGCACGGTGATCGAAGTGCGCACGGGTCGTCGCCAGCGAGAACGCCACATCCACCAGGCTCAGTTCGGGCCGCTCCGCCAGGAGATCGGCCAGCCTCGCCGTCTGCGCGCGCACCGCCTCCGGCGACCTGCCCGACACCACCAACGGCACCACACCACCCGGCGCCTCACCGTCGGGGCCCACACCCTCCGGCACCACCGCACGCTCCACCGGAGCCGCGGGCTCCACGCCCTCCAGGATCACGTGCGCATTCGTCCCACTGATGCCGAACGCCGACACACCCGCCCGCCGAGGACGGTCCGCTGCCGCCGGCCATTCCCGCGCGTCGGTCAGCAGTTCCACCGCGCCCGCCGACCAGTCCACCGCCGGTGACGGCTCGTCCACGTGGAGCGTCTTGGGCAGCACACCGTGCCGCATCGCCTGCACCATCTTGATGACGCCCGCCACACCGGCCGTGGCTCCCGTGTGGCCGAGGTTCGACTTCAGGGCGCCGAGCAGCAGTGGCCGGTCGTCGGCGGGCCGCTCCTGGCCGTACGTCGCGATCAACGCCTGCGCCTCGATCGGATCGCCCAGCGAGGTACCCGTCCCGTGCGCCTCCACCGCGTCGACGTCGGCGGCCGACAGACCGGCGTTGGCGAGCGCCTGGCGGATCACCCGCTGCTGAGAAGGACCGTTGGGCGCGGTCAGGCCGTTGGACGCACCGTCCTGGTTGACCGCACTGCCCCGCACCAAGGCCAGCACCTCGTGGCCGTTGCGCCGCGCGTCCGACAGTCGTTCCAGCAGCACCAGGCCCACACCCTCGGCCCACGCCGTCCCGTCGGCACCCGCCGCGAAGGCCTTGCACCGCCCGTCGGCGGCTAGGCCGCGCTGTCGAGAGAACTCCACGAAGACGCCGGGGCTGGACATCACGGCCACGCCGCCGGCCAGGGCGAGCGAGCACTCGCCGCTGCGCAGGGCCTGCATCGCGGAGTGCATCGCCACCAGTGAGGACGAGCACGCCGTGTCGATGGTGAGCGCGGGGCCCTCCAGGCCGAGGACGTACGACACGCGGCCGGAGGCGACGCTGGCGGCGCTGCCGGTCAGGGCGTAGCCCTCGGTGCCCTCGGCGCCGCCGCCGAGGCGCGGGGTGTAGTCCTGGGCTCCCATGCCGGTGAAGACGCCGACGTCCTTGCCGCGCAGGGAGGTCGGGTCGATGCCCGCCCGTTCGAAGACCTCCCAGGAGGTCTCCAGCAGGAGCCGCTGCTGCGGGTCCATGGCCAGCGCCTCGCGGGGGTTGATGCCGAAGAACCCGGCGTCGAAGTCGGCGACGTGCTGGAGGAAGCCGCCCTTGCGGACGTAGGTCGTGCCGGGGGCGTCGGGGTCGTCGGAGAGCAGGCGGTCCAGGTCCCAGCCTCGGTCGGTCGGGAAGTCGACGAGGGCGTCGCGGCCTTCGGCGAGCAGGGTCCACAGGTCCTCGGGCGAGGTGACGCCGCCGGGGAGGCGGCAGCCCATGGAGACGATCGCGATGGGGTCGTCGGCGACGGGGGACGCGGGCGATGCCGCTGCGACGGTGGGCGGGGTGTGGGCGGCACGGTCTCCGACGAGTTGTGTGCGGAGGTGGTCGGCCAGAATTCTGGGGTTCGGGTAGTCGAAGACGAGGGTGGCGGGCAGCCGCAGTCGGGTGGCCGCGTTGAGGCGGTTGCGCAGTTCCACCGCGGTGACGGAGTCGAACCCGATCTCCTTGAAGGCCCTGTCCTCCTCGACGCCTTCGGTGTCCGGGTGGCCGAGGACGGCCCCGGCCTCCGCCCGTACCAGGCCCACCAGCAGGTGTTCCTGTTCCGCGGGTGAGAGGCTCAGGAGTTCGGAGCGGAGGGCGGAGGCGTCGGCGTCGGCGTCGGGGCGGTCCTCGGTGATGCCGGCGAGGAGGTCGGTGACCTCGGGCAGGCCGCGCAGCAGGGGCCGGGGACGGCTGAGGGTGAAGGCCGGCGCGAAGCGGGTCCAGTCGATGCCGGCGACGACCACGTGGGTCTCGTCGTGTTCGACGGCCTGCACCAGGGCGTTGACGCCGAGGTGGGGGGCCATCAGGGAGAGACCGAGTTTGGCGAACTCTCCGGCCATCGAGGCGTCGACCATGCCGCCGCCGTCCCAGGCGCCCCAGGCGATGGAAGTGGCGGTCAGTCCGCGGGCACGGCGGTCGTGGGCCAGTGCGTCGAGGTACGCGTTGGCTCCGGCGTAGGAGGTGAGGCCGTTGCTTCCCCAGGCGGTGGCGCCGGAGGAGAAGAGGACGAAGGCGTCGAGTTCGCGGTCGCCGAGGAGGTCGTCCAGGTGACGGGCGCCGTCGATCTTGGCGCGGCCCATTTCGGCGAACTGTTCGATGGTGAGTGCGGGCAGGGGGGATTCGGTCTGGGGCGCGCCGGCGAGGTGCAGGACGGCGGTCAGCGGCAGTTCGTCGGGGACGGCGTCGAGGAGGGCGGCGACCGCGTCGCGGTCGGCGATGTCGCAGGCGGTGACGGTGACCTTGGCGCCGTGGGATTCGAGTTCGGCGCGGAGTTCGGCGGCCCCGGGGGCGTCGGGGCCGCGGCGGCTGGTCAGGAGCAGGTGTTCGGCGCCCTGCTCGGCGAGCCGGCGTGCGACATGGGCGCCTGTGCCGCCCGTGCCGCCGGTGATGAGGACGGTGCCGCGGGGGGTCCAGGGGGTGTGGGCCGGGGCCCCGTCCAGCGGGGCGCGGCGCATGCGGCGGGCGTACAGGCCGTCGGCGCGGATGGCGAGCTGGTCCTCGTCGCCGGGTCCGGAGAGGGCCGTGCACAGGAGGTCGAGGGTGTGCGGGCCGGGTCGGTCGGCGCCGGACGGCAGGTCGACGAGGCCGCCCCAGGACCGCGGGTGGTCCAGGGCGAGGACGGTGCCGATGCCCCACATGACGTGCTGGGCGAGGTCGGTCAGTTCGGCGGGGTCGGCGACGGCGACGCCTCCGGACGTGACCGCCCACAGGGGCGCCTCGATGCCGGCGTCGTGAAGGGCTTGGACGAGGGTGACGGAGCCGAGCGTGCCGCGCGACCAGGTGGGGTGGGCGGGGTGCGGTCGGCCGTCGAGTGCGAGGAGGGACACGATCCCGGACAGGGGCTGGTCGGGCAGGGCGGCGGCCAGCGCCGCCCGGTCCGTGTGCTCGGTGTCGACCTCGATGCGGACGATCTGCACGCCGCGCTCGGCCAGACCGGTGACGACGGCTTCGGCGAGCGAGGCGCTGTCAGTGCCGGTGCCGATTCCGGTGCCGGTGGCGGTGGCGGTGGCGGTGGCGACGAGCCAGGTGCCGGAGAGGGCGCCGGGAGGCGTGGCGGCGGCGTCGATCCGGTCCCAGCCGAGGCGGTAGCGCCATCCGTCGACGACGGATCGTTCCTGGTGGCGGCGGCGCCAGGACGACAGTGCGGGCAGGACCTCGTCCAGTACGGAGGCCTTGAGCTGGAGGTCGTCGGCGAGTGCGTCGGTGTCGCCGGCCTCGATCGCGGCCCAGAAGGCGGCGTGGACGGGGTCGGCCTCGACGGCGGGGCCGTCGTTCGCGTCGAGCCAGTAGTGCTGGTGTTGGAAGGGATACGTCGGCAACTGCGTCCGCCGCGCGCCCCGCGCATCGAACGCCGCCGACCAGTCGACGTCCACACCCCCCGCATACACCTCACCCACCGACCGCAAGAACCGCTCCAAACCCCCCTCACCACGACGCAACGACCCCACCACCAGACCATCCACACCCACCTCACCCAACGACTCCGCCACCACGAACCCCAACACCGGATGCGGACTCATCTCCACGAACACCCGCCGCCCCTCACCCAACAGAACCCGCGTCACCTCCTCAAAACGCACCCGCTCCCGCAGATTCCGATACCAATACCCCCCGTCCAACAACGCCGTATCCACCACCCCACCCGTCACCGTCGAATAAAACGGCACCCCCGACGACACACCCGACACACCCGCCAACACCCCCGCCAACTCACCCTCGACCCCCTCCACCTCCACCGAATGCGACGCATAATCCACCGCCACCCGACGAACCCGCACCCCCTCACCCCGCAACTCCCCCTCCAACACATCCAACGCATCCACCCCACCCGCCACCACCACCGACGACGGACCATTCACCGCAGCAACCGACAACCCCCCACCCAACCGACCCTCCACCACACCCACCGGCAAACCCACCGACAACATCCCACCCAAACCCGCCAACGACGACGCAATCACCCGACTACGCCCCGCCACCACCCGCGCACCATCCTCCAACGACAACCCACCCACCACACACGCCGCCGCAATCTCCCCCTGCGAATGCCCCACCACCGCAACCGGCTCCACCCCCACCGACCGCCACAACCCCGCCAACGACACCATCACCGCCCACAACACCGGCTGCACCACATCAACCCGACCCAACGCCTCCTCATCACCCAACACATCAACCAACGACCACCCCACAAACGGCTCCAACGCCTCCCCACACCGACCCATCCACTCCGCGAACACCACCGACTCCGACAACAACCCCAACGCCATCCCCACCCACTGCGCCCCCTGACCCGGAAACACGAACACCACACCCGAACCACCGGGACCGGTGGTCGGCACCGAGGTGTTCTCGGCCAGGGCGGTGAGGCGTTCCAGTGCCTCCTCGCGGTCGGCGGCGACCACCACGCCCCGGTGGGTGAACGCGGTGCGCGAGGTCAGGGAGAGGGCGACGTCGTGCAGCACGGTCTCGGGCCGGTCCTCCAGGAACGCCGCGAGCTGCCGCGCCTGGGCGCGCAAAGCCTCGGGGGTCTTGCCGGACAGGGCCAGCGGCACCACGCCCGCGGGCACGACCCGTTCGGCGGACGCCGGCGCGGGGCCGGCGGAGGCGCCGGCTGCGTCGGGTACGTCTGCTGCCGTGGTTTCGGGGTCCGCCGAGCCCGATTCCTCGGGTACGGGGACCTCGGACGCGGGGGCCGCGGACGGCGCGGGCCGCGCGGACTCGATGACGATGTGGGCGTTGGTGCCGCTGAGGCCGAAGGACGACACACCGGCACGCCGCGGCACGTCCCGCTCCGGCCACTCCCGCGCCTCGGTGAGCAGCCGCACCGCACCCGCCGACCAGTCCACCTCGGGCGTCGGGGCGTCCACGTGCAACGTCTTCGGCAGCACACCGTGCCGCATCGCCTGCACCATCTTGATCACACCCGCCACACCGGCCGCCGACTGGGCGTGACCGATGTTGGACTTCAGCGAGCCCAGCCACAGCGGGCGGCCGTCGGCGGGCCGCTCCCGGCCGTAGGTGGCGAGGAGGGCCTGCGCTTCGATCGGGTCGCCGAGGGACGTGCCGGTGCCGTGCGCCTCCACCACGTCGACGTCCGCCGGGGACAGCCGGGCGTTCTCCAGCGCCTGCCGGATCACCTCGCGCTGGGCGGGGCCGTTGGGCGAGGTGAGGCCGTTGGAGGCGCCGTCCTGGTTCACGGCGGAGCCGCGGACGACGGCCAGGACCTCGTGGCCGTTGCGGCGGGCGTCCGACAGCCGCTCCAGCAGCAGGAGACCCACGCCCTCGGAGAAGCCGGTGCCGTTGGCGCCGGCGGCGAAGGCGCGGCACCGGCCGTCCGGGGAGAGGCCGCGCTGGCGGGAGAACTCGACGAACATCTTGCTGTCGGCCATGACGGCGGCGCCGCCGGCCAGGGCCATCTCCGACTCGCCGGTGCGCAGGGACTGGACGGCGAGGTGGATGGCGACCAGCGACGAGGAGCACGCGGTGTCGACCGTCACCGAGGGGCCTTCGAGGCCGAGCGTGTACGACACGCGTCCCGAGGCGAAGCTTCCGGTGCTGCCGCGTCCGATGTAGGCCTCCAGGTCCTCGGGGACCTGTCGGACGCGCGGGGCGTAGTCGTGGTGCATGACGCCGGTGTAGAAGCCGATCCTGCGGCCTCGCAGCGAGGTCGGGTCGATGCCCGCCCGCTCGAAGACCTCCCAGGAGGTCTCCAGGAGCAGTCGCTGCTGCGGGTCCATCGCCACCGCCTCGCGCGGGGAGATCCCGAAGAAGGGCGCGTCGAAACCGGCCACGTCGTGGAGGAAGCCGCCTTCACGGACGTAGGACTTGCCCGGTGCGTCGGGGTCCGGGTCGTACAGGCCCGCCAGGTCCCAGCCCCGGTCGGTCGGGAAGGGGGTGATGCCGTCGACGCCGTCGGCGACCAGCCGCCAGAGGTCCTCGGGGGAGGTCACTCCTCCCGGCAGACGACAGGCCATACCGACGATGGCGATGGGCTCCCATGCCCTCTCCTCGACCTCGCGCAGTCGGCGGGTCGCCTGACGGGCGGTGGCGACGGCCTTGTTGAGGTATTCGCGGTACTTCTTGTCGTCGGGCACGGTGAAGGTCAGCTCCTAGAGAAAGACTTCTGACGACGGGCGGGCGGCGGGGGCGGCAGCCGCGGCAGGCGCGGGGGGTTCGGCGGGCTCGGCGGGCGTCAGGAAGCGGTGAACTCGTTGAACTCGTTGTCGATGATGTCGAAGACCTCGTCGTCGGTGACCGAGTCGAGGTCGTCGTCGCTCTCGTCCTGGGCGGTGTCCGGGGTCCACTTGGCCAGCAGGACATGTAGGGCGGCGGTGACCTGGGCGCGGACCGCCCGGTCCTCGGGTACGGAGGCGAGTGCGGCCCTCAGCTTCTCGACCTCGGCGACCGCCCGGTGGACGGCGGGGGCTCCCTCGGGGGCGAGCGCCTCGCGCAGGTGGGCGACGAGCGCGGCCGGCGCCGGGTGGTCGAAGAGCAGGGTGGCGGGCAGGCGCAGGCCGGTGGCCGCGGACAGCTTGTTGCGCAGTTCGACGGCGGTGAGCGAGTCGAAGCCCAGCTCCTGGAAGGCGCGGTCGGCGTGGATGGCGTGCGCGTCCTGGTGGCCGAGGACGACGGCGGTCTCCGCGCGGACCAGGTCGAGCAGGAGTGCGTGCTGTGCGCTCTCCTCCAGGCCGGCCAGGCGCTCGCGCAGGGAGCCGGCCGTGGCGAGGTCGGTGCGCCGGGCGCGGGCTTCGGCCGCCGTGATGCGGCGGACCTCGGACACTCCTTGGAGGAGTGCGGAGGGCCGGGGGGCGGTGAACGCCGCGTGGAAGCGCGTCCAGTCGATGTGGGCGACGGTGAGTCCGCTCTGACCTCCTGTCAGGGCGCGGTCCAGAGCGGTCAGCATGAGTTCGGGGCGTACGGTCTCGATGCCCTGGCGGCGCAGTTGCGGCGCCGAGGCGGCGTCGACCATGCCGCCGCCGCCCCAGGCGCCCCAGGCGATGGAGGTGGCGGTCCGGCCCTGGCCCCGCCTGCGCAGGGCGAGGCCGTCCAGGTAGGCGTTGCCGGCGGAGTAGGCGCTCTGGCTGCCGCTGCCCCAGACTCCGGCGATGGACGAGAAGACGATGAAGGCGTCCAGGGGGGTGTCGCCGAGAAGTGCGTCGAGGTGGGCCGCGCCGGCCGTCTTGGCGGACACGACGGCGCCGAAGTCGTCGAGCGTCGTCTCTTCCACAGTGCCGAAGCCGTTGACGCCCGCGGCGTGCACCACCGTGCGGACCGGGTCGCCGTCCGCTGCCAGCTTCGCCAGCAGGTCGGCCAGGGCCTGCCGGTCGGTGACGTCGACGGCGGCCACGGTGACCCGGGCTCCGGTCTCGGCGAGTTCGGCGGTCAGTTCGGCGATGCCCGGTGTGTCGGCGCCGCGGCGGCCGACGAGGACCAGGTGGCCGGCGCCGGATGCGGCCATGTGGCGGGCGACGTGCCCGCCGAGGGCTCCGGTGCCGCCGGTGATCAGTACGGTGCCGGTGGTCCGCCGGGGCGACTCGTCCGGGTGCGGCCGGTGCAGCGGTGTGTGCTCCAGGCGGCGGGCGAGGACCGTGCCGTCGCGCAGGGCGAGTTGGTCCTCGTCGCCGCTGCCGCCGCCGAGCACCGTGGCGAGCAGGGCGCCCGTCGCGGGGTCGAGGGTGGCGGGGAGGTCGACCAGTCCGCCCCAGCGGCCCGGGTGTTCGAGGGCGGCGGCCTGGCCGAGTCCCCACACGGCGCCCTGGTCGGCGCTGTGCACCGGGTCGGTGTCGCGGGTGGCGACGGCGCCCTGGGTGGCGAGCCACAGCGGCGCGTCGACACCGGCGTCGCCGAGGGCCTGGACCAGGGCGATCGTCGCCGCCAGTCCGCGGGTGACTCCCGGGAGGCCGGGGTGCTCCCGCTCGTCGAGGGCGAGCAGCGACAGGACGCCCGCGAGGGGGGCTGTCCCGGTCGCCGCGTCGGTCGCCGTGCGGGTGACGAGGTCGGTGAGCGTGGCGCGGTCGGCTCCGTCGACGGGCAGCGGGACGACGTGGGCGCCCCGGTCGCCGAGGGCGGTGAGGCATGCCGTGACGGTGGCGTCGTCCGTGCGGTCGGCCGGTACGGCGACGAGCCAGGCGCCGGTGGGCGCGGCTGCGGGGTCCGTGATGTCGGCCGGGATCCAGGTCGTGCCGTAGACCCAGTCGTCCAGCCGGGAGGAGGCCGTCTCGCGGGCCAGCCGGGCTCCGGCGAGCTGTTCCGGGGTCACCTGACGGCCGATGAGGGCGTCGATGCGCGCTACGGGCGCGCCGTGGTGGTCGGTGACGGTGACCTGCCAGGTCTCCTCGCCCGCGGGGACGAAGTGGGCCCGCAGGCGGGAGGCCCCGCGGGTCCACAGGGTGATGCCGTTCCAGGAGAAGGGCAGTCGTGGCAGACCGGTGCCGTAGATCAGCGGGGCGTGCAGCGAGGCGTCGAGCAGGGCGGGGTGCAGGGAGAAGTCTCCCGCGTCGTCCTGCTGGTCCTCGGGCAGCGCGACCTCGGCGAAGATCTCGTCGTCGCGGGTCCACACCCCGCGCAGTCCCCGGAAGGCGGGGCCGTACTCGTAGCCGCGTTCGGCCAGGTCCGCGTAGACGGATTCGACGTCCACCGGTACGGGGGTGGCGCCGGACGGCGGCCAGACGAGGGCGGGCTCGCGGGAGTCGAGGTCCTCGGGGACGAGGGTGCCGGTGGCGTGCCGGGTCCAGTCGGGTTCGTCGCCCTCGGGGCGCGAGTGGACTGAGACGGCGCGGCGGCCCGACTCGTCGGGGGCGGCGAGTTCGACGCGGACCTGGATGGCGCCGTCCTCGGGGAGGATGAGGGGCGCCTCGATGACGAGTTCCTCGAGGGCGCCGCAGTCGGCGCCGGCCCCGGCGGTCAGGACCAGGTCGACGAAGCCGGTGCCCGGCAGCAGGGCGGTGCCCCACACGGCGTGGTCGGCGAGCCAGGGGTGGGTGCGTGTGGACCAGCGGCCGGTGAAGGCGACACCGCCGGTTCCGGGCAGGTCCACGGCGGCGCCGAGGAGCGGGTGCGTGGACGGGGTGAGGCCGGCGGAGGAGACGTCGCCCTGTGCGCGTTCCGTCCTGAGCCAGTAGTGCTGGTGTTGGAAGGGATACGTCGGCAACTGCGTCCGCCGCGCGCCCCGCGCATCGAACGCCGCCG
>NZ_JAHHIT010000015.1:12090-16422 GCF_024539675.1 Streptomyces hilarionis | reverse complement strand
CTCGCCATGCTGAGTACCGGTACGACTCCCGCGCAGGCGGCGGGTGTTCAGTGCAATGTGGACTACAAGACCAATGACTGGGGTTCGGGTTTCACCGCGGAGCTGACGGTGACCAACCGCGGTACGGACGCGATCAACGGGTGGACGCTGACGTATGCCTACGCGGGCAACCAGAAGCTGTCCAACGGCTGGAACGGCAGCTGGTCGCAGTCGGGTCAGCAGGTCACGGTGAGCAACGCCTCCTACAACGCGACGATCGCCGCGGGTGCGGCGGTCAGCACGGGGGCGCAGTTCACCTACAGCGGGGCGAACGCGGCTCCCGCCTCGTTCGCGGTGAACGGCACGGTGTGTGTGGGCGCGCATCAGCCGCCGGTGACGGTGTTGACCAGTCCCGCCGCGGGCGCCGTCTTCACGCAGGGCGACGCGGTGCCGCTCGCGGCGACCGCGGCGGCCGCGGACAACGCGACGATCAGCAAGGTGGAGTTCTACGACGACACGACGCTGCTGGGCACGGACACGAGTGCGCCGTTTGCCCTGTCTGTCTCCGCCCTGGCCGTGGGCGGTCACTCGCTGGTCGCGAAGGCCTATGACAGTCTGGGTGCGTCGGCGTCGTCGACGCCGGTCGGCATCACGGTGGTCTCCGGGCCGGCCGTGGTCGCCTCGCCGACCCAGCTGGGTGTCCAGCAGGGCAAGTCGGGCACCTACGCGGTGAAACTGTCGAAGCAGCCGAGCGCGAACGTGACGGTGACGACGGCCCGGTCCTCGGGCAACACCGGTCTCACCGTGTCGGGTGGGGCGAGTTTGACGTTCACGCCGTCGAACTGGAACACCGCGCAGAACGTGACCGTCACCGCCGACGCCTCGGGCACCGGGGCGGCGACGTTCGAGTCGACGGCCGCCGGGCATGCGAAGGCGTCGGTCACGGTGACACAGCTGGGAGCGACGAAGGCCTACGACGCCCGGTTCCTGGACTTGTACGGGAAGATCACGAACCCGGCGAACGGCTACTTCTCCCCCGAGGGCATCCCCTACCACTCGGTGGAGACCCTCATCGTGGAGGCCCCGGACCAGGGCCACGAGACCACCTCCGAGGCCTACAGCTACCTGCTGTGGCTCCAGGCGATGTACGGCAAGATCACCGGTGACTGGACCAAGTTCAACGGCGCCTGGGACATCATGGAGAAGTACATGATCCCCACCCACGCCGACCAGCCCACCAACTCCTTCTACAACGCTTCCAAACCCGCCACCTACGCCCCCGAACTGGACACCCCGGGCGAATACCCCGCCCGGCTCGACACCGGCGTCTCCGTCGGATCCGACCCCCTCGCGGGCGAGCTGAAGAGCGCCTACGGCACCGACGACGTCTACGGCATGCACTGGCTGCAAGACGTCGACAACACCTACGGCTACGGCAACTCCCCCGGCAAGTGCGAAGCCGGCCCCGCCGACACCGGACCCTCCTACATCAACACCTTCCAGCGCGGCGCGCAGGAATCAGTGTGGGAGACCGTGCCCCAGCCCACCTGCGACGCCTTCAAGTACGGCGGCAAGAACGGCTACCTCGACCTGTTCACCGGCGACTCCTCCTACGCCAAGCAGTGGAAGTTCACCGACGCCCCCGACGCCGACGCCCGCGCCGTGCAGGCCGCCTACTGGGCCGACACCTGGGCCAAGGCGCAGGGCAAGGGCGCCGACGTCTCCACCACCGTCGGCAAGGCCGCCAAAATGGGCGACTACCTGCGCTACGCCATGTACGACAAGTACTTCAAGAAGGTCGGCACCTGCGTCGGACCCACCACCTGCCCGGCCGGCACCGGCAAGGACGCCTCCCACTACCTGCTGTCCTGGTACTACGCCTGGGGCGGCGCCACCGACACCAGCGCCGGCTGGGCCTGGCGCATCGGCTCCAGCCACACCCACGGCGGCTACCAAAACCCCCTCGCCGCCTACGCCCTGAGCAACAACGCCGACCTCAAACCCAAGTCCGCCACCGGACAGGCCGACTGGGCCAAGTCCCTCGGCCGCCAGCTGGAGTTCTACCGCTGGCTGCAATCCAGCGAAGGCGCCATCGCCGGCGGAGCCACCAACAGCTGGGCCGGCCGCTACGCCACTCCCCCCACCGGCACCTCCACCTTCTACGGCATGTACTACGACCCCCAGCCCGTCTACCACGACCCGCCCTCCAACCAGTGGTTCGGCTTCCAGGCCTGGTCCATGGAACGCGTCGCCGAGTACTACCAGCAGACCGGGAACACCGCCGCCAAGACCGTCCTGGACAAATGGGTCACCTGGGCCCTGTCCAAGACCACGATCAACCCCGACGGCACCTTCCGCATCCCCTCCACCCTGCAATGGTCCGGCCAGCCCGACACCTGGAACGCCACCACCCCCGGCGCCAACACCAACCTGCACGTCACCGTCGCCGACTACACCGACGACGTCGGCGTCGCCGCCGCCTACGCCAAAACCCTCACCTACTACGCCGCCAAATCCGGCAACACCCAGGCCAAAACCACCGCCAAAGCCCTCCTCGACGGCATGTGGACCCACAACCAGGACGCCCTGGGCATCGCCGTCCCCGAAACCCGCACCGACTACAACCGCTTCAACGACCCCGTCTCCATCCCCACCACCTTCACCGGCACCATGCCCAACGGCGACGCCATCAACGCCACCTCCACCTTCGCCTCCCTGCGCTCCTTCTACAAGAACGACCCCGCCTGGTCCAAGATCCAGACCTACCTCCAAGGCGGCGCAGCCCCCGTCTTCACCTACCACCGCTTCTGGGCCCAGGCAGACATCGCCCTGGCCATGGGCTCGTACGCGGAGCTTCTCGAATAGTCCCCGCCACTGAGGCTCCGGGTACGCGACCCCGTCGTCGGGAGACGGGGTCACCCACCGGGCGGCTCCCCCACGTGGGGGTCGCCCGGTGCACAGCCTTCTCCCGCCGCTCGAGCACCGACGTCCATCATCTTGTCAGGGGCATGATCCTCTCCTACAGTCCCAGCGGAGAACGGAATGGGAGCGCTCCCAATTCTGGACGGTGCGCCCCTGACCCCCCACCCCCGTCGCGGAGGACCCGCATGCAACCGTCACCGCTCCAAGGCCGCAGGGTGCGCGCCCTGTTCGGCGCGCTGCTCACCTCGCTCGTCGCGCTGGCCGCTCTTCTCACCGGCGCCTCGGCGTCGCACGCCGACACGACGATCTGCGAGGAGTTCGGCTCCACCACGATCCAGGGCCGTTACGTCGTCCAGAACAACCGCTGGGGCACGAGCGCCACCCAGTGCATCACCGTCACGGACTCGGGCTTCAGGATCGCCCAGGCCGACGGCTCCGTCCCCACGAACGGCGCCCCGAAGTCCTACCCGTCGGTGTTCAACGGCTGCCACTACACGAACTGTTCGCCCGGCACGAACCTCCCGGCCCGGCTCAACACCATCTCCAGCGCTCCCACGAGCATCTCCTACAGCTACGTGAGCGGTGCGGTCTACGACGCCGCCTACGACATCTGGCTGGACCCGACGCCCCGCACCGACGGCGTGAACCGCACCGAGATCATGATCTGGTTCAACCGCGTGGGGTCGGTGCAACCGGTGGGCTCACCGGTCGGTTCCGCCACCGTCGCGGGACGCCAGTGGCAGGTGTGGTCCGGCAACAACGGCACCAACGACGTCCTGTCCTTCGTGGCGCCGTCGACGATGGACAGCTGGAGCTTCGACGTCATGGACTTCGCCCGCAACGCCGTCTCGCGCGGACTCGCCCGCAACGACTGGTACCTGACGAGCATTCAGGCGGGCTTCGAGCCGTGGCAGAACGGCGCCGGGCTGGCGGTGACCTCCTTCTCCTCCAGCGTGAACCTCGGCGGCGGCACGCCCGGCGACCCGGGCGGTCCCGCGGCGTGCAAGGTGGCCTACGGCACGAGCGTGTGGCCGGGAGGCTTCACCGCCGACGTCACCGTGACCAACACGGGATCCTCCCCGGTCAACGGCTGGAATCTCGCGTTCGCGCTGCCCGGCGGACAACGGATCACCAACGCGTGGAACGCCTCCGTCCCGTCGTCGTCGGGCTCGGTGACGGCCACGAACGCGGCGCACAACGCGTACATCGCACCGGGCGGCCAGGTCTCCTTCGGGTTCCAGGGCTCCTACAGCGGCAGCTTCGTCAAGCCGACCGCGTTCAGCCTGAACGGCACCGCCTGCACCACCGCCTGACCGGCGCGGCTCGCGCGGGCCGGACGCCGACCGCCCGGCGGCCGGCCGCCGGGCCCGCACCGGACACGAGCCCTGCCCTGACCGCCCACCCGGGACCCGTCCCGTCGGCCTCGCGCCG
>NZ_JAHHIT010000015.1:0-12080 GCF_024539675.1 Streptomyces hilarionis | reverse complement strand
AGATGTGTATAGAGACAGAGTTCCGTCCGCGCGCCGCCCTGCTGCGCAGCGGGCGCGGCGAGACGGACGGCTGGACGTGGCGGGGCGGACGGCGAACGATGGGCGGGGCGGACCGGGGTGGCGCACGGCGCGAACCAGGCGTCGGGCGCGCGGCCCCTGGCTCGTGAACCACGCGCAGCCGAGGCCCGGTTGGCCGACATTGCGCGGGGCGCACGCGGAAGCCGTTGCCCCGTTCCGCCGGGCCCGTAAGATCGGTGATCTCTTGGGGGAGGTGGTCATGGGCAGGCGACGCCCCGGCACTCCGACGCTGGAGGAGGTGGCCGCTCACGCCGGGGTGGGGCGGGGCACGGTCTCCCGCGTCATCAACAACGCGGCCGGCGTGAAGGACTCGACGCGCACGTCCGTGCAACGGGCCATCGAGGAACTCGGCTACGTTCCCAATCTCGCGGCCCGCTCCCTGGCCGGGCGGCGCGCCGACGCCGTCGCGCTCGTGCTGACGGAGCCCGACTGGAGGCTCTTCGCGGAGCCCTTCTTCTCGGAGATCGTGGGCTCGCTGGGCGACGCGCTGGCCGACACCGGGATGCAGTTGATGCTGACCCTGGTCCGGTCGGACGACGAGCGCCGGCGCTTCCTGGAGTACGCGCGCGGCGGCCGGGTCGACGGAGTGCTGCTGATGTCCGTGCACGCCGGGGACCCGCTGCCGGACATGCTCGCCGAGGCGCGGGTGCCGACCGTGATGCTGGGGCGCCGCTCGGGCGACGAGTACGTCAGCTACGTGGATGCGGACAACGTGGGCGGTGCCCGCAGTGCCGTCTCCCACCTCCTGTCCCGCGGTCGCACGGTGATCGCCACCGTCACGGGGCCGTTGGACATGTACGCCGCCCGGTGCCGGCTGCGCGGCTACCAGGACGCTCTGGCGGTGGCCGGCCTGAAGGGCACACCGTCCCTGGTCGCCGAGAGCGACTTCACGCAGGACGGCGGGCGGCGCGCCATGTCCGGTCTGCTCGAACGGCACCCGGAGATCGACGGCGTCCTCGCCGCGTCGGACACCACGGCGGCCGGGGCCTTGCAGGCGCTGCGGGCGGCGGGGCGACGCGTGCCGGACGACGTCGCGGTGATCGGCTTCGACGACTTTCCGCTGGCGCAGCGCACCGAGCCGCGCCTGACCACCGTGCGGCAACCGCTGGAGGAGATGGGCCGGGCGATGATCCGGCTGCTGCTGGAGGACATGGACGAGCCGTCGGTGGCCTACCGTCATGTGATCCTCAGGACGGAACTGGCGGTCCGCGAGTCGGCCTGACGCGGCAGCGGCGGGAGCGCTCCCGGTGAGCGCCCGGGCGCCCTTGCGGCCGCGGCCGGGCGACACCCCGCCGCGCCCGCCCGACCGCGGGGTCGGACGGGCGCGGACGGTGTCCCCCGGCGCGGAGCCGGCCGATGCGCTACCGGTGCGCGCCGACCGCGGCGCCGCGCGTGAACTGCCACCAGTCGACGTTGAACAGATAGCCGCTGCCGCCGGAGAAGCGCAGGTAGAGGTCCTGGGTTCCCGTCGCGCCGCTCACCGGGCAGGTCACCGTCGTCCAGGCCTGCCAGCCGCCGGTGTTCGGCACGCCGCACCGGCCCACGACCGTCCCGGTCGGCGAGCCCAGCCGCACTTCGACCGTGCCGCCGCCGTTCGCGGAGGCCACGCGCGCCGCGAAGGACGACGCGCCCGCCCCGAAGCCGACGCCCTTGACCTTGACGTAGTCGCCGTTGTCGATCCAGCCGATGTCCCGGCCGCCTTCGGCCGACGCCTCGGTCTCGATCCCGGACTCCCAGGCGATCGTCTCGGCCTCCTGGCGCACGTACGGGTCGAGGGGGCCGGCCTGCGGGGCGCCCGAACTCGTCATGGTGATCGTCGGGATCGTGCCGTCGGCGTTGTAGGAGAACTTCTCCACCGCGACGGAGCGGGTGTAGCCGCCCCCGCCCGGCAGTGCGCCGTTGTGGTAGAAGAAGTACGAGTTGCCCTTGAAGTCGACGATGCCCGGGTGGTTGGTGAAACTGCCGCCCTGGGTGGGCATGATCGTCCCGCGGTAGGTCCAGGGACCGGTGGGGCCGGGCGAGGTGGAGTAGGCGATGAACTCCGAGCAGCACTTGGCCGCGAACACCATGTAGTACAGGCCGTTGCGCTTGTAGAACCAGGGTCCTTCCTCGTACAGCGTGGGGCGGTTGGCGTCGCCGGTGCGGGCGCCGAATCCGGCGGCGGTCAGCGGGGTCCTGGTGGGGCTGCCCGAGTAGGAGGTCATGTCGGCGTTCAGCCGGACGTACCAGAGGTTGGGGTTGCCCCAGTACAGGTAGGCCTGACCGTCGTCGTCGACGAAGACCGTCGGGTCGATCTCGCCGTTCTCCACCAGCGGGTGGCCGAGGGCGTCGCGGAACGGTCCGGTGGGACTGTCCCCCACGGCCACGCCGATGGCCATGCGGCCGGTCGCGCGGTTCTTCACCGGCACGTACCAGTAGAACCGGCCGTTGCGCTGCACGGTCTGTCCCGCCCAGGCGTCGGAGGAGGCCCAGCTGAAGGTGGTCAGGCCGAGCGGTGAGCCGTGGTCGGTCCAGTTGACCATGTCCGACGAGGACCAGACCCGCCAGTCCTTCATCGTGAAGTAGGTGGAGCCGTCCTCGTCGTGGCCGGTGTAGAGGTAGACCCGCCCGTTGTACACCAGGGGGGCGGGGTCGGCGGTGTACACGTGCTGCACGATCGGGTTGTCGGCCCTGGCCGCGCTGGGGTGCAGCGCGGCGGGGACCACGGCGAAGGCCAGCAGGAGGCCCACCACCCAGGCGAGCGCCCGGGTGAGCCGCGGGCCGGCGGCGGACGACGGCGTGGCGGCCGTCGTCCCGGCCCCTGGGCGACCGGCCTGCGGAACCTGCGGGGGACGGTGGGCGTTCTGCGGGTCGGCGTCCGGTGCGTCGACGTCGCTCATGTGCGGCTCCACTTCTGGCCGGTCCGGCCGTCGCAGCTCCACAGGACCAGCGGGGTGCCGTTGGCGGTGCCCGCCCGGTCGACGTCGAGGCACAGCCCCGCGTGGACGTTGCGGATCGTGCCGTCGGAGCCGACGGTCCACTTCTGGTTGTCCTGGCCGTTGCAGGGCCAGGTGATGACCCGGGTGCCGTTGGCCGTCCCCCGCTCGGAGGCGTCGAGGCACTTGTCGCCGAAGACGCGGATCTCGCCGCCCGCCCAGCCGGTCCAGAGCTGGTTGGCTGCCGTGTGACAGTCCCAGAGCAGCACGGTGGCCCCGGCGGCGGTGGAGCCGTTGTCGACGTCCGCGCAGCGGCCGGAGCCGGCGCCGCGCAGCCGCGAGGTGGTGGCGGCGAGCGGGCTGCCGCCGCTCACCCGGTACACGGCGACGCCGTGCGCGGGAACGCTCGCCGAGATCTGGCCGGACGAGGTGGACGTGCCGCCGGTCCACAGGTCCGTCAGCGTGAACTGCCCGCCGGACAGGCCGATTTGAGCCGCGGTGGTGGCGACCGTCGCGGCGCTCGCTCCCCGGTTGAACAGGCCGACCGCGACCGAGCCGTCCGACAGGGCCTTGGCGAAGACCTCGGTGGCGCCGTCGTCGCGCACCCGGCGGCCGCCCGCGCCCAGGGGGTCCTGGTCCACGGCCAGCAGGCGGGGGTTGCGCAGGACGGCGCTCACGTCGGCGGACATGGTGCGGATGTCGTTGCCGGCCATGAGCGGGGCGCCCATCAGGGCCCAGAGGGCGAAGTGGGAGCGGGACTCGGTGAGCGACAGGCCGGGGCGGCCGACGACCAGCATGTCGGGGTCGTTCCAGTGGCCCGGGCCCGACTGCGCCGCCAGCGGCGCGGTGACGTCGAGGACGTTGCCGACGCCCATCGGGTAGCTGTTGGTGTTGCCGTTCTGCCAGATGTCGAGCAGGTCCTCGGTCGTCCGCCACAGGTCGGCGACCTCGCCCCAGTTGTAGGAGGCGCCGGTGATGGCGTGGAAGCTGTTGGGGTTGATGCTGTAGACGATCGGCCGGCCGGTGGCGCGCAGCGCGTCGCGCATGAGCGTGAACCGCGCGACCTGCTCGTCGCGCGTGCCGCTCGACGAGCACCAGTCGTACTTGAGGTAGTCCACGCCCCACGAGGCGAACGTGGCGGCGTCCTGGGCCTCGTGGCCCCTGCTGCCCGTGGATCCGGGGTACGCG
The DNA here is from genome assembly GCF_024539675.1 of Streptomyces hilarionis. Taxonomy (GTDB): domain Bacteria; phylum Actinomycetota; class Actinomycetes; order Streptomycetales; family Streptomycetaceae; genus Streptomyces; species Streptomyces hilarionis. Next base: position 7,899 of record NZ_JAHHIT010000015.1, on the reverse strand, counting down.
CCGCTGGTCTGCGCGCAGGTGCGCTCGCCCGGGACCTGGTAGATGCCGAACTTCAGTCCCTTGCCGTGGATGTAGTCCCCGAGCGCCTTCATCCCGCCCGGGAACTTGGCCGAATTGGCGCGCAGGTTGCCCGACGCGTCCCGCTGCGGGTCGAACCAGCAGTCGTCGACCACCACGTAGCGGTAGCCGGAGTCCCGCATGCCCGAGGACGCCATCGCGTCGGCGGCCTGGCGGACCTGCGCCTCGGTGACCCCGCACCCGAAGCTGTTCCAGCTGTTCCAGCCGAGCGGCGGGGTGAGCGCCGGGCTGCCGGGCGCGGCCGTGGCGGCGGCGCCGGAGTGGACGACGGCCGTGAGAGACGCGGTGAGCGTCAGGGCGGCGGCCGCGAGGAGATCGAGGAGTCGTCTGCCTGATCTGGGCACTCGGCTTCCCTTTCGGGGGTGGGGGCGCCGAGGTGGTCACCGACGGCGCCGGAGAGACAGGGGATGGCCGGCACGCTCGCAGAGCGATGTCATGCATATGACATTGATAGGCCCGTTCGAAATTTCGATAGGATTTCGGAATGCCGACCCCACGGATGGTAGAGAGACTCCCGAGCGTGTCAACACGATCGTCGAGCCAACTGCCGCGCCAGGCCATGTCGACCCGTTGGCGAACTCCTCGAATCCCGAAAGATTTCGTAGCCGTCGCCGAATCGTGCGAGCCGCATTGACGGGATCTGTCGGTCCCGGAGGGGGCGCGGGCTCAGACCGTGTCCAGCCCGGCCGCTTCGGCGGGGTGGCTCTCCAGCCAGGCCCGGGCGTCGGGGTTCTCGGTCCGCGTCCTTGGCGTTCGCATGCGGAACGATGCGGACGATGCGGGACTCCATGATCCGCTCCTGTTCGGCAGGTCTGTCTGGACCGGATGCAGTATCGCCTGGTTGCTCGTTCGCTCTTCGGGTAGTGCGTTTGAATGAGCATTGCATGTGAATTGCCTCGGGCTTACTGAAAGAGACTCGTTCGTGACGCACCTCGACGGCGCCGACAACGATCAGGCGAAGGGGCCGGGCCATGGTCCCCGGGTCACCGCCCGGGAGATCGCCGACGCCGCGGAGAGCCTGACGGACCTGTGGACCATGGCCGCCCAGCAGGCGACGCCTCGGCTGTCCCTGCATCAGCTCAAGGCGCTGCGGGCCGTCGCGCAGGCGCCGGGCCTGAATCTCACCGCCCTGGCGGAGCGGCTGGACATCGGGATGCCGACGGCCAGCCGGCTGTGCGACCGCCTGGAGGCGGCCGGCCTGCTGGAGCGCGGGACCCATCCGTTCAGCCGCCGCGAGGTGCAGCTGCGTCTGACGCTGTCCGGCCGGCAGGTGCTGAGCGATGTGGCCGCCCGCAGGGCGCAGGCGCTGGCCACCGTGCTGGGGGCGATGGAACCGGCCGACAGGGTCGCGTTGCGCCGGGGGCTGCGGGCCCTGCACGCCGCGCGCGAGGGCGCGCCGGTCCGCCCCGCGGATCCCGCCCGCCCCACGGATCCCGCGGACCCGAACCGTCGCTGACCGCGGTCCGGGGCGGCTCGCGTCGCGCGCTACCTCGTGCCGTTCCCCTCCTTGCCGCCGTCGCGGTCGTGCCGGTCGTGCCTGCCGTGCCAGTCCAGGCAGACGACGGCGGCGTCGGTGGCGAGTTCCTTGCTGCCGAAGTGCTCCATCAGCCCGGCGACGATGGCGCGCGCGGCTTCGTGGGGCGGCTCCCTGCGTGTGGCGCTCAGCGTCTGGCGCAGGGCCCGCTCCCCGAAGGATCCCCCGTCGGCGTCGCGTGCGCCGTGCACGCCGCTGCTGACCACGATCAGCCGGTCGCCGGGTTCCATCTGGAAGGTCTGCTCCTCGTACTGGGTCTCCTCGAACATGCCGAGCGGGAGCTGAGCCTCGAGTTCGATCTGTTCGACGCCTTCGTCGCGCTGCCGGTAGAGCTGGGGCGAGCCCGCGTCGACGGCACGGACCACGCCGGTCTCCAGGTCGAACCGCAACAGCAGGGTCGAGGCGTACGACGTGCCGCCGTACTGGGCGAAGAGGGCCTGGTCGGCGAGGCAGGCCTGGTCCGCGAGGCCTATGCCGGCGCGGCGCGCGTTGCGCAGGGCGCCGACGGCGAGGCTGGTGAGCAGGGAGGCGTCGATGCCCTGGCCCATGCCGTCGGTGACGGTGAGGGTGAGGTGGTCGGCTCCGGTCGACCAGTCGAAGTTGTCGCCGCCGATCGTGTAGGCGGGCTCCAGGTGGGCGCCGATCACATACTCCTCGCGGGCACAGCCCCGGCCGGGCAGCAACTGCCACTGCATCTCGGCGGCCAGCGTCAGCCGCCGGGTGCGACGGGCCTGAAGGTAGAGGTCGGTGTCGCGGCCGGCGGTGGCGACCTCGTGGGCGAGGGCGGTGGCGAAGTCGGTGAGCCGGAGCACGGTGGCCGGGTCGGTCGCGCTGCTGGGCAGACGGACGGACAGGATGCCCAGCCGGTCGCCGCGGACGGTGAGCGGCAGATGGACGACGTGCGTCGGCGACGAGCCGTCGGGGACCTCGACCACCGGCGCCTGGCCGAGGAAGGCGCGCCCGGCGGGCCCCTCGTGAGCGGCGACCGGGGCCGCGGTGTGCGGCAGGTGGGTGACCGGTTGCAGGACGCTCAGCGCGTAGTCGGCCATGAGCAGGGTCACCTCGTCGGCGCCGACGCGGTCGGCGAGGAGGCGGCGGGCGGTGGCGACCAGTTCGTGGGGCGCGGCGGCGCGCAGCTGGCTTTCCGCGGACGGCACCGGTTCAGACGTGTTCACGGCATCCACTCTCTCCCCCTATGACATCCACACTATCGCCACGCGCATGTCGCCCCGACTGCGCGAACCCACGGCGGAGGGGCGGCAGGCGTCTCACCGCCGCGGCGCAGGCACGCCTGCGCCGCTGCCCGCCCGCGCCCCCGCACGGGAGACGTTCAGCGGTGACGTCCGTCGGCGGCGCGTCGCACGACGGGGGGCCGCCGGAGCGCGGGGCGGAGGCCGGACCCGTCACTGCCGCCCGCGCCAGTCGAGGCAGACCACCAGGGCGTCGTCGTTGGGCGCCGTCCGCCCGCGGTGGCCCGTCAGTTCCCGCAGGACGGCCCGGGGGACCTCGGCGGCCGGCAGCAGCCGCGTCGACAGGATCGCGCGGGCCAGCGCGCTGTCCCCGTACGTCTCGCCTCCGGGGGACGCGACCTCGTACACCCCGTCGCTGACGAAGACGAGACGGTCGCCCGGCTCGACCCGGAAGTCCTGCGCCAGGTAGTCGGTCTCCTCGAACATGCCCAGCGGCAGCTGCGCCTCGAAGGCGACCCTCTCGACCGATCCGTCGCGCAGCCGCAGAAGCTGGGGCGAGCCGGCGTCCACCACCCGGGCCCGTCCGGTGGACAGGTCGAAGTCGAACATGAGGACCGACAGGTAGCAGCGGCCCCGGTAGTGGGCGTAGATCGCCTGGTCGGCGAGGGCCGCCTGGTCGGGCAGGGAGAGGCCCGCCCGACGGGCGTTGCGCAGGGCGTTGACCGCCAGGTTCGTCAGCAGCGAGGCCTCGATGCCCTCGCCCATGCCGTTGGACACGTAGAGCGTCAGCCGGTCGGCGGTCGCCGACCAGTCGAAGTTGTCGCCGAAGATCGCGTACGCGGGCTCCAGCTGGGCCCCCAGCTCGTACTCCGGACGCGCGCAGGAGCGGCCGGGCAGCAGCTGCCACTGCATCTCGGCGGCCAGCGTCAGCCGGTCCTTGCGCCGTGCCTGCAAGTAGAGGTCCGTGTCCCGTTCGGCCACGACCACCTCGTGCGCCAGCACGTCGGCGATCTCCGTCAGCTCGGCGAGGCAGTCCCGTGCGGGCTCCTCGCCCGGCACGGTCACCGACAGGACGCCCTGTCGGTCCCCCCGCACCGTCACGGGCAGGTGCACGCACACCTCGCCGTGCGGAAGGCCCTCGAGGTAGGGCTGCTGGGCGCCGAAGGCACGGCCGGCCGGGCTGTTGTGCACCGACACCGGTTCCAGCGTGTGCGGCAGCACCGACACCGGCTGAAGGACGGTGAGACCGTAGTCGGCCATGAAGAGCTCGACCGAGGTCGCCGCGTACTCGTCGCAGAGCACGCGGCGGACCGCGTCCAGCAGCTCGTGGGGCGCCGCCGTACGCAGAGCGCGTTCGGCGGTCACGAATCTGTTCACGGTTGTCAAAACACCCAATCTTTCGTCGGACGTTCGCAGGTTCTGTGCGCGGGGCGCGGCCGGTTCGCACGGCCGCACGGGCCGGTCACCGGCCCCGGTGCGTCGGGCGGCCGGTCACCGGCCGCCCGACGGACCACCGCAGGCCCCGGCGCCTGCGAGAATGTGGCGGTGACTTCCCTGCGCCCCCGCCCTGAGCCGGACGAGGTCGCCCGCGTGGCCTCCACGGCCGCGGAGTTGCTGGAGGTGTTGTGGGGCCGGGCCACGACGGCGCCGGTGTCGGCGTCGCAGTTGCGCGTGCTGCTCGTCCTCGAGCATCGCGAAGGCGTCAGTCTGCGCGCCCTGAGCGAGGCGCTCGCGTCCACGCCGCCGTCGACCAGCCGGCTGTGCGACCGGCTCCAGGCGGCCGGCTTCGTCGAGCGGTCGGTGAGCCCGGCGGACCGGCGCGAGGTGCGTCTCCACCTCAGTGGCCAGGGCCAGGCCTTCCTCGCCGATCTGCGCACCCGGCGCGAGAGCGCGCTGCAAGCGGTGCTGGACCAGATGCCCGCCGCCGAGCGGAGCGCGCTGCTGCGGGGACTCGAAGCGTTCTGCGACGCGGCCGCGACGCGGATACACCACGACCCCGGGGGTTCCGGCACCCGCACGGCCTGAGCCGGCCACCGACGTCTCACCTGCCGCCCGCCGTTCGACGCCGGCGTCCGGCGAACGGAGCGGACTCCGCCCACCGCAGCATCCAGATCCTTTCCCTGGCACGTCCGACCTCCACTTTCTTGCCTCACGGCTATAGTTGTCAAACGGCAACTGTCATCCGTGGGCGTCATGCCTCCGGAAACCGATTACCCCCTGAGGTGGCGACCTTCGCCCCTGTGGGCAAAATCTCGACGGACGAGCGCGGCGAACGGCCGTACCGAGGCCGCGCCAAGGCGTACGGACGCCGGGCTCGGCCACGGCGGATGCGGGCGGGAACGGGCGGCCGACCGGCGGCGGACGCGGCGCGGAACCCTCGCGGGTCTCGCGGGTCTCAGGTGATCGTGCGGGCCCGTGCGGGAGCGGGGCCATCGTCGGAGCCGATCGCCGCGGCGACCTCGCCGAGGTCGTCGTTCAGCTGGTGGTCGCGTCCGGGCAGGCGGTGCACCCGCGCCCACGGAATCGCACGGGCGTAGAGATCGGCGTGCGACGGCGGGGCGGTCTCGTCCGCCAGGCCGTGGAAGACATGCACCCGCGCGCCGCGCGGCAGGCGCGCCCCGAGGTCGGCGGGGAGGGCGAAGTCCTCGTCGGCCGGCCAGCCCCCGGGGCCGACGAAGGGGGCGGCGACGAGCACGATCGCGGCGAGCCCGGTGGAGGCCGGCCGCCGGGCGAGCGTGTGGACCAGGATCGTCCCGCCCACCGAGTGGCCGACCACGACCGCGCCGCCCGGCAGGTCCGCCAGTTCACGCCGGAGGGCCGGTGTCCACCGTGCGGGGCTCGGGTCGTCCTCGTCGGGCATGCGCGGGTAGCGGACCTCGTACCCGTCCCCCAGTTCGCGTCGCAGACTGTCGACCAGCCTGAAGTCCCAGGCGTCGTACGTGCCCGCGCCGCCGCCCTGGACGAACAGGATCTGCCGCGCCCCTGCCATGTCGTCGCCCCTCGCGCCCTCGCGGCGGTCGCCGCCGTCCTGTCCCAGCATGACAGCGGGGTCCGACACCGCCCTGGCGCGAGCGCCGGGGCCGCTCGGAGGGGCGGCCGGGTAATGGAATATTCAACCAACCGTCGCGGTTGTGGGCCCCGAAGGAGGTCACCAGTGGACACGACCTACGAGACGACGACCGGCGCCACCGCGTACTACGCCCACGGAACCCCGGCCGAGCGCTGGGAAAGGGCCCGGCTGTTCTTCGGCGCGAAGGAGTACACCGCCGCCGCGCGGGTGCTCGCCGGGCTGGTCGAGGAGGAGCCGGAGCAGACCGGACCGCGGCTGCTCCTGGCCCGCGCCTACTACCACTCGGCCCAACTGCGCCGGGCCGAGACCGAGTTGCGGACGATCGTCGAGCGTGACCCGGTGGAGCACTACGCGCGCCTGATGCTGGGCCGCACCCTGGAGCGGCAGGGGCGGCACGAGGAGGCCGCGCCGCACCTGCGGCTGGCCGCGGCCCTGTCCGGGGAGTTCCCACAGGACTGACCCGGCGCGCGGCCCGGGCCCCGGAGCAGGCCCCCGCCGCCCGCACGGCGGCCGCCCACGCGGCCGTCGCGCGGTGCGGCGCGCCCGCGGGACCGGCCGCGCTCAGACCGTCCGGCGGCGGCGGTGCGCGATCTCGCCGAGGACGACGTCCACGACGACGAAGCCGGCGAGCGGAATGCCCAGCAGCGGGACGAAGTACCCGAGCACGGCGACCGCCGCCATCAGCGGGACGAGGACGGACGGCGGGACCTGCGCCCAGGCGCCCCGCGGAATCGGCCGGCCGAAGGACGAGCCGCGGCCGCGCCGCCACCACATCAGGTAGCCCAGCACGATCAGCCAGATCAGAGCGAGCGCGAGGAGCATCAGCGCGATCTGGTTGACCAGCCCGAACAGGACGCCGGTGTGCAGGTCGATGCCCCACCGGGTCAGCTTGGCGAGCAGGGGGTGGTCGGCGAAGCGCGAGACGTCCGTGACCTCGCCACTGGCCGGGTCGACCGCCACGGCGTCCTGCTTCTCGGGCCAGCTGCGCTGCACCTGCTTGACGACGTAGGCGGAGGACGCGTCCGCGGGCGGGACGATCTCGACCGGGTCGCCCAGCCCCTCCGCCCGCGCGGCGGCCAAGATCCGGTCGAGCCCGACGCCGTGCCCGGCGTCGCCGCCGCTGCCGGCCGCAGCGGCGTGTCCCGCATGGTCGCCGCCGCTCGCGGCCGCCGAGACCGACGGGGTGGACTGGCCGAGGGAGGTGCGCAGTTCGTCGATGGTGGCGCCCGCGTACGTCGACCAGGTCAGTCCGGTCGCGGAGAGGAAGAGGAAGCCGAGGGCGGCCCACGCGCCGACCGTGCCGTGCAGACCGAGCGCGCGACGCCGTCCGCTCGTGCCGCGCACCGTGCGCAGCGCGCGGCGGCGGGAGAACCACAGCACGAGGCCGCCGGCCGCGATCACCCACAGCCAGCTGGCGGCGAACTCGCTGTACAGGCGGCCGTTCTCGCCGAGGCGCAGATCGCGGTGGAACTCGTCGATCCAGGTGCGCAGGGGCAGGGCGCCGGTGGAGCCGTACTGCTCCAGAGCGCCCCGCACCTCGCCCGTGTAGGGGTCGACGAAGACGGCCAGGGTGTGGCCGGCGTCGACGCCCCGGACGCCCGAGAGCATGACCCTGGTCGTGGCGTCGCGCCCGGGCGAGGGACGGACGGCCGAGACCGTGCCCTCGGGGTGGGCCTTGCGGGCCGCGTCCACCTGTGCGGAGATCGGCAGCTTCGTGTCGCCGGCCGGCACCGTCAACTCGTGGGCGTAGACGAGCTTCTCGGCCTGGAACGCGCCGGCGTAGAGGAAGCCGGTGACCGCGGCGACCAGCAGGAAGGGCGCGACGAACACGCCGGCGTAGAAGTGCAGCCGCAGCACCAGCGGGCGCAGCGCGGCCCACGCGCCGCGGGGCCCGGACGCGGGAGCGGTCGGACGCGGCGCCCCGTCCGCCGGGGAATCCTCCGGTCGAGCGGTGCCGAGCGCTGGGGAGGTCGGGGGAACGGTGGACATCGGCGGGCTTCTCCGGGGTCGAGGGGAGGGTGCGGGAG
>NZ_JAHHIT010000014.1 GCF_024539675.1 Streptomyces hilarionis | reverse complement strand
ACCATCGCTGCCACACCGCGCTGGACGGACACCCGCCCATCAGCCGCGTCAACAACGCTGCGGGTCAATACACCTAGTGGCTTCCCGCATCGTTCGTCCCGGGCCTGCGTTCTCCCTGGCCGAAAATCCATGGTGCTCGTCCACGCCCCGGTTCCTTGCTCACGCACCCGCGCCCACTGTTGTTCGGCGCGGCCCTGGTCGTGGCGGCGTTCGCCTTCCTGCTGCCCTTCGCGCCGGGCCGGGCCGCCGCACGCCTGTTGCGCCTGGACGTGCCCACAACCGGAGCTCGGTCCGTCACCGGGCCCCGGTGGTCGGGACCTCCCCCGCGGATGTACCTGTTGTACCTGTCGAGTTCCTCCGGGCAGACCGGAAGGCGGTCGCAGAGGAGGCTACGCGGCGTCTCTGGCCCGTAAGCCCGCACGCGGCTGCCCTGGGCGGCGTTCACGTCTGTCCGGCGACCATGCGCAGGGCCGGCTCACGGCGGAGCCTGATGAAGGTGACGGCCAGGGCGACGGCCTGGACGACGGCGCAGCCCAGCACCGCTCGGCCCAGATGCGCGGCCGGAATGAGCGCGACGAGGATGCCGGCCGCCGGGAAGGGCAGCAGCAGGATCAGCATGGTCAGCGACAGCGTGGCCCCGAGCGCCGTGGACGGGATGACCACCGAGCGCACGGTCCGCAGGACGACCGTGAGGCCGCCGTCACCCGCCATGAAGAGCGCGACCAGGATCGTGTAGGCGAGGAAGGACGGCGCCTGCGGTACGCCCAGACAGGCCACCGAGGCGAGGATCGCGGACGCGGCCCCCACCGCCCACAGGTCGAACCGGCTCAGCACCAGGCGGCAGCACGTGATCGCCAGCAGGGTCGCCACCGCGGCGGCGGACCACATCGTGCCGACGCTGGCGGGCGAGCGGCCGAAGGTCTCGACGGCGATGACCGGACTGGCGGACTGGAGCAGGCCGAGGGCGAGGTTCGAGCAGGCCAGTCCCCCCACGAGCCACCCCAGTGCGGGCAGGCTCGCCAGCGTCCGCAGGCCCGTGCGCACCCCGCCGGCTCCTCCTGCGCCCTCCCTGGGTGCGGCTCGCAGCGGGGTCGGCGGGGTCTGAAGTGCGAGGACGGCAGCGAACAGGGACACCACGCCCAGACATCCGAGCATCCATCCCGGCCCGGCCAGGAGGAGGAATCCGGCGAGCAGCGGACCGAGGACCGTGGCCGTCTGGTCGATGCCGACCAGGACCGCTTGTATCCCGTGCGGACGGGCATCCCCCCGCCGGACGACGACCGCTCCGACAGCCTCGTTGGCGACGAACCCGAACTGGGAGAGGACGCCGGTCAAGGCCACCAGCGCCAGAAGGACCGACGTCTGCGTCGTGCCCCGCGGAAGCACCATCAGGGCGATCGCACAACCCGCCACCACGGCGGCCCGGCCCAGGGACGCCAGGAAACCCACGATGGCCGCCCCCCGACGGTCCACGACGTTCCCCGCCAGGACGAACGCCGCGATCCGGGGCGTCCACTCCAACGCGAACGCGAGACCCGTCAAAGAGGGGGAATCGGTGATCGTCAGGACCAGAAGCGGCATCGCGTACGTCGACATCGAAAACGCCAACGCGTCACCCGCGCGCGGACCATAGATCCGCCGGAAGAGCCCGCCGGGCGGAAGAGCGGCATGTCGACCGGCAGGCCGGTCCTCGTACACAGTGAGGGCCACGAACGGGAGGCTTTCGGCGAGGTGTGCTGAACGGGGTGAAGAATAAGGGGAATTACTCGCACTGAAAAGCGATGCGGGGAAATCAGCTGCGCCGACAGCCGTGCGAAGTGACAGTTCTCGCACATGTGGCAGGAACGATGAACTGACGCGCCTTCGTCGACAGTTGACGGCTCAACCTTACCTCCCCGGAGTGCCGCTAGGCATCACGTCTGTCCAGCTCAAGGGTATGAGGTGATTTCGGCCGGATAATGAGTTCACCCCGACAAGGCCTGGAGTTCGATACGTACCGTCAACAGCGGAATCGTTCCCTCCGCGGCGCAGCAGCCAAGGAACGCGGGCCCGGCCACATCACCTCCGACCCCATCGCGCGATCCCCGCCAAGAGTCCGATTCCGGCAAATAGACGAGTGGGCGAAGACTGTCCCGGACGTGACCTTCCGGTTGAGGCAGGCGGGATGGACCGCTTTACGGAGGTCGTCACCCGGATACAGGCCCGACCCCCGGACATCGAACTCGGCGACGAGGTCTGTCGCGTCGACCCTTTCCGTCACATGAATGCCAATTGCGCCCACCCGACCACCCGGTCCGCCGGAAATACCATGACGGAGTCGGGAAGTCGGGCTTCTGCGCGGCCGGATGTCCACCGAAAGGCGCCGCCCGGCGCCACGGCGACGCCGCGTGCCGACGCCTGCGAGGGCAGCGAGCTCGGGGCGAGGGTGAGCAGCACCGCTCCCGGCAGGCCGGACAAGCGCGGGCAGGTACCGGCGACCTGAGCCGGCCAGTCCACGCGTTCCCCATCGAGGCGGGCCTCTTGTGGCCGTCCGACCGCTGCGGAGATCAACGACGTCCGGTCAGAGGCCCACACCGGCCCTCAGCGAATGGTGCGACCGCGCGTGGGCCGGCTTCCGCAGTCCGCGCGCCGTGGTCCGGCGTGCTGACCAGGCACTTCATGGGAGCGCTCCCATCTCCCGGTACGGCGCTCGCCGCCGGTGCCGTGAATGCCTTGCGACGACATTCCCTCACGGTCGTGACCAGGCGCGGTTCCGGTCGCATCATTGGCATGAACCCGACCGGTGATGCGCGGGGACCACGCGGTCGGGCCAGTCGACGTGCCGGTCATCGGGTCCGGCACCAGGGAGGTCACCGTGATCACCGTCCCTCTCGCACGACGCACCGGCCGGCGATTACTCGTCACGGCCGTGTTCGGCGTGCTGCTGCTCGTCTCGTCGTTCCTGTGCGGCCTTTCGTCCCCGGCCGCCGCATCGGCCGGCCGAGCCGCCGCCGCGGACTCGGCGGGCCACACCGGCAACGCCACGCACTTCGACGGCCTCGGATCTCCCTACGGCGGGTGCGGAGTCCCGCAGGCGAATCTGGAGTCACAGGACTTCGTGGCCCTCAACGTGTGGAGCACACCGGGCCACTACGACGGACAGCCCACCCCTCGCCCCATCCCCTCCGGCAACGCCGGCAGCAGGGGACTGTTCGACAACGGCCACAACTGCGGCCGCTGGGTCCGGGTGTCGATCGGCGACTACTGCACCGGCACCAACGACGGCGCGGCGGGCCAGGCGTTCTGCCGCAACGGAAACTGGACGTCCGACAAGTACAACGGCGCGACCCTCGACATGCTGGTCGCCGACAGCTGCGGCGACACCAACGCCTGGTGCCGGGACGACCCCGACCACCTGGACCTGGCGACGCGCTCGCTGAACGCCTTCCGGCTCGGCGGGCAGCCGGTGACGGACATGTACCCCAACCGCTGGAACAACCGGCACGTCTCCTGGTCGTTCATCCCGGCGCCCGGCTACTCCGGCGACATCGCGATCGGCTTCGTCCAGAACGCGGCGGCCTGGTGGCCCACCGTCGACGTCACCCACCTGCCCAACGGCATCCACGGCGTGGAGTACTACGACGGCGGTGCGTGGGCGTCGGCGGCCATGGTCAGCGACCTCGGACAGCAGTACACGATCGGCCCCGACTCCCCGGGCGGATCGAGCTACACCATCCGGGTCCGTGACGTGGACGACAAGCTCGTGCAGGGCGGCCGCACGTACACCTTCGCCCTGCCGCGCTCCTGCTCCTCCGGGTGCCCTCAGCCGTACACCGGCGTCGAGTACACCACCGGCGGCGCCGGAAGCGGATCGCTGGACGCGCCGACGAACCTCACGGTGACCGCCACCACCGCCACCACCGTCTCGCTGTCCTGGAGCGCATCCTCCGGCGCCAGCGGTTACGACGTCCTGCGCGACGGACAGCCCGTGGGCTCCACCACCGGGACCTCCTTCACCGACAGCGGCCTGTCCGCCTCGACCTCGTACACCTACGCGGTCAAGGCCCACGACAGCTCGGGAGGCACGTCGGCCGCCTCGGCCGGCGTCTCGGCCACCACCGGGAGTTCGGGAGGCGGACCGCAAGCCGGCTGCACCGCCACCACCAAGCTGGTCAACTCCTGGCCCGGCGGGTTCACCGCCGAGGTGACGCTCACCAACACCACCGCCTCCAGCAGCACGGGATGGCAGGTCCGCTGGAGCTGGCCCGGCAGCCAGAAGGTGACGACCGCCTGGAGCACCAGGTTGACGCAGTCGGGTTCCTCGGTCACAGGCGCGAACGTCGACTACAACAGCGCCATCCCGCCCTCCGGTCGGACGACGTTCGGCTTCAACGCGACCGGAGACCCCTCCGGCCTGCCCGCCAACCCGGTCTGCGCCCTCACCTGATCCCCAAGGTCCACGGAAGGTGGCGGGCCGGGCCGGACAGGCCCACCCGCCACCGGCCCGCCGAGGCAACCGCGTGATCATCGCCCGACATGCCGACAACCGGCCCCGCTCCCTGGACGGATCGGGAGTTCGCTGCGGGAGTCCGCGGCGGGCGCGGCCCACGAAGCAGGCGGTGGACGCCGCGTGCTCGCGCTCGTCGGCTCACCCGGCCGGCGACCGGGTGAGCACGACCGGACGGGTGCGTCAGACCGTCGTGACCACCTGGTCGTAGGCGAGGCGGGGCGAACGGTCGAACCATGCGTTCTCCCCCGGCTTGCCCATGTTGACCACGGCGAGAACCGAGTGCTCGCCGTCGGCGAAGAACTCCTTGTTGATGCCGTCGGCGTCGAATCCGGTCATCGGGCCGGCAGCCAGGCCCGCGGCCCGAACCCCGAGAATGAAGTAGCCGACCTGAAGAGCCGCGTTGAATTTCGCGGACTCTTCCCGCACGCTCCGTTCGGAGAACATCAGGTCCTTGGCCTGCGGGAAATGCGGAAGCTGCTCCGGGAGCTCCTCGTGGAACTCGTTGTCCGCGGCGAGAATCGCGACCAGCGGCGCCTTCTCGGCCTTCGTGTTGTTCCCCTCGGCGAGGTGCCGGACGAGACGCCGGCGGGCCTCGCCCGAACGAACCAGGACGATGCGCAGCGGCTGCTGGTTCAGCGACGTGGGAGCGTACTTGACCAGGTCGTAGATGGCCTGAACCTGCTCGTCGGTCACCGGTTCCTCGGTGAACGTGTTGGCGGTACGAGCCTGCCGGAAGAGCAGGTCCTGTGCTGCCGGGTCGAGACTGAGAGACATATATGCATTCCTTGCGAACGAGGGGAACGGTCGACTCACGGATGAATTTGGCGCCCATTATTCCTATACGGTCGGCAGAATACTCGAGGCGAGTCTCACCTGCCTACCGCCGAGGGAGAACGGCGATATCACCCGACCCTTTCAAGCCATGACGCAGTGCCGGGAGACGGCACGCGCCACGTACCGCCTCCCCGCGTGGACCGCGGGTCGCAGCGGTGGCTCGATGGCGTCGCGCGAAGGTGACTCACATTCTTTCGTCGTCGGTCCGGGGCACGCCCAGTCCGAAGAACGTGCGGTAGGAATCGATCTGGCCGGTGAGCATGTGCATTCCGTGGTGCACGGGGTGGCCCGACGCGGCCGCCTCCCGCAGAAGGGGCGTTTCTCTCGGTTTCATGATGATGTCCGCCACCACGCTCCCGGGAGGCAGGCCGCCGGGCGCGAACGGCAACGGGTCGTCGGGGCGCAGCCCGAGCGGCGTGGCGTTGACGGCGAGATCACTGTCGTGCAGCACCGGTTCGGGGACGGCACGGACGCGGCCCGGCCAGTGTTCGGCAAGCCGCTCGACGAGCGCGGTCAGGCGAGGCCCGTCCGGATCCGACAGGGACAGGATGTCCACACCGGCGGTGAGCAGGGCCGCCGCGATGGCGCTGCCCGCTCCGCCCGCGCCGACCAGGGTCACCTTCTTTCCCCGGGGGGAGTGACCGGATGCGACGAGGCCCGCCACGAATCCCGAACCGTCGAAGTTCGCGGCGAGCCAGGCGCCGTCGGGCTCGCGCCGCAGGGCGTTCGCGCTGCCGGTGATCTCCACCGTGCGACTGCGCCGGTCGGCCAGCTGCGCGGCGGCCGTCTTGTGCGGCACGGTGACGAACAGGCCGTCCAGGTTGCCGACTCGCTGAAGGCCACGGACCACCTCGCCGAGGTCGCCCGGCCGCACCTCCACGGGCACCAGCACCGCGTCGATGCCCAGGCCGGCGAAGACCGGGTTGAGCAGCCCGGGCGACTGAACCTGGGTGACCGGGTCGCCCAGGACGGCGTACAGCCGCGTGGTCCCGCTGATGGCTCCCGTGTGCGGGCTGTCGGTCATCATGGCCCTTCCTCGTGCTGGAGGTGCTGCGTGAACGGCAGGTACCGGCGGTGGCGGCGGCGCCCCGACGCCGGACGCGGGGCTCCGCCGACGAGGATCAGATCCTCTTGGCCACGTAGTGGCGGTAGCTGTCCACCGGCGGCATGAACTGCGACGGCAGCACGCCCAGCTTCTTCAGCAGCCGGGTGGAGCCGCTGTCGGTGTAACCGGCGAATGACCCGCCCACGGCCTCCGGGCCGACCCGCTTGGCCATGTGCCGCTGGATGGCGCCGACCCGCTGCTCCCGCAGCGCCTTGTGGAAGGAGCCCTCGGGGGCCAACCGCCCGTGGATCGCCGCCTGCACCTGGGGCGAGATGTCGCGGTCGAGCGTCCACTCCAGGCCGAGGTCCTTCTCCTGGAGCTCCTTCAGGAAGGCGTGGCGCTGCGTGGTGTAGAGGTCGACATGGGTGAAGTAGCCGCCCGGCTTGAGCACGCGCGCCACCTCCCTCAGGAACTTCTCCAGGCTCGGATAGTTGTGCGCACTCTCGATGTTGACCAGGACGTCGACCTCACCGTCCTCGAACGGCAGGTTCTCCGCGTCGCCCTGGACGTAGCTCAGGCCCTTGCGCGAGAGCGAGGCGTTGGCCCGCTTGACGGCCTGGTCCGACAGGTCGAGGCCGATCATGCTCTTCGCGTCGACCACGCGGGAGAGGAAGTTCAGCCCTTCGCCGAGTCCGCAGCCGACTTCGAGAACGACCTTGTCCGCGTAGTCGTCCAGCGCGAGCGGCACCTCCCGGAGAGCGGCGAAGTACAGCTCCTCGGAGAAGCCGTCCGTGTCGTAGTCGAGGAAGCCGGGGATGCGGACGCTGATCTCCTTGGCCACCTGGTCGTCGTGGTAGCCCCAGTTCCACAGGATGCCCTTCTTCGACATCCGGGCCTGCAGGTCGTAGCTGGTGGAGATGTTCTTCTTGTGCGTGCCTTCCTTGGCCTTCTGGCCTCCCTGATCATTCGTCAGGTTGATCTCGTTGACGCTCGTGAACAGGCCGTACATGTCTTCGCGCGCACCCATGTGCGTGTCCTTTCTCAGGGTCTCCCCGCAGAACGGGGAATTCTTCGAAGCCGGGGCTTCTCGTCGGGACTTCTCGTCGGGACTTCTCAGCCGGTGGCAGGGACCGGCGCCCTCAGCCGGCGGGCGAGTTCGTCCACCAGCGCGCCCAGTTCCTCGGGCCCGTCCGCCGCGCCGAAGACGGTGAAGTCGGGGCGCACCAGCACGGCCGTCGCACCGTACTGGGCCAGGTACGGCAGATAGCGGTCCTCGATGTCGACCACGGCGCCGGGACCGGGGCCGGGGCCGCCAGTACCTGGCGCCCCCGGTCCCGTGCCCGCGGGCAGAACGTGCGCGAGGCGCGTGCCGAGACCGTCGAGGAAGGCCCGCCGCCGGTCGTCGAGCAGCGTCGACGGATCGTCGGCGGCCAGCAGGACGAAGCCCAGGCCGACGATCTCGTCGAACAGCCCCTCCCCTTCGGCGTCCGCCACCCGGGACTGCGGGAACAGGGTGCCGGCGGGACCCGCCGGAGTGCCGTCGCCGCTCTGCCGGAACAGGCCTTCGTCGAGGGGGATCGCGGTCGACATGGGCAGTGCGGCGGCGCCGTCGCGGTCGCGGGCGGCCAGCATGATCGCGTCCCGGTCGGCGGCCGCCGCGGGATCGGTCACGCAGATGACCTTGCCGAGTCTGACCGACGTGGTGATGGCGTTGCGCACGTGCGCCCGGCGTTCGGCGGTATAGGTGTCGAGCACCGACGCGTCGGCGAGACCGCGCAGGGCGAGGTCGAGCTTCCACGACAGGTTGGCCACGTCCCGGAAGCCCGAGCACATGCCCTGACCGGCGAAGGGCGGCATGAGGTGTGCGGCGTCCCCCGCGATCAGCAGCCTGCCCTTGCGCCACTCCCCCGCCCAGCGAGCCTGGAAGGTGTACACGGCGTGCCGTTCGAGCGTCGCGTTGTCCGGGCGCACGGAGAACATCGCCAGCATGCGCCACAGGGTGTCGTCGCGCTTCAGCTCCTCGATGTTCTCGCCGGGCAGCCGCATGAACTCGAAGCGACGGTGCCCCGGTCCGGCCGACACAGCGGTCCGCGGCCGCAGCGGGTCGCAGATCTGAAGGTTGTTGGGACGGAAGTCGCGCGGAGCGTCCAGGACGACGTCGCAGATCAGCCAGTCGTAGAAGAACCCGAGGTCGGTGAGGGAACTCTCCATCGACTCCCGGACGAAGCTGTTGGCCCCGTCGCACCCGACGACGTACCGCGCGGTGAAGGTGTGCTCCCGCTCGTCGGCGTCCTCGGAGATCACCTCGACCAGGTCGCCGCGGTCGTCGAGTTCGACGACCTCCTGCCCGCGGACGACCCGCAGGTTCGGGAACTCGGCGCCCCGCTCGATGAGCGTCGCCTCGAGACCGGGCTGGTACATGGCCGTCGCCTGGGGCCAGCCGCAGTGGCCGTCGGCGGCGCTCTCCATGTGCAGCAGGGTGTCGCCCGCCGCGTTGCGCCAGGCGTAGTCCCGTGAGTTCTCGCCGAACTTGTCGAGGAAGGGCCCGATGCCCGCGGCCGCCAGGATGCGGGCGGCCTCGTCGTCGAAGCCGACGGCACGGGGCATGGGGTAGGGCTGCGCCCACCGCTCCACGACCGTGACCCGCCAGCCGCGCCGGGCCAGCAGGATCGCCAGCACCTGGCCCACCGGTCCGTAACCGACGACGGCCACGTCCGCGTCGGTGACGACGTCCGTCGCGGCGTCCGTCCCGCTCGCGGCGTCGGCCTTCCGTGTCTGCACTGTCATCTGCGTCCGGTCCCGTCTCAGCCGTTGGCCGTGCCGGCGAGGATGTCCTTCACCACGCGCTCGAACTCGCTCTTGTCGATCAGGGTGCGGATCGATTCGTGACCGTTCTCCACCGTCAACAGCCGCCTGCCGGTGAGCACGAGCTGCCCGTTGTCGGTGGCGCGGCCGCGCAGCACGGTTCCGGCGAACAGCGAGTCCTTCACGATCTGCTCGGCGGCGGAGTCCCGCGGGCTGTCCCAGTCGGAGACGGCACGAGGGGTCAGTTCGAACCGGTACACCGACCGCCAGTCGCCGACCGCGGCCCGGCGTTCGAGCACATGGTGGGCGCCGTCCGCCGTGAGCCGGTAGGAGCATCCGAACTGGTGCTGCACCTCGTCGGTCATCCGCAGCGGCTCGAGGTACGACGGTCCGGCGAAGCCCACGTCGACCAGCCACGTCTCCCCGTCCAGCCGCACACAGGCGAAGGTGTGCTCGAGGTCCGGTCCGAACTGGCCGTTCGGCCAGCGTTGGGACGCGGCCAGGATCGAGACGTCGTAACCGAGTTCGGTCAGGAGCCTGCGGAACAGGCCGCTCAGGTCGTGGCACACACCGCCCGCGCCCTCGACGACGATCGCCCGGAACGTGGCGTCGACGTCGATGTCGACGACGTTGCGAAAGCCCGTGAAGCTCTTGATGAAGTGACTGCTGTCGTACGCCACCGACATCAGGTGCCGCTTGTGCAGCAGGCGGAGCGTTTCGACGCTCGGCGCGGGCGCGTCCGTCAACCCCAGACGGTGCAAGTAGGTCTCGACCTCGAACATCAGGTCACTTCTCCTTCTCGATGTGGTCCCACTCGGCCAGCAGTTCACGCAGCCGCGCGACGGCCCCCGCACGCGAGGCCTCGTCGTGCAGCGCCGGAGCCAGTGCCGACTTCAACTTGCCGATCTCCTCGGCGACCGCCTCCGGTGTGACGGCGAGTCCGGGTTCGAGGGCCTCCAGCATCAGCTCGGCGATCATTCCGGCGGTGGGGAAGTCGAAGATCAGGCCCTGCGGCAGGTCGAGTCCCGACACCCGGTTGAGGCGGTTGCGCAGTTCGAGACCGGTCAGCGAGTCGAAGCCGATGTCGAGGAAGGCGACCCCGTCCTCGACCGCCGTCGAACCGGTGGCGTGACCGAGCACCTGCCCGGCTTCCACCAGCACCAGGTCGGTCAGCGCCGTCAACCGCTCCGGCGGGGACAGCGGCAGCAGCCGCGTCCGCAGCGCCTCCCCGTCGTCCCCCGACCCGGCATCCTTGCCCCGGCCGACCGCAGCACCGGTGCCGGCAGCCGTGAGAGCGGCGGCCTCGGGCAGTTCCCGCAAGAGTGGACGCTGCCGGGCGACCGTGAAGGCCGGCACGAACCGCGACCAGTCGATACCCGCGACCACGAGGTGTCCCTCGCCGCCGGCCACCGCCTGGCCCAGCGCCTCGACCGCCAGGTCGGGCCGCATCAGCTCGACGCCGACCTCCGCGAACTCCTCGGCCACCCTCTCGTCGACCATGCCGCCACCGGCCCAGGCGCCCCACGCCACTGCGGTCGCCGCCCGGCCCCCGGCGCGCCTTCGGTGCGCGAGGCCCTCGACGAAGGCGTTGGCGGCGGCGTAACCGCTCTGCCCCGCACCGCCCCAGACAGCGGCGCCGGAGGAGAACACCACGAAGGCGTCCAGTGGACGGTCGGCGAGCAGAGCGTCCAGGTGGACGGCGCCGGCGATCTTCGCCCGGCCCACCTCGGCGAACTCCGCGACGCTGCTGTCCGGCAGTTGCGCCGGCGCCTGCGCGGCGCCGGCGGTGTGGAAGACGGCACGGACGGGCACCTCGGACGGGACCGCGGCGATGACGTCGGCGAGCGCGGCCCGGTCGGTGACGTCGCAGGCCACGATGGTGACGCGGGCGCCGAGCGCGGTCAGTTCCGACTCCAGCGCGTCCGCCCCTTCGGCGGCCCGGCCGCGACGGCTGAGCAGCAGCAGGTGCTCGGCGCCCCGGCTCGCGGCCCAGCGCGCCACGTGCGCGCCGATGCCACCCGTACCACCGGTGATCAGGACCGTGCCGCGCGGCGTCCAGGGCTCCGCGGCCGTCGCGTCATCGGCAGCGGCGGACTCGGCACGGACCATACGGCGCGCGTAGGCCCCCGTGGACCGGACGGCCACCTGGTCCTCGCCGAGCCCTCCGCCGAGCACGGCCACCAGTCGGCCCAGCGTCGTCTCGTCCGGCCCCGCGGCGACATCGACGAGTCCGCCCCAGGACCTGGGGTGGTCGAGGGCCAGGACGGTGCCGAGCCCCCAGACCATGGGCTGCGTCGCGCTGTCCGCCTCCTCGTCCTCCCGGACCGCGACGGCCCCGGACGTCAGGCACCACAGCGGGGCGACGACGTCCAGATCCCTGAGCGACTGGACGAGGGTGACGGTGGCGGCCGTGCCCCGTGACAGCGTGGGGTGGTCGGCGTCCGGCCGTTCGTCCAGGGGCAGCACGGACAGCACTCCCGCAAGCAGGTCACCAGCCGTGTCGAGACCGGCCCGGACGAGTGCCGCCCGGATCAGTTCCGCCAGGTCCTTCCGGTCCTCACCGTCCACGTCCAGCCGTACGACACGACCGCCGTGCGCGGTCAGCGCGCCGCCCACGGCGTCCGCCATCGCGTCCGCCTGCCCCGCGGGCACCACCATCAGCCACGTGCCGTCGGCGACGACCGTGGCCGGCGCCGGCGCGTCGGCCATCGGCCGCCACTCGATCCGATACCGCCAGCCGTCCAACACGGCCTGGTCCCGGTGACGGCGGCGCCACGAGGACAGGGCGGGCAGGACACCGTCCAGGACGGACGCGTCGAGCCGCAGGGAGCGGGCCAGCGAGTTCGCGTCTCCCCTGTCCACGATGTCCCAGAAGGCGGCGTCGACGGGGTCGGCCACCGTTTCGGGAACGGCCGGTCCGTCGCCCTCGATCCAGTAGCGCTGCCGCTGGAAGGGGTAGGTGGGCAGGTCCACCCGGCGGGCACCGGTTGCGGCGAACACCTTCTCCCAGTCCACGGCCACACCCCGGGCGTGAAGCTGGCCGAGGCAGTTCATCAGGGCTCGGTCCTCGGGCACGTCCCGTCGCAGGGAAGGCAGGCACTCCTGGGCCACCATCCCCGACAGCACACCATCGGGGCCCAGCTCGAGGAACGTGGAGACCTTCAGCTCACGCAGCGCCTGGACCCCGTCGTGGAAACGGACCGTGCCACGCACGTGCTCCACCCAGTACTCCGCCGAACACAACCGGCCCGCGTCCGCCACCCCGCCGGTCAGGTTCGACACCACCGGCAAAGCAGGCTCATGGAACGTCAGCCCCGCCACGACCTGGCGGAACTCGTCCAGCATCGGGTCCATCAACGATGAGTGGAAGGCATGCGAGACCCGCAACCGCTTCGACCGCCGACCCTCAAGCCGCGCCACCACGGCCGTGACCGCATCCTCGACACCCGACAGCACCAACGAGGAGGCACCGTTGACCGCGGCGACACTCACGCCCTCCGTCAGCAGGGGCACGACCTCGTCCTCGGCCGCCTCGACGGCGAACATCACCCCACCCGACGGCAGCGCCTGCATCAGGCGGCCGCGCGCCACCACCAAGGCCGCGGCGTCCTCCAACGACCACACACCCGCCACGAACGCGGCAGTCACCTCACCGATCGAATGCCCGGCCAGATAGTCCGGCCGCACACCCCAGGACTCCACCAACCGGAACAACGCCACCTCGACCGCGAACAGCGCCGGCTGCGCAAACCGCGTCTCGTCCAGCAGGTCCGCGCCTTCGAAGACCAGCTCCCTGAGCGAGCGACCGAGCTCCTTGTCCACGGCCGCGCACACCTCGTCGAAGGCCTCCGCGAACACCGGGAAAGCGGCGTGCAGTTCACGCCCCATCCCGACCCGCTGCGACCCCTGACCCGTGAACAACACACCCAGACGTCCGGGGACGACTGTCTGCGGCTCCACCGACGCAAGGTGCTCACGCGCCTCCTCCGCCGAACCCGCCACCACCACCGCACGATGATCGAAGTGCGCACGAGTCGTCGCCAGCGAGAACGCGACATCCACCAGGCTCAGTTCGGGCCGCTCCTCCAGGAGATCGGCCAGCCTCGCCGTCTGCGCGCGCACCGCCTCCGGCGACCTGCCCGACACCACCAACGGCGGCACTCCACGCGGCGCCCCACTGTCCGGGACCACGCCGTCGGGCACCACCGCACCGTCCACCGGAGTCGCGGACTCGACTCCCTCCAGGATCACGTGCGCATTCGTCCCGCTCAGGCCGAAGGAGGAAACGGCTGCGCGGCGGGGGCGGTCGTGGGTCTCGGGCCATTCCCGCGCGTCGGTCAGCAGTTCCACCGCGCCCGCCGACCAGTCCACCGCCGGTGACGGCTCGTCCACGTGCAGCGTCTTGGGCAGCACACCGTGCCGCATCGCCTGCACCATCTTGATCACACCCGCCACACCGGCCGCAGCCTGCGCATGACCGATGTTCGACTTCAACGACCCCAGCCACAACGGCCGATCAGCACCGGGCCGCTCCTGCCCGTACGTCGCGATCAACGCCTGCGCCTCGATCGGATCACCGAGGGACGTACCTGTGCCGTGCGCCTCCACCACATCGATGTCGGCCGCCGACAGACCCGCGTTCGCCAGCGCCTGCCTGATCACCCGCTGCTGAGAAGGACCGTTCGGAGCCGTGATGCCGTTCGAGGCGCCGTCCTGGTTGATCGCCGCACCGCGGACGAGCGCCAGTACCTCGTGGCCGTTGCGGCGGGCGTCCGACAGTCGCTCCAGCAGCACCAGACCCACCCCCTCGGCCCACGCCGTCCCGTCGGCACCCGCCGCGAAGGACTTGCACCGCCCGTCGGCGGCAAGACCCCGCTGACGCGAGAACTCGATGAAGCTGCCGGGTGTGGCCATCACGGCCACGCCGCCGGCCAGGGCGAGCGAGCACTCACCGCTGCGCAGGGCCTGCATCGCGGAGTGCATCGCCACCAGCGACGACGAGCACGCCGTGTCCATCGTCACGGCGGGTCCTTCGAACCCGAAGGTGTACGCCACCCGGCCCGAGACGAAGCTGCCCGCGTTGCCGTTGCCGAGGAAGCCTTCCAGTTCCTCCGGCACGCGGGTGAGGTTGGTGGCGTAGTCGTGGTACATGGCGCCGGTGAAGACACCCGTGCGGCTGCCCTTCAACGACGTCGGATCGATCCCCGCCCGCTCCAACACCTCCCACGACGTCTCCAGCAACAACCGCTGCTGCGGATCCATCGCCAACGCCTCACGAGGACTCACCCCGAAGAACCCCGGATCGAACTCCCCCGCATCATGCAGGAACCCACCATGACGAACCGTCGACTTCCCCACCGCGTCCGGATCGGGATCGAACAACCGCCCCACATCCCAACCCC
>NZ_JAHHIT010000013.1 GCF_024539675.1 Streptomyces hilarionis | reverse complement strand
CGGATGGGGCGCGGCGCGGGGTCACGCGGGGTGGCGGGCCTCGTCGACGAGGAGGACGGGGATGCCGTCGCGGACGGGATACGCCAGGCCGCAGTCCTGGCCCGTGCAGATCAGCTCGGTGTCCTGCTCCTTGAGGGGCGCGTGGCAGGCGGGGCAGGCGAGGATCTCCAGGAGGCCGGCTTCGAGCGGCATGGGGTGTCCCTTCGGGTGGGCCGGGGTGCGTCCGGACAGGGGTGCTGGGGTGTGCGGTAGTGCCTGGTCAGGGTACCGCCGGTGAGGGTGGGGCGTGGGGGTCCTGCGGGATGCGGTGCGAGGGGGCGGGGGCGGCCCGGCGGCCGTCCCCCGCACGGGTGGCCGTGGCGGGGGCGCGTCCGCGCCGCCGACGCGGACGGGCCGTCCGGCTTCCGCGCCGCTCGCGACCGGGTCGCGGGGTTGCGGGGAGGGATCCGGGCCGGGCTCCGGGCCTGGTGGGCGGGGGCGCCGGCCGCCGGACCCCCGGAGGGCTCAGGCCCTGATGATCGCCAGGGCCTCGTCCCGGATCCGGGTCATCGTCTGCTCGTCCCGGGCTTCGGCGTTGAGGCGCAGGAGGGGTTCGGTGTTGGAGGGGCGGACGTTGAACCACCAGTCGGCGCAGGAGACGGTCAGGCCGTCGAGTTCGTCCAGGGTGACGCCGTCGCGGTCGCCGTAGGCCGCCCTGATCGCGGCGACGCGGTCGGCCTGGTCGGCGACGGTGGAGTTGATCTCGCCGGAACCGCTGTAGCGGTCGTACTCGGCGACGAGGCGGGACAGCGGGCCGCCCTGACCGCCGAGGGCCGCGAGGACGTGGAGGGCGGCGAGCATGCCGGTGTCGGCGTTCCAGAAGTCCTTGAAGTAGTAGTGCGCGGAGTGTTCGCCGCCGAAGATCGCGCCGGAGCGGGCCATCTCGGCCTTGATGAAGGAGTGGCCCACGCGGGTGCGCACGGGGGTGCCGCCGTGCTCGCGGACGACCTCGGGGACGGTGCGGGAGGTGATCAGGTTGTGGATGACCGTGCCGCGGCCGCCGTTGCGGGCGAGTTCGCGGACGGCCACGAGGGCCGTGATCGCGGAGGGGGAGACGGGCTCGCCCCGCTCGTCGACGACGAAGCAGCGGTCGGCGTCGCCGTCGAAGGCGAGGCCGAGGTCGGCGCCCTCCTCGCGGACCCGCTTCTGGAGGTCGACGAGGTTGGCCGGGTCCAGCGGGTTGGCCTCGTGGTTGGGGAAGGTGCCGTCCAGTTCGAAGTACAGGGGGACGACGGACAGGGGAAGGCCGTCGAGGACCGTGGGGACGGTGTGGCCGCCCATGCCGTTGCCCGCGTCGACCACGACCTTGAGCGGGCGGAGGGAGGTCAGGTCGACGAGCGCGCGCAGGTGTGCCGCGTAGTCCTTCAACGTGTCGGCCTCGGAGACGGTTCCCGGCCGGGACGCGGGTTCGGGTCCGCCCGTCTGCGACCACTTCTCGACCAGTTCGCGGATCTGGGTCAGGCCGGTGTCCTGGCCGACCGGGGCCGCGCCGGCGCGGCACAGCTTGATGCCGTTGTAGCGGGCCGGGTTGTGCGAGGCGGTGAACATCGCTCCGGGCAGGTTCAGCGCGCCCGACGCGTAGTACAGCTGGTCCGTGGAGCACAGGCCGATCCGGGTGACGTGGACGCCGAGGGCTGCCGCGCCGCGTGCGAAGGCGTTGCTGAGGCCCGGGGAGGAGGGCCGCATGTCGTGGCCCACGACGATCGCCTCGGCGTCGGTCACCTGGGCGAAGGCCGCCCCGAAGAGTTCGGCCAGCGACTCGTCCCACTGGTCCGGGACCACTCCGCGCACGTCGTACGCCTTCACGATCTGTGACAGATCAGCAGCCACGGCCAACCTTCCTGAAGTCCTGTAGGTCACCACAAACTACCCGGAGGGGTTCGCCGTCCGCCGTCGGGCCGCCGGGGAGCCGCGCGAGGGCGGTCGCGCCGGCGACCTGGGGCGCCGGGGTGCGCGGGGCCGGTCTGCGGGGCACGCGCGCGTGCGGGTGGACGGCTGGTCCCTGCGGCCACGTCAAGGCCGTGCGGGCGGAAGTGAGTTGTGCGGCGCGGGGACGGGGAGGCGGCCGGGTGACGTGGGGAGGCGGGCGCGGGGAGGGCGAACCGGGCTTCGGAGGTGGTCGGTTCGCCGGGCGGGGGTGGAACTCGTGGGCCGGTGCGCGGCATTGGGCAGCGGGCGACAGCGATTGTGGGGTCAGCGGGCGGACGGGAGCGGCGCTGCGGGGCTCCCGGGCCGGGAGGTCGACGGCCGGTGCGCGCCCAGGCTTCGCGCCGGCCGAGGCGAGCGCGGGTCGAGGCGAGCGCGGGTCGAGGCGAGCGCCGGTCGAGGCGAGCGCGGGTCGAGGCGAGCGCCGGTCGAGGCGAGCGCGGGTCGAGGCGAGCGCGGGTCGAGAACCGGCTCAGTTTTCCGGCGAGCGCAGCACGCGCAGGTGGCCGCGCCGGGCGACCTCCATCGGGTCCGCTCCGCGGCCCGCGCCGCCGGCTCCGGCCGCGCGCTCCTGCGGGCGGGCCGCCTCACGGACGGCGTTCGCCAGCGCTTCCAGGTCGTCCCCGCTGGGGCGGGCGGGCGCCGACCCGTCCAGGAGCCGGACGACTTCCCAGCCGCGCGGGGCGGTGAGGCGTTCGGAGTGCTCGGCGCACAGGTCGTAGCAGTGGGGTTCGGCGTAGGTGGCGAGCGGGCCGAGGACCGCGGTCGAGTCGGCGTAGACGTACGTCAGCGTCGCGACGGCGGGTCGGCCGCAGGCGGTGCGCGAACAGCGACGTACAGGGCTCACGACGTTGGACGGTACCGCACTCTTGAGCGGGCCGCGACGACTCTCCACCAGGTCACTCCACCGTGTCGTGTTGTGAAACGCCCCTCGGGCCACTCCAGTCATACCCCGCTGACCTGCGCGAACACCAGCCCTTAAGCCGAAGTGGCCGTCGCGGGGCCGTCATCACTCGACACAAACCGCATCATTCGCCGTGAGTTCGTCGCACGCGCGGAGATACGTAATCGAGCCCAAGCTTGGCTGGAACGGTCGTCCCGCGACATGGCTGAGCAGGGGCCCGGCGGTCCGGGGGCCGTGCCGGCCGGGAAGGCGTGTGGGGACCGGCGCCGGGGAGCGGCGGGGACTACGCTTCAGTAGTGATGGACAGCCCCGTACCGCCCCCCGCCGCAGGCCCAGGTCCCCGCCGTCGTGATCGCCACGGCCGGGGCATGCGGGGGCCGATCGCGCCGCCGCAGGTGCCGTTGGCGGCCAGCCGTGCCGACGTGTTCGCGGATCTCGTGCAGGACTCCGTCGAACGTCTGGAGCGGCGGTGGCCGCAGCTCGCCGACATCGACTTCATGGTGCTGGAGGTGCCTCGGCTGGACGCGGCTTCGGAGCCGTGGAACGACGAGGCCGTCCCGTTGGGCGGGACGATGGCCGCGCGGGACGGCCGGCGGGCGCGGGTCGTCGTCTACCGGCGGCCCGTCGAGATCCGCACCAAGGGGCGCGACGAGCGTGCCGCGCTGGTGCACGAGGTGGTCGTGGAGCAGGTCGCGGAGCTGCTCGGGCTGACTCCGGAGACGGTGGACCCGCGCTACGGCGAGGACTGAACGCGAGGCCGGAGAGCCGCCTCCGCACGCCCCCCGGTCGCGGGGGCGTCGACGGCCGTTCCGGCCTGCCTGCGTTCCTGGTTGCCTGCGTTCCTGGTTGCTCTGCCCCGAGTCGCTTCCGCTCCCGGTTACTTCTGGAGTACCGCGACGTCCTCGTCGGCCTGCGGCACGGACACCGTTCCGCGGTCGTCCGGCAGGGTCTGGACGGTGAAGCCCGGGACGCCCTCCTGGGTCGACGTCAGGGTGCGGGAGGCGTAGACAGGGGTGGCCGTGAGGGATTCCACGGTGAGGGCGTAGGTGCCCTTCAGGCCCGCGGGGACCGGGAGTTCGACGTCCTGGGTGGTGCCGGACCGGACCGTGTACGTCTTGGAGACGGCCGTTCCGCCGCCGCTGCCCGCCGACGCGGTGACCTTGACCTGGGCGTTGCCCCGGGGAGCGGTCAGGGAGAGGGTGGCGCCCTTGGCACTGTTGCCGGCGGCGGACGCGCGCGCGCCGACCGGCGCGGTGGCGGGGATGAACGCCGACTCCTGGTCGTCGCCCTTGCCGCGCAGCACCCGGACGGCGGCGACGACCGGGACCGATCGGTCCGTGGGGGTCAGGACCAGGGATCCGGCTTCCCCGCGCGTGACGTCGCCCAGGTCGACCGAGATCGTCCGGCCCGCCTTGACGTGCAGGGTCTCGTGCCCCGCGGGGGTGATCAGACCTGAGGGGGAGGCGAGTTGGACCTTGAGGTCGGCGTCGGCGTCACCGGGGGCGTAGGCGACGAGGCGGACGTTCGTCGCGTCCTTGGGGATGCCCGGGACGACCTGGGTGGGCGCGGGGTCGGTGGCGGCGGTCAGCCAGTCCCCGCCGAGCTTCGCGTCCAGGGCCTGCACGGCGGCCCCGAGGCGGCCGCTGCGGACGTTGACGTGCACGGTGAGGTCCGCCTGCTTCTCGCCGGTGAGCGTGGACAGCAGGATCGGCTCGCTGGAGTGGGCGGGGACGGTCAGGTCCTCCCCCACCGTAGTCGTGAGGGCGCCGTCCTTGCCGTAGAGCTCGATGTCGACGACGGCGGCGGAGTCGTCGGGGTTGGTGAGGTGGACGTAGTCGGTGCGGTCGGCGGCGGTGCTGGCGCCCGGGAACCAGAAGTCCGTGTCGGGTGCGGAGCAGGCGAGGCCCTGGAGGCCGCGGCCGCTGCCGGCGGGGACCTCCGTGGTCTCCTGGACGGTCCAGCCGGGCGCGAACCTGCCCTCCGCGGTGCCCAGGAGCGCGGCCGTGTCACCGCCCGTGGTGGCGCCGACGGCCGGTGCGCCGGGCGCCTTGGGGGTGAGCACGGGCTTCGCGGGCGCCTTCTTCTTGCCGTCCGTCTTGCCGCTCGCTTTGCCGTCCGTCTTCGCGTCCGCCTTGCCGGTCGGCTTCCCGCTCGCCGGCTCCGCCGACTCCTCCGTGGCGGGGGCGAGTTCGGCCCTGCCGTCGTCGCCCGTGCCCTTGGTGACGGGCGTGAAGGACGTGTACGACGTCTCGGCGAGGTCGGAGGTGCTGGGCGCGGGGCAGAGCAGGCTCGTGCGCTCCACGGGCAGTTCGGCGGCCGCCCGGGCGGAGTCCGCGCCGGAGGCGTCCGGTTCGTTGAGCGTGGCGAACCCCGTGACGGCGGCCAGCGCGGCCGTGCCGGCGATCAGGGACAGGGTGGTGCGGTTCACTGCCGGCTCCCGTCGGGACGCTCGTCGTCGGCGCCGCGGGGGTGCCGGTCCGGGTCGTAGGCGGGGTCGTAGCCGCCCTGGCCGTAGCCGGACGGGTCGTAGCCCTGCTGCTGGTAGGTCTGGTCGTAGGGCGCCTGCTGCGCCTGGCCGTCGTAGGCGTACGGGTCGTACTGGCCGGCCTGGTAGGGGTCGTAGGCCTGCTGGTCGTAGGCCTGTTGGTCGTAGCCGCCCTGCTGGTACGGCCGGCCGCCCTCGTAGGGGCCGCCCTGGTACTGCTCGCCGGGGTAGCCGCCGTGTTCGGCGCCCGCGTAGGCCTGCTGGTCCCAGTCGGCGTAGGGCTGTTGCTGCGGGACGGGGACGGGTGGCTGTTCCTGCGCGGGGGCGGGGAACCCGTCGTCGTGGTGGCCGGGTTCCCGGGGGTCGGGGTCGGGGTCGGCGTCCGTGCCTGCCTCCGCCTCCGCCTCGGCCTGGGCGCGCAGGCGGCGGGCGCGGCGGCCCTCGCCGTCGGCGGCCTGGGCGGGGAGCGGCTCCTCCTCGGGGAGGTCGTCGTCGACGTCACGGCGGCGGCCCGGGAGGGCCAGGACGACCAGGACGAGGGCGAGCAGGCCCTGCGCCCACAGCCAGGCGGTGTGGGTGAACGGGTCGTCGTAGGTGACGTCCAGCTTGCCGCCGGAGGCGGGGAGTTCGAAGCCCTGGGCCCACCCGTCGACGGTGGTCGGGGTGAGGGTCTTGCCGTCGAGGGTGGCGGTCCAGCCCTCGGCGGCGGCGTCGGCCAGGCGCAGCACGCGACCGCCGGAGCCGTCGGGGACCGTGGTGTGGATGTCGACCGGGCCCGCGGCGACCGGGGTCGCCGCGCCCTTGCCCGCGTCGGCGACGACGGCCGCGCGGGAGACCTCCTGGTCGACCCGCCACAGGGCGCTGCCGTCCTGCTGGCTGAGCCGCTTCAGGCCGGGAGTGGCGTCCAGGACGCGGGTGGCCTCGCGGGGCGCGCCCTTGTGGACGAGGACGTATCCCACGGCGAACTTGCCGAGCTGGTCGGCCTGGTCGGCGCCGGAGCCGGCGACGAGGTTGGCGACGACCTTGTCGAGCTGCTTGTTCTCGCCGTCGGCGGCGGCGAGTTCGGCGTCGCCGAGCCGGGCGCCGGAGCCGCGGACCAGCATGTAGCCGACACGGGAGTCGTCGCTGTCGAGGACGAGCGTGCGGGCCTGGTCGCGGTCGCCCGCCTCCTCGGCGACGAACGCGGGGACCTGGACGGGGTCGCGGCGCTCCAGCGGGCCGTCGGCGCCGCCGATCATCCAGCCGGCGGCGACGAGCAGGGGGCCCGCGGCGGAGGCGAAGGCGATGAGCGCGGCGACCGGCTGGCGCCAGCCGAAGCTCTGCTCGGCGACACGCGTGCGTGCCCCGTCGGCGCCGATGACGGCCGCGGCGAGGAGCGCGATGCCGTAGACGAGGGTGGCGGGGCCGGCCCAGGTGGAGCTGTTGGACAGCACCGCGAAGACGAGGCCCACCAGGGCGACGGCCCAGGCCGCCCAGACGCCGAAGTGGCGTTCGGTGCGCAGCAGGGCGGCCAGGGCGGCGAGCACGACGCCGATGAGCATGAGGCCGTCGACCGTGCCGGGGCCGCCGGGGCTCGCGCCGAGCAGGTCGAGCGCGGTGGCGGTCGAGGGGCCGTAGTCGAGGCCGGCCTGGGTGAAGAACCCGAAGGGCAGCAGGGACAGCGACCAGGGCGCGAGGACGAGCAGGGGGGTGCCGAGCTGGGCGAGGAAGCGCGGGCCGTAGGCGACGAGGTCGCGGCGGCGCACGGCCAGGACCGCCAGGCCGAGGACGAGCGCGATGGGCCAGACGATCGGGGTGAACGCGGTGGTGATCGTCAGCAGCAGGGTGTACGCCCAGGTGGCGCGCCAGCTGCCGCGGGCTCCGGAACGCCGTGTCAGGCCGGCGGCGGCGATGCCCGCGCGGGCGATGAGCGGCAGCAGCACGGCGAGGACGGCGGTGCCGACGCGGCCGCCGGCGAGGGCGCCGGTCGCGGCGGGCAGGAAGGCGTAGACGACGGCGGCCCACGCGCGCAGCAGGCGGGACTCGACGAGCGGCCGGGAGGCGAAGTAGGCGGTGAAGCCGGCCAACGGGACCGAGCAGACGAGCAGCAGGGTCAGGGCCAGGCCGGTCGAGCCCAGCAGCAGGGTGGCCAGCGTCGCGATGATCGCGAGGTAGGGCGGGGCCGAGGGGGTGCCGCCCACGCCGACGGGATGCCAGGCGTCCGCGTAGCGGGACCACAGTTCGGAGGCGTCGGCCGGGGCGGGCAGCAGGGCGCCGCCCGCGAGCGCGCCGCCGCCCAGCAGTCCGCGGCAGGCGACGAGGGAGACGAGCAGCAGGACGAGGAAGAGCACCGGGCCGGGCTTGCGGGCGATGCGCTTGAGCCGCGCGAACTGCTCGATCTCCAGGAAGTCGGCGTCGTCGCCGCCGGGTCCGGACTCGACGGCGCCGCCGTGCCGGCCCGCTCCGGAGACGGCGTCGGGGTCGGAGGAGCCGAAGTAGTCGCCGACGGCCTGTTCGACGGTGGCCCGTACGGTCGCTCCGGGCGGCGGGAACAGGGCGCGCAGTTCGCCCTTGTCGATCGTCGGTTTTCCGCGCCTGCGCCGCCCGGCGATGATCCGCTCGGGGCGCAGCAGGGTGCTGAGCAGGCCGCGGATCTCGTCGAGGGCCTGTCCGGGGACCTTGCCGACGAGGTTGGCGACGGTGCGCAGCAGGGTGCCGAGGATGAGGCGGACCAGGATCCAGGGCAGCAGCGCGGTGCGGCTGTTGACGAGGAGGGTGTAGACGGCGCCGGCTTTGTCGACCTTGTGGGGGGAGGCGGCGGTGCGGCCCGCGCAGTCGACGGCGCGGCGCTCGCGGGAGGCGGCTTCCGCGTGCCGTACGACGGCGTCGGGGGCGACGAGGACGCGGTGGCCCGCGGCCTGGGCGCGCCAGCACAGGTCGACGTCGTCGCGCATCAGGGGCAGCCGGCGGTCGAATCCGCCGAGCTGCTCGAAGACGTCGCGGCGGATCAGCATGCCGGCGGTGGACACCGACAGCACGGACCGGACGTGGTCGTGCTGGCCCTGGTCCTGTTCGCGGCGGTCCAGGCCGGTCCAGCGGCGGCCCGAGTGGGCGATGGTGACGCCGACCTCGAGGAGCTGGCGGCGGTCGTACCAGCCGCGGAGCTTGGGGCCGACGACGGCGACGTCGTCACGGCCCAGTTCGAGTTCGTTGTCCACGACGCGCAGCAGTTCCGCGAGCGCGTCCGGTTCGGGGGCGCTGTCGTCGTGCAGCAGCCACAGCCACTGGACGGGCTCTCCGTGCGGGAGTTCCGGCAGGTCGTAGGCGTCGTCGCGCCATGTGCGCGTGACGGGGTCCCAGCCGCTGGGGCGCTTGAGGTACGGCAGTTCGTCGGGGGTGAGGACGGGGGCCGTGCGGTTGGCCTCCTCGACGGCCTGGCCGAAGCCGGTGCGGCGGGCGAGGTGCAGCACCCGGTCGTCGCCGAGGGCCTCGGTGACGAGCCGCGCGGAGTCGTCCGAGCTGCCGGTGTCGGCGGCCACCACGGACTGGACGGGGCGTTCCTGGCCGAGCAGGCCGGCGAGCGCGTCGGGCAGCCAGCGGGCGCCGTCGTGGGAGACGATCACCGCGGTCACGACATGACGCGGGAACTCAGGTGTGGCAGCGCCGTCTTGATGGGCTGCCGTGTGGCTGTGCACGGACATCGAGGTACGGGCCCCGGTTCGCTGGACTGCGGTGGACGCCTGCGCCGCGTGGGGGCGGAGAAGCGTCTCGGACGAGCGCCCACACTATCGGCTGGGCAGCGCGACGGCCCGCCGCCTGTGGACAACCCACCTGCGACGGGCCGTTCGGACCCGGGCGCCCGCCGGCGCCTCGACGCACCTCGGTATCGAGACGCGGTGCCGCCGTGACGCAGGTCGTCGCGTCCGTGCGGCGGGGGCGGTCCTCAGACCGCCGCCTTCTTCAGCCTGCGGCGTTCCCGCTCCGACAGGCCGCCCCAGATTCCGAATCTCTCGTCGTTGGAGAGGGCGTACTCCAGGCATTCGGAGCGGACCTCGCAGGCGAGGCAGACCTTCTTCGCCTCGCGGGTGGAACCGCCCTTCTCGGGGAAGAAGGACTCGGGATCGGTCTGGGCGCACAGTGCGCGCTCCTGCCAGCCGAGTTCCTCGTCCGCGTCGTCGACGTCGACCAGCAGTTGCTGCACCAGCTCGGTCATGTGCGCCCCTCGCTCTGTCTTTCGCGTCCCCGTGACGTGGCCGTTACCGATTGCGGCTGAACGACACGAGTGAAATTACAAGTGTGCTGCTCCGGGCGAGTCAAGCTGAGATCTGCTATTGGGCCCCTTATTCACTCTGCGGAACCAAGGCCATGCGGTAAGTGTTCAAATCGGCATAAACCTTGACAGGCAGATGAGGCCCCGGCGGGCTTCCTCTCCGCACAGCGCCTGTACGGAGAGAGACGCCCGGGGGTTCGATCCCGTTGCGACACGCGCGCGGAAGCGAACCGGATCACAGTCGGATCACGGGATCGCCACGAGGCTCGCGCCCGGCATGTGCGCCATGTGTCCCGGTCACCCCATGCACAAACCTTTCACCTCGCAGATGAACCGAATGAGGTGAACGCTGTCCCACATACCGGGTGCCGAGTTGACAGTGCCGGTGTGAACCGGTGTCCTTATGGGCATGCTCGCGAACTTGGCACTCACCTCGACCGGCTCCGCCGCGTCCCACGGTGCTGCCCTCGTTCGCTGTAGCTGTTGTCGCTGTTCCAGCTGTTGAGCCCAACGCGCTCCGGCTGCACCCGTTGAGTCCACCGCGACTCGGCTGCTGTCTCCCTCCGGCCCACACCAGGGCGCCCCTGTCCCGCCCGCGATCCGGGCGGACGGTCCGCGACACCCAGCAAGCCCCCCACCCCTTGCCGCCTCTCCCGCCGAGGAACCCCGCATCCATGAACAGCGACAGCGACCTCCAGATCGCCGGCGACATCCTCGAAGTCCCCCACCTCCTTCAGGCGCCGCGCGAGCACCCGGCCACCGTGGCCGAGTTCGTCGGCCTGGCCCGCTCCGTCGCCGCCGACCGCGCCGGGTGGGAGCCCCTGGTCCGCTACGACGCGGCGTCCCGCTGGTACCACCTGCTGCGCAGCGGCCCCGGCTACGAGGTCTGGCTGCTGTCCTGGGTGCCCGGTCAGGGCAGCGGACCGCACGACCACGGCGACTCCTCCGGTGTGTTCACGGTCCTGGAGGGGCGGCTGACCGAGCGCACCGCGGGCGGCGAGCGGGTGCTCGGGCCCGGGACGTCGGGGGCGTCCCCGCTCGATCGGGGCCGGGAGTCGGAGAGGGTCTTCGCGCCGGGGTACGTGCACGAGGTCGTCAACGACACGCTGGAGCCGGCGGTGAGCCTGCACGTCTACTTCCCCGGCCTGACCCGGATGCCGATGCACCCGCGCTCGCAGGTGCACGCGGCAGGCGCGGCCTCGATGGCGTGCGCGGCTCCCGGGACGCACGGCGCCGCCGAAGCCGTGGGCGCCTAGCACCACGCCCGCTGCGCGGCACCGGGCGCGAAAGCCAGGGCGTCGGGCCGCCGGTCGGCTCCCGGCCCGACGCCGTCCCCTCCACGGGTGGACGGGTTGTCCACAGGCGGGCGGTTGTCCACAACCGCCCGTCGCGCCGTCGGGGCCGCCTGCGAGACTTGCCCTCATGCGCATTGTGGTTCTGGCAGGCGGCATCGGCGGTGCCCGGTTCCTGCGCGGTCTGAAGCAGGCCGTGCCGGACGCGGACGTCACGGTCATCGGCAACACCGGCGACGACATCCATCTCTTCGGACTGAAGGTCTGCCCCGACCTCGACACGGTGATGTACACGCTCGGCGGCGGCATCAACGAGGAACAGGGCTGGGGGCGCGCCGAGGAGACCTTCCACCTGAAGGAGGAGCTCGCCGCGTACGGCGCGGGACCCGGCTGGTTCGGTCTGGGCGACCGGGACTTCGCCACCCACATCGTGCGGACGCAGATGATCGGCGCCGGGTATCCGCTGAGCGCGGTGACCGAGGCGCTGTGCGACCGGTGGAAGCCGGGCGTGCGGCTGATCCCCATGACCGACGACCGGGTCGAGACCCATGTGGCCGTCGAGGTCGACGGCGAGCGCCGGGCCGTCCACTTCCAGGAGTACTGGGTGCGGCTGCGGGCCTCGGTGCCGGCGGAGGCCGTCGTGCCCGTGGGCGCGGAGCAGGCGAAACCGGCGCCGGGGGTGCTGGAGGCGATCGCGCGGGCGGACGTCGTGCTCTTCCCGCCGTCCAATCCGGTGGTCTCCGTCGGCACGATCCTCGCCGTGCCCGGCATCCGCGAGGCGATCGCCGAGGCCGGGGTGCCGGTGGTGGGCCTGTCCCCCATCGTCGGGGACGCTCCGGTGCGCGGCATGGCCGACAAGGTGCTCGCGGCGGTCGGAGTGGAGTCGACGGCGGCGGCGGTGGCCGAGCACTACGGCTCGGGGCTGCTCGACGGCTGGCTCGTCGACACGGTGGACGCGGACGTCGTGGAGCGGGTGGAGGCGGCCGGGATCCGCTGCCGCGCCGTCCCGCTGATGATGAGCGACCTCGACGCGACGGCGCAGATGGCCCGGGAGGCGCTGCGGCTGGCGGAGGAGGTGCGGGGCGCGTGAGCGGGTCCGAGGACGACGGTTACCGGGTCTGGGCCGTGGCCGGGCTGCCCGAGGTGCGGCCCGGGGACGACCTCGCCAAGCTGATCGCCGCCGCCGAACCCGCCCTCGCCGACGGGGACGTGCTGCTGGTCACGTCGAAGATCGTGTCCAAGGCGGAGGGGCGGATCGTCCGGGCGGACGACCGGGAGGCCGCGATCGACGCGGAGACGGTCCGGGTGGTGGCCCGCCGCGGGGCCCTGCGCATCGTCGAGAACCGGCAGGGCCTGGTCATGGCCGCGGCCGGGGTCGACGCCTCCAACACCCCGGCCGGCACGGTCCTGTTGCTGCCCGAGGACCCCGACGCGTCGGCGCGGGCGATCCGCGAGGGGCTGCGCGACGCGCTCGGCGTCGACGTCGGGGTCGTCGTCACCGACACCTTCGGACGGCCCTGGCGGGCGGGGCTCACGGACGTCGCGATCGGCGCCGCCGGAGTGCGCGTCCTGGACGACCTGCGCGGGGAGACGGACGCGCACGGCAACGCGCTGAGCGCCACGGTCGTCGCCACGGCGGACGAGCTGGCCGCCGCCGGCGACCTGGTGAAGGGCAAGGCCGCCGGCCTTCCGGTGGCCGTGGTGCGGGGCCTCGGGCACGTGGTCGGCGCCGAGGGCGCCGAGGAGGGGGCCCGGGCGCTGGTCCGGGGGGCCCGGGACGACATGTTCCGGCTCGGGACGTCGGAGGCGGTGCGGCTGGCGGTCACCCAGCGGCGGACCGTGCGGTCCTTCACCGACGAGCCGGTCGACCCCGGCGCGGTGCGGCGGGCGGTGGCCGCGGCCGTGACCGCGCCGGCGCCGCACCACACCACGCCGTGGCGGTTCGTGCTGCTGGAGTCGCCGGACGCGCGGCTGCGGCTGCTGGACGCCATGCGGGACGCGTGGATCGCGGATCTGCGGCGGGACGGGAAGTCCGAGGAGTCCGTCGCCAAGCGGGTCCGGCGCGGGGACGTGCTGCGCAACGCGCCGTATCTCGTGGTGCCGTGTCTGGTGATGGACGGGTCGCACACCTACGGCGACGCGCGGCGGGACGCGGCCGAGCGGGAGATGTTCGTGGTCGCGACCGGGGCCGGCGTGCAGAACCTGCTGGTCGCGCTGGCCGGTGAGCGGCTGGGGTCCGCGTGGGTGTCGTCGACGATGTTCTGCCGGGACGTCGTGCGGGAGGTCCTCGCCCTGCCGGACGGGTGGGACCCCATGGGCGCGGTGGCGGTCGGACACGCGGCGCAGGAACCGCGGACCCGTCCGGAGCGGGAGGTGGACGACTTCGTCGTGGTGCGATGACGCCACGGCGGTCGGCGGCGGAGCCGTGCGGCGCCGCGCGGCCGGCGCGGGGTGTCCGTGACGCTCGTCACGGACCGGGAGTCGTGGGGCCGGTGGTGCGCCTACTCTCGTAGCAGCCCTTTTCGTAGGACCCGGGACATCCATCGTGGCAGGACGCTTCTCTCCCCGGCCCACGCGCACGACCGTGCGCGGCGGCCATGTCGGTGTGCCCGTGGGGGTGCCGCGCCAGGCGTCGGCGCCCGGGCGGGTGCGCGACTGGGCGCCCGGGGGGCCGCTCGATCTGGGGCTGGTGCTCGGTCCGCTGCGCCGGGGGCCGGGTGATCCGACGTTCCGGACCACGCCGGACGGGTCGGTGTGGCGGGCCAGTCTCACCCCCGCCGGGCCGGGGACGCTGCGCGTCGCCGCCCACGACGGGGCGGTGCGCGGCGAGGCGTGGGGGCCCGGGGCCGAGTGGCTGCTGGAGCGGTTGCCCGAGCTGCTCGGGTCCGCGGACACGCCGGAGGCGTTCGAGCCCCGGCACCGGGTGGTGGCGATCGCCCGGCATCGGCGGCCCGGCCTGCGGCTGACGCGCACCGGCCTGGTGCTGGAGTCGCTGATCCCCTCGGTCCTGGAGCAGAAGGTCACCACCGACGAGGCGTACCGGGCCTGGCGGCTGCTGGTGCGCGGGTTCGGGGAGCCGGCGCCGGGGCCCGCGGCGGGCGGACGCCTGTACGTGATGCCGGCGCCGCGGACCTGGGCGCTGATCCCGTCGTGGGAGTGGCATCGCGCCGGCGTCGACGACAAGCGGGCGTCGACGATCCTGCGGGCCGTGCGCGTGGCGGGGCGGCTGGAGGAGACGGTGCGGATGTCCCCGGCCGAGGCCCGGGCGCGGCTGGAGGTCCTGCCGGGGATCGGTCCCTGGACGTCCGCGGAGACCGTGCAGCGCAGTCACGGCGCGGCGGACGCGGTCACCGTGGGCGATCTGCACCTGCCGGGGATCGTCGGCTGGGCACTGGCCGGGGACCGGGACGCCGACGACGCCGTCATGCTGGAGCTGCTGGAACCGTACGCGGGCCGGGAGCCGGGGCAGGAGGGGCAGCGGCATCGGGCCGCCCGGCTGATCCTGCTTAGCGGACGGGTGCCGCCCCGGCGGGTGCCGAAGATGCCCCGGTGGGACATCGGGCGGTTGTGAGGACACGGGCCGCGGCGGCGCGGACGGAGCGACCGCCGCGCCGCCGGCCCGCGCACCGCATTCCCGCGGGCCGGGAGCACTCCGGGTACTGCCTTCCCTCGGTCCGGGGAACCCCCGGACGGGACCCTCTCCCGGTCCGGGAGGACCCCGGGCGGGGCCCTCCCCCCCCCGGGGTCGGGGACGCGTCGGGGCCCTTTGACGGTCGGACTACTGGTCCGATCACTGGTCCGACGAGAAGCGGACCGCGCCCGCCGGGATCCTCGCGTCGCACCACACCCGCGCGCCCTCGCGGAGTTCGTTGTCCGCGCCGACGACCGCGCCGTCGCCGATGACCGTCCCGGTGAGGACGGAGCGTTCGCCGACGCGGGCCCGGGCGCCGATGAGCGAGTCGGTGATGACGGCGCCGGGTTCGATGACCGCGCCGGGCAGGATCGTCGAGCCGGACACCCGCGCGCCCTCCGCCACCGACGCGCCCTCGCCGACCACCGTGCCGCCCGTCAGCTTCGCGTCGGGGGCGACCCGTGCCGTCGGCAGGATCAGGCGGTCGCCGCAGCGGCCGGGGACCGCGGGGGACGGAGCCCGGCCGAGGACCAGGTCCGCCGAGCCGCGGACGAACGCCGCCGGGGTGCCGAGGTCCAGCCAGTACGTCGAGTCGACCATGCCCTGGAGGTGCGCCCCGGCCGAGAGGAGGCCGGGGAACGTCTCGCGCTCCACCGACACCGGGCGGCCCGCCGGGATCGTGTCGATGACCGAGCGGCGGAAGACGTACGCGCCCGCGTTGATCTGGTCGGTGACGATCTCCTCGGGCGTCTGCGGCTTCTCCAGGAACGCCAGGACCCTGCCCGTCCCGTCCGTGGGGACCAGGCCGTAGGCGCGGGGGTCTGTCACCTGCGTGAGGTGCAGGGAGACGTCCGCCCCCGTCGTCTCGTGGGTGGCCACCAGGCGTCCGATGTCCAGGCCGGTGAGGATGTCGCCGTTGAAGATCAGGACCGGGTCGTCGGGTGCGGAGGTGAGGCGGGAGGCCACGTTGCGGATCGCGCCGCCCGTGCCGAGTGGCTCGTCCTCCGTCACGTACTCGATGTGCAGGCCCAGGGCCGAGCCGTCGCCGAAGTACGGCTCGAAGACCTCGGCCAG
The DNA here is from genome assembly GCF_024539675.1 of Streptomyces hilarionis. Classification (GTDB taxonomy): domain Bacteria; phylum Actinomycetota; class Actinomycetes; order Streptomycetales; family Streptomycetaceae; genus Streptomyces; species Streptomyces hilarionis. The sequence goes on along the minus strand of NZ_JAHHIT010000013.1, from coordinate 2,991 downwards.
ATAGCTCGTCGCCAGGACGATGTGGTCCACGCCCGCCGCTCGCGCCCGCGCCAGCTGGTGCGTGAGGAACGGCACCCCCGCCGCCCTGACCATCGGTTTGGGCGTGTGCACCGTGAGCGGGCGCAGCCGGGTGCCCTTGCCGCCGACCAGGAGGATCGCTTCAGTCACCGTGTCGTCTCTGCTTCCTGCCGGGACCGGCCGAACTGTCATTCGGCCGGCCAGTGTATGCAGACCCTTGTGCAGCGACTTCCAGGCCGTGGGCGTCGTGTCCCGGTCCCGGCGCACTGTCCCTCCGACGGCCGCGGAATGTGCCCCGTCCGGATGCGCGCCGCGGCCGTCAGAGGGACGGGGGCTCCGGGGCCTTCGCGGCCCCGGAGCCCCCGTACACGGGCGACCGGTTCAGCGGCCCTGGTAACGCGCCGCGGTCGAACGGGCCGAGCCGAGCTTGCCGTAGAGCTGTTTGCCGGGGCACTCCGTGGCGAACCCGTCCCGGTGACCCGAGATCACGTTCAGTCGTACGCTCTGTCCCTTTCCGTAGAGGTTGCCACCCCCGGACGTCAGGTATGTCTTTCCGTTGGGGTTCGCGCCGAAGAGGCCGAGCTTCCACGCCGTCAGACGGGCGACGGCGTCGACCGTCGCGGCGGTGGGCTTGGCGCTGCCGAAGGTGCCGAGGACGGCGATCCCCATGCTGTTGGTGTTGAACCCGAGGGTGTGGGCGCCGAGGACCGGCTTCGCCACTCCCCCGGCACGGCCCTCGTAGATCTTCCCGCACTTGTCGACGAGGAAGTTGTAGCCGATGTCCCGCCAGCCCATGCTCTTGACGTGGTAGCGGTAGATGCCGCGGATGACGGAGGGGGCCTGGGCGCAGGTGTAGGTGTTGCCCGACGCCGTGTGGTGCACGAAGGCCGCCTTGACCTTCGTCGTGTAGCGGAAGCCGCTCTCGCGCAGGCTCTCGTCGGCGCCCCAGCCGCGCCGGGTGACGATGCTCGGTCGGGGGCCGATGTAGGGCGTGGCCCGCTGGGCCTGCGTCAACTCGCCGCCGCGCAGGGCGAGGAGTTCGCGTTCGGTGGCGGGGCGGTCCAGGCCCGGGATCTCCAGGGCGCCGAGCGGGGCGAGCTCCTCGTTGGCGGCGGAGGCCGCGAAGGCCTCGGCGGACACGTCGTCGGACAGGTCCGCCGACAGCTCGGTCGTCCCGGCCGGCGCGGCGTCGTCCACGGGGGTGTCGGCGCCGGCCGGGTCCAAGGCCCCCGGTTCGCCCGGCGGGTCGGCCATGGGGGACAGCGCCCGGCTGTGCGGCGGCCCCGCGGGGGCCCGCGGGACCGTGGCCCGGCCCGGGTCGACGAGGTCCAGGCGCAGGCCGGCGGGGAGCGAGGCGACGGTCGAGAGGGTGCGGGCGCCGCGGCCGGTCTCCTCGGTGCGGCGCTCGGTCTGCGGACGGACGCGGACCTCGACGCCGTCGGAGTCGCCGACCCAGAGCGGGGCCGTGGCGCCGCGGGTCCGGCCCGAGGCGCTCTCGGTGGTGCCGGGGTCGGCGCCGTGGTCGGCGTTGTGGGTCTCGACGTCCTGCCAGCCGGACCAGGCGTCGGAGCCGGCCGGACGGGTGCGGACCTGGACACGGCCGTGGAGTTCGGCCGCGGGGTCGTCCCAGACGACGCCGAGGAGGGAGAAGCGGCGCACGTCCCGGCGGGACAGGCCCTGGCCCGCGACGCCGCCGAGGGCGCGGTCGCCGGTGAGGGGGGAGAGCGGCAGCGACTGGGTGCTGCCCGGGAGGTCGGGAAGGTCGGGGCGGGTCGGGGTGGTCCGGGCGCCGGGGCTCGTGGCCCCGGCGGTCCCGGCGGACGCCGCCTCCGCGGCCGGTGCAGGTCGCACCGTCGCCGCGTCGGCGGGCGGCGTCAGCGGGAGGGCGAGAGCCGCCGCGCAGGTGACGCCGATCGAGGAAGCAAGCAATCCACGCATGCCAACGATCCTGGACATAGTCATACATATCTGTCTATCGGGGAATTGACGGGCCGTCGGCGTCCGTTCCGCCGAACCGGTGGCTCCACGAGGGCCCGGCGGCCGGTGCGCCGCCGTGGGCGGCGCGTACGCTTCTGCGGGTGACTGCCACCGATCGCACCCCTGCCGACCTGCTGCGTTCCGCACTCGCCGTGGATCCCGCGCGCCCCCTGGTGACCTTCTACGACGATGCCACGGGCGAGCGGGTCGAATTGTCCGTGGCCACCTTCGCCAACTGGGTGGCCAAGACCGCGAACCTCCTCCGGGACGGGATGTCCGCCGAGCCGGGCGACCGGGTCGCGCTGCTGCTGCCCGCGCACTGGCAGACGGCGGTGTGGCTGCTGGCGTGCTCGTCGACCGGGGTGGTCGCGGACGTGGCCGGGGATCCGTCGCGGGCGGACTTCGTCGTGGCCGGGCCCGGGTTCTTCGAGGCGGGGCTGGCGTGCCGGGGCGAGCGGTACGCGCTGTCGCTGGCCCCGCTCGGACGACGGTTCGTGCCGGGCCCTCCGCAGGGGTACGACGACTACGCCGTGGACGTGCCGGGCTTCGGCGACCGGTTCGCGCCGTACGCCCCGGTGGACCCGGAGGAGCCCGCGCTGATCGTGGCCGGGGCCGAGTACACGAGCGCCGAGATCGTGGAGCGGGCGCGGGCCGAGGCCTCGGGGCTGGGGCTGACCGGTCCCGGGTCGCGGCTGCTGTCGGGGCTGCCGTACGACACCTGGGAGGGACTGAGCGCCGGGCTGTACGCGCCGCTGGCGAGCGGCGGCTCGGTGGTGCTGTGCCGGAACCTGACGCAGGCCGACGAGGACACCGTGGCCCGCCGGGTGGAAAGCGAGCGCGTCACGGCGACGGCCCGGTAGGCCCCGGGGCAGCCCGACCGGGCGAGCCCGGCCCGGCGCTCGCCCGCCCCCTTCTCCCTTCTCCCTCTCCGCTCTCCGCTCTCCGCTCTCCGCTGGACACGAGCCCCTGCCGGTTTCCCCGACCCGCCCCCTCTTC
>NZ_JAHHIT010000012.1 GCF_024539675.1 Streptomyces hilarionis | reverse complement strand
CGCCACCGCCCCCGCACCAGCCACCCTCCAGCGGTACGCGCCCGACCCGGGCCGGTCGTCGTGGTGGCGCGCCCGCCCGGACAGGGGGCTTTCCGGACGTCCATGATCCCGCGTCACCCGGCGTCTTCCCGCCGTGCCGGGGCACCCCTAGGATAGCAAGCGCTTTCTGCGAGCGGTCGCCCCGACGGCGGGCCCTCGCGGCGCTGGTCGAACTTTCGCTGGCCCTCGGGCGGGCCGGAGAGGTGGTTCCGCATGGTGCGCACGGCGGGTGCGGGCGTGGCGGCCGGGCCGACCCTGGCGGTCGTGGCCCGTGAGGCGGGCGTGTCCGTCCCGACCGCGTCCAAGGTGGTCAACGGGCGGGAGGACGTCGCTCCCGAGACCCGGCGCCGTGTGACGGAGGCGCTGGACCGGCTCGGATACGTGCGCCGGCCCCGGTTCGACGCGTCCAAGCCGCCCCGGCTGGTGGACCTCGTCGTGCACTCGCTGGACGACTCGCGGTCCGGCGCGGTCCTGCGGGGCGTCGAGGAGGCGGCGCACGAAGCGGGGCTGGACCTCGTCGTCTCCGCCGCCCTCTCCCGCACCCCCGCCGGACGCCCGCGACGGGGGTGGCTGGACCGGCTGACCGTGCGAGGCTCGGCAGGGGTCCTGTTCGATCTCGCGGAGCTGACGCGGTCCCAGTACGCCTGGCTGGCGCAGCACCGCATCCCGTTCGTGATGATCGATCCCGTTCTGGAGCCCCCCGCCGGGGTCGTGTCGACGGGCGCGGCGAACTGGCAGGGCGGGGTGACGGCGACCGAACACCTGCTGGCCCTCGGTCACGAGCGGATCGCCGTGATCACCGGGCCGAGCCGGAGGATGTGCAGCGGCGCCCGGGTCGCCGGCTACCGCTCCGCGCTGGCCGCGGCCGGCCTCGCGCAGCACCCCGAGTACGTCCGCGACGGCGGCTTCGACGAGGCCCTCGCCCACCGGCGCACACACGAGCTCCTGGACCTGGCCGTGCCGCCGACGGCCGTCTTCGTCTGCTCCGACCGCATGGCCCTGGGCGCCTACCGGGCCCTGGCGGAGCGGGGGTTACGGATTCCGCACGACGTCAGCGTGGTCGGTTTCGACGACCTGCCCGAGTCCCGCTGGACCACCCCCGCGCTGACCACGGTCCGCCAGCCGCTCGCGGAGACGGCGGCGACCGCGCTGCGCCTGCTGGTGCGGATGATGGACGGGGAGCGGCCGGAGGGCACGCGGACCGAACTGTCGACCCGGCTCGTGCAGCGCTCCAGCGCCGCACCTCCGCGGCTCTGACGCCTCAGGCCCTTCATCACCCAGGCCGCTCGCCGCTCCGGCGCGGCCCCGCACCCGGGCTCCCGCCTGTCCGCACCCCACACTGCACACCCCGGCTCCCCCGGTCGCCCGCGCGCCCATTCCGCGCCCCGCGTCCCCCGCCCGGAACGCGTCGCGGGCCGCAGGGTCACCGGCCCGCGGACACCGCCTCGGCCGTCGGTTCCTGCGCGGTGTGCCCGCCCGTCGTGTCCGGCCGGTGGACGGGGTTCTCCGGCGCCGGGCGGCGGTGCGCGATGTTGGCCTCCAGGAGCCGGGTCGCGGTCGCCACCCCCACCCCGTTCGCCGCGTCGGACGCGGGCAGCCGTCCGTCCGTCCGCTTCAGGTCCGCGAGGGCCGAGTGCATCGCCTCGTGGGCCGCGAACAGACAGGGGGTGCTGTAGATCGCCACGTCCACACCGAGGTCGGACAGCTCGCCGAGGGACAGCCGGGGCGACTTGCCGCCGGCGATCTGGTTGAACAGCAGCGGCTTGTCGCCGACCACGGCACGGATCCGGCGGATCCACTCCACGCTGCGGACGCCGTCGACCAGGACGACGTCCGCGTCGGTGGCGGCGAGCGCCTCCGCGCGGTGGAGGATGTCCTTCTCGTCCGTGGCGTCCGTGCGGGCGACCACGACCAGGTCCGCGCGGGTCGCCAGCACCATGTCCAGCTTGGCGAGGTACTCGTGCAACGGCAGCACCTGCTTGCCGTCCGCGTGCCCGCAGCGGCGCGGCCGCTTCTGGTCCTCCAGGATGACGCCGGAGGCGCCGATGCGCTCCAGCCCCTCCACCACGTGGCAGGCGACCTCCGGGTCGACGTACCCGTCGTCGATGTCCACGAGCAGGTGGTGCCGTGGGAACGCGCCCCGCAACCGCTGCACGAAGGCCATCATGTCCGGCCAGGCGATGAAGCCGATGTCCGGCAGCCCGTAGTAGGAGGCCGCGAATCCGAATCCCGAGACGAACATCCCGTCGTAGTGCTGTGCCGCGATCGACGCCGAGTACATGTCGTACACGCCGATCAGCGGATTCGTCCCGGGGCCGGCGATACGCTCGCGCAGTCTGGTCCCGTAGGTCACGGTGGGGCTCCTCCTGGATGGCCTCTTCCGGTACGTCTTTCCGGAAGGGCGATTCGGAACAGGTTTCCGAGACAAGAGGATCGCCGTGCGCGCGGCGGACGCCGTCCGCCGCGCGGCCCCCGGTCACCCCGATGGCGCAAGCGGTTCACCGAAGAAACGTCACTTGTCCGGCGCGGCACGGGCCGCCCACAGGAGCCCGCCGCGCAGATGAGCGAGGAAGTCGGGGTCCCGATCCGCTGGTGTGGTGCCGTGAACGGGGGCGGCCCCTTGGTCGCCGGCGTGTCCGTTTCCTTCAAGACCGGTCGCCCCGGCTCTGCCTACCGTGGCCCCATGAGTGCACGTTTCGATGCCATCGGCCTGGTCGTCTCCGACATGGCCGCCTCCGTCTCCTTCTACCGCCGGCTCGGCTTCGCGTTCGCCGAGGGCGCCGAGGGCGAACCCCACGCAGAGGCCGGGCTGCCCGGCGGGCTGCGGCTGCTGCTCGACACCGAGGACACCGTCCGCTCGTTCCACCCGCGGTGGCGGCCTCCGTCCGGCGGCGCCCGCGCCTCGCTCGCGCTGCGCTGCGACTCGCCCGGCGAGGTCGACACGCTCTACGAGGACCTGGTGGGCGCCGGCCACCCCGGCGAGCTGAGCCCGTTCGACGCCTTCTGGGGCCAGCGGTACGCCATCGTGCTCGACCCCGACGGCAACGGCGTCGACCTGTTCGCGCCGCTGCCCGGGTAGCCGGCCGGGCGAGGACGCGCGCCGCGGACACCCGGCCCCGGGCCCGCGGTGTGCCCTCAGAGCGGTTCGCCCGTCCCGGCCCGTCCGCGCAGGAGTTCTCCCAGGGTCAGACCGGTGAACTCCCGTACGTCGCGCGACAGGTGGGCCTGGTCCGCGTAACCGGACCCCGCCGCCGCCTGCGCGTACGGCAGACCCGAACGGGCCAGGGCCAGCGCCCGTTGCAGACGCAGGATCCGCGCCAGCGTCTTGGGGCCGTAGCCGAAGGCGTTCAGGGACCGTCGGTGCAACTGGCGTGCGCCGAGACCGAGTTCGTCGGCGGTCGCGGCGACGGGACGGCCCGCGGCGAGGGCCGAGACCAGGGCGCGCAGCGCGGGCCCGGGCGGCTCGGCCCGCTCCAGCGCCACCGCCTCCAGTGCGGACGCGGGGTGCGGTGCGGCGGCGATCCGGTCGCTGAGGCGGCGCACCTCGCGCGCCGGCCACAGATCGGCCAACCGCACCCGGCGATCGCGCAGTTCGTGGGCCGGGACGCCGAGGAGGGCGGGCGCGGAGCCGGGGAAGAAACGCAGACCCGACCAGGAGGCCGAGGGGCCTTCGGGGACGTGGGCCCGGGTGTCCGGTCCGGCGACCAGCAGGCTGCCCTCGCTCCACAGGAGGTCCATGCAGCCGTCGGGGAGCACGGGGAGCGCCGGGTGCGCGGCGGCCTGCGTCGACGGGGTGGTCGTCCACACCACCGCACCGCCCAGCCGTGAGGCCCGCTCCGCGTACACGCCCGCCAGCCTACGCCGGACACGGCCCGAGCCGCTGTCCCGCCCGGCCCCGGCCTGCGGCCTTCACCCCGGGCCCCGAGCTCGCTGTCCTGTAGCGCTCGGCCCTCCGGGAAGGCCCGCGCGGGGTCTCGCCGGCCGGGCGGGGGATCACTTCCGCGGAGGTTCCTCCTCCCCGTCCCCGCCTTCTCCGTCGTCCCCGCCATTGGCGCCGTTCGCGCCGTTCGCGCCGTTCGCTTTCGGGGCGCTCTTCACGTGGGCGCGCAGGCGGGCGGTCACGTCCTCCGGCGGGAGGAAGCGCGACCACCTCTCCGGGAACTCGGACGGCATGTCGGGGTCGTCCGGGTCGTCGTCCTCGTGGGCGCGGGCCAGCGCCATGCGGGCGACGTACTCCGCGGCCTCCTCCTGACGCATACGCTCGTTGGCGGCGCGGGCCGCGGCGGTCGCGGCGGCCGGCCAGACGCGGTCGATCGCCGCGTTGACGGCGGCCCCCACCAGCACGGCGAAGGCGGACACCCCGATCCACAGCAGGACGGCCACGGCAGCCGCGAGGGAGCCGTAGATGGTGGCGCCCTCGATCGTGCTCGTCAGGTAGATCCGCAGCAGGAAGCTGCCCAGCACCCACATGGCGAGGGCCACGAGCGCGCCGGGGACGTCCTCGATCCACGGTGACCGCACGGGCACGGAGACGTGGTAGAGCGTGGTCAGGAAGGCCACCGACAGCACGATGACCACCGGCCAGTACAGCACCTGCACGACGGTCGTCGACCACGGCACGATCCGCACCACCGCGTCCGGTCCCGCGACCATCAGCGGCAGCGCGACCGAGCCGATCAGCAGGGCCGCGACGAACAGCAGGAACGCCACCAGCCGCGTCTTGACGATGCCGCGCACGCCGTCGAGGCCGTACATGACGGTGATGGTGTCGATGAAGACGTTCACCGCGCGCGACCCGGACCACAGGGCGAACAGGAAGCCTATGGAGATGACGTCGGGACGGCCGCCCTTCAGCACGTCGTCCAGGATCGGCTGGGCGATCTGCCGCACGCCCTTGTCGGACAGGACCGTGCGCGAGGCCTCGATGAGGTTGGTCTCCAGGCTGGTGATGGTGTCGGTGCCGGTCCAGTCGTCGACGTAGCCGAGCAGGCCGATGAGGCTGAGCAGCAGCGGCGGCACGGACAGCAGCGTGAAGAAGGCGGCTTCGGCGGCGAGTCCGAGGATGCGGTACTCGACGCAGGAATTGACGGTGTCCTTCAACAGCAGCCAGGCGGTCCGCCGCTTGGAGACGTTCCGGTAGAGGGCACGCGCCCGGTGGAGACGCCCGGCGGGGCTCCCGGGTTGCTCGGGTGACTGACTTGCTGGCTGCACGCCCTAAAGGTATCCGCCGTTCGGGGTCGCACTCACCTCCGGCGACGCGGCTTCACCGGGTCGGGGACCGCGGCGCGGTCCCGGGACGGCCATGACCGCCGTACCCGGGGGTAGGTTCGGGCTATGGCAGGCAGCACGCACACCGTGACCAACCAGCCCCCGCCCCTGACCGGGTACGACGTCTACGGCGCCGACCAGGCGCTGGTGGCGGCCGTGGAACGGCATCTCGGTCCGGAGTCGGCCGACGAGGCGCACGGGGAGTTGTCGGCGCTCGGACGGGCGGCCGGATCCGAGCAGGTGCAGGAGTGGGCGGCGCAGGCCGACGGGCACCCGCCGGTCCTGCGCACGCACGACCGCCACGGCCGCCGCATCGACGAGGTCGACTTCCACCCGGCCTGGCACCGGCTGCTCGGCAAGGGGGTCGGGGCCCGGCTGACGGCCGCCTGGACACGGCCGGGCGGGCATGTGCGGCGGGCGGCCGCGTTCCTGGTGTGGACGCAGGTGGACGCGGGCACCTGCTGTCCGCTGTCCATGACCCACGCCGCGGTGCCCGCGCTGCGCGCCGACCCGGAGCTGGCCGCCGAGTGGGAGCCCCGGCTGACCTCCACGGTCTACGACCGTGAGCTGCGCCCGGCCCCGCTCAAGGCCGGCGCCCTGTTCGGGATGGGGATGACGGAGAAGCAGGGCGGCAGCGACGTCCGGGCGAACACGACCGTCGCCACCGCGCTCGCCGAGGACGGGACGTACGAGCTGACCGGGCACAAGTGGTTCTGCTCGGCTCCGATGTCGGACGGGTTCCTGGTGCTGGCCCAGGCGGGCTCCGCGCGGGACGGGGGCGGGCTCACGTGCTTCCTGGTTCCGCGGGTCCTTCAGGACGGCGCCCGCAACGTCTTCCGTCTCCAGCGGCTCAAGGACAAGCTGGGCAACCGCTCCAACGCCTCCGCCGAGGTCGAGTTCGACGGGACGTGGGCGCGCCGGGTCGGCGAGGAGGGCCGCGGGGTGCGCACCATCATCGACATGGTCGCCGCGACCCGGGTGGACTGCGTCCTCGGGTCGGCCGGGCTGATGCGGCAGGCGGTGGCCCAGGCGATCCATCACTGCACCCACCGCGCGGCGTTCGGCGGGAAGCTGGTCGACAAGCCGTTGATGCGCAACGTGCTGGCCGACCTCGCGGTGGAGTCGGAGGCGGCGACGGCCCTCGCGCTGCGGCTGGCCGCGGCCTACGACGACGGCGGCGAGCAGGAGCGGGCGCTGCTGCGGATCGCGGTGCCGGCGGCCAAGTACTGGGTGACCAAGCGCTGCGCCCCGGTGGCGGTCGAGGCGTCCGAGTGCCTGGGCGGCAACGGATACGTCGAGGAGTCGGGGATGCCCCGGCTGGTGCGCGAGTCGCCGCTGAACTCCGTCTGGGAGGGGGCGGGCAACGTCCAGGCGCTGGACGTGCTGCGGGCCCTGCAACGGGAGCCGCAGGCGCTGAACGCCTACCTGCGGGAGGTGGGCCTGGCGCGCGGGGCCGACCACCGGCTGGACGGCGCGATCAAGGACCTGCTGACGGACCTGGCCGATCTGGACGGCGCCGAGGGGCGGGCCCGGCGGCTGGCGGAGCGGTTCGCACTGGTGCTCCAGGGCGCGCTGCTCGTTCGGTTCGGGCCGCCGGCGGTGGCCGACGCGTTCTGCGCCTCGCGGCTGGGCGGGGACGGCGGCGCGGCCTTCGGCACGCTGCCGCACACCCTGGACCTGGCGTCGGTCGTCGAGCGGGCAGCGCCTCGCCTGTGACGGCTGCGACCTGCGGTGATCCGCGGGGAGGACCGCGGGAGCGGGAAGCGGGGGTGGTGCTGCGCCGACACGGCACCACCCCCGCCGCCTTGGCCCTGCGAGGCCGGCATCGCCGCTCGGGACGGCGTGGCTCAAGTTTCAAACAGTCTGTGGACCTTCACCAGGGTTGCAGAGGGTTGCAACGTGTCGGTGGTTGTGACCGGACTGGGCCCCTCCGGCGCGCGCGGACGGCAAGATGGGGCCTTCAGCAGGACCGGAAACAGTCGACGTCCCCTCTTGACATCCGGTCGTCCGCCCGTGCGCTCCCGGGAGGCCCAGTGGTGATGCCACCGATGAACGTGCCGCAGCTCGCGGCCGTCGACGCCGCGCGGGCGGCACGGGTGCTCAACGAGGTGCGCGACGCCCGGCTGGCCGGTCAGCGGGCGCGCGTGGCGCCGCGCCCGGTGATCGAGCAGTCCTGGGAGCGCATGCTGCGCGGCGGGGTCGACCCCGACCACGACTTCCGGTCCGGTCTGCTCAGCTCCGACGAGGTGCGGCGACGGCGTGAGCAGTCCCCGCTGCGCGAGGTGCTCCCGGTGCTGCGGGAGGGCCTGCTGTCGGTCGCCGACGAGGCCCACCACATCATGGTCGTCGCCGACGAGGAGGGCCGGGTGCTGTGGCGGGAGGGCTGCAACCCGGTGCTGCGCAAGGCGGACGGGCTCGGTTTCGAACTGGGCGCGGACTGGGGCGAGGCCGTGGTCGGCACCAACGGCGTGGGGACGCCCGCGGTGGTGCGCCGGCCCGTGCAGGTCTTCGCCGCCGAGCACTTCGTGCGCTCGCACACGGCCTGGACCTGCGCGGGCGCCCCGATCACCGATCCGCGCACCGGCCGGCTGCTCGGCGTGGTCGACGTCAGCGGACCGCTGGAGACGATGCACCCGGCCACCCTCGCCTGGGTCGACTCGGTGGCGAAGCTCGCCGAGGCCAGGCTGCGCGAGCGGCATCTGGGGGCGCTGGAGCGGTTGCGGGCGGTGGCCGCGCCGGTGCTGGCCCGTCTCGACGGCAGGGCGGCGGCGGTGGACGCGGACGGCTGGACGGCGGCGGTGACCGGGATGCCGTACACGAGCCGGATCGCGCTGCCCAAGTCGCCGTCGCCGGGACGCCGGTGGCTGCCCGCCCTCGGGATGTGCGTGATCGAGCCACTGGCCGGCGGGTGGTTGGTGCGTTCCGTGGACGAGGCCGCCGAGCCGTCGCCGCGCGACGCGACGCGGATCGTGCTGGACCTGGCGCCGGCGGGGCGGTGGTCGGTGGCGGTGTCGGGGACCGCGGGCTCGTGGTCCCGGGAACTCACTCCCCGGCACGCCGAGTTGTTGTATCTGCTGGCCGCGCACCGCGGCGGCCGCAGCGCGGCCGAACTGGCCGGGGACCTGTTCGGCGACCCGGACCGGACGGTGACGGTGCGGGCCGAGATGTCCCGGGTGCGACGGTATCTGGGCGGACTGCTGGAACACCGGCCGTATCGTTTCTGCGAAGGCGCCGAGGTCGAGGTGCGGCTTCCGGCCGATCCGCGGGGCCTGTTGCCCCACTCGACCGCGCCCGCGGTGGTGCGCGACCGGACGCCGGCGCCGGGACCAGGATGACGCGTCGACACCGTCTCGATGACGTCTTCCGCATATTTGCGCAGTCTTCGTCCTGTGCGGGGGCCGACTGCCGTAGCATCCCCTACGGGTCACCCCACCTGCTCCTCGGTCAACGTACGGATCATCAGGCGCAGTTGGCCCGCCTCGGGAGGACGAATGAGACATCGCGGCCGGCACCGCCGGCGTAGGCGAGGCAGGGCACTGCGGGCGTTCCTGTCCGGAACGGCCCTCGCGCTGACCGCCGCCGCCACCATCGTCAGCGCCTCCCAGGCGACGGTCACCCACGACGGGCCGGGACGCCTGAAGCCGCTCACCGCGTCGGCCGGGACCGCGAGCATGCGGCTCACGGAGGACCTGGTCCCCCGGGCCGCTCTCGACCGGCTCGCGGCGGGCATGGGCAAGCCGGTCGGCGTCGGAGCCGTGCTGGACGAGGCCGACCGCACCCTGCGGGACGCGATCGACTGCACGCCGGCCGAGCGCCGGGCCCTGCCGGTGTCCCCCACCGCCGCTCGCGCGTACTGCTGGAACACGGACGACACCCGGGGCTGGCAGCCGGGCGCCGTCACCACGTCGGGGGACGCGGACGACGACGGCGTGTGGGGCGCGAACCGGGTGATCCTCTCGGGCTGGTCGCGCAGCGGGGGAACGAGGGCCGACCACGGGCTGGCCCGCGTCGGCTTCGTCGACGCCGGCGACCTGAACCACCTCTCCTACACCTGGGCGCTGCTGGCCGTCCCGGTCGACGGCGGGCGCGACTACCGGGGACTGGTCTCCCATGTCTCAGGGATGGTCTGGTACCACGACAAGCTCCTGGTCACCGCCGACGACGGGGACCGGGCCGCGCTCTACGTGTACGACATGAACCGCGTCCAGCGCGCCACGGTCGCCGGGGAGGCGGTCGGCCGGGTCGCGGGCGGCTGGTCGGCGCACGGGTACCGCTTCGTGCTGCCCGCCGTCGGCTCCTACGAGCTGGGCGGAGGCTCCGACGCGCCGCGTCCGGCCACGGTCTCCCTGGACCGCAGCACGGCGCCGGACAGCCTGGTGGCCGGTGAATGGACCCTCGGTGACGGCGACCGGGGGGCCCGTCTGTGGCGGTACCCCTTCAGCACGGCTCCCGGACGCACGGGGCTGCTCGCGGCGGACGCGGCCGGGCGGGTGCGCGCCTCGCAGGCGTACGAGACGAAGCTGACCGGCGTGCGGGGCGTCCTCGCCTACCGGGAGCAGTGGTACGTGACCCGCGCCGCCGGTCCGCGCGACCGGCACGGGACGCTGTGGCGCCAGACCGCGGACGCCGGCCGCGAGGACGACCGGGCGAGCGGTTCGGGCGCCGCCGAGTGCGGCTCCGCGCGGACGCACTCCTGCTGGAGCCCGCAGACGGAGTCCCTCTCCTACTGGGAGGCGACCGGCGAGGTCTGGGCCCAGTCGGGCCGCACGCTCTTCGCGCTGCCGCTGGCCTCGATCGACAGAACGACGGAGTAGATGATTTTCTGACGGGCATGGCCAACATCCCCGTGACCACCTGGTCCCTGGAGCAGACGGACCCGACCGACCTCCTCCCGGCCGACGCGCCCGAGGGCGACGTCCGGATCGTCCGCTCCGAGGTCCCCTCCCCCGAGTTCAGCCGTTTCCTGTACGCGTCCGTCGGCGGGGACATCCGCTGGATCGACCGGCTGCGCTGGACGTACGCGCAGTGGGAGGAGCACCTGGCCCGGCCGGGCGTGGAGACCTGGGTCGCCTACGACCGGGGCACTCCGGCGGGGTACGTCGAGATGGAGCCGCAGGACGACGGCGTCGTGGAGATCGTGTACTTCGGCCTGCTGCCGGCCTTCCGCGGTCGGCGGATCGGCGGCCACCTGCTGTCCTACGGCGCCGCCCGGGCCTGGGACCTCGCGGAGCGCTGGCCCGGACTGCCCCAGACCAAGCGGGTGTGGCTGCACACGTGCAGCCTGGACGGCGAGCACGCGAGGGACAACTACCGGCGCCGCGGCTTCAAGCTGTTCGACACCAAGGTCGAGGAGCAGCCCGAGGTGTCCGCGCCGGGCCCGTGGCCAGGGGCGTTCCGGGCCTGAGCGGCCGCCCCTACCTGTTGTGACCTGCGCGGACAAGAGGACGCGCGGCCCATGTGATCGACGACACCCTTGTCTCGCAGAACGAGACAAGGGTGTCCGCATCGCGGACGAAGCTGGACTGTGTCCAGATCGCCGTGACACGCTTTCGCCATGTCCGGAACTGGAATTGCCTTGGTGAGTCGGCGGCACGTCGACCTCGGCCGCATGTCCAGCGCCATCTGTCCGGCGAGCTGACGAGCCCCAGCACCGCCGACGTCTCCGCCAGAGCCTCCTGCCTGCGCAATGCCGCGCACGGTTTTTCCATGCGCCCGTACGCGCAGGTCAGAGCCGCTTCCCGCCTGTCTTGAAGGACGTATCACCCATGGCCGCCACCCCGCAGAACCCTGCCGCCGCGACTCCCCGCCGCAAGGTGAGCCGTCACCGCGGCGAGGGGCAGTGGGCCGCGGGTCACTTCACCCCGCTCAACGGAAACGAACAGGTCAAGAAGGACGACGACGGTCTCAACGTGCGGACACGCATTGAGACGATCTACTCCAAGCGCGGCTTCGACTCGATCGACCCCAGCGACCTGCGCGGCCGGATGCGCTGGTGGGGGCTGTACACCCAGCGCAAGCCCGGGATCGACGGCGGCAAGACCGCGATCCTGGAGCCGGAGGAGCTGGACGACCGGTTCTTCATGCTGCGGGTGCGCATCGACGGCGGGCGGCTGACCACCGAGCAGCTGCGCGTGATCGGCGAGATCTCGCAGGAGTTCGCGCGCGGCACGGCCGACATCACCGACCGGCAGAACGTCCAGTACCACTGGATCCGCATCGAGGACGTGCCGGAGATCTGGAACCGCCTGGAGGCGGTCGGCCTGTCCACCACCGAGGCCTGCGGTGACACCCCCCGCACCATCCTCGGTTCGCCCGTCGCCGGCATCGCCGAGGACGAGATCGTCGACGGCACGCCCGCCGTCGAGGAGATCCACCGCCGCATCGTCGGCAACCCCGCCTTCTCCAACCTGCCGCGCAAGTTCAAGACCGCGGTGTCGGGCTCACCGCTGCTGGACGTGGCGCACGAGATCAACGACGTCGCGTTCGTCGGGGTGCACCACCCCGAGCACGGTCCCGGCTTCGACGTCTGGGTGGGCGGCGGCCTGTCCACGAACCCGAAGATCGGCGTGCGGCTCGGCGCCTGGGTCCCGGTGGACGAGGTCGCGGACGTCCACGAGGGCGTCGTGTCGATCTTCCGCGACTACGGCTACCGGCGGCTGCGCAACCGCGCCCGTCTGAAGTTCCTGGTCGCCGACTGGGGCCCGGAGAAGTTCCGGCAGGTGCTGGAGGACGAGTACCTCCGGCGCAAGCTGGTCGACGGCCCCGCCCCGGAGCAGCCGGTCGAGCGCTGGCGCGACCACGTCGGCGTGCACCGCCAGAAGGACGGGCGCTTCTACGTCGGCTTCGCACCGCGCGTCGGCCGGGTGGACGGCGCCACCCTGACGAAGATCGCCGAGCTCGCCGAGGCGCACGGCTCGGGCCGGGTGCGCACCACCGTCGAGCAGAAGATGATCGTCCTCGACGTCGAGGAGGAGCAGGTCGACTCGCTGGTCGAGGCGCTGGAGGCGCTGGACCTCACCGCCCGGCCCTCCACCTTCCGGCGCGGCACCATGGCCTGCACCGGCATCGAGTACTGCAAGCTCGCCATCGTCGAGACCAAGCAGCGCGGTTCCGCGCTGATCGACGAACTGGAGCGCCGTCTCCCGGAGTTCGACGAGCCGCTCACCATCAACATCAACGGCTGCCCGAACGCCTGTGCCCGCATCCAGGTCGCGGACATCGGCCTCAAGGGCCAGCTGGTCCTGGACGAGCAGGGCCGGCAGGTCGAGGGCTACCAGGTGCACCTGGGCGGCGCGCTCGGGCTGGAAGCCGGCTTCGGCCGCAAGGTCCGCGGGCTGAAGGTCACCTCCGACGAGCTGCCGGACTACGTGGAACGCGTGCTGAAGCGGTTCCAGGACGAGCGCGAGGACGGCGAGCGGTTCGCCGCCTGGGCCGCGCGTGCCACCGAGGAGGCCCTCTCGTGAGCGAGCGCGCAGCCCCCTTCTACTGCCCCTACTGCGGCGACGAGGACCTCCGGCCGAGCGAAGCCGGCGAGGGCGGTCACGGCGCGTGGGAATGCGCGGCGTGCAACCGGGCCTTCCAGCTGAAGTTCCTCGGGCTGCTCGCCCGGGGCGTTCAGCGCACCGAACCGGGAGGGGACCGGATATGACGACCGCTCAGGAAAGCCGCACGGCCGACGAGTTGAAGCAGCTGGCCAAGCAGGCCGGACGCGACCTGGAGGACGCCTCCGCCCTGGAGATCCTCCAGTGGGCGGTGGACACCTTCGGCGCCCGGTTCTGCGTGACGTCCTCGATGGAGGACGCCGTGGTGGCGCACCTCGCGTCCCGCGTCCTCAAGGGCGTGGACGTCGTCTTCCTCGACACCGGCTACCACTTCCCCGAGACCATCGGCACCCGGGACGCGGTGGAGGCCGTGATGGACGTCAACGTCATCACGCTCACCCCGCGCCGGACCGTGGCCGAGCAGGACGCCGAGTACGGGCCCCGGCTCCACGACCGCGACCCCGACCTGTGCTGCAAGCTGCGCAAGGTGCAGCCGCTGGAGGAGGGGCTCGAGGGCTATCAGGCCTGGGCCACCGGTCTGCGGCGCGACGAGTCGCCGACCCGGGCGAACACGCCCGTCGTCGGCTGGGACGAGAAGCGGCGGAAGGTCAAGATCTCCCCTATCGCCCGCTGGACCCAGGACGACGTCGACGCGTACGTGACCGAGCACGGCGTCCTGACCAACCCCCTGCTGATGGACGGCTACGCGTCCGTCGGGTGCGCCCCCTGCACCAGGCGGGTCCTGGAGGGCGAGGACGCGCGCGCCGGCCGCTGGGCGGGCCGGGCGAAGACCGAGTGCGGACTGCACGGCTGACCCCGATGACCACGACCCCCGCGAACACCCCCACTTCTACGAACCGGGAGAACCACGTGACGACCGGAGCCACCGTCTGGCTCACGGGTCTGCCGAGCGCCGGCAAGACCACCATCGCGTACGAGCTGGCCGGCCGGCTGCGCGAGGAGGGCCACCTCGTCGAGGTGCTCGACGGCGACGAGATCCGCGAGTTCATCTCCGCGGGCCTCGGCTTCAGCCGCGAGGACCGGCACGTCAACGTGCAGCGCATCGGATTCCTGGCCGAACTGCTCGCCCGCAACGGCGTGAAGACGCTGGTGCCGGTGATCGCCCCGTATGCCGACAGTCGCGAGGCGGTGCGCAAGCGCCACCAGGAGAGCGGTACCGCCTACCTGGAGGTGCATGTGGCGACCCCCGTCGAGGTGTGCTCGGTGCGGGACGTGAAGGGCCTGTACGCCAAGCAGGCGGCGGGCGAGCTCACCGGCCTCACCGGGGTGGACGACCCCTACGAGGCGCCCGAGACGCCCGACCTGCGGATCGACTCCCAGGAGCAGACCGTGCAGGAGTCCGCGGCGTCGGTGTACGCCCTGCTGAGCGAGAGGGGACTGGCATGACGACGACCGTCGCCCAGGCCGGGGAGGGCACGGTCAGCCCGTACGCCCTGAGCCACCTGGACTCGCTGGAGTCGGAGGCGGTGCACATCTTCCGTGAGGTGGCGGGGGAGTTCGAGCGGCCGGTGATCCTGTTCTCCGGCGGCAAGGACTCGATCGTGATGCTGCATCTGGCGTTGAAGGCGTTCGCGCCGGCCGCGGTGCCGTTCTCCCTGCTGCACGTGGACACCGGGCACAACTTCCCCGAGGTGCTGGAGTACCGCGACCGGGTGGTGGCCGCGCACGGGCTGCGCCTGCACGTGGCGTCGGTGCAGGACTACATCGACCGGGGCGTGCTGAAGGAGCGTGCCGACGGCACGCGCAATCCGTTGCAGACGCTGCCGCTGACGGAGAAGATCCAGGCGGAGCGGTTCGACGCGGTCTTCGGCGGCGGGCGCCGTGACGAGGAGAAGGCCCGGGCGAAGGAGCGGGTGTTCTCGCTGCGCGACGAGTTCTCGCAGTGGGACCCGCGCCGTCAGCGCCCCGAGCTGTGGAACCTGTACAACGGCCGGCACGCGCCCGGGGAGCACGTGCGCGTCTTCCCGCTGTCGAACTGGACCGAGCTGGACGTGTGGCAGTACATCGCCCGCGAACGCATCGACCTTCCGCAGATCTACTTCGCCCACGAGCGCGAGGTGTTCGCCCGCGCCGGCATGTGGCTCACCGCCGGCGAGTGGGGCGGGCCCAAGGACGGCGAGACCGTGGAGAAGCGTCTGGTGCGCTACCGGACCGTCGGCGACATGTCCTGCACCGGCGCGGTCGACTCCGACGCCGTGACGCTGGAGCAGGTCATCACCGAGATCGCCGCCTCCCGGCTGACCGAGCGCGGCGCGACCCGTGCCGACGACAAGATGTCCGAGGCCGCGATGGAAGACCGCAAGCGCGAAGGGTACTTCTAGAGATGAGCACGACCACTTCCGAGGTGCTCTCGGAGACGACCCTGTTGCGGTTCGCCACCGCGGGCTCCGTCGACGACGGCAAGTCCACGCTGGTGGGCAGGCTGCTGCACGACTCCAAGTCGGTCCTCGCGGACCAGTTGGAGGCGGTGGAGCGCGCCTCCGCGAGCCGCGGTCAGGACACGCCCGACCTGGCGCTGCTCACCGACGGGCTGCGCGCCGAGCGCGAGCAGGGCATCACCATCGACGTGGCCTACCGCTACTTCGCCACCCCGCGGCGGCGGTTCATCCTCGCCGACACCCCCGGGCACGTGCAGTACACGCGCAACATGGTCACCGGCGCCTCGACGGCCGAACTGACCGTCATCCTCGTCGACGCCCGCAACGGCGTCGTCGAGCAGACCCGCCGCCACGCCGCCATCGCCGCGCTGCTGCGCGTCCCCCACGTGGTCCTCGCCGTCAACAAGATGGACCTCGTCGACTACCGCGAGGCCGTCTTCGCGGCGATCGCCGAGGAGTTCACCGCCTACGCCGGCGAGCTCGGCGTCCCCGAGGTCACCGCCATCCCGCTCTCCGCCCTCGCCGGAGACAACGTGGTGGACCCCTCCGCCCACATGGACTGGTACGGCGGCCCCACCTTCCTCGAACACCTCGAGACGGTTCCGGTCAGCCACGACCTGGCGCACTGCCACGCGCGGCTGCCCGTGCAGTACGTGATCCGGCCGCAGACCGCCGAGCACCCCGACTACCGGGGATACGCCGGCCAGATCGCGGCGGGCACGTTCCGGGTGGGCCAGCCGGTCACCGTGCTGCCCTCCGGCCGTACGTCGACGATCTCCGGCATCGACCTGCTGGGCGAGTCGGTCGACGCCGCCTGGACGACCCAGTCGGTGACGCTCCTGCTCGCCGACGACATCGACGTCTCACGCGGCGACCTGATCGTGCCCACCAAGGACGCCCCGGCCACCACCCAGGACGTCGAGGCCACCGTCTGCCACGTCGCCGACCAGCCCCTGACCGTCGGTCACCGCGTCCTGATCAAGCACGGCACCCGCACCGTCAAGGCCATCGTCAAGGACATCCCCTCCCGCCTCACCCTCGACGACCTGTCCCTGCACCCGCACCCCGGACACCTCGCCGCCAACGACATCGGCCGGGTGAAGATCCGCACCGCGCAGCCGCTGCCCGTGGACTCCTACGCCGACTCCCGCCGCACCGGCTCCTTCATCCTGATCGACCCGTCCGACGGCACCACCCTCACCGCGGGCATGGTCGGCGAGTCCTTCGCCGCGCCGGAGCCGGTCAAGGACCTGTCCGACGACGACGGTTGGGACTTCTGACCATGAACCCCATGGATGTCTACTCGACGTTCGCGAAGGAGGGCGGCCGTGTCGGCAGCGGCGCCCTCGGGAGCGGGCAGGGCGGGGTGGGCCGATGTGCGCGCTGACGTACGCGCACTGCCTGCGCGCCCCGTCCCCCCACCCCTCCCCCCATGCTCCACTTCGCTCGCAGACGACGGGTTCCGCACCCCGGAGGCGACGAAGACCCCATGCCGACCTCCCGGCCACGACCTGAAAGACCGTGACCGCCGGGCCGACGAGAGGAACCCCTCCCGTGCCTGCCAACCGCTCTGCTTCTCTGCGCCGCGTCGTCGCGGCCGTGGCGGCTCTGCCCCTGCTCACCCTCGCCGCCTGCGGCTACGGGTCCGACGCCAAGGAAGACAACGCCAACGAGAAGGTCGCCGCCGGTTCGAAGAAGATCGACGGACTCGACACCGTCAAGATCGGCTACTTCGGCAACCTCACCCACGGAACCGCGCTCGTCGGCCGTGAACAGGGCATCTTCCAGAAGGCGCTCGGGGCGACCAAGGCCTCGTACGCGACCTTCAACGCGGGTCCCTCCGAGATCGAGGCGCTGAACGCCGGTTCCATCGACATCGGCTGGATCGGCCCGTCCCCGGCGATCAACGGTTACACCAAGTCCGACGGCAAGAGCCTGCGCATCATCGGCGGTTCGGCCTCCGGCGGCGTCAAGCTCGTCGTGAACCCGGACAAGATCAAGTCCGTCAAGGACGTCAAGGGCAAGCGGATCGCCACCCCGCAGCTCGGCAACACCCAGGACGTCGCGTTCCTGAACTGGATCTCGGAGCAGGGCTGGAAGGCCGACGCGCAGAGCGGCAAGGGCGACGTGACGGTCGTCCGCAGTGACAACAAGGTGACGCCCGACGCCTTCAAGGCGGGCTCGATCGACGGCGCCTGGGTGCCGGAGCCGACCGCCTCGAAGCTGGTCGCCGAGGGTGGCAAGGTGCTGCTCGACGAGGCGTCGCTGTGGCCCGACAAGAAGTTCGTGATCACGAACGTCATCGTGTCGCAGAAGTTCCTCGCGGCGCACCCGCAGGTCGTCGAGGCCGTGCTCAAGGGCGCGGTCGAGACCAACAAGTGGATCAAGGCCAACCCGGAGAAGGCGAAGGCCTCGGCGAACAAGCAGTTGGAGGCCGACTCCGGCAAGGCGCTGCCCGCGAACGTCCTGGACCCGGCGTGGTCGTCGATCCAGTTCATCAACGACCCGCTCGCCGCCACGCTCGACACCGAGGCGGCCCACGCGGTCAAGGCCGGTCTGCTGAAGCAGCCCGACCTCAAGGGCATCTACGACCTGTCGATCCTGAACAAGGTCCTCAAGGCCGAGGGCGAGCCCGCGGTCGACGACGCCGGTCTCGGCGCCAGCTGATCGCATCCGACGAGTTCCCAGGAGGTGACGACCATGGCCACGACGTTCGCCAAGGCCGCCGAGACCGCTGAATCGGTGGAGTACGCGGCACGCCTCGAGCACGTCTCGAAGTCCTTCGCGGGACCGGGCGGGGAGCAGCTCGTCCTGGACGACATCACGCTCGATGTCGCGCCCGGCGAGTTCGTCACCCTCCTGGGGGCCTCGGGCTGCGGGAAGTCCACGCTGCTGAACCTGGTGGCGGGGCTCGACCGGCCCACCGCCGGAACCATCACCACGGACGGCCGTGCGGCGCTGATGTTCCAGGAGCACGCCCTCTTCCCGTGGCTGTCGGCCGGCAAGAACATCGAGCTCGCCCTGAAGCTGAGGGGGGTCGCGAAGCCGGACCGGCGCGGCAAGGCCGAGGAACTGCTGGAGCTGGTCCGGCTGAAGGGCGCGTACGGCAAGCGGGTGCACGAGCTGTCCGGCGGTATGCGCCAGCGCGTGGCGATGGCCCGCGCGCTGGCCCAGGAGAGCCGGCTGCTGCTGATGGACGAGCCGTTCGCGGCGCTGGACGCCATCACGCGCGACGTCCTGCACGACGAGCTGACCCGGATCTGGGAGGAGACGGGACTGTCCGTCCTGTTCGTCACCCACAACGTGCGCGAGGCGGTCCGGCTCGCGCAGCGCGTGGTGCTGCTGTCCTCCCGCCCCGGGCGGGTGGCGCGCGAGTGGACGGTCGACATCCCGCAGCCGCGCCGCATCGAGGACGCTCCCGTGGCGGAACTGTCCATCGAGATCACCGAAGTCCTGCGTGGGGAGATCCGCCGTCATGGCCAGCACTGAGACGAAGACGACGGCGGACGAGAAGCCGGCTCCGCACGCGCTGGCCGGTGTGGAGGCGGGACTCGACGCGCTGGACGTGGTCGCCCCCGCCGTCCGGGTTCCCTTCCGGCGGACGTTCGTCGACAAGATCCTTCCGCCGATCATCGCGACCGCGCTGCTGCTGGTCGTCTGGCAGATCACCTTCAAGGTGGTCGACGACCCGACCAAGCTGGTCTCTCCGCTGGACGTCTGGGCCACGCTGCGGGACGCCTGGCTCCAGGGCGAGCTGCTCGGCTACATCTGGACCAGCGTCTCGCGCGGTCTGCTCGGCTTCCTGTTCGCCCTGGCGATCGGCACCCCGTTGGGGCTGCTCGTGGCGCGGGTGAAGTTCGTGCGGGCCGCGATCGGGCCGATCCTGTCGGGTCTGCAATCGCTCCCGTCGGTGGCGTGGGTGCCTCCGGCCGTGCTGTGGCTGGGTCTGAACAACTCGATGATGTACGCGGTGATCCTGCTCGGCGCGGTGCCGTCCATCGCCAACGGACTGGTGTCCGGCGTCGACCAGGTGCCTCCGCTGTTCCTGCGCGCCGGACGCACCATGGGCGCGACGGGGCTGCGGGGAACCGTTCACATCACGTTGCCGGCCGCGCTGCCGGGCTACGTGGCGGGTCTGAAGCAGGGCTGGGCGTTCTCCTGGCGTTCGCTGATGGCGGCGGAGATCATCGCGTCCTTCCCCGATCTCGGCGTGGGCCTCGGCCAGTTGCTGGAGAACGGGCGCAACGCCAGCGACATGTCGATGGTGTTCGAGGCGATCCTGCTCATCCTGTTCGTCGGCATCGCCATCGACCTGCTGATCTTCAGCCCGCTGGAGCGGTGGGTGCTGCGCAGTCGTGGTCTGCTGGTGAAGGGCTGAGGTCCCGTGTCCAGGAATCCGGTGCGCTCCGTCCTCGTGGTCATCGCCCACGGAAGCCGCGATCCGCGGCACGCGGCGACCGTCGACGCCCTCGTGCGGCGCGTGCGGTCGCTGCGGCCCGGGCTGCGGGTGGAGACCGGGTTCCTGGACTTCAACGTGCCGTCGGTGCAGGGGGTGCTGGAGTCGCTCGCCGCGGAGGGCGTCCGTGACGTGGTGGCCCTGCCGCTGCTGCTGACCCGCGCCTTCCACGCGAAGGCGGACATCCCGGCGGTCCTGCGGGACGCGCCGTCACGGCTGCGGATCCGGCAGGCCGACGTGCTCGGGCCGTCCCCGCTGCTGCTCACCGCCCTGGAACGGCGGTTGTACGAGGCGGGGTTGACGCCCGCCGACAAGTCCTCGACCGGGGTCGTCCTGGCCTCGGCGGGGTCCACGGACCCGGAGGCGATCGCAGTGATCGCAGAAATCGCGCGGGAGTGGCGGCGCACCGGTTGGTGTGCCGTGCGGCCTGCGTTCGCCTCCGCCTCCCTTCCGCGCACCGAGGACGCCGTCCGCGAACTGCGCGCGCTGGGCTGCTCCCGGGTGGCCGTCGCACCGTATGTGCTGGCTCCCGGGTTCCTCCCGGACCGCATCGCGCGGGGCGCGGCCGGGGCGGACGTCCTGGCGGACGTGCTGGGCCCGGCGCCGGAGGTGGCCCAGGTGCTGCTGAGGCGGTACGACGCGGCGCGCATGCCCGTGGCGGCGGCCGTCGGGGCCTGACCCGCCGGCGGCACGCCCCCTCCTCCACGCCCCTCTCCCGTGCCGGCCGCGTGGTGCGCCTCCCGCGGCACGGCGCGTCCTGCCCGGTCGCCGCGCGGCGCGCTCTAGCCGGCCCGTTCAGCCGCGACGGCGTCGTCCGCCAGGCGGAGGAGGTCGGGCAGCGGCAGGGAGCCCGGCGCCCTGCGCTCGCGGGCGAACTCGTTGGCCAGCCGTTGCAGCAGCTCGTTCAGCGGGGTCGGCACGCCGTGCAGGCGGCCGAGGAGCACGATCTCGCCGTTGA
The DNA here is from genome assembly GCF_024539675.1 of Streptomyces hilarionis. Taxonomy (GTDB): domain Bacteria; phylum Actinomycetota; class Actinomycetes; order Streptomycetales; family Streptomycetaceae; genus Streptomyces; species Streptomyces hilarionis. The sequence goes on along the minus strand of NZ_JAHHIT010000012.1, from coordinate 16,795 downwards.
GGTAGTCGGCCTCGATGCTGCCCGCGCCGCGGCCGAGGGACTGCCAGGAGGAGCCGCCGCCGCGCGGGACGCCGTCGAGCGGGACCAGGGTGACCTTGTCGCCGCGGGCCGCCCGCTGCTCCTCCGCGCCCGTGTACGCGATGCCGGCCGCGTCGAGGACGGCCGCGCCCTCCGCCCGCACCCGCGCGAACAGCGCCTCGGCCGAGGGGTCGGCGACCGGCCCGCTCACCGCTTCGAGCGCGTTGCCGAGGTTGGACAGGAGTTTGGCGTACTGCCAGCGGGCGACGTCCGGGACGACCGGCGCCTCGAAGCGCGCCTTCTCCAGGTCGGCGGAGATGCCGCGGGCCGTGTCGTCGACGCCGTGCGGGTAGCGGCCGAGGTGCAGGATGCCGGTGAGCGGGGCGCCGGCGGCGGAGACGACACCGGGTTCCATGTGGGTCGAGGGCAGCCAGACGCAGACGGCGTAGACGTGCCGGAAACGGCGCAGGGCCAGCCGGGCGCTCTCCACCCCGTTCTGGGCGCACACCAGCGGCAGTCGCTCGGCCGCCGTGCCGCCGCCCGCGACCGGGGCCGGTCCCCAGGCCTGGAGCGCCGCCTCGCTGTCCTGGGTCTTCACGGCGAGGACGAGGACGTCGTCGGCGCGCAGCGGGCCGAGTTCGTCCGGCCCGCCGACCACGGGCAGCCGGTGCGTCAGCTCGCCCTCCGGCACCCTGAGTCGCAGTCCGCCCTCGGCGAGCGCCGTCCGGTGCGCGCCGCGCGCGACCAGGACGACCTCCCGCCCGGCCTCCGCGAGCCGCCCGCCGACCGTTCCGCCGATCGCCCCTGCCCCGATGATGATGTAGCGCATGGGACGAGCCTCGCACACCTGTGCCCAGGCGGGAGGCGTTCCCCGGGACGCGGTCCGCCACCCGGCCGGACGTCCCGGATCGCGTCGTCCGTCCGCGGCGGCGCCGCGGCGCGGCCCGCCCGCGCCGCTGCCCTCGCAGCTCAGGCCTGCGTCATCTCCACCAGTTTGACGACGGTGTTCCAGTTCCGGGTGGTGGCGACGATGCCCTTGGTCAGGCGGGGCCTGGCCAGTTGCTCGGCGAGCTTGGAGCGGCCGAGTCCGTCGGGGGCGTACAGGTACAGGGCGCGGTCGCCGAGCCGGAACTCCTCGGGGAGGTGGGCCGCGCGGTCGATGCCGGCGTAGCGCTCCTCGTCGAGGGGGGCGGAGCAGTAGGTGACATGGAGCTGTTTGGCCGTCAGCTCGGCTGCGGGGAACGGGCAGTTCTCGACGACCGCCTTCAGATAGGCGTGGTCGCGCACGATCACGTCGACGGCGAAGCCGAACCGCTTCCCGATCGCCGCCGTGAGGTCGGCCGCCAGGCTGTCCTCGTCGCCGTGGTCGCTGGAGAACACGGCCTGCCCGCTCTGCAGGTGGGTTCGCACGTCGCCGTGGCCGAGTCCCGCCAGCAGGGCGCGCAGTTCGGCCATCGGGACCTTTCTGCTGCCGCCCACGTTGATGCCTCGCAGCAGGGCGGCGTACGTCGTCGTCATCCGCCCACCATAGGCGGCCGTCGTGCCCCGTGGGGGTGGGCACGACGGCCGCGTCCGGGGTGGGTGACCGGAAGGAAACTCTGGCCGATCGGGGGCGTCCGGATCAACGTCCGGCGCACTTCTCCACAGGTCCGTGACGTCTTCGACAAACATGCGCCACCCCGCGCCGCGCGGCGGCTCGGGCGGCCGCACCCTGATCGTCGCCCCCGAGACCGTCGGATAGATGTAAGGGGCCACTGTCCTCCCCAGCGGTGAGGCGACGCGGTCCGACGGGAGGAGTCGGGGTCGCCGGACTTCACCGGCCAGCACGAGGAGATGGCTTTATCCAACCCATACCTTCGAATCGAAAGGTGGCGGCAGGGGCTGCTACCGCATCACAAGGGGGCAGTCCCGTCATGATGAGCGGAGACATACGGGTGCGGGGCATCGCCGCGCGGGCCGGCGGCTGGAGCGCCCGGCATCGATGGGCCGCGGTGGGCATCTGGGTGCTGTTCGTCGCCCTGGCCATGGGGATCGGCTCGGCGGCGGGCACGGTCGACGTCAAGGAGAGCGACCAGCTCGGGGGCGAGACCCGGACGGCGGCCAGGATCGTCGAGGACGCCGGCATCGACGAGCCGGCCGGCGAGACGGTCCTGATCCAGTCGAAGGACGGCTCCGTCAAGGCCACCGACCCGGAGTTCAGGGCCGCCGTCGCCGCGGTCGTCGCGGCCGTCGGCAAGACCGGCGAGGCCACCGACGTGACCTCGCCGTACGACACGAAGACGATCTCGAAGGACGGTCGCAGCGCGCTCGTCCAGTTCGACATGCGCGGCGACTCCGACACCGCGGGCGACCGGGTCGCGCCGGTGCTCGAGGCCGTGGACGGCGTCGGGAAGGAGCACTCCTCCCTGCGGATCGAGGAGATCGGCGGCGCCAGCATGGCGAAGACGTTCGACGACGCGTTCGGCGACGACTTCCAGCAGGCGGAGTACTCCGCGGTGCCGGTGGCCCTCGGCATCCTGCTGATCGCCTTCGGGGCGCTGGTCGCGGCGCTGCTGCCGGTGGCCCTGGCGATCACCGCGATCATGGCGACGACGGGCCTGATGAGCATCGTCAGCCACTTCCAGCCGATGGACGACACGGCCAGTTCCGTGATGCTGCTGGTCGGTCTGGCCGTGGGCGTCGACTACTGCCTGTTCTACCTGCGCCGCGAGCGCGAGGAGCGGGCGGCGGGACGCGACCCGGAGACCGCGCTCAGGATCGCCGCCGCCACCAGCGGCCGGGCCGTGATCGTCTCCGGGATCACCGTGTGCGTGGCCATGGCGGGCATGCTGTTCACCGGGCTCGCCACGTTCGAGGCGATGGGCCTCGCCTCCCTGATGGTGGTGGCGGTCGCCATGGTCGGCTCGGTGACCGTGCTGCCGGCGCTGCTGTCGCTGCTCGGCGAGCGGGTGGAGAAGGGCCGGATCCCCTTCCTGCACCCCGACCGGCGCGGCCGCAGGACCGGCCGCAGGCAGAGCGACGAGGGCAGCAGGTTCTGGAGCGCGGTGCTGAAGGTCGTCCTCGCCAAGCCCGCCGTCTCGCTGGTCGTCGCGGCCGGCGCCCTGCTCGCCATCGCCGCTCCGGCGGTCGGCATGAAGACCCAGAACCTCACCCTCGACCAGGAGTTCGGCGACTCGCTGCCCATCGTGCAGACCTACAACCGGGTCAACGACGCCTTCCCGGGCGGCTCCGAGCCCGCCGAGGTCATCGTCAAGGCGGCCGACATCAACGCGCCCGAGGTCAAGGCGGCGCTGGAGCGGTTCAGGGAGCAGGCGGTCAGCTCGGGCGCCTCGCGCGGGCCGGTCGAGATCAAGCTGCACGACGCGCAGAACCTCGCCTACGTGTACGTGCCGTTGGTGGGCGGCTCGGACCTGGACAAGGCGGGGGCGAGCCTGGACAAGCTGCGCGACGAGGTGCGGCCGGCCACCCTGGGCAAGGTCGACGGCGTGCAGGCCCCGATCACCGGACAGGTGGCCGGATCCAAGGACTTCAACGACCAGTTGGCCGGGGCCGTCGCGCCCGTCTTCGCCTTCGTCGTGCTCTTCGCCTTCCTGCTGATGCTGCTGTCCTTCCGTTCGCTGACGATCGCGATCACCTCGATCGTGCTCAACCTGCTGTCGGTGGGCGCGGCCTACGGCATCCTCGTGGCCGTCTTCCAGCACGGCTGGGGCGCCTCGCTGGTGGGGGCGGAGGGCGTCGGCGCCCTCATCACCTGGCTGCCGCTGTTCCTCTTCGTGATCCTCTTCGGCCTGTCGATGGACTACCACGTGTTCGTCGTCTCGCGGATCCGTGAGGCGCGGCTGCGCGGCCGCACGACGAACGACGCCATCCGGCACGGCGTGGTGACCACGGCGGGCGTGGTCACCAGTGCCGCGGTCATCATGGTCGCCGTGTTCGCGATCTTCGGGACCCTGTCCATGCAGTCCATGAAGCAGATGGGCGTGGGCCTGGCGGCGGCGGTCCTGATCGACGCGACGATCATCCGGGGCGTGCTGCTCCCGGCCGTGATGGCGCTGCTCGGCGAGCGCAACTGGTACCTGCCGAAGTGGCTGCGCTGGCTGCCCGACCTCACCCACGACGAGGCGCCGGAGGCGATCGCCCCGGCGGCGCGCGACGACGAGGGCGAGCGCCTGCGGGTCTGACGCCGCGAAGGCCCGTGAGCCGAGGGCTCGTCGACCTCCCGGGGGAGTCGACGAGCCCTCACCCGTGTCCGTCCGGGCCCCGCCGCGACGGGACGCGACCGGACGGGCGGGGGGGACGTGGCGGGGCGCGGTCGGGCCGGGGCGCGGTCAGGCGGGGAGTTCGGCCTCGATGAGGTCCGCGGCGCGCCGGGTGCCGCCCTCGTCCGCCATCTCGGCCTGGACGGCCTCGAGCCGGCGGGCCACCTCGGCGTCGTCGACGAGGGCGAGGGCCGCCTCCCTCAGCGCCTCGGCCGTCGCCTCCGCCGCCGGGAGGTGCCGGGCCACGCCGAGTCCCGCCAGGACGTCGGCGTTGCCGAACTGGTCCACGGCCTGGGGCACGGCGATCATCGGCGTGGCGGTGGCCAGGCCTTCCTGGCTGCCGCCGGCGCCGGCGTGCGTCACGAACAGGTCCGCCTGCCTGAGGATCGCCAACTGCGGCACCCAGGTGCGGACTTCGACGGTGTCGGGGACGGCGCCCAGGGCCGCGGGGTCGACGCGCCTGCCGATCTGGAGCACGAGGCGCCAGCCGGGCAGCTCCCCGAAGGCCCGCACGCACTCCCGGTAGAAGTCCGGCCGGTCGGTGAACGCCGAGCCCAGCGACACCAGGACGACCTTGTCGGCGTCGGCGGGGCGGGTCCACTCCCCCTCGGCCGCCCGGTCGCCCTGGCAGGCGCCGACGAACGTGTACACGCTGTCGTCGACCCGGTCGGCGCAGGGCTGGAGCACCCTGGGGATCAGCACGAGGGAGCGGTCGGGGCGGCCGACGAAGCGGTCGGGGTGCTCGGTGATCCCGTTCTGCGCCAGCCAGGCGTGGAAACGGGCGTAGTAGGCCTTGCCGCGCTCGGTCCGCTTCGGTTCGGCCCACATCGGTTCGGCGACCTCCTCCTCGTATCCCTCCCAGGCCACGAGGTTGGGCGAGAGGGAGACGGCGGGGACGCCCCAGCGGCGGGCGAGGACACGGGCCGGGTAGGAGGTGATGTCGTGCAGCACCAGATCGGGGCGGTCCCCCTCATAGGCCTCGCTCAGCCGGGGCAGCGCCTGGACGGCGTCGGCCAGGAAGAGTTCCACGTGGTCGAGGAGGGTGCTGCCCCAGGCCGCGGGGTCGTCGTCGGGTGACGGCAGGGTCGAGTGCCACGGCTTGACCTCGGCGCCGGTGGCGGCGGCCTTCTCGGCGAGGGCGGGTGGGATCGCGTAGGTCACCCGGTGCCCGCGTGCGACGAGTTCACGGATGACCTCCAGGCTCGGGTTCACGTGGCCGTGCGCGGCGATGGAGAACATGGCGATGTGGGCGGGGCGACGGGTCATGGCATCGACCGTAGGCGAGACGATACGTCTCGTGCAACCTGTATTCCGGCGGCCGCCCGTCCGTCCCGCCCGCGAACGCTCGCTCAACGCTGGTAGCGGGCCAGCACCAGGTTGCCGTCCTTCTCCAGGCGCTCGCGCAGTTCGCCGAGGCCGATCGCGCCGCTGTAGTACTCCTGGAAGGCGGGGGTGGCCACCTTGTCCTTCCACTCCGGGTATCCGCGCACGGACCGGGCGGGCGCCGGGCGCAGGTACCCGGCGAGGGCCGCGCCGGTCGCCCAGCCGTCCTTCGCGGTGTGCAGGGCGGGATCGGCGAGCGCCTGCGTGCCGGTCGGCAGCATCCAGTCGCCCAGCGCGAGGCGCACCGTGTTCTCCGGCCGGAGCAGGAAGTCCACGAAGGCCACGGCCTCCTTGCGGTGGCGGCTGTCCTCGGCGACGGACAGGGTCTGCGGACTGACGCCCTGGACCGGTCCGTCCGCGCCCGCCGGGGCGGGCAGCACCTGCCAGGCGAAGCCCTTCGGCGCCTGCTGCGCGATCTGCTGACGGTAGGAGAAGCCGAGCGGGACCATCGCGTACCTGCCCCCGAAGAAGCCCGGCAGGGTGTCCGAGCCGCCGCTGCCCAGCGTCGTGGGCGACGCGCTGCGGTCGACGCCGAGCTGGTCGCGCACGGTTCGCGGGACGACCGCGTCCGCGGCCTCGAAACGGACGGTGACGCGGCCGTCCGCGTCCCGGTGGAAGAGCTGTCCGCCGGCCGACAGGGACAGGTTGAGCGTCGCGGAGACGGGCTCCTTCAGGGGCCAGGCCACGCCGTACCTCCCGGCGCCGCCGAGCCGCCGGGTGATCTGCCGGAACTCGGTCCAGCTCCAGGGGTGTCCGGGCGTCGGGATCCGCACGCCGGAGCGCCTCAGCCAGGTCGCGTTGGCGACGAGGACGCGCGGTTCCTGAAGGAACGGCACGCCGTAGACGCCGTCGCCGAACGTCGTCGTCTCCCAACTGCGCCGCGGGATGTCCGCCTTGAGGCGTGCGGGCAGGACGTCCTTCAGGTCGGCGAGGTAGCCGCCGTAGGCGAAGTCCGCGAGGTCGTCGGAGGCGTCGTGGATGACGTCGGGCGCCTCACCGCCCTCGAAGGAGGTCAGGAGCTGGTCGTGCACGCTGTCCCAACTTCCCTGGACGTACTCGACCTTGACGTCCGCGTGCGTGGCGTTCCACTGTTGCACCAGTTCCTTGTTGACCCGGACCGACTCCGCCTGCCAGGCCAGGGACTGGAAACGCAGGACGACGGGGCCGTCGTCGGCTCCACCGCCGGAGGAGCAGCCCGCCAGGAGCAGCAGGACGGCCAGCACGAGCGTGCGCGTGCGCATCAGCTCTTCACCGCCCCGGCGAGCAGGCCGCCCGTGATCCGCCGCTGGACGAGCGCGAAGACGACCAGGGAGGGCAGCGTGGCGAGGACCGCGGCGGCGGCCAGCGGCCCGAGGTCCGCCGCACCCTCCGCGCCGATGAAATGGGTCAGCACGACCGGCAGCGTCTGCTTGCCCGGCGTCTTCAGCAGCACCAGGGCGAAGAAGAACTCGTTCCACGCCGTGACGAAGGCGAACAGCGCCGTCGCCACGATGCCGGGCGCGAGCAGCGGCGCGGTCACCGAGACGAGGGTGCGCAGGCGCCCCGCGCCGTCGATCGCGGCCGCCTCCTCCAGCTCCAGGGGGACGGCCCGGACGTATCCGACCAGCATCCACAGGGCGAACGGCAGCGACCAGACCACGTACACCATCACCAGTCCCGGCACGGAGTCGATCAGGCGCAGCCGCTTCAGCACCAGGAACAGCGGGATGATCACCAGGACGAACGGGAAGGCCTGGCTGACCACCACCCACCCGGACGCGGCCCGCGCGAGCCGGGTGCGCCGGCGGGCCATCACGTACGCCATGGGCGTGGCGAGCACGACGGCGATCACCGCGGCGCTCAGCGCGGCGCACAGCGAGGTGAACCCGGCGTGCAGCAGCGGCTGTTCGTCGAAGGCCCGGCGGAAGTTGGCGAGGGTGGGGTCCTTCGGGATCCAGGTCGGACGCAGGCTGCCCAACTCGCGGGGCGGCTTGAACGCGACGGAGAGCAGCCACAGGAACGGGAAGACGAGAAAGGCGAGATAGGCGAGCAGGGCCGTGTACTGGCCGGCCCGCGCCGCGCGACGGGTCCTCATGGCGTCTCGCCTCCCCTGATCCGGCCCGCCAGGAAGAGGGCCAGGAGCACCGAGACCACGGCGACCATCACACAGCCCATGGCCGCCGCATAGCCGAACTGCCCGTAGCGGAAGGCCTCTTCGTAGGCGAAGAGCATGGGCAGCCGGGTGCGGCCGCCGGGTCCGCCGTTGGTCAGCACGTACACCAGGGCGAAGCTGTTGAAGTTCCAGATGAAGTCGAGCGCCGTGATCGCGAGCGCGACGGGCCTGAGCGCGGGCCAGGTGACGGCACGGAAGCGACGCCAGGCGCCCGCGCCGTCCACGGCGGCCGCCTCGTGCAGCTCGGGCGGGGTGTTCTGCAATCCGGCGAGCAGGGTGACCGTCGTCTGCGGCATGCCCGCCCACACGCCCACGACGATCACCGCGGGCAGCGCGGTCGCGAGCCCGCTGAGCCAGTCCCGTCCGCCGCCCAGGCCGAGGTCGCGCAGGGTCTCGTTGAGGACGCCGGCGTCCGGGTGGTAGACGAGCCGCCACATGACGCCGACGACCACCTCGGGCATCGCCCAGGGCACGATGGCCAGCACCCGGGCAGGCCGGCGCAGCCGCAGGTCCTGATCGAGCAGGAGGGCGAGACCCAGTGCCAGGACGAATTGCAGGGCCGTCACGGCGAGCGCCCACAGCAGTCCGATCCGGAACGACTCCCAGAACAGCGTGTCGCGCAGCAGGTCGGAGAAGTTGAGGGTCCCGATCCACCGGGTGGGAGCGGTGCGGCCCGACTGGGCGTCGGTGAACGCGAGCAGGATGCCGTACAGCAGCGGACCGACGCTGAGCACCAGGATCGGCAGGAGGGCGGGCAGGACGAGGAACCACGCGCCGTGGTCCGCGACGCCGTGCGGCGCCCCGCCGGACGCCGCGCGCGCCGGGCGTTTCCTCTCGGTCGCCGACGTCACCGAACGGCCCCCTTCCCGCGGCTGTGACGGGCCCCGCCATGGTCGTGAAGGCGCTGTGCCCCGTCAAGACACCATGCGCGCGCGGTGGCCTGCGCGAATGCGACACTGGCCGCCGGATGGCCGGAACCCTGTGCCGCCCGGCGGCCCGGGCGCAGCCGAGGGCGAGGCCCGGCACGAGGCCGGGCGAGGAACGACACGGAGGCGGACGATGGACGAGGCACGGGCGCGCGACGTACTGGCCGCGACGGGTGTGCTGCCCGGCCCGGCGGCCGACGCGCGGCTGCTCGCGCTGGGCGAGAACGCGGTGTTCGCCGCCGGTGACCTGGTCGTGAAGGTGGGGCGGGCCCCCGAGCTCCTCGACCGGGCCCGGCGCGAGCTGGACATCGCGGCCTGGCTCGCCGACGCGGGCGTCCCGGCGGTGCGGGCGGCCGCGCCGCGGCCGCTGCTGACCGAGGGGCATCCGGTGACCGTGTGGCACCGGCTGCCCGACCCGGTCCGCCCTGCCGGCCCGCGGGATCTGGCCGAACTGCTGCGCCTGCTGCACTCCTTGCCCGTCCCGTCCTTCGGGCTGCCGCCGCGCGACCTGCTGTCCGGGGTCGAACGCTGGCTGCGCCTCGCGGGCGACGCCGTCGACGCGGCGGACGCGGCGTATCTGCGGGAGCGCCGCGACGGCTTCGCGACGGCGGCCGCGGCTCTCACCCCGCACCTGCCGCCGGGGCCGGTCCACGGGGACGCGCTCCCGCGCAACGTGCACATCGGGCCCGACGGGCCCGTCCTGGTGGACCTGGAGACCGTCTCCGCCGATCTGCGCGAGCACGACCTGGTGGTGATGGCGCTCTCCCGCGACCGGTACGGCCTGCCCGCCGCGGACTACGACGCGTTCACCGAGGCGTACGGCTGGGACGTGCGGGAGTGGACGGGCTGCGCGGTCCTGCGGGGCGCCCGGGAGACCGCGAGCTGTGCCTGGGTCGCCCAGCACGCCCCCACGAACCCCCGGGCGCTCGCGGAGTTCCGCCGCCGGGTGGCGTCCCTGCGGGACGGTGACGCGGGGGTGCGCTGGTACCCGTTCTGATCCGCCGTCGCACCGGTCCCCTCCCCCGATCGCCGGTCGCCTTCGCCGATCGTCGCGCACGGGCCGGGCCGGGACCGTCGGCGGCGCCGACCCCGGTGGTGGACGGCTCTCACGGCGGCGACGTGGGGCGCGACGGGTCGTGACGGCGGGAGGGACGAGGGCGTGCCGAGCCCCCGGCGCAGCCGCAGCACCGAGCGGCGTCGCGCGCCCGGCGCAAGGCCGACGGCGTCAGGCGGGCTTGGCGGCCGGCTCGCGCATCGGCCAGGCGCTGTCCACCACCGCGTCCGCGTCGCCCTTGCCGCGCAGGAAGCTCTGGAAGTCCGCCGCCCACGCGGCGTACCACTCGATCTGGCGGCGGTGCAGCTCCGCCGGGCCGAGGGACGCGACCTTGGGGTGGCGGACGGCTATGGCGCGGGCCAGGCGGGCCGCGGCCAGGGCGTCGGCGGAGGCGTCGTGGGCCGACTCCAGGGGGACGCCGTACTCGGCGCAGACCGCTTCGAGGTTGCGCTTGCCCCGGCGGTAGCGGTCCACCGAGCGGTCGATGGTGTAGGGGTCGACGACCGGCGCCGGGTCGAGGCCGCCCAGCCGGTCGTTCAGGGAGGGCAGGCCGTGGCGGCGCAGCTCGGCGGCCAGGAGCGTGAGGTCGAAGGCGGCGTTGTAGGCCACGACCGGGACGCCGGCGCGCCAGTAGCCGGTGAGGACGCCCGCGATGGCGTCCGCCACCCGGTCGGCGGGGGCGCCCTCGGCGGCGGCCCGCTCATTGCTGATGCCGTGCACGGCGACCGCGTCGGCCGGGATCTCGACGCCCGGATCCGCCAGCCACTCGCGGTGGCCCAGGACCTGCCCGTCCCTGACCTCGATCACGGCTCCCGTGACGATGCGCGCCTCGCGCGGGTCCGTCCCGGTCGTCTCCAGGTCGAAGCCGATCAGCAGCTCCTGGTACCAGGCCATGATGGCCCCCCTTCTCGGTGGTGCTTTCCCCCAGTGGTCTCCACCCTCGCATGCGCCACTGACAATCAGAGGATCGCGTTCCGCTCGCGCGGCCCCGCCCCCGCACACCGCCGCCGGGGACGAACCGGTCGGCTCAGGACACCGGGCGCGAATCCGCCCAGGCGAGCTCGAACTCCTCGCGATACGCCGCGAAAAGTCCGCCTTCTCCCACATCGCCCGACTTGACCACCCGGTTGCCGCCCCGCAGCACCAGCACCGGCGCCTCCATGCCGCGCATCCGCCGCAGATAGGACTGGATCACGGCGATGCCGTCGGCGCCGTCGCCGTCCACGAGGTACGCGGTGAAGCGGGGCGTCTCGTCGTACACCTGGATCTGGAAGGCGCCCGGGTCGCGCAGCCGGGCGCGCACTCGGCGCATGTGCAGGATGTTCATCTCCACCGCCCGGCTCAACTCGCCGCGCTTCATGCCGAGTTCGCGCTCGCGGCGCTTGACCGCACTGGAGGCGGGGTTGAGGAAGAGCAGCCGGACCCGGGCGCCGCCCTCGGCGAGGCGGACCAGCCGGCGGCCGGAGAAGTTCTGCACGAGGAGGTTGAGGCCGATGCCGATGGCGTCGATGCGACGGGAGCCGTCGAAGATGTCCTCGGCGGGGAACTGGCGCAGCAGCCGCACCCGGTCGGTGTGGACGGCCACCACGTCCGCGTACCGGTCGCCGACGAGGTCCTCGACCGCGTCCACGGGCAGTCTGCGCGCGGAGGGCACGTCGCCGCTGGTGCCGAGCATCTCCAGCAGCCGGGCGGAGGCCCGTTCGGCCTGGTTCAGCACCGCCTCGGACAGCGCGCGGTTGCGGGAGACGACGTTGCGGGTCACCTCGAGCTCGTCCAGGGCGAGTTCGACGTCGCGGCGGTCGTCGAAGTACGGCTCGAAGCAGGGCCAGTGCTGCACCATCAGCTCGCGCAGCTGGGGCAGGGTGAGGAAGGAGATGACGTTGTCGTCGGCCGGGTCGAGCAGATAGCCCTTGCGGCGGCTCACCTCGCGCACGGCCACCGCGCGCTGGACCCATTCCTGTCCGGCGGGTCCGGCGGCGGCGACCACCCACTCGTCGCCGTGCACGGGCTCGTAGATGGGCCGCAGCACGGCGGCCACCACGGCGCGCAGGCGCTGTTCGACGAGGTTCAGCCAGATGTAGGCCCGGCCGGCCCGCTGGGCGCGGGTGCGGACCTCGCGCCAGGCGTCGACGTCCCAGTCCAGCTCCGGTCCGATGGCGTTCGTCTCCATCGGCCGGGCCAGGGACACCGTGCCGGTCGGGACGTCTGCGGAGCCCCCCTCGTGACCCTCGTCACCAGGGGGCAGCTCCAGCCCTCCCGAGCCCACCCGTGCACCGCCTTCCGCTCCCCCGAGCTCTCCCCGTCCCAACGATCAAGGAAGGGTACTCCGGGAGCGGCCGACGGTGCAGCCGGATGGACAGGTCGTTTCTCAACTACCGTTGTCGGGGCGACCGTTCTGTCCCGCGAGGGCGGCCGGTGTGAGCGGGTTCATGGCCGTGACGTCCCTGGGGGCCAGGGTGAAGCCCTGCCAGTGGACCGGCATGGGCTGCTGGTCCTCGTCGCGGGCGATGTGGTGGAAGCCCACGTTCACCCAGGCCACCGGGTGGGCGAGGGCCTGGCCGTCGACCCACTTGTCGACGGAGTAACCGTGCAGCGGGGAGCCGCAGTTGCGCAGGTTGTTGCTGGCGTACTGCTCGCACGGGTTGTACTCGGTGAAGTAGACGTCGTGCCGGGTGAAGGGGCGTCCGGAGTACTTGGTGGTGGCGCCCGGGACCAGCTCGTAGGAGCGGGCGTGCCCGTCCTTGTTCTTGCCGGTGGCGCTGACCACCCGCCACCAGCGCATGTTCTGGGCGTCGCCCGCGAGTTCCTTGTCGACGACCGTGCGCGTCGTCTTGGCGGTCGGGCCCTGGTCCGCGCCGGCGGGCGGGCTGACCACCGAGTCGTACTGCTCGACCTTGGCGGCCGAACTGCCGTCCAGGCCGAAGTCGAGCCGCCAGAAGACGTTGTGGCTGTGGCTGGTGGCGTAGGCCTTGGCGCCCTTGCCCAGGGGCCAGCCGCGGCCGTCCCCGGCGTCGTAGTCGACGGGCGAGAGGCTGCCGGTGGCGCCGACGTTCATGTTGATCGCGCCGTCGTCGGAGAAGCGCCACTCGGTGATGTACTCGTACCAGCCCACCTTGTTGACGGTGTAGACGAGCAGGTCCTTGCCCTGGGCCTGGAAGACCTTGTTGCCCGTGTCGGCCTCCATGCGGTAGGCGTGGCCCCGCGCGCGCGTGGTGGTGCACAGGCCCTTGACGTTCGGGTTGTCGGAGAACGAGTCGGGGACCTTCACCGTCTTGATCGTGCCGCCGGGGCACTCGGCGGGGACCATGTTCACCAGGCCGGAGCCGAAGTTGTAGTCGGTGATGTCGTTGTACTCGTTCGTGCCGTCGTCGTAGGGCACGTGGATCTGGGCGATCTTGGCGCTGTTGAGGACTCTGATCGGCTTGGCCTCGCCGGGCGGCTGGTAGGAGATCTTCTCCAGGACCAGGCCGGACTTGGCCTCGAAGCGCCAGCACATGCGCCAGGTGGTGCCGGTGGAGAGCTTCTGCTCGATGCGGTAGGCGGCGCTGCAATCGGCCGCGGCCGCGGGGGCCGCCTTCGGCCGGGCGGCGGCCGGGCCGGCCCCGGCGGCCGCGCCGGCGGCCAGGGCGGCCACCGAGAGGCCGACGAGGGCTCCCTTGCGGACACGGCTGACGCCCCGCGGCCGGAGGCCGCCCATCGGATCGGGAACGCGCATGAGGACACGACTCCTTTGCCTCCCCGCGCGGGAGACACGAGAAAACGGGACTGGGAGGTGGTGCTGCGGGTCGGCTCAGCCGGTGAGCCGGGCGACCTTGCCGGTGCTGAGGTCGACGACCAGGGACCGGGTGTCGATCCACGGACCGTTCTTGACCTTCGTCAGCAGCCGCGCGCAGCGGTGCTCCCCGCACTTGTCGAGGGCGGCGGGCTCGGCGCCCGGCACCGCCCGGTAGACCATGCTGGCGAGCTGGAGCTGGCCGGGCGAGGTGAGCGCCTTGCCGGTGGCGTCCTTGTAGTCCGCCCTGAGGCCCGCGCCGAGCGGGTCGGCGATCAGCAGCCGGGCGACCTCGTTCTGCTCGGCGGGGCCGAGCGGCGGCTGGACGCCGTGCTGGACGCCGGTGGCCTCGACCTTGCCGGTGTCGAGGTTGACGGTCTTGGTGAGCAGGGTGTCGTTGCGGTAGTCGTAGAACGACACCTCCGCACGCCGGGGGGCGTCCGGATCGTCCACCTCGTCGGCCCGGGGCTCGGCGAGGTCCACGCCGAGACGCTGGGGGCCGCGGTCACCGTCCACGTCCTGAGCGGCGTTGAACTGCTGGCGGCTGAGCGCGATCCGCTCCACGCGCGCGGTCTCGTCGTCGGTCAGCGGGTCACGGCCGTGACCCCGGGCGCCCTCGGCGGGCGCCCTCTCGACGACACCGGGCGCCACGGCCCCCGCCGCGTCGGCCTGCTGCCGGCCGGCCGCCTGTCCGGCGCCCGTCCCTGTCGTGCCGCCTCCCTTGTCGTCCGCCCCCGCCGTGCCCGGCAGGGTGATCCCCACCATCACGGCTGTCGCGGCCACCGCAATGGCCGTCCCCGCCACCACCTTGCCCAGGTGGCGGCGCACCGTAGTGCGCACAATCTCCCCCTACTCCCCCTGATGCCCGGGAGTACGTCTGCCCCACTGGTTCGGCACGCGCCCTATCTCAGCGCACGCACTGGTCATTTGGTAAGAGGGGTGTAAGTCACAGGTGGTTCCCTCACTTTCCTGGAGACTCGAAGCCGAGGCGCCCCCACCGGGGCTCGACACCTGAAAGAGTCGTGTCCATGCAGGTCTGGCCTGGAGAGGCGTATCCACTCGGTGCCACGTACGACGGCGCCGGCACGAACTTCGCGGTCTTCACGGAGGCCGCGGACCGAGTAGAGCTGTGTCTGTTGCACGACGACGGCTCGGAGACGGCGGTGGAACTGCGCGAGAGCGACGCGTTCGTCCGGCACGCGTACGTGCCCGGCATCATGCCCGGGCAGCGCTACGGCTTCCGCGTGCACGGCCCGTACGACCCCGGTCGCGGGCTGCGCTGCAACTCGGCGAAGCTGCTGCTCGACCCGTACGCGAAGGCGATCAGCGGGTCGGTCCGCTGGGGCGAGGAGGTGTACGGGTACCACTTCGACGACCCCGAACGGCGCAACGACCTCGACTCCGCGCCCCACACGATGACGTCGGTGGTGGTCAACCCCTACTTCGACTGGGGCGACGACCGCAGCCCCCGCACGGAGTACCACCGCACGGTGATCTACGAGGCGCACGTCAAGGGCCTGACGATGCGCCATCCGGGTCTCCCCGAGGAGCTGCGCGGCACCTACGCGGCGCTGGCGCACCCCGCGGTCATCGAGCATCTGACCGAGCTCGGGGTGACGGCCCTGGAGATGATGCCGGTGCACCAGTTCGTCAACGACCACCGGCTGGTCGACATGGGGCTGAACAACTACTGGGGCTACAACACGATCGGCTTCTTCGCCCCGCACAACGCGTACGCCTCCTGGGGCGACCGGGGCCAGCAGGTCCTGGAGTTCAAGTCGGCGGTGCGGGCGCTGCACGAGGCGGGCATCGAGGTGATCCTCGACGTGGTGTACAACCACACCGCCGAGGGCAACCACCTGGGGCCCACGCTGTCCTTCAAGGGGATCGACAATCCGTCCTACTACCGGCTGACGGACGACCCGCGCTACTACATGGACACCACGGGCACCGGGAACTCGCTGCTCATGCGGTCCCCGCACGTCCTTCAGATGATCATGGACTCGCTGCGGTACTGGGTCCTGGAGATGCACGTCGACGGGTTCCGCTTCGACCTCGCGGCGACGCTGGCCCGGCAGTTCCACGAGGTGGACCGGCTGTCGTCCTTCTTCGACCTGGTCCAGCAGGACCCGGTGGTGTCCCAGGTCAAGCTGATCGCGGAGCCGTGGGACGTGGGCGAGGGCGGCTACCAGGTGGGGAACTTCCCTCCCCTGTGGACGGAGTGGAACGGCAAGTACCGCGACACGGTGCGCGACGTGTGGCGGGGCGAGGCGCGCGCGGTCGGCGAGTTCGCCTCCCGGCTGACCGGCTCCTCCGACCTCTACCAGGACGACGGGCGGCGGCCGCTGGCCTCCATCAACTTCGTGACCTGCCACGACGGCTTCACCCTGCGCGACCTCGTCTCCTACGACGAGAAGCACAACGAGGCCAACGGGGAGGACAACCGGGACGGCGAAAGCCACAACCGCTCCTGGAACTGCGGCGCCGAGGGCGAGTCCGACGACCCCGAGGTGCTGGGGCTGCGGGCCCGGCAGATCCGCAACTTCATCGCCACCCTGATGCTGTCCCAGGGCGTGCCCATGATCAGCCACGGGGACGAGTTCGGCCGCACCCAGCAGGGCAACAACAACGCCTACTGCCAGGACAGCGAGCTGGCCTGGGTCGAGTGGCCCGACGCCGAGGGGCCCGGCGCCGAGCTGCTGGAGTTCACTCGGGCGCTGGTGGGACTGCGCAAGGAGCATCCCGTCTTCCGGCGGCGCCGCTTCTTCCACGGCCGCCCGGTGGAGGGCACCCACGACGAGCTGTCGGACATCGCCTGGTTCACGCCGGAGGGGAAGGAGATGGGGCCCCGGGACTGGGACCGGGCGCAGGCGTCGGCGCTGTCGGTGTTCCTCAACGGCAACGCGATCTCCGAACCGGGCGCGCGCGGCGAACGGATCACCGACGACTCGTTCCTGCTGATGTTCAACGCCTCGGCCCGCCCGTTGGAGTTCGTGGTCCCGGTCGACCTCGGACGGGAGTGGCAGGTGGTGGTCGACACGGCGAACCCGCAGGTCGTCGCGGCGGACGGGGGCCCCGAGCTACAGGCGGGGGCCCGGCTGACGCTGGTGGACCGCAGCATGACGGTGCTGCAGCGGCCGACGTAGGACTCCCGGGGTCCGGGCCCCGCCCCTGCGACGGGGCCGGGGCCCCGCCCCGCCGCCCGGCCGTACCCCGCACCCGGGCCGGGAG
>NZ_JAHHIT010000011.1 GCF_024539675.1 Streptomyces hilarionis | reverse complement strand
CCGTGGGGGGTGCGCACCAACGGCGAGACCGTCTCCGCCTACTTGCGCGAACAGTGCGCGCTGGTCGTGGGGCCGACCGGGTCAGGCAAGACGAACGTGCTGCACAGCATCCTCGCCGGCAATGCCCGTGCCGATGACCTGCTCACCTTCGTGATCGACCTCAACGCCGGATCGGTCGGCTTGCCCTGGGTCCTGCCCGCCCTCAAGGGCGAACTACAGACGGGCGACGGCAAGCCCGTGCGCCCCGGAATCGACTGGCTCGCCGGCACCTACGAAGAGGCCCTGCTCATGTTGGATGCGGTGCTGGCCATCGGCTCGCACCGCAAGAAGGCCTACCAGGACCTGCTGTCCAAGGCGAACACCGACCTTTTGCCGATCAGCGCGAAGATCCCTCAGATCATGCTGGTCGTCGACGAGGGCGCGGAGATCCTGGTCAGCACCGACCGGCAGATGAAGGAACTCGCCAAGAAGATCCTGGAAGTCATCCGGATGCTGCGCGCCATGGGCATCCGCACCATCCTCACTGCCCTCGGCGCGACCGGGGCGGTGTTGGGCAACCTGATGATCCGCCGGGAGGCCAAGGTCCGCGTCGCGCTCACCGGCGGGGAGACCGAGGGCATGGACCTGGGCAAGATGTTCCCCGGCCGCCGCGGACTGCGCGTCGACCAGGCCCCCTACAAGGGCGCCGGGTTCATGGGCACCCCCGAGTCACCGGCGGCCCTGTTCAAGGCCTGGCGGATCCTCCCCAACCAGATCCGTGACATCACCGTCGCCACCTCCGACCGCCACCCCCGCCTGGACGAGGTGTCCGCCAAGGCCGCCGGACCCGCCTACGCCCGACGGTGGGACGCGGAGCGCACCGCCTGGATGCTCGACCTCACCCCCACCAACGACGACCAGGCCGACGAACGCCCGGTTGGGTCGGGTGGGTTGAACCTGTCCGCTCTGCGCGGCCCGGACGGCGGGCAAGGCTCGCACGAGGACGAGATGCTGCGCCGCTTCCGAGCCGAGATCGACGCCCAGTTCGGCACCGCCACCGACCCCCACACCGCCGAGCAGGGCAACGGGACGGATCGGCCGGAGGGGTTGAACCTGTCGGCGCTGCGAGGTGAGCAGGACAGCCCCGCGCAGCGGGCCGCGCTGGCCGCGCTGCTCGCCGCCGGCCCCGAAGGCACGGGAGCCTCGGCGATCGCCCGAGCGTTGGCCGACGCCTACGGCACGACGCGTCAGACGGTCGTGGGGTGGCTGAAAGCGTGGCATGAGGACGGCACCGCCGTCCGCGTCGGGGAGGGCACCAAAGCCCGCTACGTCCACCACTCCCACACGTCCGGCGACTGACCGCTTGTCGCTTGTCGCCCCCACCCCGCCGCATGCCGCCTTCCTGGTCCTAGAGGTCTGGAAACGGCTTGTGACCTGGGAGGCGACAAGCGACAAGACAAGACAAGCGACAAGCCAGACGACAAGCCGCACGACAAGAGAGACGACAAGTAACGCGACAAGCAACCCACCCGCCGCACGGGCCCGCACCACCTGATGGCGCGGGCCCGCGGCACACCCTGAGGGAGCCTGAAATGCGCCAGCACACCCCGCCCGGACAGATGGCCCCGCACATCCCCGCCGACGTCTTCCAACGCGCACAGGCGACCGGACAGCCGCTCGTGTTCGTCGTCAACGACCGGCCCGCGCACGGTGTCGAGTGGCGGCGGTTACTACTGCCGTTCGCGATCGCCGGCGCAACCGTCGCCGGCGGCTGGGGACTGGTCGCCGCCCTCTGCTTCCTGATGGACGCGGCCGCCCACACCTTCACCGTCATCGCCGGCGCCGCCGGACCCATCGGAGTCGGCGGCATCACCCTCAAGCTCGCCCGCGGCAAGAACACCTAGCTACGCCAAGGGCGGCCCCCGCATCTCGCCAAAGTCGCGGGGCCGCCCTTGCCCAACCAGCCCACTACAGACCTGTTGGAGGTTCCCCAGCATGACCCAAGCCACCCTGCCGGGGCGAGCCCTGCCCGCTCCCGGCCTCATGGGCACCGCGCTCAAGCTCGCCGCGCACGGCGTCCCGGTCCTGCCCCTGCGGGCGGGCAAGGTGCCGTTCGGCAACTGCCCCACCTGCGCGGACAACGGGTGCGGTGGGCGGCCGAACATGAAGATCCCGGGCCCGTGCCGGTGCCCCGGCGTCTGCCACGCCTGGGCCGCTGCCACCGCCGACGCGGCCGTGCTCACCTCTCCGCTGTGGGCGTCTGCCTGGCGCCGGGCCGTCGCGGTCGCCTACCACCCCGGCGGCGCAGGCCTGACCGTGGTCGATCTGGACAACGCGGACGCCATCACCTGGGCCCGAACCGCCCTACCCGCGACGCGGACCGTGTCGACGACGCGCGGTGAGCACTGGATCTACCGGGGCACTATGACCTCCCGTAACGCGGTCCGGCCCGGCGTCGACATCAAGTCGACCATGGCCTACGCCCGCTACCTCGGGCCCGGCACGGGCCGCATGGCCGAGTTGCCCGACGTGGTCCGCGCACTGGCCGCGACGGAACGGCCCGCTGTCCGTTCAGCACCCCATTCGGTGTCGCTGCCGGCACGGTCCGGCGGCGGTCAGTGCCCGCACCGCGTGCCCGCCTTCCTGGAGCGCGGGATCGCCATGGCGGAGCAGCGCATCGCCGCGGCCTCCAGCGCGATTCACTCCACCGTTTACGCGGCGTTCCTCGCGGTGCTGTCGACGCACGGCCTGTGCGGTTGCCTCTCCGAGTCCCACGTCAACCGGCTGTTCACCGCCGCGCAGGCCAAGGGCGAGACCGCCCGGCACTGCACGGACGCCTGGAACAACGCCCGCACCACGTTGGGACTGTGACCTGTGTCTGACGAGGACAAGAACCCCGCCCGCGAGGTCATCACCGGCTACGCCCAATCGCACTTCCGCTACTTCCGCACCGCCGACGGCACCGTGTACGCGCAGCGCACCGGCCACCCCGTGGCCCGCCCGATCCGCTCCCAGGGCACCACCGGCAGCCACCGCCAAGAACTCATGGTCGGCCTCTTCCGCGACGGGGTCGGCGTCTTCAACGGAACAGCCCTCAAGGAGGCGTTGGACTTGATCGAGGCACTCGCCCTCACCGAGAAAGTGCAGCCCACCCACATCCGCGTCGCCCCCGGCTTCGACGGAGCCACCTGGCTCGACCTCGGCCGCGACGACGGCCAATCCGTCCGCATCCACCCCACCGGCTGGGACATCCGCATCCCCGACCCCGAAGAGGTGTGCTGGCGGCGCACCCAGCTCACCGGGGAACTCCCCCTGCCCGCCAAGGACACCAACGGCAAGGGCATCGACCTGCTCATGCGGCTGTGCAACTTCGCCGACGCCAAGACCGAGGCCCTGGCCCTCGCGTGGCTCATCGGCTGCCTGGAACCGTCCGTGCCCGTCCCGGCCCCGTTCCTCACCGGCCCGCAGGGCGCCGGCAAGTCCACCGGCGGACGGATGCTCGTGCGCATCATCGAAGGCATGACCGGCGACCTGCGCCGCGCCCCCAAAGACGAAGAGAACATGATCACAGCGGTCGCGGCCGGATGGATCACCGCCCTGGACAACCTCTCCCACCTGCCCCCGGACCTGTCCGACCTCATGTGCTGCGTCATCACCGGAGCCGAAAGCATCAAACGCGCGCTGTTCACCGACGGCGACGTCGTCCGCTCCCGCTACCGCCGCCCCATGCTCCTGACCGGCATCGACGTCGGCGTCATCCGCCCCGACCTCGCCGAACGACTCCTCACCCTGCGCCTGGAACGCCCCCGCGTGCGACGCACGGAAGCGGAGCTGTGGGCGGAGTACGCCGAGATCCTGCCCATCGTCCTCGGCTCCCTGCTCGACCTCACCGTCAAAGTCCGCGCGGCACAGGCCGAGACCCCGACCGATCTGCGCATGGCCGACTTCGCCCACCTGTGCGCCCAGCTCGACACCGCCACCGGCTTCGGGACTCTGGAGGCGTACCGGGCCAGCCTGGACGACCTCAACGACGACGTGATCGAAGGCGACCTGCTGGCGCAGACGGTCCTCAAGCGCGCTGAGGAACTGGACCCGGGCGAGGACGTGCGGATGACGTCGGCGGAGTGGCTGCACGCCCTGACCGCCCTCTACAGCGGCGAAGACTGCCGCCCCCTGCCCAAGGGATGGCCCACCACCGGCAAGGTCCTGTCCGACCGGCTACGGCGCATCCAACCCACCCTGGCCGCGCGAGGCGTCCTCGTCGACTGGGGCCGCACCAGCGCCGCCCGCTACATCGAAATCAACCGCCAGGCCCCGCCCCCGCCGCCCGCCCAGCAGACCGCGTTCTGACCGCACACCGGATCGGCGGACAAGCAAGAGGAGCACGCCCCGCCGCGGGGTGCTCCTCTTGCTGTGGCGACAGCCGCCCCGCACAGGTCGCGCCGCGAAGCGGCCCGTTCTTCAAGCCCTCAGCGGGCGTAAAGACCAACAGACACCGCCCTTTTTCCTAAGTAGGGAAGATCTGCGTCACTGCGTCACCCCAGGCCCGACAGACGGCCGCTGACCTGCGGCGACAGCGGTGACGCAGACGGCGAATCCTGCGTCATCCCGCGTCATCAGCGTCACCCCCGTGACGAGCGCACGCGTCATCGGTGACGCAGGACCCGCCCCGCTGCGTCACCGGAACCCGCAGGTCAGACGCCTGATTGACGCAGGTGACGCGATGACGCAGAAATCCCAGCTTCGGACAGCACAGACCACCCCGCCCCCGCCGGACCCGAGGAGATCCTGCATGAGCACCGCCACCGCGGACACCGTCCGATCCGCTCCGCGCAGCGTCCCGGCCCCCGTCCTCCTGACCGTCGAGGAGGCCGCCGTATGCCTCCGAATCGGCCGAACCACCTGCTTCGCCCTCATCCGCACCGGGGAGCTGGAATCCCTGATGGTCGGCGGACTGAGGCGCGTCCCCGCCGACGCCCCGGCCGCCTACCTCGCCCGTCGCCGCGCTGAGCAGCAGGCGGGCTGACCCATCCCCCTCCGGAGCGCTGCCCCACCACGGGGCGGCGCTCCGGTCGTCTCCACCCCGCCTCAACCCAAGGAGAGTCTGCCCGTGGCGGAAGACAAGAAGCGCACTCGACAGCCGAACGGCCGTTCGTCCATCTATCAGGGTGCGGACGGCAAGTGGCACGGCCGCGTGACCGTCGGAATCCGCGACGACGGCACCCCGGACCGTCGCCACGTCGAGCGCAAGACCCGTGCCGAAGTGACGTCTGCGGTGCGCGAGTTGGAGAAGCAGCGCGATGCCAAGACCGTGCGGAAGTCGGGCAAGGCGTGGACGGTAAAGACGTGGCTGACGCACTGGATCGAGAACGTCGCGCCCCTCGCCGTCAACGACAACACGATGGTCGGGTACGGCGTTGCGGTCCGGAAGCACCTCATCCCCGGCTTGGGCGCTCATCGGCTCGACAGGCTTAAGCCCGAGCACATCGAGATGTTCTACGCCAAGATGCAGGCTAACGGCAGTAAGCCCGCCACTGCTCACCAGGTGCACCGAACCTTCCGCACCGCCCTCAATGAGGCCGTACGGCGCGGCCATCTCGGCAAGAACCCGGTCCTGTTGGCCAAGGCACCGAAGACGGGGGATTACGAGGTGGAGCCCTACAGCGTCCAAGAGGTGCGGCGGCTGTTGAGTGCTGCTGACCAGCATCGCAACTCCGCACGATGGGCCGTAGCGCTCGCTCTCGGACTGCGTCAAGGGGAGGTACTTGGGCTGACGTGGGACGACGTGGACCTTGAGGGCGGGTTCCTTGTTGTTCGCCGTAGCCGCCACCGCCCGCAGTACGCCCACGGGTGCACGGAGTCCTGCGGACGCAAGGCCGCCGGGTACTGCCCCCAGAGGCGACGAACCAACCCCGAGTTGTCCACCACCAAGTCGCGCGCCGGCCGCCGTGCGGTCGGTCTCCCCGATCAGCTCGTTGACCTACTCCGTGCTCACCTCGAAGCGCAGGGAGCGGAGCGAGCGAGGGCCGGGAAGCGCTGGGAGGACAACGGCCTGGTCTTTCCGGATGAGTGCGGCCGTAGCCCGTCCCACCGCCGGGACTGGACAGAGTGGAAGGCTCTCCTGACAGAGGCGAAAGTGCGGGACGGGCGTTTGCACGACGCGCGCCACACGGCCGCCACGGTCCTACTCATCCTCGGTGTCCCCGAGCGGGCCGTCATGGGCCTCATGGGATGGTCCACGACGGCCATGGCCGCCCGCTATCAGCACATGGTGGATGCCGTACGGACGGACATCGCGAGGCAGGTGGACGACCTGATCTGGAAGCCCGAGACGGACAGGCCGGACGACGGCGACGGGGCGGCCGGCTCGCTCGTGCCAGTCGGATAGGCAGGATGTGGGGAAGGCGAGAAATGGGGCGTGCTTGTCGGGTTCTCGCCCGGCTGCACTGGTTTCTGGATCCTGTGACCAGGAGACTGGTGTAGTGAACCTGTGAAGGGCAACAATCACCGGCCATGTCCGACACTTTCTGGACCGCGCTTTCGGCCTGCGCTACAGCAGCCGCCTTCGTCGCGGTCGCCTGGCAGTCGTTTCTCACCCGCAGCGCGGTGGTCACTGCACAGCGAGCCCTCATAGCCTCCGAGGCAGTTGCCTTGGATGCCGCCCGTGGACGGCTGGACGTTGAGGCTCCCAACGTTTCGGTGAAGGTCTCCGACGTCCCGTGGCCCCCGCTCGCTTGGACTCCGCATGGCATGCCCATCCAGCCGTTTCCGCCTGGAAGCGACGTGTGGCACTTCCCGGAGAAGGAGACCGAGCGGCTTGTCCTCCAGGCGAAGATTGAGGTGAAGAACAACGGCACGAAGCACGTAAGCGTGGAGTACGACGGGGACCTCATCTTCGCCGTCGACAACCGGCCGAGTCCGGCCCCGCAGCACCTTCTGTGGCCCACCGGAAGTGGCGGCGCGGTAACCAACTCGCTCTACTTGCAGCGCGACTTCACCATCAAAGAGCTCTCGGAGAACTACGAGGCGTATCAGGCTGGTCAGCCACTACCTCACCGAGTGGCGGGAACCATCACTGTCCACGATGGCCGGGACAACGGGGTTACTGACACATGGAAAGTTGAACTGAGCGGCTGGCCGGTCGAGCCTCACCCGACCCGAGGAAGCGTCTGGCACGTCACACGCGACCACCTCACCGATGGGAGTGGTGCCCGCAGCTTGATCTTCCAGGTACAGCCGTCCCGGGAACGCACCTACTGGATCTCCAGGGAGCGAGGACAACGCCTACCTGAGCCCTTGTTTGGCACTCCGGCTCCGGTGAGACGGGCCGTCGAACCGTAGCGCAGGTCTGGCAGTGGCTTCTGAAGAGCGTGCCCCAGAGACCGACTGAGACGGGAACTGAGACGGACGAACAAGAGGGCGGCACCCCCTCGGGGATGCCGCCCTTCCGTTCTGCCTGGTCCAGGCACTTGAGGCCATGGCGGGAATCGAACCCGCGTAACTCGCTTTGCAGGCGAGTCCCTAAGCCACTCGGGCACACGGCCGGGCCGGCAGGGGGTTCGTGGTGCGCCCCGTGCGGACTTGGTACGTCGACCGTACGGGCCGGGCGGGAGGAGGCTCAAGAGGTGCGCCGGGCCCGCAACGGGACTGCCACACGCCGTTCATGAAACGAGCGGCGGGGCGGTGGTCGTAGGACCAAGGTCGCAGACGCTCACCCGTCCCGCGACAGGGGCGGATGCCGGTCGCGCCCCTTACGCTGACGACCATGGCCGCCCTCGAACCCCGCGACACCGGTGTCGCAGACGAAGTCCTGTCCCGTGCCGTCGGACCTGACGAGGACGGGTCCGTCCTCGGGCGGGCCCATCGCGCCCTCACCGTCGGGATCGTCTCCGTGGTGCTCCTCATCGCCTTCGAGGCGACCGCCGTGGGCACCGCGATGCCCGTCGCGGCGCGCGACCTCGACGGGGTGTCGGTGTACGCGTTCGCGTTCTCCGGGTACTTCACGACGAGTCTCTTCGGGATGGTCTTCGCCGGTCAGCTGTCGGACCGGCGGGGGCCCCTCGGGGCGCTGGGCGGCGGGATCGGGGCCTTCGCGGCGGGGCTGCTGCTCTCGGGGAGCGCCCAGGCCATGTGGGTGTTCATCCTCGGGCGGGCCGTGCAGGGACTCGGCGGCGGGCTGGTGATCGTGGCGCTGTACGTCGTCGTGGGACGGGCCTACCCGGAGCGGCTGCGGCCCGCGATCATGGCCGCGTTCGCCGCCTGCTGGGTGGTGCCGTCCGTGGTCGGGCCGCTGGCCGCCGGCGCGGTGACCGAGCATCTGGGGTGGCGGTGGGTCTTCCTGGGGATACCCGTCCTCGTCGTCGGACCGCTCGCGCTGGCCCTGCCGCAGATACGCCGGCGGGCGAGCGGACCGGTGGAAGGGACGGTCGCCCCGCCCTTCGACCGGCGGCGGATCCGGCTCGCCCTCGCCATCTCCCTCGGCGCGGGGCTCCTGCAGTACGCCGCCCAGGATCTGCGGCCGGTCTCGGCCGTGCCCGCCGCCGCGGGCCTCGCGCTGCTCGCGCCCGCCGTGCGCGGGCTGCTGCCGCGCGGCACCTGGCGGGCGGCCCGGGGCCTGCCCTCCGTCGTGCTGCTGCGCGGCGTGGCCGCCGGGTCCTTCATCGCCGCGGAGTCCTTCGTGCCCCTGATGCTGGTGACGCAGCGGGGACTGAGCCCGACCCTGGCCGGGTTCTCGCTCGCCGCCGGCGGCGGCACCTGGGCCCTGGGGTCGTGGTTGCAGTCGCGGCCCTGGGCGGAGCCGTACCGCGAGCGGCTGATGGCGCTCGGGATGGTGCTGGCGGCCGCCGCCATCGCCGCCGCGCCCAGTGTGCTGCTGCCCGCGGTGCCGGCCTGGACGGTGGCCGTCGCCTGGGCCTTCGGGTGCTTCGGGATGGGGCTCGTGATCTCCTCGACCAGCGTGCTGCTGCTGAAGCTGTCCGCGCCGCAGGAGGCCGGCTCCAACTCGGCCGCCCTGCAGATCTCGGACGGCCTGTCCAACGTGCTGCTGCTGGCCGTCGGCGGCGCCGCGTTCGCCGCGCTGGGCGGCGGCAGCGTGGCACACGCGACGACGGCCGCGGCCACCGGCGGCGCCTCGCACCCGGCGGCCTTCGCCGTCGTCTTCCTCCCGATGGCCGCGGTGGCCCTCCTGGGAGCCTGGGTGACCACTCGCCTCCACGAACGACAGCCCTGACCGCGTGGGGCGGGGGCGTTCGTGAAATCCGGGTCCCGGGCTCGTCGTCCGCCTAGGCTCGTCGGATGGACGCCCTCAGCCTTCCCCCCGACCTGGCCCGTGCCGTGGACGATCTCGCCGACGCCACCGGCCTGCGGCCCGAGGACATCGTGCGGGACGCCGTGCGCGACCGCCTGCGGGCGGAGGAGGCGCGGGTGCTCGGTGAGGCCGAGCGGCTCGCGCAGGCTCACGCCGACCTGCTGCGGAGGCTGGGGGAGTGAACCGTCACCCTGCGCCGGACGCCTCCCGGCCCGTGCGGGCCACCCGGCCGACCCGTCACCTGACCGTCGCCGAGGTGACGGGGATCGCGCGGATCGCCTTCGGCGGGCAGGCGCCCGAGACGCGGGCGCCCGGGCTGCTCGCCTCCGCCGTGCACCGGCCGCGGGCCAGGATGTTCGGCACGGCCGCGTACGACGACGTCCACGAGCAGGCGGCCGCCCTGCTGCACGCGGTCGCGGCGAACCACCCCCTCGTCGACGGCAACAAGCGGGCCGCGTGGCTGGCCGCGGCCACGTTCCTGGCCCTGCACGGCGTCGACCTCGCCGACTGCGCCCAGGACGCGGCGTACGACCTGGTCATCGACGTGGCGTCGGGCGTGGAGTGCGAGGTCCCGGCGATCGCACAGCGACTGCGGGCGCTGTGACCTGGATCCCACCCACGGGCGAGGGCGCGTCGTCGGCGCGTCGGCACCGCCGGGCCGCCGGTAGGGTGGCCCGGTTGTCGTACACCGCCGAGTCCCCCGTCCAAGGCGCCGGCCCGCCCGCCCGCCACCCGCTTCCGCCCTTCCGACGCGCTTCGCGCGGCCCCTCTTGATTCGACCCCGAACCCGGAGACCGTGACCATCACCGCCGCCACCAGCTCCTCCTCCCACCACCTGTCGCCCGCGTTTCCCGGCCGCGCCCCCTGGGGCACCGCCAGCAAACTGCGTGCCTGGCAGCAGGGGGCGATGGAGAAGTACCTCCAGGAGCAGCCGCGCGACTTCCTCGCCGTCGCCACCCCCGGCGCAGGCAAGACGACCTTCGCGCTGACGCTCGCCTCCTGGCTGCTGCACCACCACGTCGTGCAGCAGGTGACCGTGGTCGCGCCGACCGAGCACCTGAAGAAGCAGTGGGCGGAGGCGGCCGCGCGGATAGGGATCCGGCTGGACCCCGAGTACAGCGCCGGACCGCTCAGCAAGGACTACCACGGCGTCGCCGTCACGTACGCGGGCGTCGGCGTGCGGCCGATGCTGCACCGCAACCGCAGCGAGCAGCGCAAGACGCTCGTCATCCTCGACGAGATCCACCACGCCGGCGACTCCAAGTCCTGGGGCGAGGCCTGCCTGGAGGCGTTCGAGCCGGCCACCCGCCGGCTCGCGCTCACCGGCACGCCGTTCCGCTCCGACACCAACCCCATCCCCTTCGTGACGTACGAGGAGGGCAACGACGGGATCCGGCGCTCGGCCGCCGACTACACCTACGGGTACGGCTCCGCGCTCGCCGACAACGTCGTGCGGCCCGTCATCTTCCTCTCCTACAGCGGCAACATGCGCTGGCGGACGAAGGCCGGCGACGAGATCGCCGCGCGGCTCGGCGAGCCGATGACCAAGGACGCGATCAGCCAGGCCTGGCGCACCGCCCTCGACCCGCGCGGCGAGTGGATGCCCAGCGTGCTGCGCGCCGCCGACCAGCGGCTCACCGAGGTCAGGAAGGCGATTCCCGACGCCGGCGCGCTCGTCATCGCCTCCGACCAGGACTCCGCCCGCGCCTACGCCAAGCTCATCCGGGAGATCACCGGCTCGAAGGCGACCGTCGTCCTGTCCGACGACACCGGCGCGTCGCGCCGCATCGACGAGTTCAGCGCGGGCGACGACCGGTGGATGGTCGCGGTGCGGATGGTGTCCGAGGGCGTCGACGTGCCGCGCCTCGCGGTCGGGGTGTACGCCACCACGATCTCCACGCCGCTCTTCTTCGCCCAGGCCGTCGGTCGTTTCGTGCGGTCCCGGCGGCGCGGCGAGACCGCCTCCGTGTTCCTTCCCACCGTGCCCGACCTGCTCACCTTCGCCAACGAGATGGAGGTCGAGCGCGACCACGCCCTCGACCGGCCGAAGAAGGAGGGCGAGGAGGATCCGTACGCCGAGTCCGAGAAGGAGATGGACGAGGCGAACAAGGAGCAGGACGAGGACACCGGCGAGCAGGAGCAGTTCGCGTTCGAGGCGCTCGAGTCCGAGGCCGTCTTCGACCGAGTGATGTACAACGGGGCCGAGTTCGGCATGCAGGCCCACCCGGGGAGCGAGGAGGAGCAGGACTACCTCGGCATCCCGGGACTGCTCGAACCCGACCAGGTGCAGTTGCTGTTGCAGAAGCGGCAGGCCAAGCAGATCGCGCACAGCAGGAAGAAGCCCGACAGCGAGGCCGACCTGCTGGAACTGCCCGCCGAGCGGCGGCCGGTCGTCTCGCACAAGGAGATGATGGAGCTGCGCAAGCAGCTCAACACGATGGTCGGCGCGTACGTCCACCAGAGCGGCAAGCCCCACGGGGTGATCCACACCGAACTGCGGCGCGTGTGCGGCGGCCCGCCCAGCGCGGAGGCGACGGCGGGACAGCTGCGGCAGCGGATCGCCAAGGTGCAGGAGTGGGCCACCCGGATGCGCTGACCCGGCGACGGGCGGCCGGGGCGTTCCGGGACACGGGGGGTCGCCCGCGAGGCGGGCGACCGCCGTGCGAGGCGAGGGACCCCTGTGCGAGGCGGGCGACCGCCGTGCGAGGTGGGGGCGCGTGCCGACGGCCGCGCTCCGTGCGCCGCGAGCCGCGCTCCGTACGTATCGGGATAAAAGCAGGAAGTCCCTACCGGCCACTGACCGGATTCTGGACGGAGCCTTCCGCTCAGCGAACCTGCTTCGCTACTGTCCCGCTACGCACACGCCCCGTGGCAGCGCCGCCGCGGAGCGCAGCCGTGAAGCGACCGGGCCCGGACACGCCGGGCCCGTCTGTCGATCGGCGGCCTCTGTGGCGCGTCACTGACGGGACTCGGTGACGCATCCGCCGCGACGGAGGGCCGCCGGCCTCACCACTTAAGGAGTGGGCGTCGTGACCGCGGAGACCTCCCAGACGCTCGATCGAGGGCTGAAGGTCCTGAAGCTGCTGGCCGATACCGACCACGGCCTGACCGTCACCGAGCTGTCCAACAAACTCGGCGTCAACCGGACCGTCGTGTACCGGTTGCTCGCCACCCTGGAGCAGCACGCGCTGGTCCGGCGCGACCTGGGCGGCCGCGCCCGGGTCGGCCTCGGCGTGCTGCGGCTCGGCCGTCAGGTGCATCCGCTGGTGCGGGAGGCCGCGCTGCCCGCGCTGCGCTCGCTGGCCGAGGACATAGGGGCGACCGCGCATCTGACGCTGGTGGACGGCACCGAGGCGCTCGCCGTCGCCGTCGTCGAGCCGTCCTGGACGGACTACCACGTGGCCTACCGGGCCGGGTTCCGGCATCCGCTGGACCGGGGGGCGGCCGGCCGGGCGATCCTGTCCGCGCGGCAGAAGACGGCGCGTCGCGCGGACGAGCCCGGCTACACGCTGACGCACGGCGAGCTGGAGGCCGGCGCGAGCGGCGCGGCCGCCCCGCTGCTCGGGGTGACCGGCGTCGAGGGCAGCGTCGGCGTGGTGATGCTGGCGGACGCGGTGCCCGAGCGGGTGGGCCCGCGGGTCGTGGACGCGGCCCGGGAAGTGGCCGAGGCGCTGCGCTGACCGGCGGGCGGCCACGGGCGCGGCGCGTCACCGCGTTAGATTGACTCCGTGCTCTCTCGCCTCTCTCGCCCCCAGGCCCTCGCCGTCTGCGCGCTGCCCGTCGTGGCGCTGCTCGCCGCGGCCGCTTTCGCGCCGCTGCCGTTCTCGGTGGCGCAGCCGGGCATGACGGCGAACGTCCTCGGCGAGAACAAGGGGGCCGAGGTGATCACGATCTCCGGAGCGCCCACCCGGCACACCACGGGACAGCTGCGGATGACGACGATCGAGGCGACCAACCCCGACACCGACGTCAGGCTCTCCGACGTGATCGACGGCTGGTTCCGCACCGACCAGGCGATCATGCCGCGTGACTCCGTCTACCCGAGCGGGCAGAGCACCCAGGAGATCGAGCAGCACAACACCGAGCAGATGCGGCAGTCGCAGGACGCGGCGACCGAGGCCGCGCTGAAGTACCTGGACCTCTCCGACGACGGCGTCAAGGTCACCCTGAAGCTGGCCGACGTGGGCGGGCCCAGCGCGGGCCTGCTGTTCTCGCTCGGCATCGTCGACAAGCTCGACGGCGACGGCAGCGGCGGCGACCTCACGGGCGGCCGCACGATCGCCGGCACGGGGACGATCGACGGGGCCGGCAAGGTCGGCGCGGTCGGCGGCGTCGGACTGAAGACGCAGGCCGCCCGGCGGGACGGCGCGACCGTGTTCCTGGTGCCCAAGGACGAGTGCGCCGACGCGAAGGCCGAGCTGCCCCGGGGTCTGCGCCTGGTCCCCGTCACCACCCTCCAGGGGGCGGTCAGGGCGCTGGTCGCGCTGGAACACGGCAAGGGCGCCGTCCCCAGCTGCTGAACCGCCGTCCGGCGGCCGCCGCACCGGGCCGGGGGTCACTTCACGAAGCCCTGGTCCTTCATCCACTCCAGCGCGACCTGGTGCGGGTCCTCGCCGTCGACGTCCACCTCGGCGTTCAGCCTGCGCGCCACCGCGTTGTCGAGCCTCCTCGTGATCGGGGCGAGCAGGCCCGCGATCGCCGGCCACTTCCGCAGCGTCGCGGAGTTGACCACGGGGGCTGCGTTGTAGTGGGGGAAGAAGCCCTTGTCGTCGTCCATCACCGCCAGGCCCATCGACGTGATGCGGCCGTCCGTGGTGTACACCTCGCCGTAGGTGCAACTCCCCTTCGCCGCCTGGGTGTAGATGATCCCGGTGTCCATCTGGGTGACCCGGGACGCCGGCACGTCCATCCCGTAGGTCCGCATCATGCCGCGCAGCCCGTCCGCCCGGTTGGCGAACTCGCCCTCCACGCACAGCGTCACGGCGCCCGGGTCGGACCGCGACAGCGCGGCCACCTGCGACAGGGTCGTCGTGCGGTGCCGGCGGTGGTTCGCCCGGTTCACAGCCAGCGCGTAGGTGTTGTCCAGCCGGGACGGCGGCAGCCAGGTCAGCCCGTTGCCCGCGTCGGCGTCGCGCACCGCCCGCCACTGCCGGCCCGGGTCGGCGACCGGCCGGCCGTGGCCCAGGTAGGTGATCCAGGCGGTGCCCGTGTACTCGTACATGGCGTCGGCGTCGCCCGTGCGGACCGCCTCACGGCTGCCGATGGAACCCTGGATGCCGGTGCGGTCCAGCACGTCCGCGCCGGCCGCCTGGAAGGCGATGCCGATCATCGCGCCGAGGACCAGGTTCTCGGTGAACGACTTGGACGTCACCGTCAGCCGGGCCCCCTCGAGCGGCTCGCCCCGCCCGATCGACCCGGGCGAGACGTCGTCGGCCATGGGGGAGCCGCTGCTCAGGCCGCAGCCGGCCGTCAGCAGCAGCGTCCCGGCGAGGAGCCCGGCCCGTCTCACCCGTCCGTCTCCGTGCCCCGCGGCCGCAGCAGCACCTCGGCGAGCGAGGCCAGCCAGTCGACCAGCAGCGCCAGGGCGACGGTGAGGACGCAGCCCAGCACCAGCACCGGCATGCGCCGGTTGGTGATCCCGGCGGTGATCAGCACGCCCAGGCCGCCGCCCCCGCCGAAGGCGGCGAGGGTCGCCGTGCCGACGTTGAGCACCAGCGCCGTGCGCACGCCTGCCAGGACGAGCGGGACCGCCAGCGGCAGCTCCACCCGCGACAGCACGCCGGACGGGGACATGCCGATCCCGCGGGCCGCCTCCAGCAGCGTCGGATCGTTCGCCTTCAGCCCGGCGACCGTGTTGGACAGCACGGGCAGAACGGCGTAGGCGACCATGCCGGCCAGGGCCGCCCGGCGGCCGGTGCCCAGCCAGATCACCAGCAGCGCCAACAGCCCGATCGCCGGGGTCGCCTGACCGGTGTTCGCGAGGGCCAGCGCGATCGGGGTCGCCTTGCGCAAACGGCGCCGGGTGAGCAGGACGCCCAGCGGGATCGCGATGACCAGCACGAAGAACGTGGAGATCACCGTCAGCTGGACGTGCTGCCACAGCGCCTTCGACACCTGGCCGCCCGAGAGCGCGTTCTCGGTGATCGCGTCCAGGTCCGCCTGCTCGAACCACAGCCAGGTCGCCAACAGCAACGCGACGACGAAGGCGGGCAGCAGGGTCAGCCTGCGCCACGTGAGGCGCTGCCGCGGGGGAGCGGACGGCCCGGCCGCGGGGGCCGCCGTCGCCCGCGCCGGCCGGGGCGGCCGCTCGTGCGACCGGTGCCGCCGGCCGTGCGGCGGTTCGCCCGGCCGTCCGGCCGGCCGCCCGTCGAGCCCGGGGGCGCTCACGCCGTCGCCTTCCCCGCCGCGCCCTCCCGCCGCGCGGCGGGGTCCTCCCGCGGTTCGCGAAGCGCCGTCGGCGCCTCCCCCCGGTCGGCCGCCAGCAGTGCGCGGACGGAGTTCAGCAGGGTCTCCATGTGGACGACCCCGGTGTACTCGCCGCGCCGCCCGGTGACCACGACCCGCCCCGCGCCGTCCTTGAGCACCGCCTCCAGCGCGTCGCGCAGGGTGGCGTCACGGGTCACCGTGCCGCCGACCGGGGTCCCCGTCCGCCCGAGCGGGCCCCTCGCCCGCGTCAGGTCCGCGCGGCGCAGCCACCTGACGGGCCGGCCGTGCCGGTCCAGCAGCAGGACCTCGCTCGCGCCCGCCGCCGCGCCCGGCCGGCCGGGGCGCGACCCCCAGGAACGCAGCCGGTGGAAGACGGTCTGAAGCGGGTCGTCGACGGTCACCGTGGGACAGCCGGTGATCTCCACGTCCCGCACCCGGCTCAGGTGCAGCCGCTTCAACGCCGCCCCTGCCCCCACGAACCCGGACACGAAGCCGTCCGCCGGGTGGGTGAGGATCGCCTCCGGCGTGTCGAACTGGGCGACACGGGAGCGCTCGCGCAGCACCGCGATCCGGTCGCCGAGCTTGATCGCCTCGTCGAAGTCGTGGGTGACGAACACGATCGTCTTGCGCAGCTCGTGCTGGAGCCGGATCAGCTCGTCCTGGAGATGGCCGCGGGTGACCGGGTCGACGGCCCCGAACGGCTCGTCCATCAGCAGCACCGGCGGATCGGCAGCCAACGCCCTTGCTACGCCCACCCGTTGCTGCTGACCGCCGGACAGCTGGCGCGGGTGGCGGTGGCGGAACTCGCCGGGGTCGAGCCCGACCAGGTGGAGCATCTCCTCGACCCGGTCGCGGATGCGCGCCTTCGGCCAGCCGGTCATCCGGGGCACGAGCGCGATGTTCTGCGCGACCGTCATGTGCGGGAAGAGGCCGGACGACTGGATCGCGTAGCCGACCGTGCGGCGCAGCCCCACGGGGTCGATGCCGGTGACGTCCGCGCCGCCGATGCGGATGCGGCCGCCGCTCGGCTCGATCAACCGGTTGATCATCTTCAGCGTGGTCGACTTCCCGCACCCCGAGGGCCCGACGAGGACGACCGTCTCACCCGCCCCGACCCTCAGGGTGACGTCGTCGACGGACGGTTCGGCGGCGCCCGGGAACCGCTTGGTGAGGTGCTCCAGCTCGATCGACGCGCCGTGCGACTCAGCCACGGATCCCCCCGGGAATCGTCAGCCGCCCCACGACCACGTACGCGGCGTCGAACAGCAGGGCCAGCACGATGATCCCGAGCGTGCCCGAGAGCACCTGGTTGAGGGCGTTCCTGCTGCCCAGCGAGGCGATCCCGCGGAAGATCTCGTTGCCCAGACCCGGCCCGGAGGCGTACGCGGCGATCGCGGCGACGCCCATCAGCATCTGCGTGGAGACCCGGATCCCCGTCAGGATCGGCGGCCAGGCCAGCGGCAGCTCGACGCGGGCCAGCCGCGTCAGCCGGGACATGCCGATGCCGTCCGCCGCGTCCACCAGCGAGGGGTCCACACCGCGCAGCCCGACGACGGCGTTGCGCACGATCGGCAGCAGCCCGTACAGGGTCAGCGCGATCACCGTCGGCGGCACGCCGAGCCCGACCACCGGGATCAGCAGCCCGATCATCGCGAGCGAGGGAACGGTCAGGACGGTCGAGGCGCAGACGGTGGCGAGGTCGCCCGCCCAGGCGCTGCGATAGGTGGCGACCCCGATCGCCACCCCGATCAGCGTCGCGGCGACCACGCACTGGAACACGACGCTCGCGTGCTGCCAGGCGTCGGTGAGCAACTGCCGGTGCCGGTCGTCCAGGTACTCCCAGAAACTCAACGCTGCTCACCCCACAGGTCTGCCAGGCCCTTCCCGGTCGTCCGCGGCCTGCTCCACCAGCGGGATGATCCGCAGCGGAACGGGGTTCTCCATCACGATCGCCGTGGAGGCCCGGACGATGCCATCAAAACCGACGACCCGGTCGATGACCCGCTGGAGATCGGCGTTGGAGCGCGCCACCAGCCGGCACAGCATGTCCCCGCTGCCGGTCGTCGTGTGCAGTTCCAGCACCTCCGGCACGGAGCCCAAGTGCGCCCGCACGTCGGCCCCTTGGCCCTGCCGGATCTCCAGCGTGGCGAACGCGGTGACCGGGTAGCCGAGCGCCGCCGGATCGACCTGCGGCCCGAAGCCCCGGATGACTCCGTTCGACTGAAGCCGGTCGAGCCGCGCCTGCGCGGTCCCGCGGGCCACCCCCAGCCGCCGGGACATCTCCAGCACCCCCAGCCGCGGCTCCCGGGCCAGCAGCACGATGATCCGGCCGTCCAAGCGATCGATCGCCACGCCGCCCGCCTCCCCAGATGGTCATCCTGTACAGAAAGTCCGCCGAAACCGCCGCACCGCTGAACACCTTGCCCAGCGATGGAGCGAACTATTGCGCACCTTGCCGAGCGGGGCGACCCTTCGGCTATGACGCAGACCACAGACCACACTCCCGACACCGTCCGGCAGGCCGACCCCTTCCCGGTCAAGGGAATGGACGCGGTCGTCTTCGCCGTGGGCAACGCCAAGCAGGCGGCGCACTACTACTCCACCGCCTTCGGCATGACGCTGGTCGCCTACTCCGGACCGGAGACGGGCAGCCGGGAGACCGCCTCGTACGTGCTCACCAACGGCTCCGCCCGCTTCGTCCTCACCTCCGTCATCAAGGCCACCACCGACTGGGGCCGCTTCCTCGAGCGGCACGTGGCCGAGCACGGCGACGGCGTGGTCGACCTCGCCATCGAGGTGCCGGACGCCCGCGCCGCCCACGCCTACGCCGTCGAGCACGGCGCGCGCTCGATCGCCGAGCCGTACGAGGTCAAGGACGAGCACGGCACGGTCGTCCTCGCCGCGATCGCCACCTACGGCGACACCCGCCACACCCTCGTCGACCGGTCCGGCTACGACGGCCCCTACCTTCCGGGCTACACCAGCGCCGACCCGATCGTCGAGCCGCCCGCCCGCCGCACCTTCCAGGCCGTCGACCACTGCGTCGGCAACGTCGAGCTCGGCCGGATGAACGAGTGGGTCGGCTTCTACAACAAGGTCATGGGCTTCACCAACATGAAGGAGTTCGTGGGCGACGACATCGCCACCGAGTACTCCGCCCTGATGTCCAAGGTCGTCGCCGACGGGACCCTGAAGGTCAAGTTCCCGATCAACGAGCCGGCCATCGCCAAGAAGAAGTCCCAGATCGACGAGTACCTGGAGTTCTACGGCGGCGCCGGCGTCCAGCACATCGCGCTCAACAGCAACGACATCGTGCAGACGGTCCGCACGATGCGCGCGGGCGGCGTGCAGTTCCTCGACACCCCCGACTCCTACTACGACACCCTCGGCGAGTGGGCCGGCGAGACCCGCGTCCCCGTGGAGACCCTGCGCGAGCTGAAGATCCTCGTCGACCGCGACGAGGACGGCTACCTGTTGCAGATCTTCACCAAGCCGGTCCAGGACAAGCCGACCGTCTTCTTCGAGATCATCGAACGCCACGGCTCGATGGGCTTCGGCAAGGGCAACTTCAAGGCCCTCTTCGAGGCGATCGAGCGCGAGCAGGCCAAGCGCGGCAACCTGTAGTCGGGACGGCGGACCCGCGGGCGCAGTCAGGACGGCGGATCCGCGGGCGCAGTCAGGACGGCGGATCCGCGGGCGCCGGCTCGTCGCCCAGCTCCGCGGCCGCCGCCCGGGCCACCGGCCCGAGCAGCGGCGAGAAGTACGGGTTGGTCTCCAGCGCCTCCCGCAGATGCCGCCGGGCCGGGCCCTCCGCGCCCAGCGACCGCTCGACCAGGGCGAGGTGGCAGAGGTAGGGGGCGCTGCGCACCGCGCCCCCGTGCACCCGGTCGGTGGCCGTCCTCGCGAACACCAGGGCCTCGCGGTCCTGCCCCGCCCGGTGCAGCGCCCAGCCCAGCGCGTCCGCCACCGCGATCCCCGGCTGCCGGCGCCACTCGGCCCGCAGCCGCCGCACGGCCGCCGCCGCGTCCCCGTGGTCCGCCTCGAACCGGCCGAGGACCAGCTCCCCGTCCACCCCGCCCGCCGCCTCCGCCCGCACCCGCGCCCGCAGCAGGTCGTACTGCACCCGCGCCGCCTGCGCGAGCCCCAGCGACTCGTACAGCTCGCCCAGCTCCAGCGCGTAACCCGGCGACGGCTGCTTGGCCAGCGCCATCCGGTACGCGTTCAGCGCCTCCGACGTCCGCCCCAGCGCCGCCAGCGCCCGGCCCTGCCCCGCCTGCGCCGCCCGCATGTCGGGGTCGAGCCGCACCGCCTCCTGGAAGTGCCGCAGCGCGTTCTCCCGCTCGCCGCGCTCCCACGCCAGCTCCCCGCCCCGCTCCAGCCACGCCGCCTGCTCGGCGGGGGAGGAGGCGCCCGCCGCCGCGTCCGCCAGCGCCGCCTGCGCGTCCTCGCGCCGGCCCTGGTCCCAGTACACGCCCGCCGCCCGCGCCCGCACCACGGGCCCCGAGTGCAGGGCCGTCAGCCGGTCGAGGGCCCTGCGG
The DNA here is from genome assembly GCF_024539675.1 of Streptomyces hilarionis. Lineage (GTDB taxonomy): Bacteria > Actinomycetota > Actinomycetes > Streptomycetales > Streptomycetaceae > Streptomyces > Streptomyces hilarionis. The sequence continues at coordinate 3,812 of NZ_JAHHIT010000011.1, read as the reverse complement.
GCCTTCTTGTAGTCGCCCAGCCCGGTGTACGCGTCGATCAGCTGCGCGTACGTCGTCCAGCGCCGGGGGGCCGCCCTGCGGGCGGCCTCGCCCCAGGCCAGGGCCGCGGGAAAGTCACGGCGCGCGTTGGCCAGCGCGGCCAGACCGTCGAGTGCCTCGGCGTTGTTCTTCGGACGCGTCCTCAGCGAGGTCCGCAGCGCCCGCTCGGCCTTGGGGTACAGCGCGGCCGCCTCGGCCGTGCGCCGGCCCTGCTCCAGGTAGGCGGCGCCCAGCACCGCCCACGACCGCGCGTCCTTCGGCTGCGCCCGCACCCGGCTCTCCCGCTCGCCGACCAGCTCCGCCAGATCCGCGAGCGCGGCCGGCGCCCCCGCACGGACCGCCGAGCCCGCCTGCGCCCCCGGAGCGGCCACGGGCGCCCGCCCGGCCGGACCGTCGCCGGGCAGACACAGCAGCACTCCGCCGCCCAGCGCGAGACACCCCACGAGCGAGCCCACGAGCAGCCGCCGACGAATCCCAGAGACCTTCACCATGGCGCTCACTGTGCGTCAGTACGACGACCGTATGACGTCAGCCGAAGCCCCCGGCGGGCGGGGTTCACACCGATGGCCCCGAGTGCGAACCTGTGATCATGAGTCGTTCGGAAGCGCCGCGTGACGAGGTGACGGGCAACCTCCTCGACCGTCTGCTGGCCGGCCTGCCCGCCGAGGCCGTCCTCACCGACCCGGACGTCACGGCCTCCTACGCCCACGACATGGCGGGCTTCTGCCCCGCGGGCGTCCCGGCCGCGGTCGTGCTGCCGCGCACCGCCGAGGAGGTCCAGCACGTCATGCGCACGGCCACCGAACTGCGCGTCCCGGTCGTGCCGCAGGGCGCCCGCACCGGCCTGTCCGGCGCCGCCAACGCCACCGAGGGCTGCATCGTGCTGTCCCTGACGAGGATGGACCGCATCCTCGAGGTGAACCCCGTCGACCGCGTCGCCGTCGTCGAACCGGGCGTCGTCAACGCGGTCCTGTCCCGGGCCGTGGGCGAACACGGCCTGTACTACCCGCCCGACCCCTCCAGCTGGGAGACGTGCACGATCGGCGGCAACATCGGCACCGCGTCCGGCGGCCTGTGCTGCGTCAAGTACGGCGTGACGGCCGAGTACGTCCTCGGACTCGACGTGGTGCTCGCCGACGGGCGGCTGATGTCCACCGGACGCCGCACCGCCAAGGGCGTCGCCGGGTACGACCTCACCCGCCTGTTCGTCGGCTCCGAGGGCTCGCTCGGCGTCGTCGTGCGGGCGATCCTGGCGCTCAAGCCGCAGCCGCCGCGGCAGCTGGCGCTGGCCGCCGAGTTCGCCTCCGGCGCCGCCGCCTGCGACGCGGTGTGCCGGATCATGGCGGGCGGACACGTGCCCTCCCTCCTCGAACTGATGGACCGCACGACCGTCCGGGCCGTCAACGAACTGACCCGCATGGGCCTGCCGGAGACCACCGAGGCGCTGCTCCTCGCCGCCTTCGACACCCCCGACCCGGCCGCCGACCTCGCCGCCGTCGGCGCGCTGTGCGAGGCGGCCGGCGCCACCCAGGTCGTCCCCGCCGAGGACGTCGCCGAGTCCGAACTCCTGCTCCAGGCGCGGCGTTCGGCGCTGGTCGCGCTGGACGCCGTCAAGGGCACGACGATGATCGACGACGTGTGCGTGCCCCGCTCCAGGCTCGGCGAGATGCTCGAGGGCGTCGAACGCATCGCGGACAAGCACGGGTTGACCATCGGGGTCGTCGCCCACGCCGGCGACGGCAACACCCACCCCACGGTCTGCTTCGACGCGGCGGACCCCGACGAGCGCCGCCGCGCCCGCGAGTCCTTCGACGAGATCATGGGCCTCGGCCTGGAACTCGGCGGGACGATCACCGGAGAGCACGGCGTGGGCGTGCTCAAGAAGGAGTGGCTGGCGCGCGAGATCGGCCCCGTCGGCCTGGAGATGCAGCGCGCGGTCAAGGCCGCCTTCGACCCCCTGGGCATCCTCAACCCGGGCAAGCTCTTCTAGCGCCGCCGCTCGCAGCTCGCCGCCGCTCACCGCCGCCTTCGCCCGCGCCGCCGCCGGCCCCTGTCGCCGCCCCGCCGTTCCCGCGAGGGCGGTCATTTACCCGCGTCCCCCGGCTCGTCGCCCGGCCACGGGTCGCGCAGCCAGGCGTCGTCCGCCGCCGGTCCCCCCTGCTCGAGCGACGGGGAGAGCCTCGGGGAGGGGGAGAGCAGCTCGGCCAGGGCGTCGTCGATGCCGAGCTGCTCGCCCTCGGAACCGGGCGGCACCACCCGCAGGGTCCGCTCCAGCCAGGCCGAGACCTGCGCCGCGGGCGCCTCCAGCAGGGCGTCGCCGTCGGGCGAGCTCAGCGCCATCAGCACGACGCCGCGGCCCTCCGTCTTCGTCGGCCACACCCGCACGTCCCCGTGTCCGCACGGCCGGAACACCCCCTCCACGAGCAGCTCGCGGGCGAACGTCCACGCCACCGGCTGCTCCGAGTTGGTGTGGAAGGTGACATGGACGGCGAACGGGTCGTCGCTGCGGAAGCAGAGTCTGGCCGGGACCGGGACGCTGCGCTCGGGCGACAGGACGAGCTTCAGCTCCAGCTCGCGCTCCACGACGGTGTGATGCATGACGTTCTCCTCTCGGTACGGAACCCGTGACGGGCCCCGGGCCCGTCACGCACTGCATGCGGGCCCCGGACGGGCCTCGGGTGGGCCCGTACGAGTGGAGAGGGCGAGGACCCGCGACCATTACGCGGGTTCGGAGAACTTTTCCGGCGACCGTGCGCGCCGGGCCCGGCAGGCGGTTGTGCACGTGTGAAGAGCGTGCACGCCGTTGCCCGGAAAGGTGGCCGTATGGCCAGAGCCGCCCTGGCCCGGGCGCGCGTCTGATAAATGTGGTCCCCCCATCCCACCCCCGAGCAGATACGGGACGACGGACATGAGCGCCCCAACCCCGGCCCCCGGCGACGACAGGCCCCGCGAGGGGTACTACCCGGACCCGTCCATCCCTGGATACGTCCGGTACTGGAACGGTGCCTCCTGGGTACCGGGCACCAGCCGGCCCGCGCCGTCGGACGGCCGGCCGCTCACGCGCCCGTCCGGCGGGTCCGTGCCCTCCGTCGAGGAGACCGGCCCGCACTTCTTCGACGAGGACCCGGTGCCGGCCGACCCCCACGGCGGCCGCCCCGAACCCGCCCCCGCCTGGGGCGCCGACCGCGCCCACCAGTCCGGCTTCGGCGGCGACCAGGACCGCCGCGTCTCCTGGGGCGCCCCGCAGGGCGCCGACCCGCGGACCCCCTCGTCCCCGGCCCCGCCCGCCCCGGCGCAGCCCGAGGGCCGTTCGACGAGCACGGACGGCACGGCGACGATCCCGCCCGCGGAGCCGGAGGACGGCGGCGCCCCGGCCGGGGACGCGGTCCCGGGCGGCACGTTCGTCTTCCGCCGCCCGACGCCGGGTCCCGGCGCGGCCCCGTCCGGGGGCCCCGGGTTCGTCCCCGACGAGGGGACCGTCACCTTCCGCCCGCCGGCCGCGCGCACGGGAGGGCAGGACACCGCGCCCGCCGCGCCCTTCGCCCCCGGCGCCCAGGGTCCGACGCCCGCCCCGGCGTCCCCGGCGGCCGCCGGGTTCCCCGAGCAGGCGGGCGCGCGGACGCCCGGCCAGGTCCCGTCGGCTGCCGCCGGCGCCGCGCCCGCCAAGCCGGGGTTCGGCGCCGGCAAGGCGGCAGCCGACCGGGCGGCGGCCTCGCCCCCGGCCGCCGCACCCGCCCCGCACTCCGCACCCGCCCCGCAGACCGGCCCCGCGC
>NZ_JAHHIT010000010.1 GCF_024539675.1 Streptomyces hilarionis | reverse complement strand
CCCCCCCCCCCCCCCCCCCCCCCCCCCCCCCCCCCCCCCCCCCCCCCCCCCCCCCCCCCCCCCCCCCCCCCCCCCCCCCCCGCGGTCCGGCGACGCCCGGGAGGGTTCCGAGCAGGCGCTCGCCGCGCTTTTGATGCTGCGCGAGGTGCGCGACCGGCTCGCCGCGTGGGAACCGGGGCTCATCGAGGAGGCCCGGGAGGCGGGGGCCAGCTGGGCGGATCTCGCCCGGCCGCTCGGCGTCTCGAGCCGGCAGGCCGCCGAACGCCGCTATCTGCGCGTGCGCCCCGGGAACCCCGGGTCCACGAGCGAGGAGCGGGTGCAGGCGACCCGCGACCGCCGCGCGGCCGACCGCACCGTCACGGCCTGGGCCCGGGCCCACGCGGGCGACCTGCGTCGCCTGGCCGGCCAGATCACCGCGCTCGCCGACCTCCCCGCCGCCGCGCGGACCCCGCTGGCCGAGCTCGGCAGCGCCCTCGCGGCCGACGACGCCGCCGCCCTCGTCGGCCCGCTGAAGGACACGCGGACGCATCTGGCGTCCGGCCACCCCGAACTCGCGGCCCGGGTGGACGACGTCGCCCGGCACACCGAGGCGCTCCGCCGGCACAGCGGCGACCAGCGCCGGGGCCCCCGACCGCAAGGCTCCGCCTGACCCCGCCGCGCGCCTGCCCGTCCGGGCGCGTACCCGCCCGCCGCGGCCGGTGGACCTCGCGGACGGCGCCCGGGCGCGTCGCCGGGCGGCGAGAGCGCCCGTTTCCGGGCGGGCATCGCGGACACTGGACAGCGAGAGACCGCGCCGAAGGCCAGAAGACCCGAGGCCAGACCCAGGACCAGGAGACCGGACAGCAGCAGAGGGGAGGCCGACCGTGCTGACCACCGTCCGTGACCAGCTGGGGCAGGCCCTGTTCCAGCGCGTCGCCGGACCCGACGGCCCGGCGACCCGCGCCCGCATCCACGACACCCCGGGCCCGCGGTGGTTCGGTCCCGAGCGTCCCGTCCGCATCGTCCACGGCGACGCCTCGATGTTCATCGGCGGCCTCAGCGCGCTGCTGTTGCAGTCCCTGCACCCGCTCGCCATGGCCGCGGTCGCCGGGCACTCCGGTTTCCGGGGCGACCCGTGGGGCCGGCTGCAACGCACCAGCACCTTCCTGGCCGTGACGACGTACGGCACCGCCGAGGACGCCCAGCGCGCGGTGGACCACGTCCGCGGCATCCACGACCGCATCCGCGGGACGACCGCGCAGGGCGTGCCCTACCACGCGGCCGACCCGCGCCTGCTCGGCTGGGTGCACGCCGCCGAGACCGACAGCTTCCTGCGCGCCCACGAGCGCTTCGGGGCGGCCCCGCTGGACGCCGACGGCTACGACGCCTACGTCGCCGACACGGCGCGGGTCGCCGAGGCGCTGGGCGTCGACGACCCGCCGCGCGACCGCCGCGAACTGGCCGAGCGTCTGGCCGCCTACCGGCCGCAGCTCCGGGCCACCCCCGAGGCGCGTTCCACGGCACGGTTCCTGCTGCTGCGGCCCCCGGTCCCGCTGGCCGCACGGCCCTTCTACGGCGGCCTGGCCGCGAACGCCGTCGCCCTGCTGCCGTCCTGGGCCCGCACCATGCTGTGGCTGCCCCGGGTGCCGGTCGTCGAAGGCCTGGCCGTGCGCCCGGCCGGTCAGGTCCTGACCCGTGCCATCCGCTGGGTCATGACCCCGCCGGGCCGCGCCCGCTCCTAGGGCCTGTGCCCGCTCCGGGCCTGTGCCTGCTCCGGGCCTGTGCCCGCTCCCGGCGCGCGCGGATGCGCGGTGCGCCGGCGCTCAGTACGGTGGCGTCCCGGTGTTCGATCCCGGGCAGGGCGGGAACCGCGTAAGTCTGCGGCGTGAGGTCATCGGACGGTGGAGGCGGCATGGCCGACAAGAAGGCGGCATCCGTGCCGCGCAAGGTCTACGAGAAGGAACTGCTGCGGTTGCAGACGGAGTTGGTGCAGCTTCAGGAGTGGGTGCGGGCGTCGGGCACCCGGATGGTGATCGTGTTCGAGGGGCGGGACGCGGCCGGCAAGGGCGGCACCATCAAGCGGGTCGCCGAACACCTCAACCCCCGCGTGGCACGGATCGCGGCGCTGCCGAAGCCGACCGAACGCGAGCGCACCCAGTGGTACTTCCAGCGGTACGTCGAGCATCTGCCCGCGGCCGGGGAGATCGTGCTGTTCGACCGGTCCTGGTACAACCGCGCCGGGGTCGAGCACGTGATGGGGTTCTGCACGAAGGAGGAGCACCAGCTCTTCCTCAGGCAGTGCCCGATCTTCGAACGCATGCTGGTCGAGGACGGGGTGCTGCTGCGCAAGTACTGGTTCTCGGTGAGCGACACCGAGCAGCAGGACCGCTTCCGGCGCAGGCTGGAGGACCCGCTGCGGCGCTGGAAGCTCTCGCCGATGGACCTGGAGTCGATCACCCACTGGGAGGCGTACTCGCGGGCCAAGGACGAGATGATGGTGCACACCGACATCTCCGAGGCGCCGTGGCACGTCGTGGAGAGCGACGACAAGCGCCGGGCGCGGCTGAACATGATCGCCCATCTGCTGTCGTCCGTGCCGTACCGCGAGGTGCCGCCGCCCGTGCTGGAACTCCCGGAGCGGCCGGCGTCGACCGGCTACGAGCGTCCGCCGAGGGATCTGCAGACATACGTCCCCGACCACGCGGCGAGCCTCTGACACAGGGCGCGTCGGGAGGGGCCGTCTCCCTCTCGGCCGCCGGTTGCGTGCCACGGCCGCCGGGTCTCCGCCTCCGGGTGCGCGCCGCCGGGTGCACGGCTGCGCGCCGAGGCGGAGAATCGGGGCATGAGGCGTCGACTCGCCGACGTGAGCGGGCCCGCCCGGCTGGCCGCGCCGGGCGAGGGCCTCGGGCAGGACGAGCTGGCGCTGGCCGCGCGCAATCACGGTCTGCCGCTGGAGGCCCTGCGCTACGACGTCACACCGCCCGGCCTGCACTACGTGCTCACGCACTACGACATCCCCGCCGTACCGGACGACGACTCCTGGCGGCTGACGGTGAGTGGCCGGGTGCGCCGCCCGCTCAGTCTCTCCCCCGGGGAGCTGCGGGCCCGCCCCGCGGTCGTCGTGCGCACCACCATGGAGTGCGCGGGCAACGGCAGGGCGCTGCTGTCGCCGCGTCCCGTGAGCCAGCCCTGGCTGGTCGAGGCGGTGGGCACCGCGGACTGGACGGGGGTCCCCCTGCGCCGCCTCCTCGACGAGGCCGGGGTCGCCCCCGGCGCGGTCGACGTCGTGTTCACGGGCGCGGACCACGGGGTGGAGCGGGGCGTCGAGCAGGACTACCGGCGGGCGCTCGCGCTCGACGTGGCCACGGGCGACGATCCGGAGATCCTGGTGGCGTACGCGATGAACGGCGCGCCGCTTCCTCCGCAGCACGGCAGCCCGCTGCGGCTGGTCGTGCCCGGCTGGTACGGCATGGCCCAGGTGAAGTGGCTGCGGGACGTCGAGGTGTCCGACTCCCCCTTCACCGGCTTCCAGCAGTCCGTCGCCTACCGGATCCGGCGGACGCCCGGGGAGACGGGCGAGCCCGTCACCCTGATCGCGCCCCGGGCGCTGCTGATCCCGCCGGGCTGCCCCGACTTCATGTCCCGCACCCGGGTGGTCGGGCCGGGGCCGGTTCCGCTGGAGGGACGGGCCTGGTCGGGGCGGGCGCCGGTGACGTCCGTCGAGGTGAGCGCGGACGGCGGGCGGACCTGGGAGGCGGCCGGACTGGAACCGGACCACGGCCGGCGCTGGGCCTGGCGTCGGTGGACCTTCGTGTGGTCCGCGACTCCCGGCGCCCATGTGCTGAGCGCTCGTGCCCACGACGCGGCGGGCCACTCCCAGCCGCTCGAACAGGCCTGGAACCGGGGCGGGTTCGCCAACAACGCCGTCCAGCGCGTGCCGGCGCTGTGTCTCGACCCCGACGGCGGGTGAGGGGCCCCGTGCCGCGGAGCGCCCCACCGACATGCGCAGGCCGCCCGCGGGACGGACACTGAAGACTGGCGGCGAAGGCCCCGGCCTCGGCCGTCGGCAACAGTCCGAGGTGCGCACGGATGCCCGCGCCGCTCGCCGAGACCTCTCCCGGACACCGCGCGTCCGGCCGTGCGCGACCACCATCGTCACAGGGGTGTTCGACATGGGCGGCGACAACGGAGCGGCGCTGGAAGGTCTGCGTGAGGCACTGCGAGGGCCGGTCCTCGCGCCGGGGGACGCGGGGTACGACGAGGCCCGCACGGTCTACAACGCCATGATCGACCGGCGTCCGGCCGCCGTGGCCCGGTGCGTGGACGCCGGGGACGTGCGCGCGACGCTGTCGTTCGCGCAGGACAGCGGCCTGGACCTCGCGGTGCGCGGCGGCGGACACAGCGGACCGGGCCTGTGCGTGATCGACGGCGGGCTCACGCTGGACCTGTCGCCGATGCGCTGGGTGCGCGTCGACCCGCAGGCCAGGACCGCGCAGGTCGGCGGCGGCAGTCAGCTCGGCGACCTCGACCACGCGGCGCACGCCTTCGGTCTGGCCGTGCCGGCCGGCATCATGTCGACCACCGGCGTCGGCGGCCTGACGCTGGGCGGCGGCCACGGGCATCTGACCCGCAGGCACGGGCTGACCATCGACAGCCTGCTGGCGGCCGACGTCGTCCTCGCCGACGGCTCGTTCGTCACCGCCTCCGAGAAGGAGCACCCCGACCTGTTCTGGGCGCTGCGGGGCGGCGGCGGCAACTTCGGCGTGGTCACGTCGTTCACGTTCCAGCTGCATCCCGTGGACACGGTGGGCGTCGCGGTGACGCTGTGGCCGGTCGACCGGACCGCCGAGGTGCTGCGCTGGTACCGGGAGTTCCTGCCCGCCGCGCCCGACGAGGTGAGCGGCTTCTTCGCGGTGCTGGTCGTGCCCCCCGGGCCGCCGTTCCCGGAGCCGATCCACGGGCACAAGATGTGCGCCGTCGTGTGGTGCTACACCGGCGACCTGGCGGCCGGGCGGCTGGAGGAGGTGCTCGGCGTGGTGAACGATCCGGCGCCCCCCGCCTTCCACTTCACCGCGCCGATGCCGTACCCGGCACTTCAGAGCATGTTCGACGAGCTGATCCCGGCCGGCTTGCAGTGGTACTGGCGCGGGGACTTCTTCGACTCGCTCTCCGACGGGGCGGTCGAGGTGCACGCACGCTACGGCGAGGGGCTTCCCACCGACCTGTCGACGATGCACCTGTACCCGGTGGACGGGGCGGCGCACCGGGTCGGGAGCGACGACACGGCCTGGGCCTACCGGGACGCCGTGTGGTCCTGCGTGATCGGGGGGATCGACCCCGACCCGGCCAACGCCGACCTGGTCCGGCAGTGGTGCGTCGACTACTGGGCCGACCTGCACGGGCATTCCATGGGCGGCTCCTACGTCAACTTCCTGGGAGCGCAGGAGAGTCCGGAGCGGGTGCGGACCACCTACCGCGGACACTACGACCGGCTGGCCGAGGTCAAGCGCGCCTACGACCCGGACAACTTCTTCCGCGCCAACCAGAACATCCCGCCCGCCGCGCGGGGGGACGGCGCGGCGGGCGGGGCCTGACGGCGGGCGCCGCGCCCGCGCGGTCGATAATCGGCTGAGCCACAGGCCCGAGCCGAAGGAGAACCGTGCGAGAGCGGACGCAGCAGGGAACAGGGCCGGAGGCCGCGGCATGAGCACGCCACGGATCTCCCGGCGGGCCGAGGCCGTCGCCCCGTTCTACGCCATGGAGTTCGGCAAGCAGGCCGCCGCGCTGGAGGCGCAGGGGCGTCGCATCGTCAAACTCAGCCTGGGAGAACCCGACTTCGGTGCGCCGCCGGCCGTGCTGAACGCGATGCGGGAGGCCATGGACGGGCGGCCCATGGCCTACACCGAGGCCCTCGGGCTGCCCGCGCTGCGCCGGGCGATCTCCGGGTTCTACGCGCAGCGGCACGGGGTCGACGTCGATCCGGCCCGGATCGTCGTGACCGCGGGGGCCTCGGCCGCGCTGGTGCTGACCGCCGCCGCCCTGGTCGATCCCGGCGACGAGGTGCTCATCGGCGACCCGTCGTACCCCTGCAACCGGCAGATCATGGAGAGCTTCGGCGCCCGCGTCACCCTGGTGCCCGCGACCGCCGAAAGCCGGTTCCAGCTGGACGCCGCCTCGGTGCGGGCGAGTTGGACGGAGCGCACGCGCGGCGTCATGGTCGCCACTCCGTCCAACCCCACCGGCACGTCGGTTCCGGCCGGCGAACTCGCGGCGATCTGCGACACCGCCCGGGAGCGGGGCGCCTGGCGCCTCGTCGACGAGATCTACCTGGACCTCTCCGACCACGACGCCCGCGGCCGGCCGCCGCGCAGCGCGCTGTCGACCGACCCGGACGCCGTCGTCGTCAACAGCTTCTCGAAGTACTTCGGCATGACCGGCTGGCGGCTGGGCTGGTGCGTGGTCCCCCGGACGCTGGCGCCCGTGATGGAGCGGCTGGCGCAGAACTACTTCCTCTGCGCGTCCGCGCCCGCCCAGCATGCCGCCCTGGCCTGCTTCACCGCGGAGTCCCTCGCGGTGTGCGAGGCCCGGCGGGCCGAGTTCGCGCGGCGCCGGGCGCTCGTCCTCGACGGGCTGGCGCGGATCGGCCTGCCGGTGCCCGTCCCGCCCGACGGCGCCTTCTACGTCTACTTCGACGTCGCCGGCACCGGGCTCACCTCGTGGCAGTTCTGCGAGCGAGCCCTGCTGGAGGCGGGTGTCGCCCTGACCCCGGGCCGGGATTTCGGCGAGCACTCGGCGCGGACGCACGTCCGCCTGTCGTACGCGGCGTCGACGGAGGACCTGCGCGAGGGGCTCGCCCGACTGGGGACGTTCCTGACCGGTCTCTAGCGCGGCCCTCGGGGCGCGCACGGGGTGCGCGAGGTGTCAGGGGCGGTCGCGCACCGCGGCGTCGAGGAGCGGGCCGAGTTCGCGGGCGACCGTCGTCAGGGCGCGGACGTCGTGCTCGGCCCGGGCGATCAGGATCGCCCCCTCCAGGGCGCTGATCATGAGCGTGGCGAGCGCGCCCGCCCGCTCCGCGGGCACGCCCAGCTCGGTCAGCGCGCCGGCCACCGGTTCGGTCCATGCGGCGAAGGCGGCCGCCGTGGCCTGCCGGGTGGCGTCGGTGGACCGGGCGCGGTCGACGGTGGCGGCGGCCACCGGGCAGCCGCCCGCGAAGCCGGCGGACTCGTACTCGTCGGTCCACTGCCGCACCATCTGGGCGAACAGCGCCGAGGGCGTCGCGCGCTCGCCGGAGTCGGACAGCGCGGCGAGGAAGCGGGCCACGCGGTTGCCCGCGTAGCGGCCCGCCCAGCCGACCGCCTCGTTGACCAGCTGCTCCTTGCCGCCCGGGAAGTAGTGCTGAAGCGAGCCGCGCGGCGCGTCGGCGTGGGCGGCGACCTCGCGCATGCCGGTGGCGGCGACCCCCTCGCGCCGGATCAGCTGGGCGGCGCTGAACACCATCCGCTCGCGCGGCCCCCGCTCGGACACCGCCATCGTTCGACCTCCACCGACCGTTCCGGGACCGCTGCGTTCCGCCTCCACTCTATGACCGCGGTCATGAAGGGGACTACTATGACCGCCGTCATAGTCGGTGCCGCCGCATCCGCGGCGGCTCGCGGCCCGGGTGTCAGCCGGACCCGCGCGGAAGCGGGAGCGGAAGGGGAAGGACGGTGCGCGGTGCACGTCGGATTCATCGGGCTCGGGGTCATGGGACAGCCCATGGCCGCCAACCTCGCCCGCGCCGGGACGCCCCTCGTCGTGGGGAACCGCACCCCCGGCCGGTGCGAGCCGCTGCGCGCCCTGGGCGCCGAGGTCGCGGGGAGTCCCGGCGAGGTCTTCGAGCGGGCCGCAACGGTCATCCTCATGCTGGCCGACGAGACGGCGATCGACGACGTGCTGGGGCGCGGCTCCCCCGCCTTCGCCTCCCGCGTCGCCGGACGCACCGTGGTCCACATGGGCACCACGGCCGCCGAGTACTCGGCCGGCCTTCAGACAGACGTCGCGGCGGCGGGCGGCCGTTACGTCGAGGCGCCGGTCTCCGGGTCCCGCGTCCCGGCCGAGCGCGGGGAACTGGTCGGGATGCTCGCGGGCGACGAGGACGCGGTGGCTGCCGTGCGGCCCCTGCTGGCCCCCCTGTGCCGGGAGACCTTCGCCTGCGGGCAGGTGCCGGGCGCGCTGCTGATGAAGTTCTCGGTGAACCTGTTCCTGATCACCCAGGTCACCGGCCTGGCCGAGGCCTTCCACTTCGCCGAGCGGCACGGGCTCGACGGGCGCCTGCTGCGCGACGTGCTGGACGCGGGCCCGATGGCCAGCGCCGTCTCCAGGATCAAGGGCCCCAAGCTGCTGGAGCGCGACTTCCGTGTGCAGGCGGCCGCCGCGGACGTCCTGAAGAACAACCGGCTGATCGCGGAGGCCGCCCGCGAGGCCGGCCTCGCCTCACCGCTCCTCGACGTCTGCCACGCGCTTTTCGGCGAGACGGTCGCCCAGGGGCACGGGGGCGAGGACATGGCCGCCGTCCTGCGCGCCCTGGAGGCCCGGACCGAGGCCGCGCGCCCGCCCGGCGCGCACACGACGCCCTCCCCGCCGTCGGCCCACGCGTCCCGGGCATGATCGGTACGGTGATACCCGGGACGGCGAGAGGGGCGGCGAGGCCGTGAGCGAGCAAGCGGGGATCGGGACGGCGAAGGAGGCCGCCGACCACGAGCTGATTCTGGCGTTCGGACGTCTGCAAGGGGCGGCGAACCGGCTGGAGTACATCCTGGGGCGGGCCCTGGAGGTGGAGTGCGGGATCAGCCATCTGACCTTCGAGGTGCTGCTGATCCTCGGCCGGGCGGGCGCGCCGGGCCTGTCGATGCGGGCCATCGCCCAGGAGCAGGTGCTGACCACGGGCGGCGCCACCCGGCTCGTGGACCGCATGGCGGCCGCGGGACTCGTGACCCGCGCGGACTCCCCCGACGACCGGCGGGCCAAGCTGGTGCGGCTCACCCCGCTGGGCGAGGAGACGACCGTGCGCGCGGCCCGGGTGCACCTGGAGAACATCGAGCGGTACTTCGTCGCGCCGCTGCCCGCCGAGGACCTCGAACGGTTCACCCGGGACCTCCGTCTCCTCAGCCACTCGGCCCGGGACGTCCTGCCCCGCCTCCCCTGACCCCCGTCGCGGCGTCGCGGCGCCCGGACGGGTCGGCCGTCGGACGGGCGTCCCCCGCGATCGGGGGCAGGCGGCTCACGGCCGGTCCGTGAGGTCGTCGGGACGAGGACCGAGACGAGGACCGAGCTGACCGGACGGGGACGGCCATCAACGCGCGCCTCGCGCCACCCGGACCGGGTCCCCCGCCGCGGGCCGGGCGGCGCGCCGGGGTCGGACCGGCCGGCGATCCGCCGGACCGCGGACCCGTCGCGCCGCCGCGTCGGGCGCCTCAGCCTTGGCCGGACAGCCCGCCGCGGGTGGGTCGGCACACCGTGAGCCGGACCCCGTCAGGGGCCCGTGGGGGTCCGCCGGGCCACGGGGCCGCGTGTCACCTCGTCGGCGGCCTGCGCCAGATCACGGCCTCCGTCGGCGGGAGACGCTCCGCGAAGCGGCCCTCGGGCGCCGCCCGCAGCAGCAGCGCCCGCAGGTCCCGCTCGAAGTCCTCCCGTCGGTCGCCGAACAGATGCGGGGCGGAGGCGGACCGGGAGAACGTCCAGGCGACGAGGTCGTCCGCGGTGCGCTCGACCACCTGCCCGGCCGGCACGACGAGCCGGCCGGCGTGCTCGAAGCCGGCCCCGGCGAACACGAGGTCCTCCCCGCCCGGCGTGCCGTCGACGAGGGTTCCCCGTCCCGCCCGGCGCACCGGGCCCAGCCAACGGCGCACCAGCGCGGCCATCTCCTCGTAGGGGGGCGACGGCGGCGGCGCCGGTGCGGCGGGCGGGTCCTGGAGCTCGCTGACGTGCACGAGCGCGCCGCCCGGCTCCAGCATCCCCAGCACGAGCGCCGCGACCCGCTCACGGTCCGTCCAGTGGAACGACTGCGCGAACACCACCACCGTGAACTCCCCCAGCCCGGCCGGGAGTTCCTCCGCCCGCGCGGCGACCAGACGGACGTTGCCCGCACCCCGGCGCGCGGCCTGTCGCCGCGCCTCGGCGAGCATGTCCGGGTCGGGGTCGACACCGACTGCCTCGTCGAAGAAGCGCGCGATGTCCAGCAGGACGACGCCCGGGCCGCAGCCCACGTCGAGGAGCCGGCCCCCGCCGTCCAGACCGAGCGCTCCGGCCAGCGCCTCGGCGAAGCCCGGAGCGTACGGAAGGCGCCCGCGCGCGTAGTGGGCGGCGCTCCCGGCGAACAGGGTCTCGTCCCACTGCCATCCCTCGGGCATGCCGGTTCCCTCCGACGGGGCGAACGGGTTGGCTCCCGAGTCTGGCACCGTCGACCGACCGGGCGGTATACAAGCCCAGTCGAACCGTCACGACCGCCGCACGGGCGGCGTCGCCGACGGGCCAGGGCTGCGAGGGGGAGAGACTCGATGCAACGCGAAACAGGCACGGGAAGACCGGCCGGCCGTCGCCGACGGGGCGTCACCCTGCTGTCGGCGCTCGGCGGTTGCGCTCTCGTGGCCGCCTCCGCGACGCCGGTCGCCGCACACGGGGCGGGCGGCGGGGCGCGATACGCGGCGCTCGGGGACTCCTACACCTCGGGGCCCTTCATCCCCCGCCAGGTGGACGCCGACTGCGCCCGGTCCGACCACAACTACCCGTCCCTCGTGGCCGCGCGGCTGCGTACCGCCGCGTTCAAGGACGTCAGCTGCGGCGGGGCGACCACCGAGAACATGTGGAAGCCGCAGGGGACCAACGGCCCGCAGCTCGACGCGGTGAACCGCGACAGCGACCTGGTGACGGTCCAGATCGGCGGCAACGACATCGGCTTCGGCGCCATCATCGCCACCTGCGCGCAGGTGGCCCCGCAGGACCCGGCCGGTGATCCGTGCAAGCGCCACTACGGCGCGTCGGGCGTCGACGAGCTCACCGTGACGATCGCGAAGACCGCGCCGAAGATCGCGCGGGTGCTGCGGGCCGTGCACGAACGTGCTCCACGGGCCCGGGTCCTGCTGGTCGGCTATCCCGACCTCCTGCCCGACGACGGCAGCGGCTGCGCGCCCTCCGTGCCGTTCGCGACGGGCGACTTCCCCTACCTGAGGGACACCGGCAAGCGCCTGAACCTGATGCTCCGCCTGGTGGCCCTGTGGAACCGCGCGGAGTACGTCGACACCTACGGTCCGACCGTCGGCCACGACATGTGCACGTCCCCCGCGGTGCGGTGGATCGAGCCGCTGCGGCCCGCCTCGCCCGCCGCCCCCGCACACCCCAACGCCAAGGGCGAGGAGGCGATGGCCGGTGCGGTGTGGCAGCGCCTGACCCACGGGCGGGGCGGCCGCTGAACCCCGAGCCGCCCGCTGACCCCGAGCCGCCCGCGCGCGGACGTCCGCACCACGACCACGGTCCGCGGGAGACGACGGCGGGCGGCTCACGGCGGGACTGCTCAAGGGGAGCGGCTCATGGGGAGCGGCTCACAGCTCGGAGTCGATGCCGGTGATCACCGCCGGCCCGAGCGGCGCGGCGCTCCCGTCGATGCCGGCGGCCCGCAGGGCGGAGCCCGCGAGCCTGCGGGCGTCCTCCTCCGCGTCGGGAACGCTGTCCGCCTCGACGGCCATCCGGATGGTGAACGTGTCGTCGTCGTTCACGGTGAGGGGGTCCAGATCCTGCGCGTCGCCCATCCGGGTGCGGTGCGGGTCGGCGGGGCGCAGGGCCTGGTTCAGCCGGGTGCGCGCCTCGTCCTCGATCCCCGCCGTGAAGGTGCCGGGCACGGTGATCACGTAGGTCGTCATGACGTTCCCTTCGTCGGTCTGTCCCTCCCGCCTACCCCGCCGAGCGCCGGGCTCGCCCCCCGATCCGTGACCAAGGCTCTGAGACTCCTCAAGTCGCTTGGCAGGGGCGGCACTCGGGGCGACGATGATCCACATGACAGCTTTCACGGGACTCCACAAGAAGCAGGACGTCGTGCTGGTCCTCCGGGACGCGGACATGGTCGCGGCGGCGCTGCGCGAGGCGCTGGCCGAGGCCTCCCCCGAGGAGCGCCCGGGCCTGGAACGCGCCGTCGCCCTGGTCGGAGCCACCGCGGCGGCCACGGAGGCCCGGCTGCGCGCCGACTGGGTCCGGTCCCGGCTGGCCGCCGTCGGCTTCACCGGTGACGTGTCCTCGATCGCGGCCGTGAAGGCCCTGCGCCAGGCGGAGAAGAGGCTGAGCCTGCTGGCGGCGGTGGAACTGCAGAAGGACGCCGTGGCCCACCCGGCGTGACCGCCGCCCCGGCCCGCCGCCGCGGTCAGCGGACGACGTCCGACAGGTGGGGCACCACGCGGGTCAGCCGCAGCACGCCCCACAGCACGAGCAGCACGCCGACCGCCTCGGGCAGCAGCCACCGGCCGGCCCGGATCTCCTCGTCGAACAGGACGACGCCCAGCAGGAGGCTCACCGTGGCGTCGCCGATGGTCAGGGCGGGCTGCGAGGCGGTGAGGGGGCCCGCCTGAAGGGCGTTCTCCAGCAACAGGACCGCCGCGACGCCGGTGAGGGCGAACCCGTAGGTCTGCCACGCGGTGAGGAAGGCGGGCAGTCCGCCGTCGGCGAGGCGTCCGGTGGCCGACTTCATCAGGGCGGCGGTCAGCGCGTTGCCGATCGCCGCGGCCGAGCCCAGCGCGGCGGCCCGCACCAGCGGCGAGGCGGAGGAACGGGTGAGGGCGACCGCCGCGCCCATCGCGCCCAGGGCGAGCGCCAGGACCGGGATCCACCGCTCCATGGCCGCCTGCTGCCGCGTTCCGTGCGGGGCCGCCGACACCAGCAGCAGGGCGAGACCGGCCACCGCCGCCGCGACCGCCCGCCAGGCGTCGGCCGACAGCCGGCGGTGCAGCAGGGGCACGGCCACCAGCAGGGCGAAGGGCAGTTCCAGGATGAACACGGGCTGCACCAGGGCCATGGGCCCGTTGAAGAGGGCCAGCGCCTGGAACACCGCGGCGCCGACGACGCCCGCGATCCCGATCGACCAGGCGGGCCGCCGCACGAGGGCACGCAGCAGCCGCAGGCCCCCGCCCTGGGGCACGGTGGAGGCGGCCTTGCGCTGGAACGCCGTGCCCACCGCGTTGCTGGCGGCCCCGAGGACGGCGAAGAGCAGCGCGAGCACGATCACCACTCCACCTTGCCGGGCGAAACCGCGGACCGACAGCCGCCACCGGGGGGCCGGGCGGGCCGGGGGCTTCACACCTGCGACCACGACCACGTCCGGCTCGGCGTCACGCGGGCGTCCCGGGGTAGACGGAGGGCCGGTGGACGCTTTCTCGGAGGGATCAGGAATGGACCGATCAGCGCTGCGGGCCGTCGGATGGGCCCGCTCTCTCCCCCTGGAGTGCACGGTGAAGACGGCCCGCGACTGGGCCCGGGATCATCTCGACACGCTGGGCTGGTCCACCACCGCTCCGGAGACGGTCGACGCCGTGCTGCTGACCGTCTCCGAACTGGTGACCAACGCCCACCGGCACGCGCACAGCGACGCGCAGCTCGTGATGACCTGGGACAGCCGCTGTCTGCACATCGCGGTCCACGACGCGTCGGCCGAACTGCCGGCCCCCCGAGACCCCAGCACCGACCGCACCGGCGGGCGGGGGATGTTCCTCGTCGACGCGCTGGCCGACAGCTGGGAGGCGCACCCGTGCCCGCACGGCAAGACCGTGACAGCCTGCTTCAGCCCGCAGACCGCGGCTTCCTGACCCGCTCGGCGGGCACAGCGTTCGGCGGACACGGGGCGGCCGGGTCGGTCCCCGCGGACCCGCCCCCGGCGGTGAAGCGGACCCGGCCGCCCCTGCCGTCCGACGGCGACGATCCGCGAAGGACCGCGCAGAGGACCGCCCGCGTACCGATGCGACGGCCGGACGCGATGTACCGAGGCGACGGCCGGACAGCCGACCGCCCGCCGTCGGGACGAGGGCGGGCGGAGTCGGCGATGTCGCCGTGAGGGCAGGTCGGTCGGTCAGCGCCGGGTGCGCAGCCGCGCCAGCAGGCCGCGCGCCTGGGCACGGCGTTGCGGGTCGGCCGCCGTACGGCGCACCTGTTCGATCGTGCGCCGCCCCTGAGGGGTCCTGCTGAATTCCTTGATGCGCTGGATGACGCCCATCGTTGTCCTCCCCTGATCCTTCGGGTCCGTCCGGTCCGTCCGGTCCGTCCGCGCGGCCCGTCTCGGCGCTCCGGTCGCGTCGCCGTCGGTGGGCGACCGCTTCTTGAGCTGCGGTTACCCCGGAACGGGCAGATCAGGCCGCTCGCGCCGCGCGCCGCCGCGGCCCGGCGGGGGCGACGGGAGCGGGCGCCGGACGAGCCGCGGCGGCCTTGGTGCGTGCGAGCAGGACCCGGTACGTCGTCTTCGCGGGGTCCGTGACCGGCTCGCCCAGCGTGATCCGGCCCGCCGCGTAGAGCTCGTCGCACTCGGCGGCCGACAGCGCCACGTAGCAGCCCCCGCGCCCGCCCTCGGCGTCCAGCGGCCGCCAGTAGCCGTACACCCGCCGTCCGCCCGCGTGCTCGGTGACGAACACCGGCGTGCGCGGGTCGGACAGGACGCGCAGCACGTCACTTCCGGCGCGGCGCGGCGCGGCGGCGGGACGCGGCGGGGTCGCGCGCCGGGCCGGACGCGGCGCCTCGCGGGGGCGGGGCACGCCGGCCACGACCGCGACGACGGGTCCCGGCGCGACGGGGGCCGTCCACGCGTCGCGCGCCGGGCGGCGCGCCGCGGAACGTACGTCGAAGACCTGCGGCTGGTCGGCGGTGAGCGGCATCGTCGATGACCTTTCCTGGACGGGGACATGAGACCGCGTACCCGGCTGAGCCGGAGTTGATCTCACCTGGGGGCATCCTTCATCACGGCACTGACAACGAGCCCGTCTACAAGATCCACTCCTGCCCCGGCGCCGGCCTCGTACACCGCGAAAGGGTTCACGTCTGCCGAGGGGGGCACTCGGCGCACCCGTCCGCAGCGATCGCAGGAGGCACGGTGGCCGTCGCGCACCGACCGCACCGACCGCGCCGACCGGTCCGGCAGCGCCCGGCCGGACGCCGACCGGCCGGAGCGCTCCCCGAGGCCGTGGCGTTCTCGCTCGTTCAGGGAGGCGGCGATGCCTGACGCGGTGGTGGTCGGCGCCGGACCGAACGGTCTGGTCGCGGCGAACCTGCTGGTGGACGCCGGGTGGAGTGTGGAGGTCATCGAGGAGCAGCCCGAGCCCGGGGGCGCGGTGCGGCACGACCGGTCCGTGGACCCCGCGTTCGTGAACGATCTGTTCAGCTCCTTCTACCCGCTGGCCGTCTCCTCCCCCGTCCTGTCCGCCCTGCGCCTGCACGAGCACGGTCTGCGCTGGAGCCACGCGCCCAGCGTCCTGGCCCATCCCCTCACCGACGGCCGCTGCGCGCTGCTCGACCGCCGGATCGCCGTCACCGCCGACTCGCTGGACACCTTCCGGCCCGGCGACGGGGACGCCTGGCGCCGGCTGCACGAGGTCTGGGAGCGGTTGCGGCCGGACATCCTGGACGCGCTGTTCACGCCGTTCCCGCCGCTGCGGGCGACGGCCCGGCTGGCGGCCCGGCTGCGCGGGGCCGGCGGACTGCGGATGGCCCGCACGCTCGTCCTGCCGGTGCGCCGGATGGGCGAGGAGGAGTTCGCAGGCGAGGGCGGGCGGCTGCTGCTCGCGGGCAACGCCCTGCACGCCGACCTCGCCCCCGAGGCGGCGGGCAGCGGCGGCTTCGGCTGGCTGATGTCGATGCTCGGGCAGAGCTACGGCTTTCCCGCGCCGGTCGGCGGCTCCGGCGCCCTGACGGCCGCCCTGGTGCGGCGGCTGCGCTCACGCGGCGGCTCCCTGCGCTGCGGACAGCGGGTGGACCGGATCGTCGTGCGCGACGGACGGGCGGTCGGGGTGCGCACCGCGGACGGCGAACCGGTCGCCGCACGGCGCGCCGTGCTGGCCGACGTGTCGGTGCCGGCGCTGTACGGGTCGCTCCTGGAGCCGGAGCACCTGCCCGCCCGACTGGCGGCCGATCTGGAGCGGTTCCAGTGGGACTTCGCGACGTTCAAGGTCGACTGGGCGCTGGACGGACCGGTGCCCTGGCAGGCCGAGGCGGCGCGGCGGGCCGGGACCGTGCACCTGGCGGACGGGCTCGACGAGCTCACCCGCTTCGCGGCCCAGATCGCCATGCACCGGGTCCCCGACCGCCCCTTCGCCCTGTTCGGCCAGATGACCACGACCGACCCGGCGCGCTCCCCCGCCGGCACCGAGTCCGCCTGGGCCTACACCCACGTCCCGCAGGAGGTCGCGGGCGACGCGGGCGACGAGGGGCTGACCGGCGCCTGGGACGCGAAGGAGCAGGAGGTGATGGCCGACCGGGTCGAGCGGCAGGTGGAGCGGTTCGCCCCCGGCTTCCGGTCCCTGGTCCGGGCCCGGCGGATCCTGGCCCCGCCGACCATGCAGTCCCTCGACGCCAACCTCCACGGCGGCGCGATCAACGGCGGCACCACCGCACTCCACCAGCAGCTCTTCTTCCGCCCGCTGGCCGGCAGCGGCCGTGCGGAGACCGCCGTGCGCGGCCTGTTCCTGGCGTCGGCCGGCGCGCACCCGGGCGGTGGCGTCCACGGCGCGCCGGGGGCGAACGCGGCGCGCGCGGCCCTGCGCCGCCATGTCCCGCCCGGCCGCACCCACGTGCAGCGGGTCCTGGCCCGCCGCGACCGCACCGGTGCGAGGAAGCCCTCCACCGGCTGACCGGCTTCACCGCCGTCGAGGAACGGAGCAGCCCGTGCCCGAGAGTCCCCTGAAGGAACGCGCCGTCGTGATCACGGGAGCCGCGCGCGGGCTGGGCGCGGCGCAGGCACGGGAACTGGCCCGGCGCGGGGCCCGGTTGGCGCTGGTCGGGCACGAGGGGCCGGCGCTGCGGAGGCTGGCCGCGTCCCTGCCCGGCCCGGCGCTGGCGTTGGAGGCGGACGTCACCGACGCCGAGGCGCTCGGCCGGGCGGCGGCCGCCGTGCGGGAGCGGCTCGGGCCGCCCTCGGTGGTCGTCGCCAACGCGGGCGTCGCCGAGGGGGGACCGTTCGCCGAGGCGGACATGGTCTCCTGGCGGCGCGTCATCGACGTCAACGTGGTGGGCAGCGCGCTGACGGCGCGTACGTTCCTGCCCGACCTGATGGAGACCGCCGGCTACTACCTGCAGATCGCCTCCCTGGCCTCGATGGGCGCGGCTCCGCTGATGAGCGCCTACTGCGCCTCGAAGGCCGCCGTGGAGGCCTTCGCGCACTCGCTGCGGGCCGAGGTCGCCCAGCACGGCGTCGCCGTCGGGGTCGCCTACCTGAACTGGACCGACACGGACATGATCCGGGACGCCGACCGTCATGCCGTGCTGCGCGAGCTGCGCGCCCACATGCCGGCGCCCGCCCGCCGCGTGTACCCGCCCGAGTTCGTCGCGCGGCGGCTCGCCACGGCCGTCGAACGCCGGCGCACCGTCGTCTACGTCCCCGCCTGGCTGCGTCTGGTGCAGGGGGCGCGCGCCGCGCTGCCGCCGCTGGTCCTGCGCGTGTCGCGGTACGAGCTGCCCCGGCTGGAGGCGGCCGAGCCGTTCCGGCCCACCGGGCTGCTCGGTGCGGGCGGACGGGCCGACGGCGCCGCGGGCCGCCCGGGCGAGGGGCGGGGCGGGTGGTGAGTCCGTGCGACGCGGCGACGGTGCGGGCCCGGGCCGGGACCGGTGCGGAACCCGGCGGGCCGGGGGTGGGGCCGCGCAAGGCGCACCGGAGGGAGTGGGCCGGTGTCGGTCGATCCGGCGGGTTTCCCGGGCGTGGTGCTGCCGGCCTGCCCGGTTCCCGGGCCCGGCTTCCTCGTGATCGTCGGGGCGGTCGCACGGCGCGCCGCACTGGGCCGGGCGGGCCGCGACGGGCGCCCCGGTCCGCCGGCCACGGCGGCTCGCCCGCCGGGGAGGTCTTCGTGCTCGGCGGTCCCGACAGCGCCGTCGGCGTCGTCCGCCGGCCGGTGCTCGTGCGGGCCGCCACGCGGCCGCGGTGACTGCTCGCGCGGCCTGCCCGGCGGCGTCGCCGGGAACGCGCGACGGGGTGGCTGTCCATCGCCGTCGGCGTGGGCGTCGCCACCGCGCGGTGAGCGGGACGGGACGCCCGGTCGCGTCCTCAGGAGAAGAACGACCGCTGCGCGGGCAGCCCGCCCTGGGCGAAGGAGGAGGGGGCGCTCATCACGCGGTCGAGGTCGCGCTTGATGCGTTCGGCCTCGCCGCGCACATCGGCGGGCACGTCGCCGCGCTCGGTGACGAGACGGTGGTAGATGGGGGTGTCGTCGAAGGCGGAAATCACCGGAGAGGCTCTGCTTTCGTGGGCGGTCGGGCGGGCCGACGCGGCAGGACGGACAGGGGACACGGCCGACGATCCGAGGGGGCGAACCGGCGTTTGCGGGACGTCGCCTGACGGCTCGGCACGGCAGCCTCGGGCGACGACATCATCGTATTGTCCCCGATGGGGCGGCGGGTGACGACACCGAGGCCTGCGAGCGGCCCGTGGCGCGGCCGGGCGCCGTTCCCGTCACCACCGCAAAGGACCCTGTGCGCCGCAGGCTTCACCGGCGAGGCCCGTCAACCCCGTCTCGACCGAAAGCAGTTGGGTGACGACCGAGGCGACGGCGCGATGCCAGTCACCGCCGCGGCGCAGCATCGCGTGGTCGCCGCCCTCGACGAGGACGAGTCCGGCCCGCGCACCGGCCTCCCGGGCGCGCCGAACGTAGCGGGCCGACTCCCCGGGGTCGGTCACCCGGTCGCGGTCACCGTGCAGGACGACGACGCTCGTCCCGCCCAGCCGGTCGACGGGTTCGCCGGGCGGGCACCACGGCGCCAGGGCCAGCACCGCCCGCACCATGGGGTCGGCGGCCGCCCGCAGCGCCGCCCTGCCTCCCATCGAATGCCCCACCAGGATCACCGGCAGCTCGCCCGCCAGCGCGCGCAGCTCGTCGAGGGCGCGTGCGGTGTCGGCGACCGGGTCGGCCGTCGCGTTCCAGCCCCGGTAGCGGTAGCGGACCTCGCCGAGCAGCACGTCGCCGCGGTCGGTGGCGGCGAGGGCGGCCCGCAGGACGGGACGCATCCGCAACGGCGCGGGGTGCCAGGGCCGGGACCGCTGCCGCCCGTGCTCGCGGCCCCCGTGCAGGACCAGGACCGCGGCC
Organism: Streptomyces hilarionis; assembly: GCF_024539675.1. GTDB lineage: Bacteria > Actinomycetota > Actinomycetes > Streptomycetales > Streptomycetaceae > Streptomyces > Streptomyces hilarionis. The sequence goes on along the minus strand of NZ_JAHHIT010000010.1, from coordinate 7,913 downwards.
CCCGCGGGCGTGAGCGGCCGGCAGCGCACCACCAGCGCGGCCCCGGCCGCGGTGACGGCCTGTCGTTCCTCCACTGCTGATCCCCGCTTCCCGCACGGCGCCTGCCCGGACCGGGCGCCGACGCGAGACGGAGCGCACGGCCGTACGGCCGGTCCCGGCCGAGACGTCGAGGATGCCAGAGAGCGGCCGTCCCGCACGACCGGACCGGCGGGCCGCGAATCCGTGGCGCACGACCGCGCTCGGCACGACGGACGGCCGTGCGGCGCTCAGGCCTCCTGGGGGGCGGACGCCCGGGCCGCGCCGTCCCGGCCGCGGTCGCTCTCGGCGTCGCGGTCGCCGCCGGGGCTCCCACCGGGTTCGACGCCGAGGCCGCGTGCCGCGCCGTGCCGGGACCGGTGCCGGGTCCTGAGCACCGCGGCCCGCATCGCCGGGCGGATCTCCTCGGGCAGACGTCCGCTGGTCACCCAGCCCATGACGTGCCGGGCGACGTCGCGCAGCTTGATGTTGGTGTGCTGGGAGACCTGCCGGAGCACGTCCCAGCTGTTCTCCGGGCTGAGCCGGCACACCGCCGCCACCACGCCCATCGCCTGGTCGATCTCGGCGCGCGAGGCGAGGGCCCGGCGCAGCTGGTCCACCTCTTGTTCGAGGGCGGCGACCTTCTTCGCGAGTTCGTCGTCGTCCGACATACGAGGTCGCTTCTCCTCCTCACACCCCCGGGGAACGTCGGCGCACGGCACGCGCACGACGCATTCCCGCTCCACTGTGCTCGGTTCCGCGGCCCGCCGCGATCCCGGAAACGAAAAGAACCGCGGGCGAGCGTCCGCCCAACGAAACGGGATCCGGTCGCGTACGGATGGCGCGGGCTTCGTGGAGGAAATGTGGGGCAGACGTACGCTGGAACGTTGTACACCGTGGCAGGCGAGGGGATCCGAGGGCATGCACACGCTGACCTTCGACAGCGACGACCTGGACCGGACGGAGGACTTCCTCAGCCGCGCCTACGCGAAGATGCGGATCGGCAGCAGCACGCCGGAGAGCAGCCGGGCCCGGATCAGCCGCAGTGGCCTCGGCCCGATCACGGTGGACGAGCTCGACCTCGACTTCGAGATGAGCTACGCCGTCACCCCGCTGAACCGGATCTGTCTCTGCGTGGTCCACGAGGGCACCATCCGGGATCACGTCTACCAGGGGGTGGAGGACTCGTTCGGCCCCGGGGACGTGGTGTCCTTCGCGCCGCCGACGCAGTCCTACGCGGGCCGGATCTGCGGCGCCCGCTACAACATCACCATGCTGGACCCCGCCCTGCTCGACCAGGTGGCCGCCACCGCGACCCCGAGCGTGACCGAGCCGGTCCGCCTGACCGGACACCGGCCGCACTCCCCCGCCGCGGCCGAGCAGCTGCGGCAGGCGATCACCTACGTCCGCGACCATGTGCTGACCGAGCCGACCATGACGCGGCAGCCGCTGATCGTGTCCACCGCCGCCCAGCACCTGGCCGCCACGGTGCTGAGCACGTTCCCCAACACCGCGCTGACGGACCCGACGGCGGCCGACCGCCGCGACGCGCATCCCGACGCGCTGCGCCGGGCGCTGGCCTACATCGACGACCACGCCGACGAGCCGATCACCGTCGCCGACATCGCGTCGGCGGCGCACGTCACGGTCCGCGCGCTCCAGTACGCCTTCCGCCGGCACATGGACACCACGCCGCTCGCCCACCTGCGCCAGGTGCGGCTCTCCCACGCCCACCGCGAGCTCCAGGCGGCCGACCCCCACGCCGGGACGACGACGGTGACCGAGGTCGCGGCCCGCTGGGGCTTTTTCCACGCGGGCCGCTTCGCCGCGCTCTACCGCGAGGCCTACCGGCGCACTCCCCGCCAGACGCTCCTCGACGACTGACCCGGCGGCGCTCCCGCCCTGGCCCCGGACGGCAGCCCCGCGCCCCGGAGCGACCCGGCCGAGAGCTCGCACGACGGCGGCCGTCCGCGCCCCCACGACGACGTCTGCGCCTGCGGGGGCGCGGCGGCCGCGCGACACTGGGAGGGCTGACGACCTCGGGTGGCGCGCGGAGAGGAACGCCGATGCCCCCACGGCCCTCGCTCGCCGAATCCGTCAGGGCCGGCCGCCGCGCGGTCCGGGTGACGGCCTCCGCGGCAGCCGGGTTCTACCCGGCCGCCTATCTGCTCGACCAGCCCGTGACCGCGGTGTACGCGCTGTTCACCCCCATCGCGCTGGGCGTCCTGTCGCCGTTGCCGGGCTCCGGGCGCGGTCGCGCCGCCACCGTGCTGTGGGCGCTGCCGGCCGCCGCGGCCCTCGCCGCCCTGGGCACCGCTCTCGCGGTGGGAACCTGGCCGGCCGTGGCGGGCATGCTCCTCGTGGCGTTCGGGCTGACCTTCGGCGCGGTCTGCGGCCCGCGCCCGGCCGGGACCGCGCCCGGGCTGCAACTGTTCTACATCCTCGCCTGTTTCCCGCCCTTCGCCCCGCAGACCCTGCCGCAACGCCTGACCGGCATCGCCGTCGGCGGGCTGCTGCTCGCGCTGTGCGAGCGGACGGTGCTCCCGGACCCGCCGGAGCCCTCGTACCGCGGCAGGATCGCCGACGTCCTCGACCTCGCCGAGCGCTGCGCCGTCACGCTGACCCGCACCGGGGGCACGGAGCCCGGAGCGGGCGAACGGCTGCGGGCCGCCGGCCGGGACCTGCGGTTCTCGCGGCTGCCCGCCGGCGCGCGCCCGACCGGCGCGGGACGCCGGGGCCGCGCGCTGGCCCAGGCGGGTTCCGCGACCCGGCGTCTCGTGGACCAGCTGGCGGCCCTGTGCGAGCTGCCGCGCGACGCTGCGGACACCGCCTCGGACCAGCTGCTGCGGGGCGTCGCCGTCGGCTGCGGCGAGACGGCCCGTTGCCTGCGCCGTCGGCGTCCCGTGGCCGGACCCGAGCTGCTCGAGGAGATGATCGACCAGTTCCTCCGCTCGCGCGACGCGGTCCCGGCCGGGCGCACCGGTCGTCCGCACGAGGTGGTGCGCCGGCAGTCGACGGTGCTGACGATCGCCGTCTCGGCGGTGACCGTGCGCACGGCCGTCGCGCTCGTCACCGGCGGCCGACGGCCCCCGTACGGGCTGCCGCGGGAGCAGTTCTGGTACGCCGACCTGTCGACGGTCCGGGTGTTCGGCGCGCGTCTCACCGGCAATCTGACGCGGCGTTCCGTGGTCTTCCAGAACGCGATGCGCACCGCTCTCGGTCTCTCCTTCGCCCGGCTGGTGGCGGGATCGCTGGACCTCTCGCACGGCTTCTGGGTGCTGCTGGCCGTGCTCACGCTGGGGCGCACCACGGCGGGCGCGACCTGGTCGACCGTGCGCTCCGCCGTCGTCGGCACGCTGGCCGGAGCTCTCATCGCCGGGGTGCTGCTGGTCGAGGCGGGCGACGCCACCGAGGTGTACGCGTGGCTGCTCGTGCCGATGATGCTGCTCGCCTTCACGGTGGGCCCGCTGGAGGGACCGGCCTGGGCGCAGGGGCTGTTCACCCTGGTCGTGTCGGTGGCTTTCGCGCAGATCGCGCCCGTGACCTGGCGGCTCGCGGAGACACGGGTCCTCGACGTGCTGACCGGGAGCGCCGTCGGGCTGCTGTGCGGCGTCCTGGCCTGGCCGTTCGGCGCCCGCGCCGAGACGCGGCGCAGCATGGCGGCCCTGCTGTCCGCGGCCGCGCCCCTGGTGCGGGTCACCGCCGACGCCACGACCGGCCGCGGTGATCCCGGCCGGGACGGCGACGCGGCCGAGCGGGCCCTGCGGCTGACCAGGCACCGGCTCCGCATCGCGGAAGGCGCCTACGCGCAGTACCGCACCGAGCCCTCCGGGCCGGCGGCCGGGACGGAGCCCGACTACCTCGCCGCCCTCAACTTCGGCTCCCGGGTGCTGGTGGGGGCCCACTGGCTGCCCCGGACCGACCGGGTGCGCGAGCTGCCCCCCGCCGCCCGGCGGTGGCTGGGCGAGGTCACCGGGGAGGTGGAGGAGGCCACCGTGCGGGCGGCCGGCTTCCCCACGGGCGGCGTCCGGGTCCGGCCCGCGCCGCCGCCGTCCCTCCCGCCCGGATCCCCGCCGGCTGTCCTGTCCCTGCTCAGCGACTTGCAGGTGTGGCTCGACGCCCTCGCGGCCGACCTGCGGGCCGGCACCGCCCACCGGCCGGCCCGGCCCGCCCGCGCGGCGGCCGGCCGGCCCCGGTGAACGGTCCGGTCAGCGCGCGGCGAGGAGTTCGAGCGTGTCGATCACCCGGTGGGAGAAGCCCCACTCGTTGTCGTACCAGGCGACGACCTTGACGTGACGGCCCTCGACCCGGGTCAGCGCCGAGTCGAAGATCGACGACGCCGGGTTGCCGGTGATGTCCGACGACACCAGCGGGTCCTCCGAGTACTCGAGGACGCCGGCCAGCGGACCCTCGGCGGCCTTGCGGTACGCGGCCAGGACGTCCTCACGGGTCACGTCGCGGGCGACGGTCGTGTTGAGCTCCACGATCGAGCCCACCGGGACCGGCACCCGGATCGAGTCGCCGGACAGCTTGCCGTCGAGGGCGGGCAGGACGAGGCCGATGGCCTTGGCGGCGCCGGTCGTGGTCGGCACGATGTTGACGCCGGCGGCGCGGGCGCGCCGCGGGTCGCGGTGCGGGCCGTCCTGAAGGTTCTGCTCCTGCGTGTAGGCGTGCACGGTCGTCATGAAGCCGTGCTCGATGCCGGCGACGTCGTCCAGGACGGCGGCCAGCGGGGCGAGCGCGTTGGTGGTGCAGGACGCGTTCGAGACGATCGTGTGCAGCTCGGGGTCGTAGGCGTCGGTGTTGACGCCGTACGCGAGGGTGACGTCGGCGCCGTCCGAGGGCGCGCTGACGAGCACCTTGCGCGCGCCCGCGTCGAGGTGGGCGCGGGCGGCCTTCGCCGAGGTGAACCGGCCGGTCGCCTCCAGCACGATGTCGACCTCCAGCTCCGCCCAGGGCAGCTGCGCCGGCTCGCGCTCGGCGAGGACCTTGATACGGCGGCCGTCGACGACGAGGACGTCGCCCTCGACGGCGACCGGTCGGCCCAGCCGGCCGGACGTCGAGTCGAAGGCGAGCAGCCGGGCCAGGGCGGTGGGCTCGGTGAGGTCGTTGACGGCGACGATCTCCAGGTCGCTGTCGCGCTCGAGGAGTGCGCGCAGCACGTTGCGTCCGATGCGGCCGAATCCGTTGATGGCGATGCGAGTCATGAGTGATGTCCCTTCGGTTCGCCACCAGCCTCCCGTGCCGCGCCCGCGGGTGACCCAGGCGTATGCGCCATGGTTCGCAAGGATCTCGCCAACGCGGGCGCCGGGCGTCGGCGGCGCTCACTCACCCCGGGTGAACGTGCGCCGGTACTCGCTGGGCGTGGTGCCGAGGATCTGCTGGAAGTGCAGCCTCAGGTTCGCGCCGGTGCCGAGGCCGACGTCCCCCGCGATCTGCTCGACGCCGCGCCCGGAGCGCTCCAGCAGCTCGCGCGCCCGGTCGATGCGGGCGCGCATGACCCACTGCATGGGCGTGTATCCGGTGTCCTCGACGAAGCGCCGTGACAGGGTGCGCTCCGAGACGGCCGCGTGCCGGGCCAGGGTCTCCAGGGTGAGGGGCTCGTCGAGGTGGTGCAGCGCCCACTCGCGGGTGGCGGCGAAGCGTTCGCCGAGCGGCTCCGGCACGCTGCGCGGCACGTACTGGGCCTGGCCGCCGCTGCGGTAGGGGGCCGCGACCAGCCGCCGGGCCGCGTGGTTGGAGGCGGCCACGCCGAGGTCGCGGCGCAGGACGTGCAGGCACAGGTCGATGCCGGACGCGGCGCCGGCCGAGGTCAGCACGCTGCCCTCGTCGACGAACAGGACGTTCTCGTCGACCCGCACGTGCGGGTGCCGGGCCGCGAGGGCCCGGGTGTAGTGCCAGTGGGTCGTGGCCCGTCTGCCGTCCAGCAGGCCCGTGGCGGCGAGGGCGAAGGCGCCGGTCGAGATGGCGGCCAGCCGCGCTCCCCGCTCGTGGGCGGCGCGCAGCGCGTCGACGACCGCCCGCGGCGGGTCGTCGCGGTCGGGGTGGCGGTAGCCGGGGATGAAGACGACGTCGGCCCAGGCGAGCGCCTCGAGCCCGTGGGCGACGTGGTACGACAGTCCGTCACCGCCCGTCACCAGGCCGGGCGTCGCACCGCACACCCGCACCTCGTAGGGCATGCTCGCGCGGGTCGTGAACACCTGCGCGGGAATGCCGACGTCGAGCGGCTTCGCTCCCTCGAGCACGAGGACGGCGACACGTTGCAGGCGGGAGGACGACACCCGGAAAGGGTACGGGGCGGCCACCGGGCCTCGCCCGGACCTCGCGGCGGCGCCGACGCGGCGGGTCGGGCGGGCCCGGGGTGCGGGCCGTGCCCGAAACCCGTCCGTGCATTGGCATAGACCTGACACTCGGTAAGGATTAGGCTCTGCCGCGCCCCACCTGAGAGCGCTCTCACGATCCCGTCGCACCCTTGTTCCACCTCTGTTCCGCCCCTGTTCCGCCCCCCACCCTGGAACGACGAAGGGCACCTTCCATGAGACGCACAAGGCTCGGCCCCCTCTGTCTTTCGGCACTGCTGACCCTGGGCGGCATCGTCGCCGCCGGCATCTCCCCCGCGGCGGCCGGCGACCGGGCCCCCGCCCCGCTCCCCGCGGCCGCCTCCCCGCGCACCCCCGCTTCCGCCGCGGGGGACCCCGCTCGCGCCTCCGCGGGACTGCTGCGGGCCATGCGGCAGCAGTTCGGGCTCACGGCGCGCGAGGCGAGCGCCCGGTTGCGGGCCGAGCGCGACGCCGCCGCCCTCGAACCGAGGGCGCGCCGCACGGCGGGAGCCGCGTACGCGGGGTCCTGGTTCGACGCCTCCGACGGCCGCCTGACGGTGGCGGTCACCGCGCGGGCGTCACAGGCCGCACGCGCGGCGATCGGCTCCGCGGGAGCGGTCGTCCGCGTCGTCGAGCACAGCGCGCGGACGCTGGAGGCGGCCAGGTCCCGCATCGACCGGCTCCCGGCCCCCGCCTCTGTCGCGGGCTGGCACGTGGACCCGGCGAGGAACAGCGTGGTGGTCACGGTGGTCCGCGACCGGCGTGCCGACAACGATGTCCGGCGTTTCCTCGCGCGGGCCCGCGCCGCCGCCCCCGTCACGGTGGAGACCGTCGCCGCGGCCCCGCGCACCTTCGCCGCCGGCACGGTCGGCGGCGACCCCTATTACACGGGCAACGTCCGCTGCTCCATCGGCTTCTCGGTCCACGGCGGTTTCGTCACCGCGGGCCACTGCGGCAACGCCGGCGCGGGCGTCCGGGGCTGGGACGGCTCCTACGTCGGCGAGTTCCGGGGCTCCTCGTTCCCCGACAACGACTACGCCTGGGTCGGTGTGGGCAGCGGCTGGTGGACGGTGCCGGTCGTCCTCGGCTGGGGCACGGTCCCCGACCAGCTGGTGCGCGGCTCCGCCGAGGCGCCCGTGGGCTCCTCCGTCTGCCGCTCCGGGTCGACCACCCACTGGCACTGCGGGACGGTGCTCGCGAAGAACGAGACCGTCAACTACAGCCAGGGCGCGGTGCACCAGATGACGAAGACGAGCGTCTGCGCCGAAGGAGGCGACTCCGGCGGCTCGTTCATCAGCGGGGACCAGGCCCAGGGCGTCACGTCCGGCGGCTGGGGCAACTGCTCGTCCGGCGGCGAGACGTGGTTCCAGCCGGTCAACGAGATCCTCGGCCGCTACGGACTCACCCTGCACACCTACTGACCGCCGACCGCCGCCCCGCGCCGTGCCGGACGACCGCTGCACGGCGCGCACAGCCCGGCGGCGCACCGGCCCGGGCCGCCCCGGCCCTCCTCCCCGAGGCCACCCCTCGGGGCCCGGGGCGCCCGGCTCCGAGGGGCGGGGGTGGCCGCGTGTCAGG
>NZ_JAHHIT010000009.1:42213-132043 GCF_024539675.1 Streptomyces hilarionis | reverse complement strand
CACGCGCCCCGGTCCCCGCCCCCGGACCGTCCTCCGGTCCGCCCTCTGCCGGGGTCCCTGCTCCCGTTCCTGCTCGCGCCCCCGTGCCGGTCCCCGTCCGGGTCGCGGTCGCCTCCAGGTTCAGGAGCTGGACCGCGCTGCGGCTCACCTGGGCGACCAGGGGGGCCGGCAGCCAGCCGGAGGCCACCAGCCGGGCCGCGCCCCCGGGAGCCAGGCGGGCGGACAGCTCGGCGGGGGCCGGCCGTGCGGCCGGGTCCTTGGCGAGACAGGCCTCGACCACGGCCCGCAGCTCGCCCCGCAGAGCGCCCTGCGGGGCTCCCAGCTCGGGCGCCTCGTGCACGACCCGGTAGAGGAGGGCGGCCGAGGAGTCGCCGGGGAAGGGGGGCCGCCCGGTGGCCGCGAACGCGAGGACCGCGCCGAGGGAGAAGACGTCGGCCGCACCGGACGCGCCCCGGCCGAGGATCTGTTCGGGGGCCATGTAGCCGGGCGAGCCGACCGAGACGCCCGTCGAGGTCAGCGAGGCCGTGCCGTCGATCGCGCGGGCGATGCCGAAGTCGATCAGCAGCGGGCCGTCCACGGTCAGCAGCACGTTGGACGGCTTCACGTCCCGGTGCACCAGTCCCAGGGCGTGCACGGTGGCCAGCGCCTCCGCGAGGCCTGCGCCCAGCACGCGCACGCTGTCCTCGGGCAGCGGCCCGCCGCCGGAGGCGACCGCCGCGGCCAGCGAGGGGCCCGCCGCGTAGCCGGTGGCGACCCAGGGCACCGCGGCCTCCGGGTCGGCGTCCAGGACCGGCGCGGTCCACGCCCCGCCGACGCGTCGCGCGGCCTCCACCTCGCGCCGGAAACGGGCGCGGAACTCCTCGTCGAGCGCGAGGTGCGGGTGCACGATCTTGACGGCGACCGTGCGGCCGCCGGCGCTGCGGCCGAGGTAGACGCGGCCCATCCCGCCCGAGCCCAGCCGGCCGAGCAGCCGGTAGGGGCCCACGGTCGTGGGTTCGTCGTCTCCGAGCGGCTGCATGGGCGTCCACCCCTCCCCCGTATGGACCCGCGGGCCCGTCGGCCGTGGCCCGTGGTCCGTGGCTCGTCGTCCGCGGCCCGTGGCCGGATTCCGTGCTCGCGGCTGTGCAGGAGACTACGCAGAACGGGGCTGGAGCAGTTCCACCCTGACGTCGGCGGGGAAGCCCGTCGTGGGGCCGACGCGGCGGGCGAACTCGGTCACGGCCGCCAGCTGGGCCGGGCCGAAGCGGAAGTCCAGGGTGGTGAAGTACTGCTCCAGGACCCGCTCGTCGAACTCCTCCCAGCGGGCCGCCTGCTCCGCGACCTTGCCGACCTCGTCCAGGGAGAGGTTGCGGGAGTCGAGGAAGGCCTGGTGGACCTGGCGGGTGATGACGGGCTCGCGCTCCAGGTACTCGCGCCGGGCCGCCCACACGGCGAACACGAAGGGCAGGCCGGTCCACTCCTTCCAGAGCGCGCCGAGGTCGTGGACCTCGAGGCCGAACCGGGGCCCGTCGAGCAGGTTGGCCCGCAGGGCCGCGTCGCCGATGAGGACGGCCGCCTCGGCCTCCTGCATCATCAGGCTGAGGTCGGGCGGGCAGGTGTAGTACTCGGGCTGGACGCCGAAACGATCCGCCAGCAGGAGCTGCGCCAAGCGCACGGAGGTGCGGGAGGTGGAGCCGAGGGCGACGCGCGCGCCGTCCAGTTCCTCCAGCGGGACCTGGCTGACGATCACGCAGGACATCACCGGGCCGTCGCAGCCGACGGCGATGTCGGGGAAGGCGACCAGGTCGTCGGCGTTCTTGAGGAACTCGACGAGGGTGACGGGGCCGATGTCGAGGTCGCCGCGCACCAGCCGCTCGCTGAGCTTCTCGGGGGTGTCCTTGGTGAGCTCGAAGTCGAGGAGCGTGCCGGTTCTCGCGAGCCCCCAGTAGAGGGGCAGGCAGTTGAGGAACTGGATGTGGCCGACGCGCGGCCGGGTGCGAGAATTGTCCACATCGCGAGGCTAGACCCCTTCGGGTACCCTCGGGACTCCACCCCCCGGGTCAACCCCTTTCAGGGATCTTCAAACATCCGGGTGACGTGATCTTGACCTCTATTGCATCCGGGTGCCTGCGTGCTAGGCTCGCCGCAAGTTGCAGTTTGGTTTCCCTTGCAGTACAGAGCCTGCGGAGCATGTAACCGCGGGCTCTCGTCGTTTTCAGACGTATGCAGTTGTGCGGCACTTGCTTTCACGCTTGCAGGGTTCTGGAGCAGGGCAACCCTTTGGGCCCAAGGAGGGCTTATGGCTACCGGAACCGTGAAGTGGTTCAACGCCGAAAAGGGCTTTGGCTTCATCGCCCAGGAAGGCGGCGGCCCCGACGTCTTCGTCCACTACTCCGCGATCAACGCGCAGGGTTTCCGTTCGCTCGAGGAGAACCAGCAGGTCTCCTTCGACGTGACGCAGGGCCCGAAGGGTCCGCAGGCGGAGAACGTCACCCCCGTCTGATCTCCACACCCTGAGATCGCAGGTCTCTGAGAGCAGTACCCAAGGAGCCCTGTGCCTTTCGGCACGGGGCTCCTGCCTCATGTCAGTGCCGACTCATAGGCTCCCTGCCCATGACCGACACCGCAGCGCCGTCCCCCTCCGCGGCCCCCGCTCCCGCGTTCGTCACCGCCACCCGCGCCTTCTACGACGCCGTCGCCGAGGACTACGCCGAGCAGTTCCGCGGGGAACTCGTCTCCAGGCCGCTGGAGCGGGCCCTGCTGGCCGTCTACGCCGAGCTCGTCGGGGCCGGCGGGCGGGTGGCCGACCTGGGGTGCGGTCCGGGCCGGACGACCGCGCGCCTGGCCTCCCTCGGGCTCGACATGTCCGGGCTCGACCTGTCCGCCTCCATGCTGGCGATCGCCCGGCGCGAGAACCCGGGGATCCCCTTCGCGCAGGGCTCGATGCTGGAGCTGGACTTCCCCGACGGGGCCCTGGCCGGGGTCGTCTCCTTCTACTCCACCATCCACACCCCTGTGGACGAGCTGCCCGCCCTCTTCGCCGAGTTCCACCGCGTCCTGGCGCCCGGCGGCCACCTCCTGCTGGCCTTCCAGGTGGGCGACGAGCCCCGCCGCCACGAGCACCCCTGGGGCCGCCCGGTCACCCTCGACTTCGAGCGCCGCCGTCCGGAGCGGATGGAGAAGCTGCTGGCGGGGGCCGGTTTCACGATGTGGTCACGCACGGTCCGCGAGCCGGACGCCGCCCTGGGCGAACAGGTCCCCCAGGCCTTCCTGATCGCCCGCAGGCCGACCGCCTGATCACCCGGGGCGGCCTCAGAGCGCTCCCGCCAGGTCCAGGGCCGCGATGTGGCCGAAGGTCATCGCGGGGCCGATCGTCGAGCCCGCGCCCGCGTAGCTGTGACCCATGACGGCCGCGCTGGCGTTGCCGGCGGCGTAGAGGCCGGGGACGACCGAGCCGTCCGGGCGCAGGACGCGTGCGCGGGCGTCCGTGCGCAGGCCGCCCTTCGTGCCGAGGTCGCCGGGCACGATCCGGAACGCGTAGTAGGGAGGCAGCCACAGGGGCGCGAGGCAGGAGTCGGGGAGGACGGAGGGGTCCGTGTAGTAGTGGTCGTAGGCGCTGTCGCCGCGCCCGAAGTCGGTGTCGCGGCCCTTGAGGGCGAGGGCGTTGAAGCGCTCGACGGTGGCGCGCAGCGCGGCGGGCGGGACGCCGGTCGAGGCGGCCAGCGCGTCGAGCGTCCAGGCCTTGCGCACCGCCCCCGAGGAGTACCAGTCGGCGGGCAGCGCGAACGTCGGCGCGACGTCCCTGAAGAGGTAGCGGTTGCGGTAGTTCTGGTCGACGACCAGCCAGGCCGGGATGTCGGGGGCGGTGGGGTCGAGGTCGTACATCGTGTGGACGACGTCGCTGTAGGGCCCGGCCTCGTTGACGAACCGGGCGCCGGCCCGGTTGATCATCAGGCCGCCGGGAAGGGTGCGCTCGGCGAGGCAGAAGTAGGGCTCGCCGGGGAGCGGGATCGCGGGCCCCCACCACGCGTCGTCCATCAGCGCGAGCGCTCCGCCCGCGCGCTGCCCGGCGCGGATCCCGTCGCCCGTGTTCTCCTTCGCCCCGACCGTCCACTCGGTCCCGATCGGCTGCCGCTGGTACTGCGCCCGCATCCGCGCGTCGTGCTCGAACCCGCCCGAGCCGACGACGACCCCGCGCCGGGCGCGCAGCAGCCCCGGCACGCCGTCGCGCGTGACGACGACCCCCTTCACCGACGTCCCCTCGACGTACAGGTCGGTCAGCGGGGTGTCGAGCCATACCGGCACCCGGGCCGCGAGCAGACCGGCGCGCAGGCCCGCGGCCAGGGACTGTCCCATCGTGAGCGGCTTCTGGCCGAGCAGGGCGGCCCTGGTCCCCCGGGCCAGGCACTCGGCGGCGACCGCCGCCCCCCTGACGTTCACGGCGGCCAGCGCGAGCCACTTGTAGTCCGCGCTGAACACGACCATGCCCGCCGGCACCGCCATGTACGGCGGGTTCAGACGGGCGAGTTCGGCCCCGAGGACGTTGCCGTCCAGCTGGTCGGGTTCGACGGAGCGGCCGCCGGGCAGGCCGCCCGGCAGCTCCGGGTAGTAGTCGCTGTACCCCTCCATCCAGCGGAAGCGCAGCGGGCTGTGGGCCATGACGTACGCCAGCATGGCGGGCCCGTGCGCGAGGAAGGCGGCCTGCCGGTCGGCCGGGACGTCCGCGCCGACCACGGCCGCCAGGTAGGCGGCGGCCTTCGCGGGCGTGTCCGGCACTCCGGCGGACAGGATGACGGAGTTGTTCGGGATCCAGATCCCGGCCCCCGACCGGGCTGCGGAGCCGCCGAACGTCGGCGCCTTCTCGACCACGACGCAGCCGAGGCCGTGCCCCGCCGCCGTCAGCGCCGCCGTCATCCCGGCCGCGCCGGATCCGACGACCACGACGTCGTACGTGCCGAGGAGGGGCAGGTCGGCGGCGGCCGCCCGCCGGCCGACGGCGGTCAGCGCCAGCCCCGCCCCGGCGGAGGCGCCGAGCACCGCCCGCCGGGAGGGAGGGCCGGCGTGTCTCACAGGGTCCGCGTTCGTGGTCATGGCCGCTCCAGCCCGCCGGGGACGCATGGATGGGTTCGGGTGCGGAGACCGGAATGTCGCGCGGGGGTCTTGTGAAGTCAAGGCCTACGCGGTGGCCGGAACCCACGGCGTCGAGGGGCGGTCCGTCCCGGCGCGGGGGCGGTGGCCGTCACCCGCCACACCCCTCGCACCCGTCCCACGTCTGTGGCACCCGTCCCACGTCTCTCGCACCCGTCCCGTGCCCCTCACACCCCCAGCCCGGCGGGAGCCGGGCCCAGGGGGTCCGCCGTGAGGAGCGCGGGTGAGCGCAGCGCCGTCTCGTACGCCGTCCGCGCGAAGACGAAGGGCCCGAGGGGCAGTTCGCCCCACTGCTCGCGCTCGGGCTGGCGGAAGGAGGACCAGGTGACGGTCAGGGGGGTCGACTCGACGCGGGCCGTCAGCGCCCAGCATCGCCCTATGCCGCAGGAGCAGCCGAGGACGGGGACCCGGCCCGCCGTGCCACGGGCCCCCGCGCGCCCAAAGGGGTCCTCGGGGAGGTCGAGGACGCCCAGACCGTCGTGCTGACGCCAGATCAGCTCGGCCGACTCACGCTCCTGGTCCTCGAACTGGTCCTCCAGCTCCGGTTGCCACAGCTCGCGCGTCGCCCAGGCCGTGCGGGCGCGCAGGTCGACGCCGTCGACGCGCAGGCCCCAGGCGAGCGACGGGCCGCCGTCGCAGGGGTAGTGGAAGAACTCGATGCCGTTCACGGACCGCATGCTTCCCGCGCGCGGCCCGCTCCGCCAGCCCTTTCACCCGGGATACAGGCCCTCCACCTGGTCGGCGAAGTCGCGCATGATCGTCTCGCGGCGCAGTTTCATCGACGGGGTGAGGTGGCCGGCGAGTTCCGAGAAGTCGGTCGGCAGGACGGCGAAGCGGCGGATCGACTCGGGGCGGGAGACCAGCTTGTTGGCCTCGTCGACCGCGCGCTGGAGCACCGCGTTGAGTTCGTCGTCGTCCACCAGGAGTTCGGCGGGCACCGGGTGCTTGCCCTGCATCTGACGCCAGTGGGTGAGGCCGTCGGGGTCGAGGGTGAGCAGAGCGGTGACGTAGGGGCGGCCGTCGCCGAGGACCATGGCCTGGGAGATGAGGGGGTGCGAGCGCAGCCAGTTCTCCAGGGGCGCGGGGGCGACGCTCTTGCCGCCGGCCGTGATGATCATTTCCTTCTTGCGGCCGGTGATCGTCAGGTAGCCCCCGTCGTCCAGTTCGCCGAGGTCGCCGGTGGCCAGCCAGCCGTCGGGGGCCGCGGGCACGACCCCGCCGGCCGCCGGGTCCCAGTAGCCGCGCAGGACGTGCTCGCCGGCGACGAGGATCTCGCCGTCCGCCGCGATGCGGATCCTGGTGCCGGGCAGGGGCCAGCCCACCGTGCCCAGGCGGGGTTTCATCGGCGGCGTGACCGTGGTGGCGGCCGTGGTCTCGGTGAGGCCGTAGCCCTCGTAGATCTCGATGCCCGCGCCGAGGTAGAACGACGAGAGGCGGCGGCCCAGCGGGGAGCCGCCGCAGATGGCGTGGCGCACCCGGCCGCCCATGGCGTTGCGGATGCGGCGGTAGACGAGCGGGTCGTAGAAGGTGCGGGCCGCGCGCAGGGTGGCCGCCGGGCCGGATCCGGTCCCGGTCTTGTGCGCCTCGACCGCCTCGCCGTAGCGGCGGGCCACGCCGACCGCGCGGTCGAAGGACGACACCCGGCCGCTCGCCTCGGCCTTGGCGCGGGCCGTGTTGAAGACCTTCTCCAGCATGTACGGGATGGCCAGGAGACAGGTGGGTCTGAAGGCCGCGAGGTCGGGCAGGAGGTCGTCGGACTTGATGCTCGGGGCGTGGCCGAGCCGCACGCGGGCCCGGACGCAGGCGATCGCGACCATCCGGCCGAAGACGTGGGACATGGGCAGGAAGAGCAGGACGGAGAGCTCGTCGTCCTTCGACTTGAAGACCGGGTAGAGGAGTTCGATCGCGTTGTCGACCTCGGCGAAGAAGTTGCCGTGGGTGAGGGCGCAGCCCTTGGGGCGTCCGGTGGTGCCGGAGGTGTAGATGAGGGTGGCGAGCGTGTCGGGGACGAGCATGCCCCGGCGGATCTCGACCTCGGCGTCCGGGACGCGCTCGCCCGCCTCGATGAGCCGGTCCACGTGCCCCTTGTCCATCACCCACAGGTGGTGCAGGTCGGGCAGCCGGTCGAGTTCGGGGCCCAGGGCGGCCGCCTGGCCGGCCGTCTCGGTGACCAGCGCGACCGCGCCGGAGTCGTGCAGGATCCAGCGGGTCTGGAAGGTCGAGGACGTCGGGTAGATCGGGACGGTGACCAGACCGGCCGCCCAGGCCGCGAAGTCGAGCAGCGTCCACTCGTAGGTGGTGCGGGCCATGATGGCGAGCCGGTCGCCGGGGACCAGCCCCTCCGCGACGAGCCCCTTGGCGACCGCGTGGACCTGGGCGGCGAAGCGTTCCGCCGTGATGTCCGTCCAGTCGCCGTCCGGCCCCTTGCGGCTGAGGACCACCGTGTCGGGGGCGGCGGCCGCGTTGTCGTAGGGCAGGTCGGCGAGCGAGCCGTAGGTCACCGGGCGCGCCAGGGCCGGGACGGACGCCTCCCGGACCGCGCCGTCCAGCCGGCGGGTCTCGGGCTCCACGAGGGCGGGGGGAGCGTCGTGGTCGGCGTACGCCGAGCCGGCGACTGAGGACGGGGTGGACACGGGCGGCTCCCTGGGCGTGCAGCGACGAAACTGCTTGCTGCATGACGTACGTGCTTGGCGCACCGACGCGTTCAACCGGGATGCCCGCCAAGAAGGGGGTTACCGCCGGTTAGG
Source organism: Streptomyces hilarionis (assembly GCF_024539675.1). Classification (GTDB taxonomy): domain Bacteria; phylum Actinomycetota; class Actinomycetes; order Streptomycetales; family Streptomycetaceae; genus Streptomyces; species Streptomyces hilarionis. Next base: position 124,169 of record NZ_JAHHIT010000009.1, on the reverse strand, counting down.
TAGGGGATCGTACGGCTCTCAGGTGTGGGGCGTGTGCGTGTTCCGGGATGTTCCGGGGGCGGGGCTGTGCAACCTCGGGGGTTGTCCGAGCGGCGCTCACGTTCGTTCGAGCACGGCGGTGACGCCCTGGCCGCCGGCCGCGCAGATCGAGATCAGCCCGCGCGCGGGGCCGTCCCGTTCGGCGAGGAGCTTGGCGAGCGTCGCCGTGATGCGGGCGCCGGTGGCCGCGAAGGGGTGGCCGGTGGCGAGGGAGGAGCCGGTCACGTTCAGCCGTTCCCGGTCGACCGGGGCCAGCCCCTGCTTCTCCCAGGCCGCGAGGGTGGCCAGCACCTGGGAGGCGAACGCCTCGTGCACCTCGACCAGGTCGAAGTCCTCGATGCCCAGGCCGGTCCGCTCCAGCATGCGCGGGACCGCGTACGCGGGGGCCATCAGCAGGCCGTCCTCGCCCCCGGCCGCGTCGCCGCGCACGAAGTCCACCGCCGCCGTCTCGTAGGCGGTCAGGTAGGCGAGCGGCTCCAGCCCGCGCGCCTCGGCCCACTCCTCGGACGCGAGCAGGACGACGGCCGAACCGTCCGTGAGCGGGGTGGAGTTGCCGGCCGTCATGGTCGGTTCGGGGCCGTCGGTCCCGAACACCGGCTTCAGCCGGGCCAGTTTCTCGACGGTGGAGTCGGGGCGCAGGTTCTGGTCGCGGGTCAGGTCGCGGAAGGGGACCACCAGGTCGCCGAAGAAGCCCCGCTCGTACGCGGCGGCGAGCCGCTGGTGACTGGCGGCCGCCAGTTCGTCCTGGGCCTCGCGTCCGACGCCCCAGGCGCGGGCGGTGACCGCCGCGTGCTCGCCCATGGACAGGCCGGTGCGCGGTTCGGCGTTGCGCGGGATCTCGGGGACGAGGTGGGAGGGGCGGATGCGGGCGAGCGCCTTGAGGCGGTCCCCGGTGGACTTCGCCCGGCGGACCTCCAGGAGGATGCGGCGCAGTCGGTCGTCGACGCCGAGGGGGGCGTCGCTCGCGGTGTCCGCGCCGCCCGCGATCGCGGACTCGGTCTGCCCGAGGGCGATCTTGTTGGCGGCGGCGATCACGGCCTGAAGGCCGGTGCCGCAGGCCTGCTGGACGTCGTAGGCGGGGGTGCGGGGGTCGAGCCTGGAGCCGAGGACGGTCTCGCGGGCCAGGTTGAAGTCCCGGCTGTGCTTGAGGACGGCACCGGCGACGAACTCGCCCACCACGCCGGGCACGTCGAGCGCGTACCGGTTCACGAGCCCGTTCACGGCCGCCGTCAGCATGTCCTGGTTGGAGGCGGTGGCGTAGGGGCCGTCGGAGCGGGCGAAGGGGATGCGGGAGCCGCCGACGATCGCGACCCGGCGGGCGCGCGGAGGTTCCAGGGGGCTCTTGCGGGCCCCTCTCAGGTAGGTCACCTTCGACGGCTCCGAGGTACTCATCTCGACCTGCTCCTCACCCTTGACCTAGACTTACCCCCGGTAACCTTACTCCGGAGTAAGCAAAAATATCCTGTGCGTCAAGCCCGTGGGAGACGAGACGAACATGGCCGACCGCTACCTGAGCCTCACCGCCACCGCCCCCGGCCGGTTCCTCACCCGGCGGCTGGGCCTTCCGCAACCGGCGGCGCTCAGGCGCTGGTCGCCCGAACACCCCCGTCTCCCCGGCGACTTGCTTCACCTTACGGCCGGTGAGACCGGGATCTGCGACCTCGCTCCGGTCCTCGCCCGCACCGGGCTCCCCCTCGCCGACTCCGCCGAAGGCCGCCCCACGGACGCCGCTCACGCGGGTGTCGTCCTCGACGCCACCGGCGTGCGGGACGTCGACACGCTCGCCGAGGTCCACGCGGCCCTGCACCCGGTCGTGCGGTCGGTCGCGACGAGCGGACGGATCGTGGTGCTCGGCGCGCCCGCGGACGCCGGGGGCGACCACCACCGGGCGGCCGCGCAACAGGCCCTGGAGGGGTTCGTGCGCTCCCTCGGCAAGGAGATCGGGCGCGGCAGGACGGTGAACCTGCTCAGACTGGCCGACGCGGCCGACGCCGAGTCCACCCTGCGCTTCCTGCTGTCCCCCCGGTCCGCGTACGTCAGCGGCCAGGTGATCGCCGCGACGGCCGAAGGGGCCGGAGCCCCCGCCGGCCGGGAGCCCGGGGCCCCCGCCGACCCGGCGCTCCCGCTGGCCGGCCGCACCGCGCTCGTCACCGGCGGCGCGCGCGGCATCGGGGAGGCGGTCGCCCGGACGCTGGCCCGCGACGGGGCCCGGGTCGTCGTGCTGGACGTGCCGCAGGCCCAGGAGGACGCCCGGCGGGTGGCCGGGCAGCTCGGCGGAACCGCGCTCGCGCTCGACATCACCGCCGCCGACGCGGGCGAGCGGATCGCCGCCGAACTCCCCGACGGACTCGACGTGCTGATCCACAACGCCGGCGTCACCCGGGACCGGCGGCTGGTCAACATGCCCGCCGAGCGGTGGAGTTCGGTGCTGGACGTCAACCTCGCGAGCGTGCTGCGCACCACGGACGCGCTGCTCGCGAAGGGCGCTCTGCGCCGGGGCGGCCGGATCGTGGCCACCGCCTCCATCGCCGGAATCGCCGGCAACGCCGGACAGACGAACTACGGCGCGAGCAAGGCGGGGATCGCCGGTCTGGTCCGCTCCCTCGCGCCGCGCGCGCTCGCCGAGCACGGGGTCACGGTGAACGCGGTGGCCCCCGGCTTCATCGAGACGAAGATGACGGCCGCGGTCCCGCTGTTCATCCGCGAGGCGGGCCGCCGGATGAACTCCCTCGCCCAGGGCGGACTGCCCGTCGACGTCGCCGAGACGACCGCCTGGCTCGCCGACCCCGCCTCCGGCGCGGTGAACGGCCAGGTCGTGCGGGTCTGCGGCCAGAGCCTGCTGGGGGCGTGATGACCGGCGCGGTGATCACGCTGTCCCGGCCCCCGTCACTCGGCCCGCTGCTCGCCCTCGGGGCGCTGCGCTCCCCGTTCAAACGACCCCGCCCGGGTGCGGAGTTCCCCGGCGGCGACCGTCTCGTCCTGCCCGGACTGCGCGTGGACCTGGCCCGGCTCGCCGCCTACGAACGCGTCTGCGCCTTCCCCACCGGCGAGGACTCGCTGCCGCTCACCTACCCCCACGTCCTGGGCTTCCCGCTGGCCATGCGGCTCATGAGCGGCCGGGACTTCCCGCTGCCGCTGCTCGGCCTCGTCCACACGTCGATCGAGATCACCCGCCGCGCCGCGCTCCCGGCCACCGGCACCTACGAACTCGCCGTCCACGTCGACCGGTTGGCGCCGCACCGCAAGGGGACGGAGGCGGTCGTCGTCACGGAGCTGCGCGCCGACGGACGGCCGGCCGGCGCCGGACCCGTGTGGACGTCGACGAGCACCTACCTGGCCCGCCATCGCACCGGCCCCGACCCGGCCGAGGGCCGCCCCACCCCCACGGCGGACCGAACCGCACCCGCACCCGCACCACACCGCCCGACGCCCGACGCCGCCCCGACCACGCGCACCCCGGACGTGCCCGAGCCGGCGGGCCCCTTCCCCGGACGGGCCGGGGCCGGTCCGCTGCCCGTGCTCGACGAGTGGCGGCTCGCCGGTGACGTCGGACGGCGTTACGGCTCGACGTCCGGCGACCGCAACCCGATCCACCTGCACGCGCTCACCGCCCGCCTCCTCGGGTTCCCCCGGGCGATCGCCCACGGCATGTGGACCGTGGCCCGCTGCCTCGCCGCCCACGGCGTGCCGCCCGAGGTGCGCGTGCGCGCGGAGTTCCGGGCCCCGGTGCTGCTGCCGGGCACGGTCGTCTTCGCGGCGGACGGCAGCCGCTTCGAGCTGCGCCGACCGGGAGAGGGGGGCCGCGTCCACGTGAGCGGCCGGGTGGACGCGCTCGGCGACGCGCCCTCGGACGCCGTCACGCCCCGCCCTGCCTGAGGGCCCCGCGGGCGCGCGGCGGCCCCGGGGGGCGCGTCGGCGCGGTCCGGGCGGGTGCCCTCAGTCCGCCGGCGGGGTCCAGGGACGGTCGTTCATCAGGTTGCCCAGGCCCGACCAGGCGAAGTTCATCAGGGTGGCGGCCGCCTGGCGGGAGGTGACGCCCGCTGTGGCGTTGGCCCAGGCCGCGAGGGACTCGGCCGCGCCCACCAGGGCCTCGGCGAGTCCGGCGACCTCGCGTTCGGGGAGGTCGGGGTCGATGGGGGTCCCCCCGCACGAGCGAAGCCGGGGCTGGGGGAGGGCCTCGCGGGCCGCGACCATGATGAGCTGCGTGACGAACGCGACGATCTCCTCGCGCATCGCCGCGACCTCGGCGGCGAAGGGCTCGCCGTGCGTGCGGGCCTGGAGGTGCAGGATGGACCAGGCGTGCGGGTGCTGCGCGGTGTGCGCGAAGAACGCCCGCAGCCCTTCCCAGAGTTGGCGGTCGGCGGGCAGGTCCGTGCGGACGCCGACGCGGACCGCCTCGACGAGCGCCTTCGCCTCGCGCCGGATGCAGGCGGTGAAGAGGTCTTCCTTGGAGTTCAGGTACAGGTACACCAACGGCTTGGACACGCCCGCGAGTTCGGCGATCTCGTCCATCGACGCGGCCATGTACCCCCGGCGGCCGAAGGTCTCCACGGCGGCGTCCAGCATCTGCTGCTCACGGACCGCACGCGGCATCCGCTTGGTCTTCACGGCACCCATGCGCACAGCGTAGCCACGGCGGGACGCACCCGGCCCCGCGCGACGGGACGGGGCCCGACCGGCAGAGGGCTCAGGAGGTCTGCGTGCGGCCCTGGGAGGCGGCGGCGTCGTCGGCCGTGGCGTCCTCCTGGGACCGGTTGGCCTCCAGGTTGGCCTTCATGCGGTCCACCCGCCGCACCACGTTCACCGAGGCGCGGTCGCGCTCCTTGCGCAGCACCACGAAACTGATCGGCGCGGAGATCACCAACGACAGCAGCAGGACCCACATGAGGTTGGAGTCGCCGAGGCCGCGCGGGACGACACCCGAGTAGACGAGGCCCCAGACGACCACGAAGCAGCCGGCGAAGACACCGAGGCGCATCAGTGTGTAGCGGAGCATCTCAATCCACTCTTCCGATTCCGACGGGCGGTACCGACACGCGATACCGGCAGGCGAGTCCCAAGGGCCGTCATCCAGTGAAACACGACGGGCCCCCGGTCCCGCAGCCGCCCCCACGGCCGCCCGCGGCCCTCAGCGCAGCGGGAACAGCATGATGACGTCGTCGCGGTCGTCACCCGGGGCGACCCGGATGGCCCCCGGGATCCGGCCGACCTCCTTGTAGCCGCAGGAGCCGTAGAAGTCCTCCAGGCCCAGTCCGCCGCGGCAGGACAGGCGGATCGCGTCGATGCCCTCGAAGCCGCGCGCCGCGTCGGCGGCGGCCGCCAGCAGGTCGCGGCCGTGGCCGCGGCCCTGGTGGCGGGGGTGCACCATCACCGTGTAGAGCCAGACCCAGTGCTTCTGGAGCCGGTGCGTGTTGAAGGAGAAGAACGCCGTCGCGGCCACCTCGCCCGTCCCGTCCCGCCCGACCAGCAGCCGGTGGCGGCCCTCGGCCATCGCCGCGAGGTGCGCGAGGAGCTCGGGACGGACCGCCTCCCGGTCCACCGGCGGGACGAAGCCGACGGCTCCGCCCGCGTTGGAGACGTCCGTCCACAGGTCGAGGACGCCGTCACGCAGGGCCCGGTCGACCGCGGGATCGAGGGTGAAGACAAGGGACACGCCGGGATCGTAACCCCGACGGGACCGCCGCCGCCCTCACACCCGCATGGGCTGCGGGGACTCGCGGCGGGCCGGGTCCGGGCCGTCGTACTCGCGGATGATCTCGTACCGCGTGTTGCGCTCCACGGGCCGGAACCCGGCGTCGCGGATCAGGTCCAGCAGGTCCTCGCGGGTGAGCTTGTTCGGCGTGCCGTAGTTGTCGGCGTCGTGCGTGATCTTGTACTCGACGACCGAGCCGTCCATGTCGTCCGCGCCGTGCTGGAGGGCCAGCTGCGCGGTCTGGACGCCGTGCATCACCCAGAAGACCTTCACGTGCGGGACGTTGTCGAACAGCAGGCGCGAGACCGCGAAGGTCTTGAGGGCCTCCGCGCCGGTCGCCATCTGGGTGCGCGCCTGGAGCCGGTTGCGGACCTTGCCGTCCTTCATGTCCACGAAGTCGTGCTGGTAGCGCAGCGGGATGAAGACCTGGAAGCCGTTCGTCTCGTCCTGGAGCTCGCGCAGCCGCAGGACGTGGTCGACGCGGTGGCGGGGCTCCTCGATGTGGCCGTACAGCATGGTCGCCGGGGTCTTGAGCCCCTTCTCGTGCGCCAGGCGGTGGATCCGCGACCAGTCCTCCCAGTGGGTGCGGTGGTCCACGATGTGCTGGCGGACCTCCCAGTCGAAGATCTCCGCGCCGCCGCCGGTCAGCGACTCCAGGCCGGCGTCGATCAGCTCGTCGAGGATCTCGGAGGCCGTGAGCCCGCTGATCGTCTCGAAGTGGTGGATCTCCGTCGCGGTGAACGCCTTGAGCGAGACGTTCGGCAGGGCCGCCTTCAGCTCGCGCAGCGAGCGCGGGTAGTAGCGCCACGGCAGGTTCGGGTGCAGGCCGTTGACGATGTGCAGCTCGGTGAGGTTCTCGCCCTCCATCGCCTTGGCGAGCTTGACCGCCTCCTCGATGCGCATCGTGTACGCGTCCTTCTCGCCCGGCTTGCGCTGGAAGGAGCAGTAGGCGCAGGACGCGGTGCACACGTTCGTCATGTTGAGGTGACGGTTGACGTTGAAGTGCACGACGTCGCCGTTCTTGCGGGTGCGCACCTCGTGCGCGAGCCCGCCCAGCCAGGCCAGGTCGTCCGACTCGTACAGCGCGACGCCGTCCTCACGGGTCAGCCGCTCACCGGCCCTGACCTTCTCCTCCAGCTCGCGCTTGAGCCCGACGTCCATGCCCACACCTTTCACCGACGACCTGCCGCCGGCTTCCCGACGGCTCTCCTGACCACCCGACCAACCGTACGTCCCCGCCGTCACACCTCTTCCGGCAGCTCCCCGACGCGGTTCTCCCACTTGGTGGAGAGCACGATGGTGGTCCGGGTCCGGGAGACGCCCTTGGTCCCGCTGAGCCGGCGGATGATCCTCTCCAGACCGTCGACGTCCGTCGCCCGCACCTTGAGCATGAACGAGTCGTCGCCGGCGATGAACCAGCAGTCCTCGATCTCGCTCAGGTCCTTCAGCCGGGCCGCCACGTCCTCGTGGTCGGCGGCGTCGGAGAGGGAGATGCCGATGAGGGCGATGACGCCGAGCCCGAGCTGGGCGGCGTTGACCGTGGCGCGGTAGCCGGTGATGACGCCGGCCGCCTCCAGCCGGTTGATGCGGTCGGTGACGCTGGGTCCCGACAGGCCGACGAGGCGTCCCAGCTCCGCGTAGGAGGCCCGGCCGTTCTCCCTCAGGGCCTGGATGAGCTGCCTGTCCACGGCGTCCATGCGAATCGAAGCCTTCCGGTCAGAGTTCCTGAAGAGATGAGAGGTACTGCGACATGCTCAGATGACGCTCACGAGGTGCGGGTTCCGCTCGCGCCGCCCAGCTCGCCGTCCCACCGGCGGTAGAGCCCGTGCGCGGCCCCCGCCGCGTCGAGGACCCGCCCGGCGACGAAGTCGACCAGGTCCTGGATGTGGGTGGCGCCCGCGTAGAAGGCGGGGGACGCGGGCACGACGCTCGCGCCGGCGTCGTCCAGCGCGACGAGGTGACGCAGGGTCTGCCCGTTCAGCGGCGTCTCGCGGACGGCCACGACCAGCGGCCGCCGCTCCTTGAGCGTGACGCTCGCGGCCCGCTGGAGCAGGTCCTTCGACAGCCCGAGGGCGACCCCGGCGACACAGGCGGTCGAGGCGGGCACGATCAGCATCCCCCGCACGGCGTACGACCCCGAGGACGGACCGGCGGCGAGATCCCCCGCGGCCCAGTACCGCACCCGGTCGCCGCTGACGTCGACGTCGAACGCCCCCGGCTTGCCGTCCGCCCCGCGCCCGAGCCATTCGCGCAGGTCGTCCCGCCAGTGCGCGTCCCTGAACGAGATCCCCGTCTCGTCGAGCAGGGTGAGCCGCGAGGCCCGGCTGACCACCAGGTCGACGCTCTCGCCCCCGGCGAGCAGCGCCCGCAGCACGGCGGCGGCATAGGGCGTACCGGACGCCCCGGACACCCCCACGATCCAAGGCACGCGCTGCGTTTCTCCTGCGTTCACACCTTGAGCGTACCGGTGGGCACGGGGGTCTTCAGGACCGGACTACACCGTGAGGCCCCGCACCAGCAGGTCGGCGAGCGCGCAGACGAACAGGCTGATGCCGATGAACCCGTTCGTCGAGAAGAACGCCCTGTTCAGGCGGGACAGGTCGTGCGGGCGCACGATGGAGTGCTCGTACACGAACGCGCCCGCGACGATCAGGAGCCCGAGCCAGAAGAACGCGCCGGCGCCGGTGGCCAGCGCGTACCAGACGAGCAGTCCGGTCGTCACGGCGTGGCAGACGCGCGCCCCCCGGATCGCCGCCGGAACGCCGAACCGGGCCGGGACCGACAGCACGCCGGTCTCGCGGTCGGTCTCGACGTCCTGGCAGGCGTAGATCAGGTCGAAGCCGCCGATCCAGACGCCCACCGCGAGCCCCAGGATCACGGCGTCCCAGGACCACTCGCCGGTGATCGCCAGCCAGCCGCCGATGGGGCCCATCGCCTGCGCCAGGCCCAGGATGGCCTGCGGGAAGTTCGTGAACCGCTTGCCGTAGGGGTAGACCACCATCGGGATCACCGCGACCGGGGCCAGCGCCAGGCAGAGCGGGTTGAGCAGCGCCGCAGAGCCGAGGAACACGGCCACGGCGATGAGCGCGCCCGTCCACGCGTGCTTGACCGACACCGCGCCCGTCACCAGCTCCCGCTGCGCGGTACGCGGGTTGCGGGCGTCGATCTCGCGGTCGATGATCCGGTTGACCGCCATGGCGAAGGTGCGCAGGCCCACCATGCAGACGGTGACCAGCAGCAGTCGGCCCCAGTGGATGTTGCCGTCCAGCTCGAACATCGCCGTCAGCGCCGCGATGTAGGCGAACGGCAGCGCGAAGACGGAGTGCTCGATCATCACCAGGCGCAGGAACGCCTTCGTGCGTCCCGGCTGCTGCGGGAGCGCTGCGGATGCGGAGCTCACAGCCCGTACTCCTTCCAGCGGCGGTCGACCTTGGACGCCGTCTCCGGGTCGGACAGGACCATCTCCGGCCAGCCGCCGTCGCGCGTGTACCCCTCCTCGGGCCACTTGCGCGTCGCGTCGATGCCGGCCTTGCCACCCCAGAACTGCTGGTAGGAGGCGTGGTCGAGGTGGTCGACCGGGCCCTCGACGACGGAGAGGTCACGGGCGTAGTCGGTGTTGCCGAGCGCCCGCCAGGCGACCTCGTGCAGGTCGTGGACGTCGCAGTCGGCGTCGACGACCACGATCAGTTTGGTCAGCGACATCATGTGCGCCCCCCAGACCGCGTGCATGACCTTCTGCGCGTGCTTGGGGTACTTCTTGTCGATCGAGACGATCGCACAGTTGTGGAAGCCGCCGGCCTCGGGCAGGTGGTAGTCCACGATGTCCGGGACGATGATCTTCAGCAGCGGCAGGAAGAACCGCTCCGTGGCCCGCCCCAGGGGGCCGTCCTCGGTCGGCGGCCTGCCGACCACGATGGACTGCAACAGCGGCCGCTTGCGCATCGTCACGCAGTCGATGGTCAGCGCGGGGAACGGCTCCTGCGGGGTGTAGAAGCCGGTGTGGTCGCCGAAGGGGCCCTCGGGGAGCATCTCGCCCGGCTCCAGCCAGCCCTCGATCACGACCTCCGCCTGCGCCGGCACCTGGAGGGGCACCGTCTTGCAGTCGACCATCTCGATGCGCTTGCCCGCGAGGAACCCGGCGAACAGGTACTCGTCGATGTCGCCGGGCAGCGGCGCGGTGGAGGCGTACGTCACGGCGGGCGGGCAGCCGAAGGCGATCGCCACGGGCAGCTTCTCGCCCTTGCGCGCGGCCACCTGGTAGTGGTTGCGGCTGTCCTTGTGGATCTGCCAGTGCATGCCGATCGTGCGCTTGTCGTGGCGCTGGAGCCGGTAGAGCCCGAGGTTGCGGACGCCGGTCTCGGGGTCCTTGGTGTGGGTCAGGCCCAGGTTGAAGAAGGAGCCGCCGTCCTGCGGCCAGGTGAACAGGGCCGGGAGGGCGTCGAGGTCGACGTCGTCGCCGTGCAGGACGACCTCCTGGACGGGCGCGTCCTGGCCCTTCACCTTCTTCGGCGGGACGTGCGTCATCGCGCCGAGCTTGCCGAACGCCTCGCGCACGCCGACGAAGCCCTGCGGCAGCTCCGGCCGCAGCAGCCCGCCGATCTTGTCGCTGATCTCCGCGTACGACTTCAGCCCGAGCGCCTTGAGCAGCCGCCGGTCCGTGCCGAACACGTTCATCGCGAGGGGCATCGACGAGCCCTTCACGTTCTCGAAGAGCAGCGCGGGCCCGCCGGACTTCTGGACCCGGTCGACGATCTCCCCGACCTCCAGATACGGATCGACCTCGGCCTTGACGCGCTTGAGGTCGCCTTCGCGTTCCAGTGCCCTGAGCAGGGAACGAAGATCGTCGTAAGCCATGTGTCCCAGTATCGGCCACCGGCTACCCGGACCCCGTCACCGGGGCCGCCCCCGCCCCGCCGCCGTCTTCCGGGAGAACCCGCCACCATGCTCAGGTATCTGCCGTTCCTGCTGGTCCTGGCACTGTGGATCTACGCCTTCATCGACTGCCTGAACACCCCCGAGGAGGAGGTGCGCGGGCTCCCGAAGGTGGTCTGGGTGATCATCATCCTGCTCTTCGGCGAGGTGCTCGTCGGCCCGGTCGCCTGGCTGGTGGCCGGGAAGACGCGGCACGCGCCGGCGGGCGGCGCCACGCCGTCGCAGTGGCACCGCAACCACCGCACGGAGTTCGTCGCGCCGGACGACAACCCCGAGTTCCTGAAGTCCCTGAAGGACGAGAACAAGAACGAGGACAAGAGGGACGAGAAGCTCCTGAAGGACTGGGAGGCCGACCTGCGCCGCCGCGAGGACGAGCTCAAGCGCCGCGAGTCGGGCGAGGACCCTCAGCCTCCGCAGGCCTGAGCTCGTTCAGCACGAATGGCTGACGGCCTCCACGAAGGCGGCCCAGGCGCTCCGCGCGACGACGATCACCGGGCCGTCGGCCACCTTGCTGTCACGGACGGGGACGACGGAATCGAACCCGGGGGCGACTTCGAGGCAGTTGCCGCCGTTCTCGCCGCTGTAGCTGCTCTTGATCCAGGTCGCCGCGCTGAGTTCGAACCTGTTCATGGTGGCCGTACCCCTCCATCGCGTCGCTGATCAGAACGACGGACTCGCGGGCCGACAGAGCGTCCGCCCTGAGCACATCATAGGTGCGGCTATGACTGGTGAAGACGGCCGGATCATCGTTGAAATGGCCTCGATCCACCGACTCCGAGTACACCCACCGATGGCCGTTGGGCAGCTCGATCAACGACATCGACACGTTGGGGCGCAGGAGTTCCGGGAAGCCCGCTGGAGCCACCTGAATGCGGATATTGGCACGCCGGCCGGCCTCCAGAAGATGCGCGCACTGGTCTCGCATGACCGCCGCGCCTCCCACGACGTGACGCAGGCAGCTTTCGTCCAGAACGACGACGTAGAGCGGGCCGCCGTCAGCCAGGAACCGCTGCTGTCGGCTCAGCCGAGCCCGAACACGTTCCTCGACCTCACGGCCGCTCGTCACGCGTGAGAACAGGGCATGCGCGTACTCCGGTGTCTGCAACATGCCCGGCATCACGCGCTCTTGGTACTCCCAGAGGGACACCGCCTCCGCATCCATCTCCGCCCGACGTCTGAACCAGTCCGGATGCTCCACCTGCGGATACCAGTCGACGCGCCCCCACAGGCGCCCCAACGCCCCGCTCGTGCAGAGCACTTCGTCGCATTTCTTCGCGAACGACTCCTGGGGGACCCGCGTTCCGGACTCCACGCGGGCCACGAGCGACCGGTCGCACGGGATCGCCTTCGCCAACGCGTCCTGCGTCAGCAGCGCCCCCTCGCGAAAGTGGCGCAGCAGCTCGCCGAACAGGGCGGCGTTGGTCGTCACGGTCGTCGTTCCCCTCTGTGACAGGCGTCCACTGTCACGCGCCGGACATTGATACGCACCGTGCCCGCACGCGACGCTCGACACACCCAGAGTCACGAAGTCGGTACGGAGAGGGCACGGACGGGGCATGACCGAAAGCGACGAAAGCATCGCGAGTCAGTTCGAAACAGGAACGGTCGTCTACGACCCTGCTTCGGACAAAGTCGGCGAGTACCGGGGCCAGGCGGGCCCGTACGCGCTGCTGCGTCCGCTCGGCGGCGGCCGGGAGTGGGAGGCCCGACCGGAGTCGCTGCGCACGGCCACCCCCGGCGAACGCCTCGGCGCGGCCGTCCGCGCCGCCAACTCCCGGTCGTTCCCGGGCGCATCCGAGGCCCACTCCCCCGCGCCCGTCCGGGACTGCGCGGCCTGCGCCGATCTGGCCGCCCTGCGCGACGACGCCCGCGCCCGGCACGACGGAAGCGCCGAGACCGACGCGGACGTCCTGCTGCGCCGTCACCAACGCCGCTACCACGCACCCCTGTTGGGGCTGCGGGAGTACGCGCTGGTGCCGGACGTCTCGGCCGGGGCGGAGTACGAGACGTCGTGCACCGAGTGCCGGGCCGGATCCGGGGCCCGGCAGCGCCCGGCAGACGTGGAGGAGTGGCAGCAAGGGCACACCCGGGAGACCGGGCACGCCCGCTACCGCCGGACCGTCGCCGACTACGCGGTGCTCGCCGCACGATGACCGGGTCCGCGCGACGGAGCCCGCCCCACGGCGGCCTCGAAAACCCCGTGGCGGGCCACGGCGACCGCTGCTACCTTTCCGGAAGCCGTGCGAGAGACCGAGGAGGTGGTACCCGTGAACACAACTGCGACATGGGTGCTCTCCTGCGGGGTCACGGTCGGGCGATAGGTCGTCCGGGAGCGCCGACTGCGAGCTCTCCCGAAAGGCACGACCATGCGTTTCACGTCTGAACAGCGTCTCGACGACGGCGTCCTCGAACGCGACTTCACCCTCGGCGACATCCCCGGCGTCCTCTGGACGCCCGCGTCCGCCTCCGAGCCCGCTTCCGCCCCGAAGTCCGCACCGGTGCCGCTGATCCTGCTCGGTCATCCCGGCGGACTGGACCGGATGCGCCCCCGCCTCGCGGCCCGGGCCCGGCACTCGGCGTCGGAGGGGTTCGCCTCGGCCACGATCGAGCTCCCCGGCAGCGGTGGCCGGCCCCGTCTCCCCGTCGTCGAACAGGCGCGCGCCGACCTGCGCCGCGCGCTGGAGGCCGGCGAGCCGGTCCCCGACGACGTCGTCGACCGGCTCGTCCTTCCCCTGGTCGACGAGGGGGTCCCGGAATGGCGGGCCGCCCTGGACGCCCTCCTCGCGCTGCCCGGCATCGACGGCCCGGTCGGGTACTCGGGCGGGGTGATCTCCATCGGCGTCCGGCTGGCCGTGGTCGAGCCGCGCGTCGCGGCCGCCGTCCTGTTCGCGGGGAGTTACGTGCCCCGGGTGATCTTCGAGGAGGCCCGGCAGGTCACCGTCCCGCTGCACGTCCTGCTTCAGTGGGACGACGAGGGCAACGACCGGCAGGCTGCCCTGGACCTGTTCGACGCCTTCGGCTCCAAGGAGAAGGCGCTGAACGCCAACATGGGCGGCCACACCGGCGTCCCCCCGCACGCGGGCGAGGCGGCCGCCCGGTTCCTCGCCCGGCACCTGAGGGCCTGACCCGGGGCGGGGGCCGTCCGGCGTCGCGGCGGACGACGGACGCCGGACGCCGGACGGCCCTCGCCGGCTGGCGGGTCAGAGGCCGATGTCCTCGTGCCAGAGCGCGGGGTTCTTCTCGATGAACGCGCGCATCATCGCGGCGCACTCGGCGTCGTCCAGGAGCATGATCTGCACGCCGTTCTCGGCGAGCCAGTGGTGACCGCCGTGGAAGGTGACCGCCTCCCCGACGACCACCCGCGAGATCCCGAACTGGCGGACCAGGCCCGAGCAGTACCAGCACGGGGAGAGCGTCGTGACCATCGTCGTGCCGCGGTACGAGCGCTGCCGGCCCGCCGCGCGGAACGCGGCCGTCTCCGCGTGCACGGAGGGATCGTCGTCCTGGACGCGCCGGTTGCGGCCGCGGCCCAGCGGCGTGCCGTCCGCGCCGTACAGGGCCGCGCCGATCGGGATGCCGCCCTCGGCGAGGCCGGCCCGCGCCTCGGCGACGGCGGTGGCCAGCCAGGTCCGTGCCGTCGCCCGGTCCAGAAGTTCCATGACCCCATGCTGGGGCGACGGACGGCGCGCGGCAACGCCGGCCACCCGGACCAGCTGACCTGGACGACGGTGGTGTGCGGGGTGCTGTCGGGAGCGCGCTGCTGATGCCGGGTCTGGACGGGGCGGTGCTCGCGGCCCTCCTCATGCAGCTGTTCCGGCTCTTCGACTGCGTGGACGGCGGGGTCGCCCGCTGGACCGGCTTCGGCTTCCGCGCCGCCGAGTCCGGACTCGGCGGGTGGGCGGGGTTCAACGGCTGGGTGTCCCCGGGGCTCGCGACCGCGCCGGGCGTCGTGCCGCTGAAGGCCTCGACCGACCTGGTGGACGTGGCCCGGGCCCGGCGCGGGCTCGCGGTCGCCGACGCGGCCACCGGATCCGTCGGCCCGACCCGCTGGGCGCCGGCCGCCGTCGCCGTCGTCACCTGGCTGATGGCTGCGGCGCACCTGCTGTCGATCCTGTCGTCGTCCCGGCTGCGCTGACGGCGTCCGGACGGTCCGGGCCCGGGCGGTCGAGACCTTCCGGACGGTCCAAGCCGTCCGGGCCGTCCAGGCAGTCCAGGTAGGCGTGCAGCCGGCCCGCGCCCGCGAGCATCGCGCGGGTGCGGGCCGTCAGCGTCCCCGCGCGGGCCGCCAGCGCGGACCGCAGCTCCGCCTCGCTGCCGCCCTCCCGGCGCAGCTCCGCGAGCACCGGCCTGATCTGCGCGAACAGATAGTGACCCCGGCGCAGACTGTGCACGATCCGCGCGTCCCGCACGTCGGACGGCCCGTAGAGCCGGTACCGCGTCCCGCGCTCGCGCGGCGGGGCGACCAGCCCGGCCGCCTCCCACACCCGCAGCGCCGAGGTCCGCACGCCGAGCAGCCGGGCCACCTCCCCGATCCGCAGCCCGCCCGCCGCCCGCGTGCCGTCCGTCCCGGGGGCCTGGCGGGCCAGCTCCTCCATGGCCTCCCCGGTGGCCCGCAGGGCGGCCCGCTCCGCGTGCAGCCCGGCATGGGCCTCGTCGACGAGGGCGAGCGCGCCGGGGACGTCCCCCGCGTGCACGGTCCGCATGATCCGCGCCGCCGTCACCGGCCCGTACCCCCGCACCAGCGCCCGGTACGCCAGCAGCGCCTGCCGGTGTGCCTCCCCGAACACCCGGTACCCGGACTCCGTACGCCCCGCCGCGGGCAGCACCCCCGCCTCCTCGTAGTTGCGGATCTGCTGCGTGGACAGCCCCGCGACCCGAGCGAGATCGACGGTACGCAGGCGTCGGCCGGTCATGGCGGGGCCTCCTGGGGCGGCGAGGGCGGGAGGGAGGGGACGGACGGATCCCCGGGCGACGGACGCCCGGGAATCACCGCCGGCCCGCCAGCCTGCCACTCCCTCCAGGGCGAGGAGCAGATGCTCTACGCGGCCGGAGAGGCCTTCGCGAACGCGAGCGTCCCGCCGAAGCGGGAAAGTCCGTACGGCGAAGGCCGGTTCCCGTGATCCAGGTTCGCTGGTCGCGGGAACCGGCCTTCGCCGTCGTGCGGGTGGGGAGGGGGGTCCGGGTCAGACGCCCGCGTACGAGTGCTTGCCGGTGACGAAGATGTTGACGCCGTAGTAGTTGAACAGCCAGCAGCCGAAGGCGATCAGGGCCAGGTAGGCGGCCTTGCGGCCCTTCCAGCCGGCCGTGGCGCGGGCGTGCAGGTAGCAGGCGTAGGCGACCCAGGTGATGAACGACCAGGTCTCCTTGGGGTCCCAGCCCCAGTAGCGGCCCCACGCGTCGCCCGCCCAGATCGCGCCCGCGATGATCGTGAACGTCCACAGCGGGAAGACGGCCGCGTTGACGCGGTAGGCGAACTTGTCGAGGGAGGCGGAGGCGGGCAGCCGGTCCAGGACCGAGTTGGCGAACCGGCCCGGCTTGCCGCCGGTGGCGAGCTTGTTCTCGTAGGCGTCCTTGAACAGGTACAGGATCGTGGCGACCGCGCCGACGTAGAACACCGCGCCGCAGAAGATCGCGGTGGAGACGTGGATGTACAGCCAGTACGAGTGCAGGGCGGGGACCAGCTGGTCGCTCGCCGTGTACAGGACCGTCACCGCGAGGCCCAGGTCCAGCAGGACCGTGGTGATCAGGAACAGGCCGAGCCAGCGCACGTTCTTGCGCAGGGCCAGGAGCCCGAGGTACACGCCGACGGCCACCGTGGAGAAGGTGATGTTGAACTCGTACATGTTGCCCCACGGCGCGCGCTGCACCGAGGCCGCGCGGGCGACCACGCCGGCCAGCTCGACCAGGAACGCGAGCACCGTGAGCGAGATGGCGATCCGGCCGTACATGTCGCCCTGCTCGTCGCCGCCGTGCGCGCCGGGCCCGTCGGGCACGTCCCGCGCCCCGGCCGTGGAACGCACGACGACCTGCGGCCGCTCCAGGACGGCCGTCCCGCCGTTCTGCTTGACGGTGACGGCCGGGCCCGCGCCCTTCGCCGCGGACTTCGCGTCGGCGGTGAGCGCGGCGGCGGTGCGGCCGACCTTGCTGCGGCTGCCGAAGAGCCATTCGGCGATGTACGCGAAGAAGGCCAGGGTGTAGACGGCCATCGCGGAGTAGATCAGCGTGTTGCTGATGCTCGCGAGATGCTCGTTGGTGGCGGTGGCCAGCTCGGTTGCGGCGGCGAGAGTCATTTCTCAGCCCCTTCGGCAGGTACGGCTTGGGGGTCGGGGGAATCCGAGGGACCGGGGTCGGGGGCCCCGGGGGCTTGGTCGTACAGGCTCCCGGCGAGGTCGCCGAGCTCCTCGGGCACCTTGGCGGACTCGCTGCGGCCGAGGCCCGCCATCTCGACGACCGTGACGCCGTCGTCGCCCTTCACCGCACGCACCCACACCCGGCGGCGCTGGATGAACAGGGAGCCGGCCAGGCCGAAGATCGCGGCGATCGCGCCGCCCAGCGCCCAGCCGCTCGCGGGCTGCTGGGTGATCTGGAAGTTCGCCCACTGCCTGGTGCCCTCGTAGGTGACCGTGCCGGCCCCGCCGGGCAGGGTCATCGTCTCGCCGGGCTTGAGGTTCTCCCTCAGCTGCGCGCCCTTGGCGTCCTTGAACGCCTTCATGTGGGTCTTGTCGAGCTGGTAGACGCTCTTGGGGATGCCCGCGTCGACGCCGAGGTCGCCGTGGTAGGGCGTCAGGTTCAGCACCGGGTTGCCGAGCGCCGGGAAGGAGGAGGCCGTCTCCATCCCCTTGGTGTAGGTCGGCAGGAAGAACGCCGAGATGCCGAGCTGCTCGGTGACGCCCTTGGCGTTGCGGTAGCCGTCGAGGACCCTGATCACGCCGGTGGAGGTGACGTTGGAGTCGAGCGGCAGCAGCGGAACGGCGTCGCTGTAGACGACGTCGCCCTTGCCGTCGCGGACGGTGACGACGGGCGCGTAGCCGTGGGCGGTGAGGTACACCTTCGAGTCGGCGATCACCAGCGGGTGGTTGACCTTGACGACGGCCTTCCGGTCCTTGCCGTACGCGCCCACGCTGTAGGTGAGGGCGGCCTGGTAGGTGCGCGGGGTGCCGGTGTTGGGGCCCGAGGTCTCGTACGTGCCGGTGAACTTGTCCAGGCCGAAGCTGAACGGGTTCAGGTCGTCGGTGCTGAAGAGGCTGCCGGACTTGAAGTCGTTGTACTGGGTGAGGGTGTTGGAGAACCCGTCGCCCTCGACGACCAGTTTGTTGCCCTCGGCCTTGAACAGCTGGCCCCAGGCGAAGGCCACCAGCATCACGATCAGCGCGATGTGGAAGACGAGGTTGCCGACCTCCCGGGCGTAGCCCTTCTCGGCGGCGACGGCGTCCCCGGCGACGTGGGAGCGGAAGCGGCGCTTCTTCAGCAGGGCGAGCGCGGCCTCGCGGACCTGCTCCGGCTCGGCCTCGGTGCGCCACGTGGTGTGGGCGGGCAGCCGGGTCAGCCGCTTGGGCGCGCCCGGCGGGCGGCTGCGCAGCTGGCCGACGAACTGCCAGGTGCGGGGCACGATGCAGCCGATGAGGGAGACGAACAGCAGGATGTAGACCGCGGAGAACCACACCGAGCTGTACACGTGGAAGAGGCCGAGCCGGTCGTAGACCGGCGCGAGCGTCGCGTGGGCCGCGCGGAAGTCGGCGACCTTGGTCTCGTCGGTGCCGGACTGCGGGATGAGCGAGCCGGGGATCGCGCCGAGCGCCAGCAGCAGCAGGAGCAGCAGCGCGACGCGCATGGAGGTGAGCTGACGCCAGAACCAGCGGGCCCAGCCGATCACGCCGAGGCCGGGGGCGGTGGCGAGGGTGTCGGCGGGGGCCGTGGACAGCTGGGAGCCGGCCGCGCCGAGTTCCTGCTCGTCGGAGGCGGCGGTCTCGGTCGGCACGCTGGGCGTGGTCTTGCTCATGGATCAGATCCCCACATCGAAACCGGCGGACCAGGACTGCACGTCCTGCACGAGACGATCCCACGCACCGGTCAGCAGCAGGACCCCGGTCAGGATCATCATGGTGCCGCCGATCCGCATCACCCAGACATAGTGCCGCTTGACCCAGCCGAAGGCGCCGAGCGCCTTGCGGAAGGCGACGGCGGCGACGACGAACGGCACGCCGAGGCCGAGGCAGTAGGCGACGGTCAGCAGGGCGCCGCGGCCGGCGCTGCCCTGCTGGGAGGAGAGGGCCAGCACGGAGGCGAGGGTGGGGCCGATGCACGGCACCCAGCCGATGCCGAAGAGGGCGCCCAGCAGCGGGGCGCCGACGAGCCCGGTCACGGGCCGTCTGTGGATGCGGAACTCGCGCTGGGTCATCCAGGGCATCAGGCCCATGAAGAACGCGCCCATGGCGATCATGAGGATGCCCAGCACCTTGGACAGGACGTCCTGGTGGGCCCGCAGGGTGTCGCCGAAGTAGCCGAACAGCGCCCCGCTGGAGACGAACACGAAGGTGAAGCCGAGGACGAAGAGCGAGGCGCCGGCGACCATCCGCCCGCGGCGGGCGTCGGCCAGGTCCGTTCCGGCGACGCCCGTGACGTAGGAGAGGTAGCCGGGGACGAGCGGCAGGACGCAGGGCGAGAAGAAGGAGACGAGACCGCCGAGCAGGGCGATCGGCACCGCGACCAGCAACGCGCCGTTGAGCACGGTGTCGTTGTAGCCCGTGGCGGCGAGCGTGGTGAGAGCGCTCACGTCACTTCTCCGCGAGGACGGGAGAGATCATGTGGCGCAGCTTCTCCTCGCTGAGGGCGGCCAGCGAGCGGGCGGCGATCTTGCCCTTGCGGTCTATGACCAGCGTGGAGGGGATGGCCTGGAGGCTGAGCGTGCCCTTCTTGAACCGCAGCAGCAGCTTGCCCCTCGGGTCGGACAGGCTGGGGTAGGTGATCCCCTGCTGCTTCTCGAAGGCGAGGGCGTTCTTGTTGCTGGTGTCGAGGGTGTTGATGCCGACGAACTGCACGCCCTGGCCCTTGAGGTCGGTGTAGACCTTCTCGAAGTTCGGCGCCTCGGCCCGGCACGGGGAGCACCAGGATCCCCACACGTTGAGGACGACGACCTTGCCCCGGTAGCTCCTGAGGTCGAGTTGTCCGCCGGCGACGGTCGTGCCGGACAGGTCGGGGGCCGTGTCCCGCTTGCCCTGCGCGACGGTGGAGATGCCGTCCTTGCCCATCACGAAGTTGGTGTCACCGCCGCCTCCCGAGGCGCCCGAGGAGGTGCAGGCGGAGAGCAGCAGTGCGGCGACGGCCCCGCCGACCGCCGTGGTCAGGGCGGCGCGGCGCGGACGGAGCCGGGCGGCGGGCGAGCGCGGAAGGGCGCGGCTGGCGGCACTCATGTGAAAAGTTTCGCATGCCCGTTCTGGGGATCTTGCCCGCCCCCCTTGCGGGGGGAAAACCGCATTTCAGGCGGCGCTAGGGGAGGCGCTGGAGCCGGCTCCGGCGGTGCTGCCGGCACCCGCGGACGAGCCGGAGGACGTGCCCGCGGTGGCGGAGCCCGCGGCCAGGAACGTCTTCCAGCCGCCGGCCGGCTGCTGCCCGACCTCGAGGGTGCGCAGCTTGTCGAGGACCTCCGGCTTCTGGACGTCGATCCAGTCGACGAACTGCCGGAAGGAGACCAGCCGGACGTCCGCGCCCTTCTCCTTCTCGCGCGCGATGTGCTTGAAGGCCTCCTCGACGGCGTCCATGTAGATGCCGCCGTTCCACTGCTCGAAGTGGTTGCCTATGAAGAAGGGGGCGCGGTTCGTCTCGTATGCCCGCTTGAATCCCTGTATGTACGCCTGTGAGGCCTGCTTCCGCCAGCCCGGGTAGTTGTGGGCGGGCGCCTTGGTCGAGTTGATCGACTGGTTGGCGAGGATGTTGTAGTCCATGGACAGCACCTGGAAGCTGTGCCCGGGGAACGGGATGGCCTGAAGCGGCAGGTCCCATATGCCCTGCTTCTTCTTGGGCCAGACCTGGTTGCCGCCCGGCGAGGAGGCGTCGTAGCGCCAGCCGAGCGTGCGGGCGGTGGACAGCAGGTTGTCCTGGCCCAGGAGACAGGGCGTCCGGGCGCCCACGAGCTCCTTGTCGTAGTCGAAGGGCAGCGAGGGCAGGTCGGTCCAGCCGGTGTTGGTCCGCCACTCCTTCACGAACTTCTTCGCCTGGTCTATCTCGCTGCGCCACTGCGCGGGCGTCCACTTGCCGACCGAGCCGTGGCCCTCGCCGCAGAAGTGCCCGTTGAAGTGGGTGCCTATCTCGTGCCCTTCGAGCCATGCCCGGCGCACGTTCGTCAGCGTCGCCTTCACGTGGTCGTCGGAGAGGTAGCCGATGTCGGAGGCGCCGCGCGGGTTGTTCGGCGGGTCGTAGAGGCGCTTCTTCGACTCGGGCAGCAGGTACAGCCCGGAGAGGAAGAACGTCATGCTCGCGCCGTGCTCCTTGGCCAGGTCGAGGAAGCGCGGGAAGAGCCCGTTGCCGACCTCGCCCGCGCCGTCCCAGGAGAACACGACGAACTGCGGCGGTTCCTGACCGGCCTCCAGCGGCACGGGCTTGGCGGGCTGGTGGGGCTGCTTGCCGGTGAAGGACGTCGAGCCGTCGCCTATCGGGCGGGCGGACGGCTTGGGCTTCGGGCTGCCGGAGGAGTCCTTCCCGTCGCCGGAACCGCCCTTGTGGGAAGGCTCGTCCGAACCCGTGAGGCTGCCGCAGCCCACGAGTCCGGCAGCGGCGGCGGCACCGGCGCCGAGTCCGAGTGCTCCCCTTCGGGTGATGGCGCGCATGGCAACCCCGTTCGTCACGTTCTCTGGTGGGCACGTCACCCATTCAGAGGACATGACGAACGAGGAGGTTCCGCCTATACGTCCGGATTCCGTAACAGGGCGGTCGATTCAAGCCACTGTTCGGTCATCAGGTTTCGGTCATGACTGGGTGAGCGGAGCCTACGCCCCGAACGCCTTCCCGCCGCCGGGGGCCCGCCCCTTCACCGGCTTGGCGCCCGCGCGCAGGTGAGCGGGCACCAGGTCGATGGCGGGCTCGGTGTACCCGACGGACACGATCCGGTCGCCGCGGTACGTGAAGGTCGTCAACGACGCGAGCGTGCACTGCCGCTTGCGCGGGTCGTGCCACAGCCGGCGCCGCTCGACGTAGGACCGCACGATCCAGATCGGCAGCTGGTGGCTGACGAGGACCGCCTCGTGCCCGCGGGCCGCCTCCTTGGCCGCGTCCAGCGCGCCCATCATCCGCACGACCTGGTCGACGTACGGCTCGCCCCAGGACGGCCGCATCGGGTTGACGAGGTGCTTCCAGTTCCCGGGCCGGCGCAGCGCGCCGTCCCCCACGCCGAACGTCTTGCCCTGGAAGACGTTCTCCGCCTCGATCAGCCGCGCGTCCGTGCCCAGGTCCAGGCCGTGCGCCTTCGCGATCGGGGTGGCCGTCTCCTGCGCCCGCTCCAGCGGGGAGGCGGCGACGTGCGTGACGTCGCGGGAGGCCAGGTGCTCGGCCACCCGGTCGGCCATCCGCCGGCCGAGGTCGGAGAGGTGGTAGCCGTCGAGGCGGCCGTAGAGGACGCCGTCGGGGTTGTGGACCTCGCCGTGCCGCATGAGGTGGACGACGGTGATGTCCTGGCCGGCGCCGTGGTTGTCGAGGATGCTCATCGCGCGGTGGCCTCCGCAGCCGCTCGGGCCGCCGCCGGGAGGGCGTCGGCGATTCTCTGGACGGCCGCGTCGTCGTGGGCCGTGGACACGAACCAGGACTCGAAGGACGACGGCGGCAGATAGACGCCGTCCGCCAGCAGCGAGTGGAAGAAGGCGGTGTAGCGGAACGACTCCTGCGCCCTGGCGTCGTCGTAGTCGCGCACCGGCCGGTCCGTGAAGAAGACCGAGAACATGTTGGAGGCGCTCTGCAAGGTGTGCGCCACGCCCTCCTTGGCCAGCGCGCCGGACACCAGCGCCTGGATCTGCTCGGACACGGCGTCGACCTTGGCGTACGCGGCGTCGTCGAGGAGTCGGAGCTGGGCGAGACCGGCGGCGGTGGCGACCGGGTTCCCGGAGAGCGTGCCGGCCTGGTAGACGGGCCCGGCGGGCGCGAGGTGCGCCATCACGTCGGCGCGCCCGCCGAACGCGGCGGCCGGGAAGCCGCCGCCCATGACCTTGCCGAAGGTCATCAGGTCGGGCCGCACGCCGTCGATCCCGAACCAGCCCGCCCGGGAGGTCCGGAAGCCGGTCATGACCTCGTCGGAGATGTACAGCGCGCCGTTGGTGGCGCACGCGTCCTTGAGGCCCTGGTTGAACCCGGGCATCGGCGGCACGACGCCCATGTTGCCCGGCGAGGCCTCGGTGATCACGCAGGCGATCTCGCCCGGATGCCGGTGGAAGGCCTCCTGCACGGCCTCCAGGTCGTTGTACGGCAGGACGATGGTGTCGCCGGCCTGGGCGCCCGTCACACCGGGGGTGTCGGGCAGCGCGAAGGTGGCGACGCCCGACCCTGCGGCGGCGAGCAGCGAGTCGACGTGCCCGTGGTAGCAGCCGGCGAACTTGATCACCTTGGAGCGCCGGGTGAACCCGCGGGCGAGCCGGATGGCGGACATGGTGGCCTCGGTGCCGCTGGACACCAGGCGCACCTGCTCCACGGGCTCCACCCGCGCCACGATCTCCTCGGCGAGCGCGACCTCGCCCTCACCGGGCGTGCCGAAGGACGTGCCGCGCGAGACGGCGTCCTGCACGGCCGCGATGACCTCGGGGTGGGAGTGCCCGAGGATCATGGGCCCCCAGGAACAGACGAGGTCGACGTACTCCCGCCCGTCGGCGTCCGTCAGATACGGGCCGGTGCCGGACACCATGAACCGGGGCGTCCCGCCCACGGCGCGGAACGCGCGCACCGGCGAGTTCACCCCGCCCGGCGTGACGACGGACGCACGGTCGAACAACGCCTGCGAGTGGGGCGCATCGTATGAATAGGGCAGTTCGCTCATGACCTGCGGCTTCTCCGACCTTTTCCGACTTGCTGGACTCCGGTTGCCAGTGACCTCCCAGGGTAGGCCAGCGCCCCCGGCGACCCACGGGGGCCGTGCGGGGCGCACCGCCCCTACTGACCGGACGGCCAGTCGCTTCCTCCCGACCGCCGCGCACGCGCTCCGCCGCCCGAGCCGCCGGCCGCTCCACCATCTGCGAAACTGAGTCGGAACGGGCCTGACAGACGTAGCTCTCTGCGACCGTGTGTCGAGGGGCTGCGAAGATCCTGCGGACAGGTGTTTCACCGCACGTTTCGGCGAGCGGCCGTGGGGGAGGTCACTGACACGATGATCGGGTTGCGCGGCGGGGGCCACGCGTCCTAGAAAAGCAGTCGGGTGGAGATATGCATCGCGGTGGCGGACTGGGCGAGGGGACTGACGACCTGGGTCCTCGACGTGCCCGGCGGGGAAGGCACCGGCGCGACGCGGAGGAAGTCAGCGAAGCCCGGCAGACGCAGGCACAGGGTGTACCGAGTGAACCCGAGCGGGTCGACCGGCGAGTCGACCAGCGGGTCGACCGCCTCCGGGCGGGGAGCGGGAACGGTGGTCGGGTGGGGGTGACGTACAAGTACTTCGGCGCGCCCGACGGCGCCACGGCGGCCCGCGTCCCGATCTCGATGCGCCCCGAGGAGCTCGGCGGCGACGAGCTCGGCATGAACGGCATGTTCACCAAGATCAAGCCGGAGACGATGGCCGCGATGGTGCTGACCGGCATCGAAGGCGTCCCCCTCCACAAGGTGCCCCCGCTGGAACTGGTCGTCCTCCACCCCGACTACGCGGTCGTGAAGCTCCCCATGACGGTCGTCGACCCCCTGCGTGACATCGGCGAGGAAGCGGTCGGCGCGGCGGCGTTCATCTGGTCCACGGTGCCGGACCGCGGCGGCCCCCGCGACGCCTTCAACGTCTACCAACTCCTGCACGAATGGCAGGACTTCAGCCACCGCCTGCACGAGGCGGGGCATCAGCCGTACTGCCTGGTGTGGCCCTGAGCGGTTCCGGCGGGGGAAGGCCCGGGCGGGCGTCCCGGCGGTCGCCTCGCGTCCCGCCGGTCCGGCGGCGGTGGGGGCTGCTCGTGCTCGCGGTGCTGGCCGGGTTGCTGGCCATGCACGCTCTGGCGCCCGGCGCCGCCGGCCATCAGCACGTCGGCGGCCGGTCCGTCGCCCACACCGCCGCGCCGCGGACCGCGGTCGACGGGGACGGCGTGCACGACGACTGCGCCGGGGACGGCGGGGGTTGCGGCGGCGGGCATCTCCGGCACGCCGATCCGACCTGCTCGGCCGCCGCGCTGAGCGGGGCGCCCGCGCTGCCCGCGCTCGTTCCCGACCCGGTGGCCGCCCCCGCGCCGACCGGCTCCCTCCGTCCGTGCGCGGCCGACGCGCCCGACGGCGCCCGCGCGCCGCCCTCCCTGGCGGAACTCCAGCTCCTGCGGATCTAGACACCGCACCGCACCGCGTCACGATCGCGACGACGCGGTGCGCCTCGGCATGTCCCGATCCCTTTCCCTCCAGCACAGCAGGAGCTTCAGCATGCGCACCACCCGTTCCCTGACCCGCCGTTCGGTCCTGGCGGCCGTCTCCGTCACCGCCGCGCTCACCCTCGCCGCCTGCGGGGCGGACTCCGACGGCGGCGACGCGGCGGCCTCGTCGTCGTCCACGGCGGCCTCGTCCGCGTCCGCCGGCGCCGTCGGCGCGCACAACCCGCAGGACGTGTCCTTCGCGCAGGGCATGATCCCGCACCACCGGCAGGCCCTGGAGATGGCGGAGCTCGCCGCCGGACGGGCCTCCTCCGCCCAGGTCAAGGACCTCGCCTCACGCATCGAGAAGGCCCAGGACCCGGAGATCCAGACCATGAGCGGCTGGCTCACCTCGTGGGGCGAGAAGGTCCCGTCGACGTCCGACGCCACGGCCGGGTCGATGCCCGGCATGGACCACTCCGGCGGCGGCACGATGCCCGGCATGGACCACTCCGGCGGCGGCGCGATGCCCGGCATGATGGGCGCCTCCGACATGGACGAACTGGCGAAGACGTCCGGCAAGGAGTTCGACGCCCAGTTCCTGGCCATGATGGTCCGCCACCACCAGGGCGCCGTCGACATGGCCGCCGTCGAGAAGAGCAAGGGCGCGTACGGCCCGGCCAAGACGATGGCCGGCTCCGTCGTCACCGCGCAGACCGCCGAGATCGCGGAGATGAACCGGCTCCTCGGCAAGAGCTGACCCGCGGCGGCCGGGGAGGGAGTGGCGCGAGGTACGCGCCGGTCCCTCCCCGGAGGCGGGCGGACGGCTAGCCTCGTCCCGTTATGAGGGGATACGGGGGGATCGCCTGCCGTGTCGACGTGCCGAGGAGGTTCCCATCGCCGGGACGAAACCGGAGGCGACCGCCGCGTCCGCCCCGAGCCAGCCGCCGGAGGCCGACCTGCTGCGCACGATGCTGCGCCGGCCCGAGTACCTCAAAGCGCTGGTCTTCTGCGGCCTGATCGGCGTTCCGGTGGCCCTGATCGCCTTCTGGTTCCTCGTGACGCTCGACCAGCTGGAGCGGCTGGTCTGGACGGACTGGCCCCGGGACCTGGGCTGGTCGCGGGCTCCCTGGTGGTGGGGGTTCCCCCTGCTGCTGGTGGCCGGCGTGGTCGTGGGGCTGGTGGTCTCGCGGCTCCCCGGACGGGGCGGACACATCCCCGCGGGCGGGCTGCACGCGGGCGGGGCCGGCAAGGAGGCCCTGCCCGGCGTGCTCGTCGCCGCGCTCGTCGGTCTCCCGCTCGGCGTCGTGCTCGGCCCCGAGGCGCCGCTGATCGCGCTGGGCGGCGGACTGGCGCTGCTCTTCGCGAGCTTCCTGCGGGCCCCGCAGACGGAGGCGGGCACCGCGCTGCTCGGGGCCGCCGGCGCCGCCGCGGCCGTCTCGGCGCTCTTCGGCAACCCGCTGGTCGGCGCGGTGCTGCTGATGGAGGTGGCCGGGGTCGGCGGACCGCAGCTGTTCGCGGTGATGCTGCCGGTGCTGCTGGCCAGCGGGGTCGGCGACCTGGTCTTCACCGGGTTCGTCCGCTGGACGGGTCTGCGGACCGGCAGCCTCGACATCGGCCTGCCCAAGCCGCCGCCACTGGACTGGGCGGACATCCTGTGGGTGCTGCTGCTCGCGCCGGCCCTCGCGTTCCTGATCCACTGGATCTTCGTGGGCGGCAGGTTCACCGCCGGTTTCGTGGCCGCCCGGACGGTGCGCACCACCACGCTGTGCGCCCTCGGCGTGGCCGGCTGCATCGCCCTCTACGCCGTCAGCACCGGCCGCTCCCCCGCCGAGGCCGCCCTGTCCGGGGAGAACGCGCTCTCCGCTCTGGCGAAGGACCCCGCCGCCTGGTCCGTGGGCGCGCTCGTGGCGGTGCTGGTGTTCAAGGGGCTCGCCTACGCGCTCTGCCTGGGCAGCCTGCGCGGCGGTCCCGTCTTCCCCGCCCTGTTCCTCGGCGGCGCGGCCGGCGCCCTCCTCGCGCCGCTGCCCGGGTTCGGCCTGGTGCCGGCCATGGCGGCCGGGATGGCGGCGTCCGTGACAGCGGCCCTGCGGCTGCCCGTCAGCGGCGCCGTGCTGGTCGTCCTGCTGCTGGGCAACGTGGACACGGTGGCGCTCGTGGTGCTCGCCGGGGTGGTGTCCTTCGCCGTGACCCAGCTGCTGCCGCAGGGGCCGGGCATCCCGGCGTTCAGCGGCCCGTCAGCCGGTCCAGCGCCTCGTCCAGGGTCGTCGCGGCCATGATGAGCGACAGATGGGTGAAGGCCTGCGGGAAGTTGCCCAGTTGCTCCCCGCTGGGGCCGATCTCCTCGGCGAACAGCCCGACGTGGTTGGCGTAGGTGTGCATCTTCTCGAAGGTGTAGCGGGCCTGCGGTAGCCGGTCGGCCCGCGCCAGGGCGTCGACGTACAGGAAGGTGCACAGGCTGAACGTGCCCTCCGAGCCGCGCAGTCCGTCGGGCGAGGCGGCCGGGTCGTAGCGGTAGACCAGGCTGTCCGAAACGAGCCGCTGGTCGATGGCGTCCAGCGTCGACAGCCAGCCCGGACTGCGCGGCGCGATGAAGCCCACCCGGGGCGCGAGCAGCAGCGAGGCGTCCAGGACGTCGCCGCCGTAGTGCTGGACGAGCGCCTGCTCCTTCTGGCTCCAGCCGTGCTCCATGACCTGTTCGAGGATCGCGTCGCGGGCCCGGATCCAGCGCTGGGTGTCGCCCGGCCGCCGGAACTCCTCCACCAGTTTCAGGCAGTTGTCGAAGGCGGCCCAGCACATCACCCGGCTGTAGGTGAAGTCCTTGCGCCCGCCGCGGGTCTCCCAGATGCCCTCGTCGGGCCGGTCCCAGTGGTCGGAGAGCCAGTCCATCAGCCGGGCCAGGCCCTTCCAGCCGTGGTAGCCCACCTGTCGGCCGATCTGCTCGATGCCCTCGGACATGGCGTACAGGGCCTCGCCGTAGATGTCGAGCTGCAACTGCTCGGTGGCCGCGTTGCCTGCGCGCACCGGACGCGAGCCCCGGTAGCCCTCGAAGTGGTCGAGGGTCTCCTCCGTCAGATGGGGGTCGCCGTCGACCCGGTACATGATCTGCAACGGTTCCCCGGTCACGCCCTCGCGGGCCGCCAGCCGTTCGCCGAGCCAGTGCACGAACTGGTCGGCCTCCTCGACGAAGCCCAGGTCCAGCAGGGCCCGCACCGACAGGGAGCCGTCGCGCACCCAGGTGTAGCGGTAGTCCCAGTTGCGTTCGCCGCCCACCTGCTCGGGCAGCCCCATCGTCGCGGCGGCGACCGGGGCGCCGGTCGGGGCGTAGGTGAGCAGCTTCAGGGTGATGGCCGAGCGGTTCACCATGTCCGGCCAGCGGCCGCGGTAGCGGGACGTGCGCACCCAGCGCTGCCAGAAGTCGATGTCGTCCCACATCTGCGCGGTGACCGAGTCGGCGGTCGGCGGGGGCGGGGCCTCGCCGTCGCCGTCGCAGACCGTGAACACGGCGGCCGCCGACCGGCCCGCCTCCAGGGTGACCGTGCCCCGCACGTCGCGCCCGTCGCGCTCCAGCGGGAAGGTGGCCTGGAGGTGGGCGGTCGTGCCCGGGGCCCGGAAGACCGCGCTCGCCGCCGTCCCGCCGCTGCCGCCCGTCGCGCCGTTCGCGCCGGTCAGTTCGAGGGTGTGGTCGCTGCGGGCGTAGTCGAAGCGCGGACGGCACTCCAGGGCGAAGCGCACGGTGCCGCGCACGGTCCGCACGACCCGCACCACCGTGTGCCGGGCCGACGGCGTCCGCTCGCGGATGACCGGCATGTGGTCGATGACCTCGCCGACCCCGTCCGGGGACAGGAAACGGGTCACCACGACGGCGCTGTCCGGGTAGTAGAGCTGCCGACGCGTCACCTCGGAGTGGGTGGGCGCGAACAGGAAGTGGCCGCCGCCGTCGTGGTCCAGCAGGGACGCGAAGACGCTGGGCGAGTCGAAGCGCGGGGCCGCGAACCAGTCGATCACCCCCTCGGAGGTCACCAGGGCGGCGGTCTGGAGATCCCCGATCAGTCCGTGCTCGGCAATGGGCGGGTAGCGGTCCATCTCACGGTCTCCCTCGGGTCGCCCGACGTCGTCTCACGCCGCCTGGGCGCGGACGCGTCCCGCCTCGACGGCGTCGAGGAGGGCCTGGTGGTCCTTCTCGTTCTGGTCCGCGTACAGCTCGGCGAAGGTCGCGAGGGCCCGGTCGAACACGTCGCCGCCGCCGAGGTAGGCGGCGATCGCGATGCGGTCGCCGGAGCGGGCGTGGGCGCGCGCCAGGGTGGCGCCGCACAGCCACGCGAACATGGACATGCGCTTCGGCGACATGTTCTCGGTCACCGCGATGCCCTTCATGTCCCTGAGCTGGCGGACGTAGAAGTCGCGGCGGCGGCCGTCGATGCCCGTGGTGCGCTCCCAGCCGAGGAAGATGTCGCTGGTCGCCTGCATCAGCCGCTGGCCGGCGACGACCCGCTCGCCCTGGGTGCGGAACCCGCAGGCGCCCGCGTAGGGGGCCAGCACGGACTCGTCGGCCTCCTTCGCCTGGAGGAACAGCGGGTCCTCGTCGTCCTTGCCGAGCAGCAGCACGATCCAGCAGCGGGTGCCGACGCTGCCCACCCCGACGACCTTGCGGGCGACGTCGGCCACGCGGTACGTCTCCAGCAGGAAGCGGCGGTCGGACTGAAGGGACTGGCTGTAGCGCTCGACGAGGCGGCTGATCTCGGTCTCCAGGGCGCCGCTCTGGGCCTTCGGCAGCAGGCTCTCGAGGCGGACCAGGAGCGGCGGGTCGTCGGCGATCCTGCGCTCTCCGCCGACGATGTGGGTGAGCTTGTCGAAGACCTGGAGCGTGTCGTTCGAGCGCGCCTTCTCGCGGGTGACGTCCCAGCGCCGGCGGGTGTCGGCGTCGAGGTGCGGGGCGAACGCCTTCTGCAGTTCGTCCGCCTCGAAGCGGGTGTACCAGACCTGGAGGTTGCCCATACCGGCGAACTCCCGCATCCGTTCGCGGTAGGACTGCACGCCGGTGCGCACCACGGAGGCCCGCTCCTTGGCGCTGAAGCCGTTGGCGCGGCCGGCGATGACCAGGCTCGCCGCGAGCCGCTTGACGTCCCACTCCCACGGGCCCGGGTGGGTCTCGTCGAAGTCGTTGATGTCGAACATCAGCCGGCGCTCCGGGGAGGCCAGCAGCCGGAAGTTCAGCAGGTGCGCGTCGCCGCAGCACTGGACCCGGATGCCGGTGCGGGGCGTCTCCGCGAGGTCCGCGGCCATGATGGCGGCGGCCCCCCGGTAGAAGCGGAAGGGCGACTGGCTCATCCGCCCGTAGCGGATCGGCACGAGTTCGGGGAGCCGCTTCGCCGACTGGGCCTCGATGACGTCCACCGGGTCGGTGCGCTTGGGCGGCGGCGAGAACTCGGCGTGCGCGGACCTCGGCACGGCGGTCCGGGCGGACTTGCCGCGTTCGGCGCGCTCCCTCGGGGTGCGGTGGCGCAGTTCGTGGCCGGTGGGCTGGTTCTCGCTCATGGCAGACGCTCCACGATGGGGTCGCCGGGGCGCGGGGAGCGGATGTCGCCGCGGACGCCGACCGGCTGCGGCCGGCGGGTTCACGCCGGCCGGCGGATTCACGAGGGGCCGGCGAAGTCACGGGCGGCCGGCAGGTTCACACGTCCCGAGGCGGCCGAGGACGGGTCGACCGCTGTCCGTCCTCCAACGTATCGCCGGTGGAGGGGCCCGGCGACTCGGGTGGGCCCAGGCGCCGCGCCACCGCGGGTTCGCGGGCGATCACCGCGCCGGCGGTGACGCAGAGGGTGACGGCCACGCACAGCGCGATCAGCCACGACAGCAGCGTGAAGACCGCGCCCAGCGAGCCGTACCTCTGGAGGCTGTGGTTGAGCGCCCTCGGCACGTACAGGTGCGCGGCCGACGTCAGCGCGGTGAGGGCGGCTCCCGTCAGGAGGGCGCCCGGCAGCAGCGGGCGCCACGGCACGCGGGCGGCCAGCAGCAGGTGCTGCGTCCACCACCACAGCGAGGTGTCGGCGACGAACAGCAGCGGCACGCCCAGCCACGGCCCGACTCCGAAGCCGTCCCGCAGGACGCCCTGCACCACGATCATGACCAGCCAGACGGGCAGCCACACGATCCAGCGCCAGGCGGCGGTCCGCGCCGCCGCCTTCGGCAGGCTCCAGGCCCGTTGGCACAGCCGTTGCATGGCGCGGCTGCACGCGGTGGCCGAGATCAGCACCATCAGCCCGCCGACGATGCCGGTGGTCTGGCGCAGATCGTGCGTGTCCCCCGTGAACACCTGCTCCAGCTGGCTCTTGGAGTTTCCGGTCAGCCCGAAGGCCTCGCTCAGGGAATCGGCGAGATGATCGCGCACGGCCTGCGGCGCGACGGCCGCCACCACGAACAGCAGCGGGACGGCGGTGAGGAACGTCTGGGCGGCCAGGCGGGTCGCGGAGTCCAGCACGTTCACCGAGACCAGGTGCGTCACGAGGTGCGTGATGACCGGGAACCGGGACTCGGCCCGGGCGCGCAGGGCGCGCAGCCACGCCCCGGCCGCCGCACCCCGTGCCCGCCATCGCCCGCGGCGCGCCCTGACGGCCGGGCGGTCCCGTCGGGGTCCTGCGCCAGGCTGCATGCTGCCAGCGTGCCCGCAACGGGCCCCCGCGGCCCGTGGCGGGAGTCCGTCCGGAGCCGAACGGGTGAAGCCCGCGCGGCGTGCGGGCGGCGCCGGCCGCGCACCGCGCGAAGTTGTGCCCCCCGGTCGCGCCGATGACGATGAGGAGATGAGCGCGCGCGGCCGCAGGGGCGGCGATGGTCCTTGACCTGGTGGTCATCGCCCTCGCGATCGCGGTCTTCCCACTGTCGGTGACCGCGTTCGTCCTGGTCCTGGCCGCGCGCCGGGGGCTGTGGAAGGGTCTCGCGTTCGTCCTCGCCTGGCTCGCCTGCTTCGTGGCCGTGGTCGCCGCGGTGGTGCTGACGACCGGCGGGAAGCCTCCCGCTCCCCGGTCCGCGCCCTCCACCGCCTCGACCGCCGTCAAGCTCGCCGTGGGCGTGGCGCTGGTCTGGTACGCGGTGCGCCGTCACCGCCGGGGGCCCAGGCCGCGGCCGGCCGGCGGGATGATGGCGCGGCTCGACCGGATCGCGCTGTGGGAGGCGGCGGCGCTGGGACCGCTGTTGCAGCCGTGGGGGCTCGTGGCCGCCGGCGCGGCGACCGTGGTGGACGCCGACCTGTCCCACGCGTCCTCGTTCGCGGCCCTGTTCGGCTACTGCCTGCTGGCCACGAGCGGTCTGCTGGCGATGGAGGTCTACGCGGCGTTCGCCCCCGACGCCTCCCGGGTCCGGCTCGGCAGGCTGCGGGAGTGGCTCCAGACCCACCAGGACCCGGCGCTCGTCGTGCTCCTCCTCGGCGTCGGGCTGTTCCTGGTGGGCCGCAGCCTCTACCAGTTGACGGCCGGCTGACGTCCGCCGGCCGTCGACGTCACGTCACGTCCGTCACGTCGCCCGGCCCTTCCGGGCGGGTCTGCGGGCCGGGGTCGAGGAACTCGCGGATGCCGAAGGCGACCAGCACGATCACGGCCGTCCACAGCACGACCGCCATGGTCGGATAGCTCCAGGTGAACAGGACCACCGCGGCCACCACC
The DNA here is from genome assembly GCF_024539675.1 of Streptomyces hilarionis. GTDB lineage: Bacteria > Actinomycetota > Actinomycetes > Streptomycetales > Streptomycetaceae > Streptomyces > Streptomyces hilarionis. Next base: position 91,344 of record NZ_JAHHIT010000009.1, on the reverse strand, counting down.
AGGATCGCCGCCCCGATCCACGTCTTGAAGCGGTGCACGAACCGGCCCACCGCGCCCAGCCGCAGCCCCGCCGAAGCGGCCACGTCCCGCCCGGCGCCGATCCCCGTGCCACAGAAGTGGCGGACGAACACCGCGCCCCGCGAGGGGCCGACGAGGAACGCGCCCAGGGCCGTGACGACGGCCAGCGCGCCGACCGCCCGGATGCTGGAGCGCAGGAACCGCACCAGCGCGTCGTAGATCGCGCCCGCGGCGTCCGAGTTCGTGCCGGGCGGCAGGTGGTCGAGGTACACCGCGCGGAACACGGCGAGGACCACGCCCAGCAGCACCATGGCGAGGAACACCCCGATCGCCGCCCCGATCAGCGCCCGCCGCCGGTGCACCGCCACGAACACGCCCGCGGCCGCGATCAGCACCGCGACGACCGGCAGCCAGTTGCCGAGGATCTGCAACACCCGCAGGTACGACTTGATCTTGCCGATGTCCTTGCTCTGCACCACGACGAAGTCCGTGTGCACGTCGGGGATCTTCGCCGCCACCGCGAGCCCGGAGTCGACGAGCCGCTGCTTGACCTCGGCGACGACGGGCGCGACGTCGATGGCGACCTGGCCGTCGCGCACCTGCACGGTGCCACCGCCCGAACCGGTCAGCGCCTTGTCGACGGCGCTGTGGGCGCGGCGGTTGGCGTTCGTCCAGACCTTCTCGAAGGCGGGCCCGGAGACCACCCGCATCACGGTGGTGCTCACCAGTTGCTTGAGCCCGCTGTCGATCGGGCCGCTCAGGTTCTTGATCAGGTCCGCGGCCTTGGGCGGCACGCCCTGCTCCGACGCGGCCCGGCTCAGCTGGTCGACCAGGGCGTCCACGTCGATCTGCCGGAGCACGACGTCGGTGACGCGGTGGGTGACGGCCCGCTGGACGTCCGGGTCGGAGGCCAGCGGCGCGACGGTCGCCACGTAGCGGTCGGTGTCGCGGACGATGCTGTTCGCCCAGACCGCGACCACCGCGAGCAGGGACAGCAGGGACGCCACCAGGATCAGCAGGATCGACCCCAGCGCGCGCAGCCAGTGCCTGTGCCGGTGCGGACGGCTCTCCAACTCGCCCAGCCTGCGGTGCAGTTCGTCGAGCTCGCGCGCCTGCTGCGCGATCCGGGTCTCCTGCGCGGAGCCGCCGTAGGGGTCCTCCGGGCGGGGCGGGGGCGCGTCGCTGCCAGTCATGCCTTCGAGGAGACCGTCCGCGGGGCGGGCGGGCGAGCCGGGCGGTCCGCACGGGTGAACGGGCACCGGGTGCGGGGGGCCCGGCCGGGTGATGCAATGACAGTCAGGGGGCGGCACCAGCACAGGCACCAGCACCAGAGGTGAAGCCGTGAGCGAGCAGAGCGACCTGACGCAGCAGACGCCGGCGACCGGGCCGGGCGAGCGGGACGAGCAGGGTGAGCCGATCGACGAGATGGGCCCCGTCGACTACGTGGTGGTGGAGTTCCCCGGCAACCGGATGACGGGCGAGGGCTTCCCGCTGCTGGTCGACCTGGTGGACCGCGGACTCATCCGGATCCTGGACCTGACGTTCGTGAGGAAGGACGCCGACGGCTCGGTGATCGCCCTGGAGATCGCCGACCTCACCGGCGACGGCCGGCTCGACCTCGCCGTCTTCGAGGGCGCGCGGTCCGGCCTGCTGGGCCAGGACGACCTGGAGGCGGCCGCGGCGGCCGTCGAGCCCGGCAACTCCGCCGCGCTGCTGGTGTACGAGAACCGGTGGGCGGCCCCCTTCGCCGCCGCCCTGCGCCGCGGAGGAGCGCAGCTGGTCGCCTCCGGGCGGCTGCCCGTCCAGGCGCTCCTCGCCGCGCTGGAGGCGACCGAGGCCGCCTCGTGAAGCGCCGCGCCGCCTCCTGAACCGCCGCACGGGACGGCCGGGCCGCCGGGTGGACGTCACCCGGCGGCCCGGCCGTTTTCCGCGGGCGGCACGCAGCGGCCCGGCGTGGGCGGCACGCAGGGGCCCGGCGGTGCCGTCGGGCGCGCCGGCGGCGGATGTCCGGGCCGCGCGGGCTCAGGCGCCGCCGCCGACCACCGAGTAGCTGCGCCACGGGGTCTGGCCGGGGGTGAACGGGACGGACATCTGGGTCCCGAGGTAGAAGCTCTCTCCGCCGGTGCGGCCGCTCTGGTCGTCGCCGGCCTTCGTCAGCACGCAGTTCGCGTCGGCGTAGAGCCGCAGGTCGTCGACGGTGTAGTTGCGCACGCTGCGGGCGCCGCCCGGCAGGCGGTGGCAGCCGTCGTCCGGCGGACTCTGGATCTTCACGACCTGTCCGGCGGGGGTCGTGTACTCGACCGTGCCGAGGGCGGAACCACCATTGCTACAACCGGCGACGGCCAGCAGGAGGAACACGGCTCCTCCCGCCCGTCGGCGGGCACGACTGCGACAGATCATGGCGACGGTTCCTCGTCTGTGGGGGAGGCCGGCCAGGAGCCGGGGCCTTCGCATCCCAGGCTGCCGGGACCGGTGGTCGTCGGCATCCGGAGCGGGCCCGGTCGACTGACCGCGCACGGCGGAGAGGAAAGGGCGTGGCGCACGGCCGGAATCGCACGCGTCAGCGTCGCGGTGATTTCCCCGCCACGCGTTCCGGCCGCACCCGTGGGGTGCGGCCGGTAAGGGGACGGCGCGATGCCCGCAGGGCAACCGGTCACATCGCGCGTTCCTTGCGCGGGCCGACACACAGGGCCCAGATCACGAACCCGTCGATGACCATCAGCGTGATGGCCCAGAACGGATACCAGGGCAGCCACACGAAATTGGCGATCAGGTTCAGTCCCGCCACGGTGATGCCGACGACGCGGGCCCACATGGCACCGCTGAACAAGGCCATGCCCGCCAGCACGACCACGATGCCGAGGGAGAGGTGCAGCCATCCCCAGCTGGTCAGACTCCACTGAAAGGTGAAATTGCGGGTGGAGACGAATACGTCGTCCTTCGCGATGGCGGATATTCCCTCGAATATCGCCAGAACGCCGCCGAACATCATCATGATCGCGGCGAAAACCGTCCAGCCGGACACGGCGCCCATTCCCCGGGCGTCGGTCCGGTGCATTCCCGTGCTCTGTGTGGCCATTTGCGGGCTCCTTCAACTGGGCCTCGACGCCGGGACGTCCGCCCGGTCGTGGACACAACTCCAGCGTGCCACCAGTCGGCGTAATCGGCAGATCGGGCGGGAATTCGCGGGCCGCCGCGCACGGTGGTCCAATGGAATGACCTATGGACGAAAGGGGCTGGGCCATGCCGGGTCTTCTTCGCGGAGTCGCGCGCACCGCGGTCGTCGCGGGCACGGCGACCGCCGTCTCCAACCGTGTGTCACGCCGCCAGCAGGGACGCTGGGCGGCCCAGGAGTCCCCGCCGGAGTCCTACGGGACGCCGCAGGGCTACGGGCAGCCGCAGGCCGCGCCGCCACAGCCGCCGCAGTCGGACGATTTCGGGGCGCGGATCGATCAGCTCAAGGAACTCGGCGAGCTGAGGAAGCAGGGAGTGCTGACCGAGGCCGAGTTCGCGGAGCAGAAGCGCCGGCTCCTGGGCTGAGCGGGATCGTCAACTGCCCGGGCACGGGCCGTGGTTGGACACCGCCGCCGGCATGTCAGGATGATGACCCGACAGTCACCCTCCCGGTTCGTCCGGCGGCAGGACATCAGGTCCAGGGCGGAGCCAGGCAGCATGACCCCTCCTCGCGTCGGCGGCGACGCCGACGGCACGTCACCGGCGATCGACACGAGCAAGCCCCACCCCGCCCGGATGTACGACTACTTCCTCGGCGGCAAGGACCACTACGAGGTCGACCAGGAAGCGGCCGAGCGGTTCATCCTCGCGGCCCCGGAGGTCCGGCTGGCCGTGCGGGCGAACCGGCGCTTCATGCACCGCGCCGTGCGGCACGTCGTCCGGGAGGGCGGGGTCCGGCAGATCCTCGACATCGGCACCGGCCTGCCGACCGAGCCCAACGTGCACCAGATAGCGCGCGCCGTCGCGCCCGGGACCCGCGTCGCCTACGTCGACAACGACCCCATCGTCAGCGCCCACTCGCGCAGCCTGCTGGACGACGACGACCACACCTCCGTCGTCCTGGCGGACCTGCGCGACCCGCGAGCCGTCCTCGACCACCCCGACGTGCGCAGGGTCATCGACTTCGACCAGCCGGTGGCCCTGCTGCTGGTGGCCGTCCTGCACTTCCTGACCGAGGAGGAGGACCCGGACGCCGTCGTCGCCACCCTGCTCGACGCGCTGCCGGCCGGCTCCCACCTCGTGCTGTCCCACGCGACGGTCGACATCCACGACGACGCCCGCGAGGACGCGGTGAACGTCTACCGGAACGCCACCGCCACCATGAACCCCCGCGGCCGCGCCCGCGTCCTGCGCTTCTTCGGCGACCTCGCCCTGGTCGAGCCGGGACTGGTCCTCGTCCCCGACTGGCGTCCCGACGAGCCCCCGCAGGCCGACGCCCCGCCGATCGGCATCTACGGCGGCGTGGCCCGCAAGAACGGCTGACGGACGGCGGCCGCGCGGGCCGTCCGGCCCGGGCTCAGAGCCACGAGCCGTCGGGCGGGCCGTCGAGGGTCTGCTCCGCCCAGATCGTCTTGCCCCTGGCGCCGGGACGGGTGCCCCAGCGCCGGCTCAGCTGGGCGACCAGCAGCAGGCCGCGGCCGCCCTCGTCGTAGGTGCGGGCCCGGCGCATGTGGGGCGCCGTGCCGCCGCCGTCGGACACCTCGCAGATGAGCGCGCGGTCGTGGATGAGCCGCAGCTGGACGGGCGGCCGGCCGTGCCGGATGGCGTTGGTGACCAGTTCGCTGACGATCAGTTCGGTGACGAACGCGGCGTCGGTCAGCCCCCAGGCCTCCAGCCGGTCGACCGCGCGCTTGCGGGCCTCGGCCACCGCGGCCGGGTCCGAGGGCACGTCCCAGGTGGCGATGCGGGAGGGGTCGAGCCCCCGGGTGCGGGCGACCAGGAGCGCCACGTCGTCGGACGGCAGCTGCGGGAGCAGGTCGGCGAGGATCTCGTCGCACACCGCGTCCAGCGAGGCGGCGGGCGCGGCCAGGGCCCGGCACAGCCGCGAGGCGCCGTCGTCGACGTCGCTGTCGCGCGAGCGCGAGTCGATCAGGCCGTCGGTGTAGAGGGCGAGCAGGCTGCCCTCGGGCAGGTCGATCTCCAGCGACTCGAAGGGCAGCCCGCCCAGGCCGAGCGGCGGCCCGGCCGGCAGGGCCAGCAGTTCCGCCTCGCCGTCCGGCGTCACCAGCGCCGGCAGCGGATGCCCCGCCCTGGCCAGGGTGCAGCGCCGCACGAGCGGGTCGTACACGGCGTACAGGCACGTCGCCCCGACGTCCCCGGCACTTCCCGCGTCGCCCAGCGCGTCGGTCCCGGTGGCCAGCAGGCCCACCAGGTCGTCGAGGTGGGTGAGCAGTTCGTCGGGCGGCAGGTCGATGTCGGCGAGGGTGCGCACGGCCGTGCGCAGCCGCCCCATGGTGGCCGAGGCGTGGATGCCGTGCCCCACGACGTCGCCGACGACCAGCGCGACCCTCGCCCCGGACAGCGGGATGACGTCGAACCAGTCGCCGCCCACCCCGGCCCGCACGTCGGCCGGCAGATAGCGGGACGCGACCTCCACCGCGGACTGTTCGGGCAGCCGCTGCGGCAGCAGGCTGCGCTGGAGGGCGACCGACGTCGCGCGTTCGCGGGTGTAGCGCCGGGCGTTGTCGATGCAGACCGCCGCCCTGGCCGCCAGTTCCTCGGCGAGGACGAGGTCGTCCGCCTGGAAGGGGTCCGGCCGCCGGTGGCGGGCGAACACGACGACGCCGAGCGTGGTGCCGCGCGCCGACAGCGGCACGGCCATCAGCGAGTGGAAGCCGTAGTCGCGGATGCGGGCGACGCGCAGCGGGTCCCCGGCGACCCACGCGGGCACCGCGCCCCCGTCGATCCGCCGCCGCACGGAACGCCCCGAGCGCAGGCTCTCCACCGGCGGGGAGCCCTCCGGGTACTCGTCCACGTCGCCGAGGGCGAGGACGGCCTCGGGGGCGCCCGGCAGCACCGACTGGTGGGCGACGCGCCGCAGCAGCAGCGGGCCGCCGGCCACCGGCTCCTCCCGCCCCTGCTCGAACGAGGTCAGCAGGTCCACGCTGAGGAAGTCGGCGAGGCCGGGCACCGCCACGTCCGCCAGTTCCTGCGCCGTCCGCGTCACGTCGAGCGTGCTGCCGATCCGGGTGCTGGCCTCCGCGATCAGCTGGAGGCGCTCGCGGGCCCGGTGCTGCTCCGTCATGTCGTGCCCCGCGGCGGCCACCCCCAGCACCCGGCCGTCCGGGTCCTCCACCCGGTAGAGGTGGACCGACCAGGCGTGTTCGCGGGGCTCGCCGGGGGCCCGGGCGTAGTTCTCGACGTACTGCGGCTCGCCGGTCTCCAGGGCCTGCCGCATCCGCCGCTCGACCTCCCGCGACAGGGGCGTGGGCAGGACGTCCGTCATGCGCAGCCCGCGCAGTTCCTCCTCGCTCAGGCCCAGCGCGGCCTGCGCGGTCCGGTTCGAGCGGCGCAGACGCAGGTCGGTGTCGTACACGGAGGTCGCGCAGGAGGGCGACCGCAGGAAGCCCCAGCGCATCAGCGCGTCGTCCTCGGGCCGGGGCGCGGCCGCCGGGGCGCCGACGACCAGCCAGTCGCGGACCCCGTCGTCCCCCGTGCGGCGGTGTGCGAGGACCCTGGCCCGCAGGCGGCGGCCGTCCCGGTGGCGCAGGGCGAGCGTGCCCTGCCATCGGGGCAGCCCGGCCGACGGCCGAAGGTCCGCCGCGGCCGACTCCCCGGCGAGCAGGGTCGCCGCCGGCCGGCCGAGGATCTCGTGCGGGGCGTATCCCAGCAGTCGTGCGGCGCCCTCGTCCCAGCCGGTCACGACACCCTGGTCGTCGACGGTGACGCGTGCGGTGAGCGGCTCACCGCCGGCGTCGGATGCCTCACTCACCTGCTCATCTCACTCTCCGCGCGAAAGCACGCATTTCGGTATTATTCCCACCCCGCCGCGTGCTCAAGCCCGCCGCTTCCCCGTCCGGCGGGCGAGCGCCGGCGTCAGGGGCGGAGCCGGCCGCGGTGCTCGTGGGGGCGGTCGTCGTCCCGGGAGCGGTCCGGGAGACCGCCGCCCGCGGTGAAGCCGATCACGGTGCCGCCGCCCGCGCGGCGGAAGGCGAACGGCGCTCCCCCGTGGGCGAGGGCCACCTCGCGGACGATCGACAGGCCGAGACCGGATCCCGGCAGGGAGCGGGCGTCCGCGGCCCGGTAGAAGCGGTCGAAGACGCGGGTCAGGTCGGCCTCGGCGATACCGGGCCCCCGGTCGCAGACCTCGACGCGCACGACCCCCGGCCGGGCGGGCCCGGTGACGACGATCTCGACGGGCGCGCGGCCGTCCCGGTCGAACTTGGTCGCGTTCTCCACCAGGTTGGACACGGCCCGCTGCAACATCGCCGGCCGCCCGTGGACGGTGGTGTCGCCGCCCGCCCGGATCAGCACCTGCCGCCCGGTGCGGCGCCGGGCCAGGCCCGCGACCTCCTCCGCGACGTCGGCGAGGTCCAGCCGGCGCGGCGGCTCGGCGTCCGACTGGCCGGCCGCGAGATCGACGAGCTCGTTGACCAGGTCGGTCAGCTCGCGGGCCTCCTGGGTGAGGTCCGCGACCAGTTCGTCGCGCGTGTCCGGGGGCAGCTCGTCGATCCGGCGCAGCAGGGAGATGTTCGTGCGCAGCGAGGTCAGCGGGGTGCGCAGCTCGTGGCCCGCGTCCTGGACGAGCCGCCGCTGGTCCTCCTCGGACTGCGCGAGCCGGCCCAGCATGCGGTCGAAGGCACGGCCGAGGCGGCCCACCTCGTCGTGTCCGGTGACGGGCACCTGGACGCCGAGGCGGCGGGTGCGGGCCACGTCCTCGGCGGCGGTGGTGAGGATGACCAGCCGGTGGGTGATGCGCCGGGCCAGCCACCAGCCGAACAGCCCGGCGGCCGTCACGACGGCGATCATCAGGATCAGGGTGCGCTGCTGGAGTGCCCGCAGCAGGTCCTCGGTGTCGCTGAACTCCTGCGCCACCTGCACCGCGCCCCGGCCGCCGCCCAGGGAGACCGTCGCGATGCGGTAGACGTCGCTGCCGACGTTCACGTCCTTGTGGACGGCCATCCCGCCCGCCGCGGGGGCGGCCGCGACCGCGCGGTCGGCGGCCACGACCGGCAGCCCGGGGCTGCCGCCGTCCACGACCGAGCCGTCCGCTCCGAGGACCTGCACGTCCGTGCGGGCCGGCCGCACGATGTCGTGGCCGGGCTCCGCCGAGGAGAAGTCCTCCGGCGCCATCCGGTGGTCGCGCACCTCGTCCCGCAGGTCCTGCACGACCTCGTCGAACACCGACTCCTGGTCGACCCGCACCAGCCGGGCGGCCGCCGAGTACGACAGGACGCCGACGAGCACGGTGACCGCGGCGGTCACGGCCGCGAAGGACACCGCGAACGTGGTGCGCAGCGACACCAGCTTCGGCCGCGGCCGGGACAGCGCCCGGCGCAGCCGGCGCGGACCGCTCACGCCCGCGCCCCTCAGTCCTCCCGCAGCACGTAACCCACCCCGCGCACGGTGTGGATCAGCTGCGGGGCTCCCGGCTGGTCGAGCTTGCGGCGCAGGTAGCCGACGTAGACGGCGAGGTTCTTGGAACCGGGACCGAAGTCGTAGCCCCAGATGCGGTCGTAGATCGTGGAGTGGTCCAGCACGATCCCGGCGTTGCGCACGAGCAGTTCGAGCAGCTCGAACTCGGTCCGGGTCAGCTCCAGCTCCCGCGTGCCGCGCCACACCCGCCGCGCCTGCGGGTCCATCCGCAGGCCGGCCGCCTCGACATGGCGCTCGGGCGACTGCCTGGGGGGCTCGGGCGGGAGCGGCGGCGCGGTCTCGGAGCCGGTGCGGCGCAGCAGCGCCCGCAGCCGGGCGAAGACCTCCTCGACGTCGAACGGCTTGACGACGTAGTCGTCGGCGCCCGCGTCCAGTCCCGCGATCCGGTCGGCGGTCTCCACCAGCGCGGTCAGCATCAGGATGGGCGTCCGATCGCCCTCGGCGCGCAGCACCCGGCAGACCTGGAGGCCGTCGATCCCGGGCATCATGACGTCGAGGACGAGCACGTCCGGCGGGTTCTTGTGGGCCTGCGCCAGCGCCTCGACCCCGTCGGCGACCGCGGTGACCCGGTAGCCCTCCAGGGCCAGGGCGCGTTCCAGGGCGTGGCGGATGGCGCGGTCGTCTTCGGCGAGCAGAACGGTGGGAGGCACCCGTCCAGTCTGCCCTGGCCACCGGCGGCCGGGGCGGCGGGGACCTTCTGCGATCACCCTTCTTACTCGGCTCTCACCGAGGCGCCGGGCGGGTCGTCCGCGCCCGCCCGGCGCTCCTTGCTCACCGTCCGGCCAGCGCCGCGAGCTGTTCGGCGAACGGCACGACCGTGAACCCGCCCGGGGCGGGCTCCGCGGGAGCGGGCGGCACCGCGGGTGCGGAGCGGCCGGCCGTCAGCGAGACCAGCTCCCCCGCCGCCCGCTCGATCCGCTCGGGCAGTCCCTGCGCGCCCCAGTCCTCCGAGGCCGCGTAGACGGCGGTCGGGACGACCACGGCCCGCAGGTAGGAGAAGAGCGGCCGCAGCGCGTGCTCCAGCACGAGCGAGTGGCGGGCGCTGCCGCCGGTCGCGGCGATCAGCACCGGCTTGCCCGCCAGCGCCTCCTGGTCCAGGACGTCGAAGAACGACTTGAACAGGCCGCTGTAGGAGGCGGAGAACACCGGCGTGACCACGATCAGGGCGTCGGCGGCCGTCACCGCCTCCAGGGCGGCGGCGAGCGCGCGCCCGGGGAAGCCGTTGGTGAAGTGGTGGGCGATCTCCACCGCGAGGTCGCGCAGCTCCACGACCTCGACGTCGGCGGAGGCCTGCCGCTGCACCGCCTGCGCCAGCCGGTCGGCCAGCAGCCGGGTGGACGACGGGACGCTCAGCCCCGCGGAGACGACGACGAGCCTCATGCCACGACCTCCTTGGCTTCCTTGTGCGCGAGCAGCGAGCGGTGGGTGGGCGCGTCCGGCACGTCGGCCGGCCGTCCGACGGCGAACTCCTTGCGCAGCACCGGCACGACCTCCTCGCCGAGCAGGTCGAGCTGCTCCAGGACCGTCTTGAGCGGCAGCCCCGCGTGGTCGAGCAGGAACAGCTGGCGCTGGTAGTCGCCCGCGTACTCGCGGAACTTCAGCGTCTTCTCGACGACCTGCTCCGGCGTGCCGACGGTCAGCGGGGTCTGGTCGGTGAAGTCCTCCAGGGACGGCCCGTGACCGTAGACCGGCGCGTTGTCGAAGTAGGGCCGGAACTCACGGACGGCGTCCTGCGAGTTCCTGCGCATGAACACCTGGCCGCCGAGGCCCACGATGGCCTGCTCGGGCGTGCCGTGCCCGTAGTGCGCGTACCGGGCCCGGTACAGCTCGACCATCCGCCGGGTGTGGTCGGCCGGCCAGAAGATGTTGTTGTGGAAGAACCCGTCGCCGTAGAACGCGGCCTGCTCGGCGATCTCGGGCGAGCGGATGGAGCCGTGCCAGACGAACGGCGGCACGTCGTCCAGCGGGCGGGGCGTGGAGGTGAAGCCCTGGAGGGGGGTGCGGAACGTGCCCTCCCAGTCGACGACGTCCTCGCGCCACAGCCTGCGCAGCAGGGCGTAGTTCTCGATGGCGAGGTTGATGCCCTCGCGGATGTCCTTGCCGAACCAGGGGTAGACCGGGCCCGTGTTGCCGCGCCCCATCATGAGGTCCACGCGTCCGTCGGCCAGGTGCTGGAGCATCGCGAAGTCCTCCGCGATCTTCACCGGGTCGTTGGTGGTGATGAGGGTGGTGGAGGTGGAGAGGATCAGCTTGCGGGTCCGCGCGGCGATGTAGCCGAGCATCGTCGTCGGGGACGAGGGCACGAACGGCGGGTTGTGGTGCTCGCCGGTCGCGAAGACGTCGAGGCCGACCTCCTCGGCCTTCTGCGCGATGGCGACCATGGCCTTGATCCGCTCGGCCTCGGTCGGCGTACGGCCCGTGGTCGGGTCCGGCGTGACATCGCCCACCGTGAAGATCCCGAACTGCATGGTCGCTCACCCTCCAAAGTTGTTGACCGTTAAACTACACGGTCCAACAGCGCCCCTGCCACCCCTATTCCGCCCGGTCCCGCCCCCGGCCCGGCTCGGCTCGGGCCCGCACCCCGGCCCCGGCCTCGCGCCCGCTCCCCCGTCACGGCACCAGCACCAGCCGCCCCCGCCAGGCCGCCCTCCGCCAGCCGGGCGTGCGCCGTCGACGCGTCGGCCAGGGAGAACGTGTCGGCCACCCGGAGGGTCAGCTCCCCCGCGTCGACCGCCCGCACCAGCTCCGCCAGCCGTGCCCCGTCGGCGCCCACCTCGACCGCGTCGGTCCGCACGCCCCGCTCGGACGCCGGCCAGGCCTGCGGGATCACCCCCGTGTACACCCCGCCGTCCCGCACCAGGGCCAGCGCCCGCGGGCCCAGCACCGCCGCGTCCAGCACCCCGTCGAACGTCTCCGCGCCACCGGCGAACCGCGTGCCGCCCAGCGACCGGACGAACTCCTCGTCCTCCTCACGGACCAGCGCGGCCACTTTCAGCCCCCGTCGCGCGGCGAGCTCGACGGCGAAGCCGCCGACCGCCCCCGCACCCCCCGTGACCAGCAGCGACTGCCCCGGCGACAGCGCCAGCAGATCCAGCGCCCCGACGGCCGTCAGCGCGTTGAGCGGCAGCGTCGCCGCGTGCACCGCGTCCACCGAGGCCGGCGCGAGCGCCACCGCGTCCGTGTCCACCACCACGTACTCCGCGTGCGTGCCGAGCGGCTTGACCATCCCGTAGTCGAGGGCCACGACCTCGTCCCCCACGCTCCACGCGGAGGCGACGCCCACCGCGTCCACCGTCCCGGCGACGTCCCAGCCGAGCCCGATCGTCTTGCCCGCGCCCCCGAACACCCCGGAGCGGACCCCCGCGTCGACGGGGTTCAGGGCCGCCGCGGCCACCCGGATCCGGACCTGGCGCGCGCCGGGCTCGGGCAGTTCGGCGTCCACGACCTCCACGACCTCGGGCCCGCCGAAGGTCCGCACCACTACTGCACGCATGACAACTCCCTTGCAGGGTCTGCTCCTCGAGGGGACTTCCCGCCCCCTCTCCGTTGCCACAACCCTAGGAAGAGCTACTATCCACGGGGAAGTAGTTACCCGAAGGTGCCTACGTCACCGGCAGGAGAGTCGCCATGGCCACCATGACCGCCGCCCAGCGGCGCGAGCAGGCCCGCACCGAGTACGACGCCTTCATCCGCGGCTGCCCCACCAACCAGCTCCTGGACCGCCTCAGTGACAAGTGGGTGAGCCTGGTCGTCTCCGCCCTCGCCCCCGCGCCCCAGCGCTACAGCGACCTGGCCCGCAGGATCGCCGGCGTCAGCCCCAAGATGCTCACCCAGACCCTGCGCACGCTGGAGCGCGACGGCATCCTGACCCGCACGGTCACCCCGTCCGTCCCCGTCCGCGTCGACTACGAGCTCACCCCGCTCGGGGACAACCTCGCCCTGCTGCTGACGGCGGTGAAGGACTGGGCGGAGACCCACTTCGACGAGGTCCACGCGGCCCGCGAACGCTACGACGCGGACAACGCCGACGCCCGGGAGGCCTCCTAGCCGGGGCCTCGCCCACGAGCCGCCGGCCGCCGCCCCGCTCGTCGGCCGGCCGGCCGCTAGCCGACGAGCGGGACGGCGTCCATGTACGCGTTGGAGGGCTTCTCCACCCTCGTCACGCCCCGCGCGTCGAGGGCCACCCCCGCCGACGACGTCCCCAGCGTGCCGCCCGGATGCCAGGTCCCGTCCACGGTCACCCAGGTGTCGGCCTTAGGCGCCGCCGTCCCGTACACCCGCACCTTCAGCGTGGTCGAGTCCGCCGCACAGCAGCTGATGACGATCCGGGTGAGATACCAGCCGCCCCCCTCGGCGGACGTCACGAACCCGGTCATCCGGACCGTGCGCCCGCTGATCGCCCGCGAACGGTCCTGCTGCACCCGCTGGGTGAACTCGGTGAGCGTGATCGGCAGCGGCGAGGCCGCCGGCAGCGGATCGAAGTCGTCCTCCTGCACCGCCACGACCTTGGCGGGCTCCCGCGAGGCGGTGTACGAGCCGAGCGCGGGCGGCGCGTAGAACAGCAGGCTCAGCACGGGCAGGAACAGCAGCCAGGCGACCCGCGGCACCCGGGAGTGGTCGTGCCCGTGGCCGGCGGCGGCCGGGCCGTGGTCGTCACCGTGGCCGCGGCCTCGGGCGCCGGGAACGGCGGGGCCGCACCCCTCGCCCGGACCGCGATCGTCGCCCTCGCCGTGTCCGCCGTCGCCGGGACCGTGGCCGTCGTCGTCCCCGCCGCGGCCGGAACCGTGGCCGTCGTCGTGGCCGGCGGGCCGGCGGCCGGGCCAGGCCTCCGCCGCCGCCAGACCGATCAGCAGCACCCCGGACACGACCAGCAGCGGCCGCATCCCCTCCTTCACGAACCGCAGGTACTCGTCCGTGAAGAGCGAGGTGCGCAGCAGCCCCAGCCCCGCGAGCAGCAACAGCCCCACCTGCACGAACCGCTTCACAGCAGCACCCCTCCGACCACCGCGCTGCACACCACCGCGACCACGGCGGTGGCCGCCGAGAACCGCACCGCGAAGGCCCGCCCGAACGTCCCCGCCTGCAAGGCGATCAGCTTCAGGTCGACCATCGGGCCCACCACCATGAACGCCAGCCGCGCCACCGGCGAGAACCCGCTGAGCGACGCCGCCACGAACGCGTCCGCCTCGCTGCACACCGCCAGCACGATCGCCAGGGCCGCCAGGAACAGCACCGACAGCCACGGCGAACCCGAGAACGTGTCCAGCACCGACCGCGGCACCGCCACGTTGAAGGTCGCCGCCGCCATCGCCCCCACCACCAGAAAGCCCCCCGCGTGCAGGAAGTCGTGCTGGAAACCGCGCCGGAACTCCGTCCAGCGGCTGTGCCCCGGCCGGTGCCCGGAGTGCCGCACCGCCGGCCGCAGCCACTCCTCCCGGCCCAGCCACAGCCACAGCCAGCCCATCGCCGCCGCCGTCACCAGCGAGGCCACGAGCCGGGCCAGCACCATCCGCGGACTGCCCGGGAACGCCACCGCCGTCGCCGTCAGCACCACCGGGTTCACGGCGGGCGCGGACAGCAGGAACGCGAAGGCCGCGGCCGGGGTCACCCCCCGCCCGATCAGACTGCTCGCCACCGGCACCGACGCACACTCGCACCCCGGCAGCACCACCCCCGCCACGCCCGCCACCGGCACCGCCAGCGCCGCCCGCTTCGGCAGCAGCCGGCCGAAGACGCTCGCCGGCACGAACGCGTTGATCGCCCCCGACAGCGCCGTGCCCAGCAACAGGAACGGCAGCGCCTGCACGGTCACCGCCAGACACACCGTCCGCCACGCCTGGACCGCGGGCTCCTCCAGCGTCCGCCCGACGAGCACCAGCACCGCGCCCGGCACCAGCGCCGCGCCCAGCAGCATCAGCGGCCAGTGCCGCGGCAGCCCCCGCCCCGCACCCGTCTCGCCCGCCCCTTCGGCCGCCACCTCGGACGGCCGTGCCTGCGTCTCCTGCATCCGCCCCTAGACCCGGCCTTCCCGCAACCGCACGACCTGCTCCGCCCCGAACTCCACCGTCCGCCGCATGTGCCGGACGATCACGGCGAGTTCGGCGTCCGCGAGATCCTCGAAGAGCGGCATCCAGTCGCCGCCCAGCCGCTCCCACATCCGCGTGAACTCGTCGGTCCGCTCCGGCACCGTCGCCACGAGCACCCGCCGCCGGTCCGCCTCGTCGCGCTCCCGCGCCACATAGCCCGCCTTCTCCAGCCGGTCCACCAGCCGGGTCGCCGACCCGGTGGTCAGCCCCGTCAGTTCGGCGACCCGCCCCGTCGTCACCGGCCCGCGCTCCAGGACCAGCAGGTTCAGACACTGCAGATCCGTGGGATGCAGCCCGAGACGGTCGGCGAGCGCCTGGTTGAACAGCGCGTAGGCGGCCATGTACCGGCGGGAGACCACGAACAGCTCGTCCAGCAGCCGCGACCGCGCGTTCCCGGACATCTCACCCCTTAGTGGCGCCTGCGTCGACACCGTCCGCGCATCGTACGACGCACCGGTGAGACGGCGGTCGGAAGAAGCAGGCGTCCCCGGGTCCGGCACCGCCGGCGGCGCCTGCCGCCGGTCGCCGGACCGCGCGCGGTCCGACGCCCCGCCGCCCCGCGCCGTCTCCACGTCCGTCGTCACCCCGGACGGCCGGCCCCGCAGCCGCCCTCCACCGGGTGACCACCCCGTCTGCCGACGCCCACGCCCCGCCCACAGGGCGAGACCGGCGGCCGGTCCGGCGTGCCGCCCGCCTATCCTGGCGGCACCGACCCGCCCCGTCCGAGGAGCAGCACATGGCCACCGCCGCACCGTCCGCCGCCTCCCGCATCGCCGTCGTCACCGGTGCGAGCAGCGGGATCGGCGCCGCCACCGCCCGCCAGCTCGCCGCGGCCGGCTACCGGGTCGTCCTCACGGCCCGCCGCAAGGACCGCGTCGAGGCCCTCGCCGAGGAGATCACCCGGGCGGGCGGCTCGGCGGCCGCCTACCAGCTGGACGTGACCGACCGTGCCGCCGTCGACGAGTTCGCGACGGCCTTCAAGACGATCGGCGTGCTGGTCAACAACGCGGGCGGCGCGCTCGGCGCCGACCCGGTGGCCACCGGCGACCCCGCCGACTGGCGCACCATGTACGAGACGAACGTCCTCGGCACCCTCAACGTCACCCAGGCCCTCCTGCCCAAGCTCGACGCGAGCGGCGACGGCGTCGTGGTCGTCATCTCCTCCACCGCGGGGCACGGCACGTACGAGGGCGGCGCCGGCTACGTCGCCGCCAAGCACGGCGCGCACGTGCTCGCCGAGACGCTCCGGCTGGAGATCGTCGGCCGCCCGGTCCGGGTCGTCGAGATCGCCCCGGGCATGGTCAGGACCGAGGAGTTCGCCCTCACCCGCTTCGGCGGCGACGAGGAACGGGCGGCCAAGGTCTACGAAGGCGTCGCCGAACCCCTCACCGCCTCCGACGTGGCCGAGACCGTCGTCTGGGCCGTCACCCGCCCCAGCCACGTCAACGTCGACCTCCTCGTCCTGCGCCCCCGCGCCCAGGCGTCGAACACCAAGGTCCACCGGGAGCGGTGAGGGACGCCCGGCCGCGGCCGGCCCTACGGCGCCTTGCAGCCCGGATCGTCGACGACGACCGCGTGCGCCGGGATGATCACGACCTCGGAGTCGCCGCCGTCGTCCTCCACGTGGACGTCCCGGGTCGTCGCGTAGCCCCGCTTCCCGGGCCCGACGCACTTCGTGGCCAGGTTCCCGAACCCGTCGGGGAAGTTGAACACCTCGGCCGGGGCGTCGTCCCCCTTGCGCCCCGCCACCGGGGCGTCGGCCTTGCCCCGCTCGTCGTAGTACTGCTGCGAACAGCCGCCGAGCAGCACCGCGAGGGCGAGCGCGGCGCCGACGGCCGTCAGCCGCCGCACGACTTGTCCTCGACGATCTGCACATTGGACGGACCCGTCGCGTTCGTCGTCACATACGCCCGGAACCCGTGCCCGACGCACTTCGTGGCGAGGTTCCCGAACCCGTCGGGCATGTTGAACACCTCGGCGGGAGTGTCGTCCCCCGCCTTGCCCTGCACGGGAGCGTCCCCCTTGCCCCGCTCGTCGTTGTACTCGTCGGAACAGCCGGCCAGCGCACCGACGGCCAGCAGCACCAGCCCCGCGCTCCAGACAGCCGCACGCACTCCTGCACGCCCACGATCCATCGCAGAACCCCCGTCACTTCCGTGTCCCCGTCCGCCGGTGTCCCGGTGTCCCGGTGCCCCGGCGCCGGTCCTCGCACCGCCGTTCGAGCGGGCGCGACCGCTCAGCTGAAGACAGCACGACGGCCCGCCCGGTTCCCGCCGCCGGCCGCCGCCCCTGCCCGCTCCTCCCCTAAGGTCCTGCCCGTGGACAGACACATACCGTTCGAGACCCTGCACAACTTCCGCGACCTGGGCGGATACGCGACCGGAACCGGTCACCGGGTCCGCCCGGGGCTGCTGTTCCGCTCGGACTCCCTCGGCAGACTGCGGCCGGACACCCCCGACTGGGACCGCTTCCTCGCCCTCGACATCGGCACGGTCGTGGACCTGCGCCACCCCTGGGAGGCGGAGTCCGCGGGCCGTGTCCCGGAGCACGACTCCTTCGCCTACCACCGCCTGAGCATCGAGCACCGCCCCTACGACCAGGCCGCCGCGACACCCGACGTGGAGCCCGGCCCCTATCTCTGCGCCCGCTACCTGGAGGTGGCCGAGGACGGCGTCGAGGAGATCGCGGCCGCGCTGCGCCTGGTGGCCGAGGCGCGGGGCGGCCTGGTCTTCCACTGCGCCTCCGGCAAGGACCGCACCGGCCAGCTCGCCGCCCTGATCCTCGCCCTCCTCGGCGTCCCGGACGAGACGATCATCGAGGACTTCACCCTGACCGAACTGGCGAGCCGCGCCCTGCTGGACGACTGGCGGGCCCGCAACGACGGCCGCACCCCGCTCTGGCCCGCCTTCGGCCGCGCCCCCGAAGCGGCGATGCGCCTGTTCCTGCGCGAGCTGCGCGCCCGCCACGGCTCGGTCGAGGCGTACGTGACGCACGCCCTGGGCCTCGACGCGCAGGCCCTGTCCGCCGCCCTGCGCGACCGGCTCCTGGAACCCCTCCCCAGCGCCTGGCCCGAGCCCGTGTACCGCAGGGCCTCTCCCGAGGACGCCCCGCTCCTGGTCCGGCTGCGCGACACCGCCGCCCTGTGGCAGCTGGCCCGGGGCATCGAGCAGTGGCGGCCCGGCGAGAAGGACGAGGCCCACTTCGTGCACCGGATGCGCGAGGGAGAGGTCTGGCTGGCGTACACCGGCACGGCGCCCGCCGGCGCCTTCGAACTCTGGTGGGACGACCCCGCCGCCTGGGGCCCCCGCCCGCCGGACGCCGGCTACATCCACCGCCTGATGACGACCCCGCACACCGCCCCGCCCGGCACGGGCCGCAGGATGCTGGCACAGGCCGAGTCCCGCATCGCCGCGACCGGCCGCCCCTACGCCCGCCTGGACTGCCTGACCGCCAACCCCCGGCTGCGCGCCTACTACGAGTCGGCGGGCTACGAGGTCGTCGGCGAACAACAGGCCAAACAGGGCGGCCCGGGCAGCCCCTATGCGGTCACCCTGCTGGAGAAACGTCTCGGCTGAGCGGTGGGCGCCCCGGCCCCGGGCGCTCCGGGGCCCGGGCGCTCCGGGGCCCGGGCGCTCCGGGGCCCGCCCTCAGCCCTTCACGCAGACGACCTGCTTCAGCTTCGCCACGACCTCCACCAGGTCCCGCTGCCGGTCGATGACCTGCTCGATCGGCTTGTAGGCGGCCGGGATCTCGTCCACGACGCCTGAGTCCTTGCGGCACTCCACCCCGCGCGTCTGGTCCTCCAGGTCCTTCGTCGAGAAGCGACGCTTGGCGGCGGTGCGGCTCATGCGCCGACCCGCGCCGTGCGAGGCCGAGTTGAACGCCTTCTCGTTGCCGAGCCCCTTGACGATGTACGAGCCCGTGCCCATCGACCCGGGAATGATGCCGTACTCGCCGGAGCCCGCGCGGATCGCGCCCTTGCGGGTGACGAGCAGGTCCATTCCCTCGTAGCGCTCCTCGGCCACATAGTTGTGGTGTGCGCTGATCTCCTGCTCGAAGACCGGCTTCGCCTTCCTGAACTCCTTGCGGACCACGTCCTTCAGGAGCGCCATCATCAGGGTGCGGTTGTTCCTGGCGTATTCCTGCGCCCAGAACAGGTCGTTGCGGTAGGCCGCCATCTGCGGGGTGTCCGCGACGAAGACGGCGAGGTCGCGGTCGACCAGACCCTGGTTGTGCGGCAGCTTCTGCGCCACCCCGATGTGGAACTCGGCGAGTTCCTTGCCGATGTTGCGAGAACCGGAATGCAGCATCAACCACACAGAACCGGTCGTGTCCGTGCACACTTCGACGAAGTGATTCCCTGATCCGAGCGTTCCCATTTGCTTTGCGGCGCGTTCCGCACGGAACTTGACCGCTTCGGCAATCCCGTCGAACCTCCCCCAGAAGTCGTCCCAGCCCCCGGTGGCCAGTCCGTGGAAGCGGCCCGGTTCGACCGGGGTGTCGTGCATGCCCCGGCCCACCGGGATCGCCTGCTCGATCTTCGAGCGCAGCCGGGACAGGTCGCCGGGCAGGTCGTTCGCGGTCAGCGAGGTCTTGACCGCCGACATGCCGCACCCGATGTCGACCCCCACCGCCGCGGGGCACACCGCGCCCTGCATCGCGATGACCGAGCCGACCGTCGCGCCCTTGCCGTAGTGGACGTCCGGCATGACCGCGAGGCCCTTGATCCACGGCAGGGTCGCGACGTTGCGCAGCTGCTGCAACGCCCCCTCCTCGACCGACCCCGGGTCGGCCCACATGCGGATGGGCACCTTCGCGCCCGGCATCTCCACGTACGACATAACGCCCTCATTCCCCCGAAAATCCTACAGAAGTATCAAGCCGCAAAACCGGCGCCAAGACAGTCGAAAAGGGACGACGGACCGGCATCCACGGTGTCGCGTGCGATACACATTGTCTGCGGGGGCCGCCCCCGTCCGGCAAGCGAATAACCAGCGCGGACACCGGCCCGAAGATCCTGAAGTGACCGTCGAGAGGAGCCGACCGTGCAGCGGAAGGCGTACGTACCCGGCGTCGTGGCGCTCCTCGCGGCACTGCTGGCCGGCTGCACCGGCGGTTCGGACGACGGCGGTTCGACGGACGACTCCAATCCGGGCGAGGCCGGCACGACCTCCGCGGCCGCGCAGCCCGGCCGCTACACCACACTGCCGGAGGCGTGCGGTGTGGTGAGCCGCTCGACCCTCGACTCGCTCCTGCCCGGCGTCAAGCAGCTGCCCGACGAGACGCAGCGCGACACGGCCTACGCGGGCGAGGCGACGCTGACGTACGACACGGACCGCAAGGTCGGCTGCCGTTGGAAGGTGGAGTCCGCGGACGCCACCGACCATCTCCTCGTCGACTTCGAGCGGGTCGTCTCCTACGACAACGCGGTGAGCGACGACTCCCAGGCGGAGGCGCTGTTCGCCAGGAAGGTGACGGCGGCCGACCTGCCGGCGCCGGCCGTGTCGCCGACGGCCGGATCCGCGACGGGGTCCGCTTCCGCCACCGCGACCCCCTCGGCGTCGGGCGCCCCCGCCGCGTCCGCCTCGTCCTCCCCTTCCGCCGCGGGCTCGCCGTCGGCCTCGGCCTCGTCCACCGCGGCGCCGGCCGACCTTCAGCCCCGTCTGCTGGACGACCTGGGCGACGAGGCGTTCGTCGACGACGCGCTCGGCAGCTCGGGTTCGACGGTCAAGCAGCGGACGGTGACTGTGGCGTTCCGCACGTCCAACGTCATCGTGACCATCGAGTACGAGGAGCAGCCGGCGACCGTGGGCGTGACGCCGGACAGTGAGGAAATGCAGGACAAGGCCCGGAAACTGGCCGCGCAACTGGTCGACTCCCTGTCCGGCTGAGGCCACTTCGGCCTCGCCGGCGCCCGGTCCGCGAAGGCCTCGAAGCGGAACCGCACAGCTTCTTCACCGCGTACCGTGGCCCCTCGGACCCGATCCGACCGCAGGAACCACGAGCGTCATGAGTGAAGGAACCATGCAGCGACGAGCCCAGCGAGACGGCCAGTTTGACCAGCGTGAGCAGCGTGACGAGCGAGCGAGGCGCGCCGGAGGTCTCAACCGCCTCCTCGCCGCGGCGGTTGCCGTCCCGGTGATGCTGATCGCCGCGGGCTGCTCCTCGGACTCCGGCTCCGATTCCGGCTCCGCCGACAAGACGCAGGACGCCGCCGCCACCGGCGGCACGGGCACGGACTCGACGGCCGACGCCGCGCCGACCGTGCAGGCGGCCGCGTACAAGACGCTGCCGCAGGCCTGTGCGGTGGTGTCGAAGAAGACGCTGACCGAGCTGGTGCCGAAGGCCGCCGGCAAGAAGGGCGCGTCCAGCGACACGGGCGAGCGGGCGAGCTGCTCGTGGTCGAGCCTGGCCAACAACGGCGTGAAGGGCTCGCAGTTCCGCTGGCTGAACGTGTCGTTGCTGCGTTTCGAGTCGGACGCGACCACGGGCGACGGCGAGTCGCAGGCGAAGACGTACTACGCGAAGCAGGTCAAGGACGCGCAGGCGGTGGCGGGCGCGAAGAACACGAAGGCGACGCCGGCCGCGGGCACGGGCGACGAGGCGACGCTGGTCCGGTACGACCTGAAGAAGGCGGAAGGCGCTTTCCGGCAGCAGACGGTCGTGGCGCGGGTGGAGAACGTCGTCGTCACGCTGGACTACAACGGCGCCGGTCTGGCGGGCGACAAGACGCCCACCGCGGACGCTCTGGCGAAGGCCGCGGAGAAGGCGGCCAAGGAGGCGGTGGCCGCGGTGCGGTCCGCCAACGGCGAAGGCGGCGGCGGGAGTTCGGACTCCGGTTCCGGCGCCGCGCCCTCGCAGTCCCCCTCGTCGACGGGGAAGGCGAAGCCGTCCGCCTCGGCGTCGGCGCCCGCCTCGGCGAGCCCGTCGGCGTCGGCGTCCAAGGCGGCCGCGGCGGCTCCGAAGGCGTCCGCTTCCGCGAAGAGCTGACAGTCCGGCACCGTGTGCGCCGCACACATGTGCCACCCTGTTGCGCGCAAGAACACGCAAGGGGAGGGGAGTACGGGTGGCCGCGCCAATACAGCTGACCCGGATGCACCGCGTTCTCATCGGCGTGGTCGTGACCGGCGCCGTGATCATCGCCGGCATCGGCTTCGCCGGTTCGTACGCGGCCGTCCGGGAGCTGGCCATCGAGAAGGGCTTCGGGAACTTCTCCTATGTGTTCCCGATCGGCATCGACGCGGGGATCTGCGTCCTGCTGGCCCTGGACCTGCTGCTGACGTGGATCCGCATCCCCTTCCCGCTGCTGCGGCAGACGGCGTGGCTGCTGACGGCCGCGACGATCGCCTTCAACGGTGCGGCGGCCTGGCCGGATCCGCTGGGCACGGGCATGCACGCGGTGATCCCGATCCTGTTCGTGGTGGCCGTCGAGGCCGCCCGGCACGCGATCGGGCGGATCGCGGACATCACGGCCGACAAGCACATGGAGGGCGTGCGCATCACGCGCTGGCTGCTCTCGCCGGTGCCGACGTTCCTGCTCTGGCGCCGGATGAAGCTGTGGGAGCTGCGCTCGTACGACCAGGTGATCAAGCTGGAGCAGGAACGTCTCGTCTACCAGGCGAGGCTGCGGTCCCGCTTCGGGCGGGGGTGGCGTCGCAAGGCTCCGGTGGAGTCGCTGATGCCGCTGCGGCTGGCCCGCTACGGCGTTCCGCTGGCGGAGACGGCCCCCGCGGGTCTGGCGGCGGCGGGCATCGAGCCGGCGCTGCTGCCGCCCATGCCGCTTCAGACGCAGTCGCAGTCGCAGGACCGGTCGCAGGGGCCGGCGCTGGCCGCTCAGCAGGAGCTTCAGGAGCTTGCGGCGGCTCCGGCGCGGCAGCAGGAACGACAGCCTCAGCTCCAGGGACCGGGTCAGGGCCAGGGCCAGGGGCAGCAGGACCTGCGGGCGGCGCGGCAGGCTCCGCGGGCGGAGCAGCCGCCGGCGCCCCCGGAGGACGACCAGAACCCGTGGTTCCAGTCTCCGCTCGAGGTGCAGTACCAGGGCGGCTACGACCCCACCTACGACCCCTCGGAGCAGTACGCCCAGTGGTACGAGGAGCAGCAGCAGGCCGAGCAGTACGCGGACCAGTACCAGGAGGAGCCGCCGGCGCAGGAGCCGTCGCCGGAGGAGACCGGGTCGTTCCCGATCCCGGTGGTGCCGGGGCGCAGCCGTGAGCTCGGCGAGGGCGGCGGCAGTCCGGAGCCGACCGAGGACGACTACTACCTGGTCTTCAAGAAGTCGATCGACGGCAGCTACCCCACCTCGGGTCAGCTGAGGAACGACGTGGAGGCGACGTACGGCGTGATGCTCCCGCAGCGTGAGGCCGACCGCATGGTGAACCGCTTCACCAACCGCCACACGGCGGAACTTCAGGACGACCACATCGCCTGATCGGGGCGGACCACGCGAAGGGCCCCCGGCACCGGCCGGGGGCCCTTCGCGTGGTCGGCGCCTACTGCCCGAGCAGGGCCCGGACCCGGTCCTGCCCCACCGCGAGCAGCAGGGTGGGCAGGCGCGGGCCGGTGTCGCGGCCGACGAGCAGGTGGTAGAGCAGGGCGAAGAACGTCCGCTGGGCGGTCTTGATCTCCGGGGGCAGCTCCTTGGGCGTGGCGTCGGCGGAGAACCCGGCCTGCACCTTGGGGACGCCGTAGACCAGGTGCGTCAGTCCGTCCAGCGACCAGTGTTCGGCGAGTCCGTCGAGCAGCAGGCGCAGGGACTGCTGGGAGGCCTCGTCGAGGGACTTCAGCAGTTCGGCGTCCGGCTCCTCGCGCACGATGGTGCGCTGGTCGGCGGGGACGTGGTTGTTGATCCAGGCCTCGGCGCGGTCGTAGCGGGGCCGGGCCTCGTCCAGTGCGGCGATCGGGTGCTCGGGGTCGAGCTCGCCGAGGATCCGCAGCGCCTGCTCGGCCTCCCCGGCGGTGATGTCGGCGACGGAGGCGAGGGTGCGGTACGGCAGCGGGCGCGGGGTGCGCGGCAGCTCGCCGCCGGCCGTGCCCACGGCGCGGGAGTGCGCGGCGACGTCGGCCGGGAGGGCCGTGCCGTCGGCGACCTTGGCGTCCAGCTTGTCCCACTCGTCGTAGAGCCGCTGGATCTCCTGGTCGAAGGCGATCTTGAAGGACTGGTTGGGGCGGCGGCGGGCGTAGAGCCAGCGCAGGATCTGCGGCTCCATGATCTTCAGCGCGTCGCCGGGGGTGGGCACCCCGCCCTTGGAGGAGGACATCTTCGCCATGCCGCTGATGCCGACGAAGGCGTACATCGGTCCGATGGGCTGCTCGCCGCCGAAGATGCCGACGATCTGCCCGCCGACCTGGAAGCTGGAGCCGGGGGACGAGTGGTCGACGCCGGACGGCTCGAAGACGACGCCCTCGTACGCCCAGCGCATCGGCCAGTCGACCTTCCAGACCAGCTTGCCGCGGTTGAACTCGTTCAGCCGGACGGTCTCGGCGAAGCCGCACGCCGTGCAGGTGTAGGACAGCTCGGTGGTGTCGTCGACGTACGAGGTGACGGTGGTGAGGTCCTTCTCGCAGTTGCCGCAGTAGGGCTTGTACGGGAAGTAGCCGGCGCTGCCGGAGGAGCCGTCGTCCTCGGCGGCCGCGCCGGAGCCCTCGGCGGCCTCCAGCTCGGCCTCGTCGAGCGGCTTCTGCTGCTGCTTCTTCGCCGGGGCCTTCTTGGTGCGGTACTGGTCGAGGATGGCGTCGATGTCGCCGCGGTGCCGGACGGCGTGCAGGATCTGCTCGCGGTAGACGCCGGAGGTGTACTGCGCGGTCTGGCTGATCCCGTCGAACTCCACGCCGAGCTCGGCGAGCGAGTCGACCATCGCGGCCTTGAAGTGCTCGGCCCAGTTCGGGTGCGCGGAGCCGTGCGGCGCCGGCACGGACGTCAGCGGCTTGCCGATGTGCTCGGCCCAGGACTCGTCGACGCCGTCGATGCCCTGGGGGACCTTGCGGTAGCGGTCGTAGTCGTCCCAGGAGATCAGGTGGCGGACCTGGCGGCCGCGGCGGCGGATCTCGTCGGCGACGAGGTGCGGGGTCATGACCTCGCGCAGGTTGCCGAGGTGGATGGGGCCGGAGGGGGAGAGTCCGGACGCGACGACCACAGGTTTGCCCGGGGCCCGGCGTTCCGACTCCTCGATGACCTCATCGGCGAAACGGGAGACCCAGTCGGTGGTCTCGGTGCTCTGCCCCACGATCGGCACGTCCTCTTGTTGTGAAGGCTTCCGGGTTTGAAGTGCGTTTCATTGTCCCAGACGGCCCCGCGCCCGGGAAAACCGCTTTACCCCCCGTGGGATACTGGTCGTGCCCATCCCACCCACGAGGAGAACGGCCCCACTCCTATGGCCTCGGTCACGTCCCTCAGTCACTCCGTCGAGCAGCACCTGTCGTCCGCGATCTCCGCCACCCTGCCGGAGGCCGCCGCGGACCCGCTGCTGCGACGAAGCGACCGGGCCGACTTCCAGGCCAACGGCATCCTCGCGCTGGCCAAGAAGGCGAAGGCGAACCCGCGGGAGCTGGCGACGCAGGTCGTGGCGAACGTGGTGAGCGGTGACGTGATCAAGGAGATCGAGGTCTCGGGTCCCGGCTTCCTGAACGTCACGGTCACCGACCGGGCGATCACCGAGAACCTCGCGGCGCGCTACGCGGACGCCGACCGGCTGGGCGTGCCCACGTCCGCACGGCCGGGCACGACGGTCGTCGACTACGCCCAGCCGAACGTGGCGAAGGAGATGCACGTCGGCCACCTGCGGTCGGCGGTCATCGGCGACGCGACGGTGCGGATGCTGGAGTTCACCGGCGAGAGCGTGGTCCGTCGCCACCACATCGGCGACTGGGGCACCCAGTTCGGCATGCTCATCCAGTACCTGGACGAGCACCCGCACGAGCTGGACCACAAGGACTCCCAGGTCAGCGGCGAGGAGGCGATGTCCAACCTGGACCGCCTCTACAAGGCCGCGCGCAAGCTGTTCGACGCGGACGAGGAGTTCAAGACCCGGGCCCGTCGCCGGGTGGTCGACCTCCAGGCGGGCGAGCCGCACACGCTCGCCATCTGGCAGAAGTTCGTCGACGAGTCGAAGATCTACTTCTTCTCGGTCTTCGAGAAGCTCGACATGGAGATCCGCGACGCGGACATCGTCGGCGAGTCGGGGTACAACGCCATGCTGGCGGAGACCTGCCGCCTCCTCGAGGAGTCGGGCGTGGCGGTCCGCTCGGAGGGCGCGCTGTGCGTGTTCTTCGACGACGTCAAGGGCCCGGACGGCAAGCCGGTCCCGCTGATCGTGCAGAAGTCCGACGGCGGTTACGGCTACGCGGCGACGGACCTCTCGGCGATCCGCGACCGTGTCTTCGACATCAAGGCGAGCACGCTGCTCTACGTCGTCGACGCCCGGCAGTCGCTGCACTTCAAGATGGTCTTCGAGACGGCGCGGCGGGCCGGCTGGCTCAACGACGAGGTGAAGGCGCACCAGTTGGCCTTCGGCACGGTCCTCGGCAAGGACGGCAAGCCGTTCAAGACGCGTGAGGGCGAGACCGTCAAGCTGGTCGACCTCCTCGACGAGGCGGTGGACCGGGCGACGGCCGTGGTCCGGGACAAGGCGGAGAAGGTCGGCCTGTCCGAGCGGGAGATCGAGGAGAACGGCAGGTACGTGGGCATCGGCGCGGTGAAGTACGCCGACCTGTCGACGTCCGCGGTCCGGGACTACAAGTTCGACCTGGACCAGATGGTCTCGCTGAACGGCGACACGTCCGTGTACCTCCAGTACGCGTACGCGCGTATCCAGTCGATCCTGCGCAAGGCCGGCGAGGCCCGCCCGGCCGCTCACCCGGAGCTGGAACTGGCTCCGGCGGAGCGCGCGCTGGGCCTGCACCTGGACCAGTTCGGGGAGACGGTCGCGGAGGCGGCGGCGGAGTACGCCCCGCACAAGCTGGCGGCCTACCTGTACCAGCTCGCCTCGCACCTGACGACGTTCTACGACCAGTGTCACGTCCTGTCGCCCGACAACGCTCCCGAGGTCGTGGCGAACCGGCTGTTCCTGGTCGACCTCACGGCCAGGACGTTGCAGCGGGGCATGGGCCTGCTGGGCATCAGGACGCCCGAGCGGCTCTGAGGGCCGACGCACACGCGCGCGCGGCCCGTCCTCTCCCGCGAGGGGGGCGGGCCGCGCCGTTCGTCCGGTTGCGCGGGACCCTGCGGCACGCGGCGCAAGGGCAGGCCCGGGATGAACCGCGCCCGCGCTCCGGTCACCCTCGCCCGGTCGGAACCGACCGCCCACGGGCGCTCGTCCCCCAGGGCACGGGCCGGGACCGCCGGGCCGGGACGCACGAGGGACGAGGAGCGCCGAGGTGGAGGACGAGTCGCCGGCCGACGCGCTGCTCGGGATGCTGGTCGTCGGCGCGCTCGGGGTGCTCGTCCCGGCCTCGGTCCTGCTTCCCGCGATCGGCGCGGGCATCTGGCTGGCCCACCGCGTGCGGGCGCGCAGGCCGCGGCGGAGCCCGCGATCCCGGAATCCCCTGTGACGGCGGCCCGTTGTCCCCTGTGACGGCGGCCCGTTGTCCCCTGTGACGGCGGCCCGTTGTCAGTGCCTGCCCGTACAGTCCCCGGCATGGCGACTCTTCCCAACCCGCTGCCGAAGCTCGCGTCCGACCCGAGCGGGCGTTCCCTCGGGCTGCGGCTCCCGCCCGGGCGGCTGATCGACGCGACCGTCGAGGGGCCGTGGCACGAGCCGTTGCTCTGGCATGCGCAGCGGTCGGCCGCGTCGGGCAACTGGAGCGCGCTCGGCGGCTCTTCGGCGCGGGCGGGGCTCCTGCCCGTGCTCGTCGACCTGGGCGGCGCGCAGGGCGGCCCGGACGACTGGGAGTTGGCGCCCGAGGCGATGTCGTACCCGGGCGACCACGACGCCGAGGACGTGCTCGCGCAGTACTGGCAGGAGTGCGCGGCCGAGGGCGAGGAGTGGCCCGGCCCGGCCGGCGCGCTCACCCTCGCCTGCGATCCGAACGCGCGCGCCGCCCAGGTGGCCGACTCGCTGACCGACGAGGGCGGTTCCCTCCTGGCGGCCCCTCACCTCGCCCTGGTCCCGGCGCGCCGCAGCGCCGACATCCCGGCCGCCGTCGGGTGGACGGGCCCGGCGAACCACGAGGGCGACACGGCCCGCCTCTGCGCGGTGCTGCGCTCGTGGGAGGACCGCTTCGGCATACGGGTCGTCGGGCTCGGCTTCGACGTGCTCGTGGTCTCCGTCGCCGCCCCGCCCGCCACGCTCGCCGACGCCGAGGCCGTGGCCGCCGAGCACTTCGCGTTCTGCCCGGACAACGTCCTCCAGGGCGCGGGAGACCTGGCGGCCTACGCCGAACTCCTGGTCGGCGAGCCCGTCTGGTCCTTCTGGTGGGACTGACGGGACCGGCGGGACCGGCGGGACCGGTCCCCGGGGCGGAGGGGACCGGCGGGGCCGTCCGCGGTCACGCCCTGAGCCCCCGTCCGAGCCTGCCCAGTCCCTCGGCGATCTCGCGCGGCGTCTGCGTCACGAAGCACAGCCGCAGCGTGGAGCGGTCGGGCTCGCCCGCGTAGAAGGGGGCCCCGGGCACGTACGCCACGTCCTGCGCGACGACCTGCGGGAGCAGGGCCGTCGTGTCGTACCGCTCGGGGAGGCGGGCCCACAGGAACATGCCGCCCTCGGGCCGGTTCCACACCGAGCCGTCCGGCAGCGCCTGGCCGAGCCCGGCCAGCATCGCGTCCCGTCGCTCCCGGTAGACGGCCGCCACCCCCGCCACATGCGCGTCGAGGTCCCGGACGGCGAGGTAGCGGGCGGCGGCGAGCTGGTTGACGGTCGGGGTGTGCAGGTCGGCGGCCTGTTTGGCGATCGCGCAGGCCCGTCGCAGCGCGGCGGGAGCCCGCAGCCAGCCCAGCCGCAGGCCGGGGGCCATGACCTTGGAGAACGAGCCGAGCAGGACCGTGCGGTCGAGTGCGTCGGGGTGGGCGGCGATCCACGGGACGCGCCCGCCCTCGTAGCGCAGTTCGCCGTAGGGGTCGTCCTCGACGATCCACAGGCCGTGCCGGGCGGCGACGGAGGCGACGGCGGCGCGGCGCCCGGCCGGCAGGGTGCGGCCGGTGGGGTTCTGGAAGGTGGGGACGGTGTAGAAGAGCTTGGGCCGCTCACGGACCACCAGGTCGGCGAGCGCCTCGGGGTCGGGTCCGTCCGCGTCGGCGGGCACGGCGAGGATCCGCGCCCCCGCGAGGCCGAAGACCTGGAGAGCGGCCAGGTAGCAGGGCTCCTCGACGAGCACGGTGTCGCCGGGGTCGAGGAGCGCGGCCGCCACCAGGGACAGCGCCTGCTGCGAGCCCGTGGTGACGAGGAGGTCGTCGGCGGTCGTGGGCAGTCCGCGGGCCGTCGTCCGCGCGGCCAGCCGCTCCCGCAGACGCGGCTCGCCCTCGGTGGTGGAGTACTGCAACGCCCGGGCCGGGGCCTCCTCCAGCACGTGGCGGAACGCGGCGGCGACGCCCTCGCGGTCGAACAGCTCGGGCGCGGGCAGCCCGCCCGCGAAGTTGATCACCTCGGGGCGGGCGGTGACGGCGAGGATGTCCCGCACGGGCGAGCCGCCGACCGACCGGGCACGGGCGGCGAGCGGCGGGGGCACGGCGGCGGAAGCGGATGCGGGTGCCGGTGCGGGGGCCGCTGCGGATGCGGGTGCCGGGGTGTTCGCGGACGGGGAGGCGGCTGCGGGCGTGGGCGCGGATGCGGGCGTCATGACGGCACCCTAGAGATATGGGTGGCCTCTACACCGGCCTTTTCGGCATGTGGACCGCGGGCCGACGGACGGCTCGACGGCGGGTCGGACGTCCCACGCCGCGTCCCACGCGGGAGCTGTCTGCGCAGCTCAGAGGCTGCGGGGCCGAACCACCGTCCCGACTTTCCCGAGGACTGTGGAAGCCGGGGGGCCGCACGCCACAGGCTTGCCCCATGTCCACGCGCTCCACTCCCCCCGCCCCGTCCGTCCGCCGCGGTGTCCGGCGTCGGGGCCGTCTCCTCGCGGGCGGCGCGCTGACCCTCGTCACGGCGCTCGCGCTCACCGCGTGCCACGACGGCCAGGGCCTGCGCGACGAGGGCCCGTCGGGCGCCGGCCCCCTGAACGGCGCCGCGGCGCAGCCGCGCGCCCACGGGGAGCAGGGCCGCGCGGTGTCGCCCGCGCGGAACCCCGTCGCGGGCCCGGCTCGGCTCGGCTAGCGCAGCTTCCGGGCCGCCTCGGTGGCCCAGTAGGTGAGGATGTTCCGCGCTCCGGCCCGCTTGATGCCGGTCAGCGTCTCGAAGATCGCCCGGTCGCGGTCGACCCAGCCCTTCTCGGCGGCGGCCTCGACCATGGAGTACTCGCCGGAGATCTGGTACGCGGCGACCGGCACGTCCACGGCGTCGGCGACGCGGGCCAGGATGTCGAGGTAGGGCCCGGCCGGCTTGACCATGACCATGTCCGCGCCCTCCTCGAGATCGAGCGCCAGCTCGCGCATCGACTCGCGGACGTTGGCCGGGTCCTGCTGGTAGGTCTTGCGGTCGCCCTTGAGCGAGGACCCCACGGCCTCCCGGAAGGGCCCGTAGAAGGCGGAGGAGTACTTGGCGGTGTAGGCGAGGATCGCCACGTCCTCGCGGCCGATCTGGTCGAGCGCGTCGCGGACGACCCCGATCTGCCCGTCCATCATCCCGCTGGGCCCCACCACGTGGGCTCCGGCGTCGGCCTGCACCTGGGCCATCTCCGCGTAGCGCTCCAGGGTCGCGTCGTTGTCCACGCGCCCTTCCGCGTCCAGCACACCGCAGTGCCCGTGGTCGACGGTCTCGTCCAGGCACAGGTCGGACATGACGAGGAGGTCGTCGCCGACCTCGGCGCGCACGTCCCGGATGGCGACCTGGAGGATGCCGTCCGGGTCGGTCCCGGGCGTCCCGAGCGCGTCCTTCTTCGACTCCTCCGGCACGCCGAACAGCATGATCCCGGAGACCCCGGCCTCGACGGCCTCCAGCGCGGCCTTCTTCAGGCTGTCCCGCGTGTGCTGGACGACGCCGGGCATGGCCTGGATCGGCACCGGCTCGCTCACGCCCTCCCGCACGAACGCGGGGAGGATGAAGTCGGCCGGGTGCAGCCGGGTCTCCGCGACCATGCGCCGCATGACGGGGGTGGTGCGCAGCCGCCGAGGACGCGTACCGGGAAAGGATCCGTACTTCGACATGGCTCCTACGCTACGCCCGCCCCGGCAGCCCCTTTGCCGACGCCCCGTCGGCCCTCCGCCCCGCCCGACCCGACCGCCCGGCCCGACCGCCCGGCCTTCCGCCCGGCTCGACCGCCCGGCCCGCTCCGACGCTCGGCTCGCACGCCCGGCTCGCCCCGCCCCGCCCGACCGCCCGGCTCGCCCGACCACTCGGCGCGCATGCCCGGCACGACCGCCGGCCCGCCCGACGGGCGCATCCCGCACGGCCGGCCGGCGCCGGCGCCGCCGTCACCCGTCCCGGCCTCCGTGCGGCCCCCTCGCCCCTCCCCTGCCTCGGGCCTGGGCCCTGCTCGGCCCCTGCCGCCAAACGCGCGGCGGCCCGCCCCCACCAGGGGACGGGCCGCCGCGTACGCGTTCGCCGGGGCTCAGGTGGCGCGCCGCCGCCGCGCCCCCGGTCGCCGCTCGCTCGGCCGGGTCACCGGGTCCCCCGCCTCCCGCGCGGCCGCCCTGCGGCGCAGACCGAAGTCGGCCAGGGCCTCGGCCAGCTTCAGCACGGACGGCTCGGGGGCCATGACGTCGACCCGCAGCCCGTGCTCCTCCGCCGTCTTGGCGGTCGCCGGGCCGATGCAGGCGATCACGGTCACGTTGTGCGGCTTGCCGGCGATGCCGACCAGGTTGCGCACCGTGGACGACGACGTGAAGAGCACCGCGTCGAAGCCGCCGCTCTTGATCGCCTCCCGCGTCTCGGCCGGCGGCGGCGAGGCCCGCACCGTCCGGTAGGCGGTGACGTCGTCGACCTCCCAGCCCAGCTCGATGAGCCCGGCGACCAGGGTCTCGGTGGCGATGTCGGCCCGCGGCAGGAACACCCGGTCGATCGGGTCGAAGACGGGGTCGTAGGGCGGCCAGTCCTCCAGCAGCCCGGCGGCCGACTGCTCGCCGCTCGGCACGAGGTCGGGCTTCACACCGAAGGCGACCAGCGCCTTCGCCGTCTGCTCGCCCACCGCCGCGACCTTGATGCCGGCGAAGGCGCGCGCGTCGAGCCCGTACTCCTCGAACTTCTCCCGCACCGCCTTGACCGCGTTGACGGACGTGAAGGCGATCCACTCGTAGCGGCCCGTCACCAGGCCCTTGACCGCGCGCTCCATCTGCTGGGGCGTGCGCGGCGGCTCGACGGCGATGGTCGGCACCTCGTGCGGCACGGCCCCGTACGACCGCAGCTGGTCGGAGAGCGAGACCGCCTGCTCCTTCGTGCGCGGCACGAGCACCTTCCAGCCGAACAGCGGCTTGGACTCGAACCACGCCAGCTGGTCGCGCTGGGCGGGGGCGGAACGCTCGCCGACCACGGCTATCACCGGCCGGCTGCCCTCGGGCGAGGGCAGCACCTTGGCCTGCTTCAGGGTCTGCGCGATGGTGCCGAGCGTCGCCGACCAGGTCCGCTGCCGGGTCGTGGTGCCCGCCACGGTGACCGTCATCGGGGTGTCGGGCTTGCGGCCCGCCGAGACCAGCTCGCCCGCGGCCGAGGCCACCGAGTCGAGCGTCGTCGACACCACGACGGTGCCGTCGGACGCGCCGACCTCGGTCCAGCAGCGGTCGGAGGCGGTGCGCGCGTCGACGAAGCGGACGTCGGCGCCCTGCGCGTCGCGCAGCGGCACACCGGCGTACGCGGGCACGCCGACGGCGGCCGCGACGCCGGGCACCACCTCGAAGGGGACGCCCGCGGCGGCGCAGGCGAGCATCTCCTCGGCGGCGTAGGTGTCGAGTCCGGGGTCCCCGGACACCGCACGGACGACCCGCCTGCCGCCCCGCGCGGCCTCCATGACAAGATGTGCGGCATCGCGCACAGCGGGTGTCTCAGCGGTTGTTGACGTGCCGTCAACGAGCGTCGGGAACGGCGTGCCCGTGCCCGGAACGGGGTCCGACGAGGGACCCGTGTCCGCGTTCACGACGGCGACGCCGGGCTTGGCGTGCGTCCGCACGACGTCGAGCACCTCGTGCTCGGCGACGAGGACGTCCGCGTGCGCCAGCGCCTCCACGGCGCGCAGAGTCAGCAGTCCCGGATCCCCGGGTCCGGCACCCAGGAAGGTGACGTGCCCGTGTTCGAGGCCAGCGGCTGGAAGGGCGGTGGGGCTCACTGTGCTTGCTCCCCCATCAGACCGGCCGCGCCCTGGGCGAGCATCTCGGCGGCGAGTTCGCGACCGAGCGCCATCGCCCCGTCGTGCGTCTCGGGCACGGGACCGGTGGTGGACAGCTGCACCATGCGAGAGCCGTCGGTGGTCCCGACGACGCCCCGCAGGCGCATTTCGTTGACAATCTGCCCGTCGGCCAGGAGGTCGGCCAGTGCGCCCACAGGGGCGCTGCAGCCGGCCTCCAGGGCGGCGAGCAGGGACCGCTCGGCGGTCACGGCGACCCGGGTGAACGGGTCGTCGAGCTCACCGAGCGCGGTGATGAGCGCCGCGTCGTCCGCGGCGCATTCGATCGCCAGTGCTCCCTGGCCGGGAGCGGGCAGAACCGTGTCTATCGACAGGAAGTCGGTGACCTCGTCGAGGCGGCCGATGCGGCTCAGGCCGGCCGCGGCCAGCACCACCGCGTCCAGCTCGCCGTCGTGCACGTACCGGATCCGGGTGTCGACGTTCCCGCGGATCGGCACGGTGTGTATGTCCAGGCCGTGGCTGCGCGCGTACGCGTTCAGCTGCGCCATGCGACGCGGCGAGCCCGTGCCGATGCGCGCCCCGCGCGGCAGGTCGGTGAACTTCAGCGCGTCCCGGGCGACGATCGCGTCGCGGGGGTCCTCGCGCACCGGCACGGCCGCCAGGACCAGGTCCTCGGGCTGGGTGGTGGGGAGGTCCTTCAGCGAGTGAACCGCGAAGTCGACCTCGCCCTTGGCCAGCGCGTCGCGCAGCGCGGTCACGAAGACGCCCGTGCCGCCGATCTGCGCGAGGTGCTCACGGGACACGTCGCCGTAGGTGGTGATCTCGACGAGCTCCACCGGCCGTCCGGTCACCCGGCTCACGGCCTCCGCGACCTGCCCGGACTGGGCCATGGCGAGCTTGCTGCGCCTGGTCCCCAGTCTCAGTGGCTTCGTACTCATGCCGCTCATGCCGGCCCTCGGTTCTCTGATGTCTTCTCGGTGCTGTCCTCGGCCCGGGACACGGCGGCCACCGTCTCCTGGTCGAGGTCGAACAGAGTCCGCAGCGCGTCCGCGTACCCCGCGCCGCCGGGCTCGGCCGCGAGCTGCTTGACCCGCACCGTCGGCGCGTGCAGCAGCTTGTCGACGACGCGCTTCACGGTCTGCGTGATCTCGGCGCGGTGCTTGTCGTCCAGGCCGGGCAGCCGCCCGTCGAGCCGGGCGATCTCCCCGGCCACGACGTCGGCGGCCATGGCGCGCAGCGCGACGACGGTCGGCGTGATGTGGGCGGCGCGCTGGGCCGCGCCGAAGGCGGCGACCTCGTCGGCGACGATCCGCCGCACCTGGTCGACGTCGGCGGCCATGGGCGCGTCGGCCGAGGCCTCGGAGAGCGACTCGATGTCGACCAGCCGCACCCCGGCGAGGCGGTGGGCGGCCGCGTCGACGTCCCGCGGCATCGCGAGGTCGAGCAGGAAGAGCACGGGCCGCGGCCGCACGAGCGGGGAGACCTGCTCGGGCCTGCGCCGCTCCGGGATGCGTCCGGTGGTCGCCGCGGTCGCGGCGAGCGCGACGATCAGCTCGGCGTCGGCCTCGGGTCCGCGCCGGCCGGCGAGCCGCCGGTCGACGGTGGCGTTGTCGACCCAGGCGGCGTGCTGCTCCAGCGTCGCCGCGTCCATGCCGGCGACGGCGGCCTCCCCGATCACGGAGAACCCGGTCTGCTGCACGCCGGACTGCTGGACGGCGGCCAGGTCGAGGGGGCAGTTGTCGTCCCCGCCGACGGAGGCGGGGGCCGGCGGCCGTTCGTCGGCCCGCGCGTCCACCTCGTCGAAGGCGACGGGCGCGCCGGTGCGGTCCTCGACCGCCGTCGCGACCGACTCCGCCGTCAGCACCAGGCCCGTGGCCCCGGTGCAGGAGACGGCCACGTCGGCACGTGTCAGCTCGGCCGGCACCGACTCCATCGGTACCGCGCGGGCCGACACGTGCCCACCGTCGGCCTCGGCCAGTATCCGGGCGAGCCGCTCGGCGCGGTCGAGGGTGCGGTTGGCGACGACGACCTCGGCGACCCCGGCCCGCGCCAGGGTGGCGGCGGCCAGCGAGGACATGGATCCCGCGCCGATCACGAGGGCGCGCTTGCCCCGCGCCCACTCCCGTACGTCCTCGCCCGCGGCCAGCTGCTCGAGGCCGAAGGTGACGAGGGACTGGCCGGCGCGGTCGATGCCGGTCTCGGAGTGGGCGCGCTTGCCGACCCGCAGGGCCTGCTGGAACAGGTCGTTCAGCAGCCGTCCGGCGGTGTGCAGCTCCTGCGCCCGGGCCAGCGAGTCCTTGATCTGCCCGAGGATCTGGCCCTCGCCGACGACCATGGAGTCCAGGCCGCAGGCCACCGAGAAGAAGTGGTGGACGGCGCGGTCCTCGTAGTGCACGTAGAGATAGGGAGTGAGCTCCTCCAGGCCGACCCCGCTGTGCTGGGCGAGCAGCGTGGACAGCTCGGCGACGCCCGCGTGGAACTTGTCCACGTCGGCGTACAGCTCGATGCGGTTGCAGGTGGCCAGGACGGCGGCCTCGGCGGCCGGCTCCGCGGCGACGGTGTCCTGGAGCAGCTTGGCCTGGGCGTCCGTGGACAGCGACGCCCGCTCCAGCACGCTCACGGGTGCGCTGCGGTGGCTCAGTCCGACGACGAGGAGACTCATGCCGGCATCACGGCGGGCACGTCCCCGTCGGGCCCCTGGTCGGTGGAGTCGGTCCGGCCCACGGGCGCGGACAGGGCGGCGGCCTCGTTGAGGGCGGCCTCCTCGCCGGCCTTGCGCTGCTCGTGGAAGGCGAGGATCTGCAACTCGATGGAGAGGTCGACCTTGCGCACGTCGACGCCGTCGGGCACGGACAGCACGGTCGGCGCGAAGTTCAGGATGGAGGTGACGCCCGCGGCCACGAGCCGGTCGCAGACCTGCTGGGCGACGGACGGCGGGGTGGTGATGACGCCGATGGAGACGCCGTTGTCGGAGATGATCTTCTCCAGGCCGTCGCTGTGCTGGACGGCGATCCCGGCGACCTGCTTGCCGGCCATGGCGGGGTCGGCGTCGATGAGCGCCGCGACCCGGAAGCCGCGCGAGGCGAAGCCGCCGTAGTTGGCGAGCGCCGCGCCGAGGTTTCCGATGCCGACGATCACGACGGGCCAGTCCTGGGTGAGCCCGAGCTCCCGGGAGATCTGGTAGACGAGGTACTCGACGTCGTAGCCGACGCCCCGCGTGCCGTAGGAGCCGAGGTAGGAGAAGTCCTTGCGCAGCTTGGCGGAGTTGACCCCCGCCGCGGCCGCGAGCTCCTCGGAGGAGACCGTGGGCACCGAGCGCTCCGACAGTGCGGTCAGCGCGCGAAGGTACAGCGGAAGGCGGGCGACGGTGGCCTCGGGAATCCCTCGGCCACGGGTCGCCGGTCGGTGAGTTCGGCCAGTTGCCACGGTGCTCCTGCGGGTAGAGCGGGGCTGTGGGCGGTCGTGCGTTCCCAGACCGCCCCGTCGACAGCAGGCTATGTCTTTGTGAACGCGTGCACAAAGATGGTGTCCGATTTGCCCGGCCAACGTGACCGGGGTCACGCGCGTCATTCCAGGGGGCAAAACCGCCACTCTCCTCGTGAATCCCGCCCCCGCGACCAAACCACCATCGATCCTAAGCGACGTTCGGCGCGCCCTTGTACTGATCGGTCAGTTCCTCAGCCGGCCAGCTCCTTGCGCAGCCGGCCCTCGTCCACCCGCCAGAAGGTGTGCTGTCTGCCGTCCACGAGGACGACGGGGATCTGCTCCCAGTACCGGTCGTACAGCTCCCGGTCGTCGGCGATGTCCTTCTGTTCCCAGGGCACGCCGAGCTCCGCGCACACCTTGTCGACGACACGCTCCGCGTCGTCGCACAGATGACAGCCGGACTTGCGGATCAGCGTGACCGACCGGTCGCCCGGGCCGGGCCTGCGTCGAAAGAGGGGACTCATACCGCCATTCTCGCGCTTCCTTAACGGCAGGGCCGCGGAGAGTTCACACCCTTCGAACCTCTCCGATCCGGAACCACCGAACCGACTGGCTATGCTCACGCCATGGCCGCTCTAGGATGGCTCACCCCCCGTAGGCGCTCCGCCACGGCGCGGAGCGTGTTGGCAGGCGAGGCCTCGGCGGAGGCAGCCCGCAAGTCCACCCAGGCCCTGGACTCCCAGGACGCCCTGGACGCTTCCCCCCGGGAGCCGCAGTTCCCGGTGCACGGCGACGCGATGGCCGCCGCCTTCTTCGACCTCGACAACACCGTCATGCAGGGCGCCGCGCTCTTCCACTTCGGCCGCGGCCTGTACAAACGGAAGTTCTTCGAGACCCGCGACCTGGTCCGCTTCGCCTGGCAGCAGGCCTGGTTCCGGCTGGCCGGCGTCGAGGACCCCGAGCACATGCAGGAGGCCCGCGACTCGGCGCTGTCCATCGTGCAGGGCCACCGCGTCTCCGAGCTGATGTCCATCGGCGAGGAGATCTACGACGAGTACATGGCCGAGCGCATCTGGCCGGGCACCCGCGCCCTCGCCCAGGCGCACCTCGACGCCGGCCAGAAGGTGTGGCTGGTCACGGCGGCCCCGGTGGAGATCGCCCAGGTGATCGCCCGCCGCCTCGGCCTCACCGGGGCGCTGGGCACGGTCGCGGAGTCGGTCGACGGCGTCTACACCGGCAAGCTGGTCGGCGAGCCGCTGCACGGACCCGCGAAGGCGGAGGCGGTGCGCGCGCTGGCGGCCGCGGAGAACCTGGACCTGTCGCGCTGCGCCGCCTACAGCGACTCGCACAACGACATCCCCATGCTGTCCCTGGTGGGCCACCCCTACGCCATCAACCCGGACGCCAAGCTGCGCAAGCACGCCCACACCCTCGACTGGCGGCTGCGCGACTACCGCACGGGCCGCAAGGCGGCCAAGGTCGGCATCCCGGCGGCGGCGGGCGTCGGAGCGGTCGCGGGCGGCACCGCGGCGGCCATCGCCCTGCACCGCCGCCGGCGGTAGGGAGGACGACGGGCAGGGGGACGACGAAGGCGGCCGCGGCGGTACGACAATCGCCCGGCCGCTTCGTCATGCCGCCCGGCAACACTCCACACCCACGAGCAAACCCGGCCAATCCGACGGTCGTACCCCCGTAACCCCGCACGCAGTCGCGTTGTCCGCGGACAGCCACAACACGCCCCGGACTGACCGGAAACCCGAACCCATTCGGTCAACAATCGTTCAGCTTGCGTAACTTGATCGAGCGTCAATAGGTCGCAGAAGCGACGTAATCGATGATTTGAGCAACTCGGTGTAGCAGGGCCTGTACGAAGCGTTATTCTCCTCAGACGCAATCCGGCACCCCTCCCGTCGTCACGACGGGTGAAAGGTTCCGCACTGCACGTGATGGAAGCTCTGCCTCTGGGAGTCCCGTGTACCCACACGTCGGGGTTGACGCCTCGGGCCTGGCTACGCTGCGCGCAACGGTCGCTACGGTCCAGGACCTGTTGCGCGGCTTCGTCCCCACCGCGTACGCCGTCCCCGCCTTCGCCACCGCCGCTCCGGCGGGCCCGTGCTATGCACTGGCGGAAGGCAGCGCCGCGGTCGGCAGACGAGGACGCTCGACCGGCGCGACCACCGCCCGCCGACCGGCCGCCGACAGCGACAGCGCCCGGATGATGGATCTCGTCGAACGCGCACAGGCCGGCGAGGCCGACGCCTTCGGGCGGCTGTACGACCAGTACAGCGACACCGTGTACCGCTACATCTACTACCGCGTGGGCGGCAAGGCGACAGCCGAGGACCTCACCAGCGAGACGTTCCTGCGCGCCCTGCGGCGCATCGGGACGTTCACCTGGCAGGGCCGCGACTTCGGCGCCTGGCTCGTCACCATCGCCCGCAACCTCGTCGCCGACCACTTCAAGTCGAGCAGGTTCCGGCTGGAAGTGACCACCGGCGAGATGCTCGACGCCAACGAGGTCGAGCGCTCACCCGAGGACTCCGTCCTGGAGTCCCTCTCCAACGCCGCGCTCCTGGACGCGGTGCGCCGGCTCAACCCCCAGCAGCAGGAGTGCGTGACGCTCCGGTTCCTCCAGGGCCTCTCCGTCGCGGAGACCGCTCGCGTCATGGGCAAGAACGAGGGAGCGATCAAGACGCTCCAGTACCGGGCCGTCCGCACCCTCGCCCGCCTCCTGCCGGAAGACGCCCGCTGACCGACCCGTCGGCGCACTACTGTCGGCCATACCCAACTCACGTTCAGTGAAAGTCCGTTGACTTCCCGATCCGATCATCCGCCGTCCGTAACCCAAGTGCCGCGCCAGTCGTTGTGCGGGATACAGGCTCCCTGTGGTCACGTCCTGGCCGACCCCGATCACCCGATCGTGTGGAACCGGCCTGGGGCGTGCAACCCTCAGAACCCCCGGGGAGTCGACCGTCATGACGAGAGGAGGTGCCGCCTGTGATCGCGAACGTATCGGCACACCGGCGGGCGAACGCCTTCGCCCAGGCCCTGGAGGAGCAGTACGCCCAGGGCACGGCGGCCGAGCAGACCGAAGGATCACCGCCGGCGCCGGCCGCTGCGGACCAGACCGAGCAGGGCCGCATTCTGGCCCTCGCCACGAGTCTCGCCGAGCTGCCCAAACCGGAACTCGACCCCGAGGTCAAGGTCGTCCAGCGGGCCCAGTTGGTCGCCGCGATGGAGGCCATGCTGCAAGCGGGCACCGCGGGAGGCGAAGCCGCGCAACCCTCGGTGCCGGAGCAACGCTCCCACCGGGCGAAGGGCACACACCGGGCCGGTCCCCTGGGCAAACTGCGACCGCGTTCCCGTCTGGCCAAGGGCCTCACCGCGGGCGGCCTCAGCGTCGGCGTCGCGGCGGGCGCCTTCGGCGGAGTCGCCGCGGCCAGCTCCGACGCCCTCCCCGGCGACGGGCTCTACGGGCTGAAGCGCGGCATCGAGGACTTCAAGCTCACCTACCTGGCCGACGGCGACGACGAACGCGGTCGCACCTACCTCGACCAGGCCTCCACCCGGCTCGGCGAAGCCCGTCGGCTCATGGAACGGGGCCGCAGCGGCGACCTCGACCACGAGTCCCTCGGCGAGATCCGCCGCGCCCTGAACGGCATGCAGCACGACGCCACGGAAGGCCACCGCCTCCTCCACGAGGCGTACGAACGCGACCCGAACTCCCTGGGACCCATCCAGGCCCTCGACGCGTTCACCCGCTCGCACCGCGAGGCCTGGGGCGCCCTGCGCGACCGCCTGCCGGTCCAGCTCGGGGACGTCAGCCAGCAGGTCTCCTCGGTCTTCGAAGCCATAGACGAAGAGGTCGCCCCGCTACAGGCCCTGCTGCCGCAGCCGCCCGCCCCCGGCGGCGGCGCCCGCCACGGCTCCGGTCCGGCGTCCACCGGCGCCTCGGAGACCGGCCGCTCGACCACCCCCGGCGCCCGCCCGGGCAAGGAGTCGACCGAGGGCGGCCACACCACCCCCGGCACCCCCGGCAAGTCGTCCCCCGGCGCCACCGGAGACGCCGACGGCCTGCTCGGCGGCAACACCGGCGGCCTGCTCGACCCCCCGAAGGACAGCGGCGGCAGCAGCGCCCCGTCCCTCACGCCCAGCACCCGGCCGGACGTCACCCTCCCGCCGCTGCTGCCCGGCCTGCTCCCGGGCCTGGGCATCGACAGCGAGGACGCGGACTAGCAAGCCGCACGGCGGTCACGGCGATGGGGCGCTCCTTCCCGGAAGGAGCGCCCCATCGCCGTGCGTCGCACCGCCGCCGCCTAGAAGAACACCGACCGCCGCTGCACCAGCAGCTTGTAGAGCGTGTGCTGGATCTGTTCCCTGACCTGGTCCGTCAGGTTGAACATCAGCATCGGGTCCTCGGCGGCCTCCGGAGGGAAGCCGTCCGTCGGGATCGGCTCGCCGAACTGGATCGTCCACTTCGTGGGCAGCGGGATCGCGCCCAGCGGGCCCAGCCACGGGAACGTCGGCGTCAGCGGGAAGTACGGGAAGCCCAGCACCCGCGCCAGCGTCTTGGCGTTGCCGATCATCGGGTAGATCTCCTCCGCCCCCACGATCGAGCAGGGGATGATCGGAGCGCCCTGGCGCAGCGCCGTCGAGACGAAACCGCCCCGTCCGAACCGCTGCAACTTGTACCGCTCGCTGAAGGGCTTGCCGATGCCCTTGAAGCCCTCCGGCATCACCCCGACCAGTTCGCCCTGGCCCAGCAGCCGTTCCGCGTCCTCGGCGCAGGCGAGGGTGTGACCGAGCTTGCGGGCCAGCTCGTTGACCACCGGCAGCACGAACACCAGGTCGGCGGCCAGCAGCCGCAGATGCCGGCCCGCGGGGTGGTGGTCGTGGACGGCGACCTGCATCATCAGCCCGTCCAGCGGCAGCGTCCCGGAGTGGTTGGCGACGATCAGCGCCCCGCCCTCGGCCGGGATGTTCTCGACGCCCTTCACCTCGACCCGGAAGTACTTCTCGTACACCGGCCGCAGCAGCGACATCAGGACCTGGTCGGTGAGCTCCTCGTCGTAGCCGAAGTCGTCGACCTCGTAGTCGCCCGTGAGGCGCCGGCGCAGGAAGGACAGGCCGCCCGCGATCCGGCGCTCCAGGCCACCGCCTCCCGCGTCCTCGTGCCCCTGTCCCTCACCCGTCACAGGAACATCATCCTGCCCGGCCGCCCGGGTGGGCAGGGGCTGGACCTCTCCGACCTCGCCGATCTCCCGGACGGGCGCGGCCTCGTGCTTCTTGCGCCGGCTCCCCGCGCCCCGGCGCCGGGACGGCCGCGGCGCGGCGCTCCCCCGGGACCGGTCGTCGTCGAACGGAATGACCTTGGCGTCCGCCATCGTTGCTGCGCTCCTCAGTTGGCGCTCGGCGTCGGGGGGTGGGCCGGGGCGGCGAGCGGATCGCCGCCCGCCGGCGCCAGCGCGGCGATCCGGTCGACGGCCCCGGCGACGGCCTCGGGCGGCAGCAGCCCGGGCCCCTGGCTGCGCGCGAAGTCCTCGAACGTCCCGGCCGTGGTGTAGCGCGGCCGGAACCCCAGCGTCTCGCGCATCTGGACCGTCGAGACGACCCGTCCGTGGGTGAGCAGCCGGATCTGCTCGGGCGAGAAGTCCGTCATGCCCAGCGTACGCACCAGGGAGCCCGCCCAGGTGACGGCCGGCAGCAGCAGGGGCACGGTGGGCCGCCCGAGCCGGCGCGAGCACTGCGACAGCAGCAGCACCCCGTCCCCGGCGATGTTGAAGGT
This sequence comes from Streptomyces hilarionis, assembly GCF_024539675.1. GTDB lineage: Bacteria > Actinomycetota > Actinomycetes > Streptomycetales > Streptomycetaceae > Streptomyces > Streptomyces hilarionis. The sequence continues at coordinate 49,056 of NZ_JAHHIT010000009.1, read as the reverse complement.
GCCGCTGTTGAGCGTGCCCCGCTCCGGCTCGTGCGAGCCGATCCGCAGCACCTCGATGACGTCGTCCTCGTGCACGAACTGGAGCCGGGGGTCGTACCCGAACACCGTGGGCAGCACGGGCAGCGAGAAGTACGCGGCGAGCGGCGTCTCGGCGGTGGGCCCGAGGATGTTGGCGAACCGCAGCACGCACACGGCGACGTCGGGCCGCCGCCGGGCGAACCCGCGCACATAGCCCTCCACCTCCACGGCGTCCTTGGCGAAGCCCCCACTGGGCAGCGACTTGGCGGACGTGGTCTCGGTGAACACGGCCGGGTCGCGCGGCGCGGACCCGTAGACGTTGGTGCTGGACTTGACCACCAGCCGCTTCACGTTCGGCGACTTCTGGCAGGCGCCGAGCAGCTGCATGGTGCCGATGACGTTGGTCTCCTTGACCGTGGTCCGGCTGCCGCCGCCCAGCGCGGTGCCCGTCACGTCCAGATGGACGACCGTGTCGGCGCCGGTCTCCGCGAGCACCCGCGCGATGGTCGGCTGGCGGATGTCGGCCTGGATGAACTCGGCGCCGCCGAGATGGTGCTCGGGGGGCACGGCGTCCACGGCGACGACCCGGTCGACCTGGGGGTCCCGCAGGATCCGTCGTACGAACCGCCCCCCGAGTTGACGGGCCACTCCGGTAACGAGCACGACCTTTCCCAAGATCAGCGCCTTCCTTCCGTCCTGGAACCGCCTGGCTACCCTGCCGCGTTCCCCGTCTGCGGGCCAACTTAGCGGGTCGATATTGCGCTGTGGTGACCGGCCGATGCCCGAAGTGACGGGAACCGTCGGTCGTACGACCTGACCGGCCACGACGCACGTCCAGGCATACGCACGGCGTTCAGCCGGGCGCACACGGCCCGGACATGCGTGTGGCCCCCCACCGATAACACGGTGGGGGGCCACACGACGCCTACGCGGCTCGCGTCGCGAGGAAGTAAGTACGTTCGCTTACTTCTTGTTGCGACGCTGAACGCGCGTGCGCTTGAGCAGCTTGCGGTGCTTCTTCTTGGCCATCCGCTTGCGCCGCTTCTTGATAACAGAGCCCACGACTACCCTCGCTCACTTCTCATCACTCGGTGCTGGGCGCCATGGGCCCATACGACCTACGAGGGGCTAGCCTACCCGCCCGAGCGCTGAGGTCGTAATCGAGGCTCCGGAGGGGTCCGGGACGGCCCTGCGGCCGGACCCCTCCGCCCTGCTGCCCGTCCTGCGGACAGGCCCGGCCGTCAGGCGGTTTCCACCCCCACATAGCTCTCGCGGAGGTACTCGTGAACCGCTTGCTCGGGGACGCGGAAGGACCGCCCCACCCGGATAGCGGGCAGATGACCGCTGTGCACCAGCCGGTACACGGTCATCTTCGACACTCGCATCACCGAGGCGACTTCCGCCACGGTAAGGAACTGAACCTCGTTCAGAGGCCTCTCGCCAGCTGCAGCCATGACACACCTGAACCTTCCGCACTCGACTCGACGGCCACCGGCTTCCCCTTCCGGTGACTCTTCGTCGCTGCGTGCTCACTCCCCAATGTAGGGGCGGGTGATGCGAGTGGGGAAGAGGTGCACCCATCAGCGGCCTACTCGGACAGACACGCTCGATTGAGTACGTAGCGGGTCAGTGGCTCGTAGTAAGCGGGACGTACGGCGTCGTCAAGTGGAACGACCACGGAGACGGTCCCCTCGGCCTCCCCGACGAACGGCGCGGGGTCGTCGGTGTCCGCCAGGCCGATGGCCTCGAACCCCAGCTGACCTGCCCCGCAGACCCACCCGTGGTCACCGATCACCAGCGCGGGGAGCCGTCCGCCGTCCGCCGCCGCCGCCGCGAGAGCCGCCCGAACCGGCAGCGGGGAATGGCTGTGCACACCGGTCGCACAACCGGCGCGTTCGACGCCGGCCTCCCGGACGACGGCGACGCCCCGTACGTACCCGAGGCGGTGGGTGCGTAGACCGAACCGGGTCGTTATGTCGACACAGTGACCCTGCGCCGGGCTGAGGACATCACATCCCGCCGTCGACAAGGCGTCCGCCAGAGCGGCGTAGAAACCCAGCAGCCGGTGCGGATGCCCGGTGCCGAGGAGTACCCGGGAACCACGCTGGGCCACCGAAGCGAGCCGATCCGCGAAGGCGTCCAGCGCGGCCAGCGTCCGTTCGGGATCGATCACATCATGCCCGGAGACGCACCCCGGATCGGCCGAAACCCCGCACTTGTCCGCCATCAGCGCGATCAGCTCCCGCTGCCCCCACCGCCGTTCGGGATCCAGCCCGAGCAGCACCCGGGGATCCCGGGCGGCGAAGAGCCGGTAGCTGCGCAGGCTCTCCTCCCGGGTGGTGGCCACCACCCCGGCCAGCCCCGCAGCAAGCAGATGCGCCCGAAGGTCCGCCGTACTCGACACGGGAGCGATGCTGACGGACAGGGAGCACGCCCGGGGCGCAAACGGGGCCGACACCGCACGGTCGGCGTAAGCCTCCGGCCCACCGCCCCCGCTCTTCGCCCCTACGCCAGCAGCCCGCGCAGCGGGAACACCGCCCGCCGGGTGGCGAGCACGGCCTGGTCCAGCCGGTCGGCGGGGTCGTACCCGGCCTCCCACTCGGCCCACCCCACGGGCCACCGCCCGTCCGTCATCCGCAGGGGCCCCAACTGCCGCGTGCGGGCGAAGACCTCCTGCCGCCAGCCCTCCGGGATCACCGTCTCCGGCGCGACCGGCGTCCCGGCCGCCACCGCCACCAGATGCGCCCAGGACCGCGGCACCACGTCGACCACGGCGTAGCCGCCACCGCCCAGCGCGACCCACCTCCCCCCGGCGTACGCGTGCGCCAGCTCGTGGCACGCCACCTGGACGGCCCGCTGCGCGTCGAGGGACACCGCGAGATGGGCCAGCGGATCCTCGAAGTGCGTGTCGGCCCCGTGCTGCGTCACCAGCACATCCGGCCGGAAGTCGGCGATCAGCTCCGGCACCACCGCGTGGAACGCCCGCAGCCACCCCGCGTCCCCGGTCCCCGCCGGCAGCGCCACGTTCACCGCCGAACCCTGCGCCGCGTCCCCACCGGTCTCCTCCGGCCAGCCCGTCTGCGGGAACAACGTCCGGGGATGCTCGTGCAACGAGACCGTCAGCACCCGCGGATCGTCCCAGAACGCCGCCTGCACCCCGTCCCCGTGATGCACGTCCACATCCACGTACGCGACCCGCTCCGCCCCCAGCTCCAGCAACCGGGCGATCGCCAACGACGCGTCGTTGTACACGCAGAACCCCGACGCACCGCCCGGCATCGCGTGATGCAGCCCGCCCGAGAAGTTCACCGCGTGCAGCGCGTCCCCCCGCCACACCGCCTCGGCGGCCCCCACGGACAGCCCGGCGATCAGCGCCGACACCTCGTGCATCCCGGCGAACGCCGGATCGTCCATCGTCCCGAGCCCGTACGCCTGGTCGGCCGCCCCGGGATCCGCCGACGCCGCCTTCACGGCGTCCACGTAGTCCTCCCGGTGCACGAGCCGCAGCGTCGACTCCCCGGCCGGCTTCGCCGCGACGACGTCCAGCGCCAGGTCGAGCCCCAGGGCCCCCACCAGCCTCCGGGTCAGATCCAGCCGGACCGGATCCATCGGATGCCCGGGCCCGAAGTCATAGCCCGTTACTGCCTCGTCCCACATCAGCTGTGCGCGGCCGCTCATGCCCGCCACCGTATCGGTCCGCCCGAGGAGCGAACGACCGGGCGTACACCAACGTCACCAGCACCAACACCATCGGCACCGCCATCGCCCCGCGGTAGCTCCACGCGTCGCCCAGCGCCCCCACCCGCACCACGGCCGCCGCACCGAACCGCCGCACCCCGAAGTCCCCGATGGCCCGCCCGAGCAGCGTCGTCACCATGTAGACGTTGTACGGGACCGTGGCCAGCTGCTCCGAACTCCCCAGCACGTCCTGCAAGTACTTCGCGCTCCAGTTGGAGACCGTCGAGTCCCCGATGTACGCGAAGGTCATCACCAGGCACAGCGGCAGCAACAGCCGGAAGACGACCGCCGAACCGCCGCCCGCCGCCGACTCCCCTTCTGCGTCACTCCCGTCGGCCCCGACCTCGGCCCCGGCCCCGGCGCGGGAGTCCCCGTCGACGTACCAACGGCTCCCCGCCAGAGCGGCCGGCAGCAACACCGCCACCACCGGCAGATACGACACCCACAGCGCCAGATGCCAGTGCGCGCCCACCCACGCCAGCGAGGCCCCCACGATGCCGCCCAGGCTGTACACGGCGTGGAACCCCAGCATGATGCTGCGCCCGTACGTCCGTTGCAGACTCACCCCGAGCATGTTCATCGAGGCGTCCAGCGCACCCACCGCGAGCCCGAACACCGCGAGCGCCGTCCCCAGCCCCGCCATCCCGTGCCCCGCGCCCACCCCCACCAGGGCCAGCAGCACCACCGGCTGGGACCAGCGCAACAGCACGCTGGGCGGTATCCGCTTCACCAGCTGCTCGGTCGTCACACTGCCCACCCCGGCCAGCACGGGCACGGCCGCGAGGAAGACGGGCAGCAGCGCGTCCGAGACGCCGTACCGGTCCTGGATGGCCGGGATCCGGGTCACCAGCAGCGCGAACGCGGCCCCCTGCGCGAAGAAGCTGAACGCCAGCGAGGCCCTGCCGCGCCGCAGCACATCTGTCATGGCGGCGAGCGTAGGGCCCCGGCGTACTCGTGGGTAGATCCAGCCAAAGATGAGTTCTCCTCAGCTTCGAGGACGTCACCGCGCGAGGGCGACCTCCAGCACCTCGGACCCGGCCTCCGCCGGCTGCCCCTTCCCGGCCTCGTCGGAGACCATCGCCTCCATCGGCCCGGCGCCCAGCGCGCCGCCGACCACGATGCCCAGTCCGATCGCCACCACCATGACCACGGACCCCAGCCACACCATGGTGTCCACCGGCACCGTGTACGCGCCGACGATCCGCACCACGCACTCCGCCAGCAGCACCGCACCCCACACCAGCGAGAAGGCCCGCTCACGCCTGCGGAAGTCCGCCGACGCGACCGCCGCCCCGCTCTCCAGCCGCGCCCAGGCCGCCTCGCGGACCGCGTCGCCCTTCACCAGGAACGGCTTGAGCCCGGCGGTCATCATCGGCCGCCCGAGCGCCACGGAGACGAGGATCCCGATCCCGACCGTGCTGCTGACCCCGCTGTCCTTGGCGAGCATCAGCCGCGGGTCGCCGGAGACGAAGCTCAGCACCAGACCCACGACGTTGACGACGAGGATGAGCCCGGCGAGACCGTTGACCGCCCGCTCCCTCACCGCGCTCCACAGGGTGCGCCCGGCCGGCACCACGCTGCTCCAGGCGAGTGCGGCGAACGTGCTCATCCCGAACGCACCCTTGAAGAGGTAGTACGACCCGAGCGGCACCGCCACGTCCACGATGAGCGGGGCGAAGGCGTTCTGCTTCTTGTGCTGGTTCGTCGTCATGCCCTCAGCTTCGCCGCCAGGAGGGGTCCCCCAGTAGAAACGATCGTCCAGTACCCGGCATGACAATTGTCAGGCCGCGGACGTCCCCGCCGTCAGACCAGCAGGTCGGGCAACTGCCCCAGTTCCGGGAAGAGTCGGGTGGCTCCCGCGAGCTTCGCGGCGGGAGTCATCGCGGTGAACCCGTACACGTCCATCCCCGCCGCCACGGCCGCCTGCACGCCCAGCGGACTGTCCTCGACGACCACGCAGCGCTCCGGCCGGGTGCCCATCCGCTCAGCCGCGTACAGGAACAGGTCGGGGGCCGGCTTGCCCTTCCCCACGTCCTGCGAGCTGAAGACGCGGTCCTCGGAGAACCAGCGGTCCAGACCGGTCTTCCGGTGCCCCACCCGGATGCGCTCATGGCTCCCCGACGAGGCCACGCAGTACGGCACACCGTCCGCGGCGAGCTTGGCGAGGACGTCCTCGGCCCCGGACACGGGCTCCAGCTCGCGCTCGAAGGCCACGAACACCCGCCGGTGGAAGGTGTCGTCGAAGTCCGCCGGCAGCCGCCTGCCCGTGCGTTCCTCGACGAGTTCGTGGATGCGGTGCATCGCGGACCCCATGTAGTCCCGGATGGACTCCTCGTAGGACGTCGGATGCCCCAGCTCCGTCAGATAGGCCGCCAGATGCCTGTTGGAGATCGGCTCGCTGTCCACGAGGACGCCGTCGTTGTCGAAGATCACCAAGTCGTAGCGCATGCCTGAACCCTAAGCGACCCCGGAATACCGCCCCGGAACACCGGCCCCCGCATACTGATCCCGGAAACGCAGAAAACCCCCGCACCAACGGTGCGGGGGTTTCCCATAAAATTTGTTCGGCGGTGTCCTACTCTCCCACAGGGTCCCCCCTGCAGTACCATCGGCGCTGTAAGGCTTAGCTTCCGGGTTCGGAATGTAACCGGGCGTTTCCCTCACGCTATGACCACCGAAACACTATGAAACTGTCAGCCGCACCATACCGTGACCATGGCATGGGGCTGTTCGTGGTTTCAGAACCAACACAGTGGACGCGAGCAACTGAGGACAAGCCCTCGGCCTATTAGTACCAGTCAGCTTCACCCATTACTGGGCTTCCACATCCGGCCTATCAACCCAGTCGTCTACTGGGAGCCTTAACCCCTCAAGGGGGTGGGAATACTCATCTCGAAGCAGGCTTCCCGCTTAGATGCTTTCAGCGGTTATCCCTCCCGAACGTAGCCAACCAGCCATGCCCTTGGCAGAACAACTGGCACACCAGAGGTTCGTCCGTCCCGGTCCTCTCGTACTAGGGACAGCCCTTCTCAATATTCCTGCGCGCGCAGCGGATAGGGACCGAACTGTCTCACGACGTTCTAAACC
>NZ_JAHHIT010000009.1:0-42203 GCF_024539675.1 Streptomyces hilarionis | reverse complement strand
GGGGAAGATCAGCCTGTTATCCCCGGGGTACCTTTTATCCGTTGAGCGACGGCGCTTCCACAAGCCACCGCCGGATCACTAGTCCCGACTTTCGTCCCTGCTCGACCCGTCGGTCTCACAGTCAAGCTCCCTTGTGCACTTACACTCAACACCTGATTGCCAACCAGGCTGAGGGAACCTTTGGGCGCCTCCGTTACTCTTTAGGAGGCAACCGCCCCAGTTAAACTACCCATCAGACACTGTCCCTGATCCGGATCACGGACCCAGGTTAGACATCCAGCACGACCAGAGTGGTATTTCAACGACGACTCCACAACCACTGGCGTGGCCGCTTCAAAGTCTCCCACCTATCCTACACAAGCCGAACCGAACACCAATATCAAACTGTAGTAAAGGTCCCGGGGTCTTTCCGTCCTGCTGCGCGAAACGAGCATCTTTACTCGTAGTGCAATTTCACCGGGCCTATGGTTGAGACAGTCGAGAAGTCGTTACGCCATTCGTGCAGGTCGGAACTTACCCGACAAGGAATTTCGCTACCTTAGGATGGTTATAGTTACCACCGCCGTTTACTGGCGCTTAAGTTCTCAGCTTCGCCACACCGAAATGTGACTAACCGGTCCCCTTAACGTTCCAGCACCGGGCAGGCGTCAGTCCGTATACATCGCCTTACGGCTTCGCACGGACCTGTGTTTTTAGTAAACAGTCGCTTCTCGCTGGTCTCTGCGGCCACACCCAGCTCGAGGAGCAAGTCCTCTCACCAAACGTGGCCCCCCTTCTCCCGAAGTTACGGGGGCATTTTGCCGAGTTCCTTAACCATAGTTCACCCGAACGCCTCGGTATTCTCTACCTGACCACCTGAGTCGGTTTAGGGTACGGGCCGCCATGAAACTCGCTAGAGGCTTTTCTCGACAGCATAGGATCATCCACTTCGCCACAATCGGCTCGGCATCAGGTCTCAGACTATGTGGTGTGCGGATTTGCCTACACACCGTCCTACACCCTTACCCCGGGACAACCACCGCCCGGGATGGACTACCTTCCTGCGTCACCCCATCACTCACCTACTACAAGTCTGGTCCGTCGGCTCCACCACTCCCCTTTGCCCGAAGGCTCCGGGACGGCTTCACGGACTTAGCATCGCCTGATTCAATGTTTGACGCTTCACAGCGGGTACCGGAATATCAACCGGTTATCCATCGACTACGCCTGTCGGCCTCGCCTTAGGTCCCGACTTACCCTGGGCAGATCAGCTTGACCCAGGAACCCTTAGTCAATCGGCGCACACGTTTCTCACGTGTGTATCGCTACTCATGCCTGCATTCTCACTCGTGAACCGTCCACAACTACCTTCCGGTGCTGCTTCACCCGGCACACGACGCTCCCCTACCCATCCACACAGGCGTTGGCCCTATTGTGTGAATGACACGACTTCGGCGGTACGCTTGAGCCCCGCTACATTGTCGGCGCGGAATCACTAGACCAGTGAGCTATTACGCACTCTTTCAAGGGTGGCTGCTTCTAAGCCAACCTCCTGGTTGTCTCTGCGACTCCACATCCTTTCCCACTTAGCGTACGCTTAGGGGCCTTAGTCGATGCTCTGGGCTGTTTCCCTCTCGACCATGGAGCTTATCCCCCACAGTCTCACTGCCGCGCTCTCACTTACCGGCATTCGGAGTTTGGCTAAGGTCAGTAACCCGGTAGGGCCCATCGCCTATCCAGTGCTCTACCTCCGGCAAGAAACACACGACGCTGCACCTAAATGCATTTCGGGGAGAACCAGCTATCACGGAGTTTGATTGGCCTTTCACCCCTAACCACAGGTCATCCCCCAGGTTTTCAACCCTGGTGGGTTCGGTCCTCCACGAAGTCTTACCTCCGCTTCAACCTGCCCATGGCTAGATCACTCCGCTTCGGGTCTTGAGCGTGCTACTGAAACGCCCTATTCGGACTCGCTTTCGCTACGGCTTCCCCACTCGGGTTAACCTCGCAACACACCGCAAACTCGCAGGCTCATTCTTCAAAAGGCACGCAGTCACGAGACACCAAGCAAGCTTGATGTCCGACGCTCCCACGGCTTGTAGGCACACGGTTTCAGGTACTATTTCACTCCGCTCCCGCGGTACTTTTCACCATTCCCTCACGGTACTATCCGCTATCGGTCACCAGGGAATATTTAGGCTTAGCGGGTGGTCCCGCCAGATTCACACGGGATTTCTCGGGCCCCGTGCTACTTGGGTGTCTCTCAAACGAGCCGTTGACGTTTCGACTACGGGGGTCTTACCCTCTACGCCGGACCTTTCGCATGTCCTTCGCCTACATCAACGGTTTCTGACTCGTCTCACGGCCGGCAGACCGTAAAAGAGAGATCCCACAACCCCGTATGCGCAACCCCTGCCGGGTCTCACACGCATACGGTTTGGCCTCATCCGGTTTCGCTCGCCACTACTCCCGGAATCACGGTTGTTTTCTCTTCCTGCGGGTACTGAGATGTTTCACTTCCCCGCGTTCCCTCCACACTGCCTATGTGTTCAGCAGCGGGTGACAGCCCATGACGACTGCCGGGTTTCCCCATTCGGAAACCCCCGGATCAAAGCCTGGTTGACGACTCCCCGGGGACTATCGTGGCCTCCCACGTCCTTCATCGGTTCCTGGTGCCAAGGCATCCACCGTGCGCCCTTAAAAACTTGGCCACAGATGCTCGCGTCCACTGTGCAGTTCTCAAACAACGACCAGCCACCCATCACCCCGGATCCTTACGATCCGAGTTCACTGGGGCCGGCATCAGAAGGACGACCTTGCGGCCGTGCCCTCAGACACCCAACAGCGTGCCCGACACCCTCGCCGCTTCCCTCATTCGTTCCACGCCCCGAAGGACAGTACTGGAAGGAGAAGACAGTCAAGAGTGCCGAATAATCAACGTTCCACCCATGAGCAACCAGCATCGGACGTTCGCCGATGAACTGGCCTCTGACCTCACCCCGAAGGGATCGGTAAGAAGTGCTCCTTAGAAAGGAGGTGATCCAGCCGCACCTTCCGGTACGGCTACCTTGTTACGACTTCGTCCCAATCGCCAGTCCCACCTTCGACAGCTCCCTCCCACAAGGGGTTGGGCCACCGGCTTCGGGTGTTACCGACTTTCGTGACGTGACGGGCGGTGTGTACAAGGCCCGGGAACGTATTCACCGCAGCAATGCTGATCTGCGATTACTAGCAACTCCGACTTCATGGGGTCGAGTTGCAGACCCCAATCCGAACTGAGACCGGCTTTTTGAGATTCGCTCCACCTCACGGTTTCGCAGCTCTTTGTACCGGCCATTGTAGCACGTGTGCAGCCCAAGACATAAGGGGCATGATGACTTGACGTCGTCCCCACCTTCCTCCGAGTTGACCCCGGCAGTCTCCTGTGAGTCCCCATCACCCCGAAGGGCATGCTGGCAACACAGAACAAGGGTTGCGCTCGTTGCGGGACTTAACCCAACATCTCACGACACGAGCTGACGACAGCCATGCACCACCTGTACACCGACCACAAGGGGGCGACCATCTCTGGCCGTTTCCGGTGTATGTCAAGCCTTGGTAAGGTTCTTCGCGTTGCGTCGAATTAAGCCACATGCTCCGCTGCTTGTGCGGGCCCCCGTCAATTCCTTTGAGTTTTAGCCTTGCGGCCGTACTCCCCAGGCGGGGAACTTAATGCGTTAGCTGCGGCACCGACGACGTGGAATGTCGCCAACACCTAGTTCCCACCGTTTACGGCGTGGACTACCAGGGTATCTAATCCTGTTCGCTCCCCACGCTTTCGCTCCTCAGCGTCAGTAATGGCCCAGAGATCCGCCTTCGCCACCGGTGTTCCTCCTGATATCTGCGCATTTCACCGCTACACCAGGAATTCCGATCTCCCCTACCACACTCTAGTCTGCCCGTATCGAATGCAGACCCGGGGTTAAGCCCCGGGCTTTCACATCCGACGTGACAGACCGCCTACGAGCTCTTTACGCCCAATAATTCCGGACAACGCTTGCGCCCTACGTATTACCGCGGCTGCTGGCACGTAGTTAGCCGGCGCTTCTTCTGCAGGTACCGTCACTTTCGCTTCTTCCCTGCTGAAAGAGGTTTACAACCCGAAGGCCGTCATCCCTCACGCGGCGTCGCTGCATCAGGCTTTCGCCCATTGTGCAATATTCCCCACTGCTGCCTCCCGTAGGAGTCTGGGCCGTGTCTCAGTCCCAGTGTGGCCGGTCGCCCTCTCAGGCCGGCTACCCGTCGTCGCCTTGGTGAGCCATTACCTCACCAACAAGCTGATAGGCCGCGGGCTCATCCTTCACCGCCGGAGCTTTCAACCCCCGCAGATGCCTGCGGAAGTGGTATCCGGTATTAGACCCCGTTTCCAGGGCTTGTCCCAGAGTGAAGGGCAGATTGCCCACGTGTTACTCACCCGTTCGCCACTAATCCCCACCGAAGTGGTTCATCGTTCGACTTGCATGTGTTAAGCACGCCGCCAGCGTTCGTCCTGAGCCAGGATCAAACTCTCCGTGAATGTTTACTCGGCCAGTAAATTAATACAGCCGGTGCACACATCACGAGAGCGGAACAGCCAGGCGGAATGAGCCCGGCCGTTCACAGCGTCCTCGCTGTGTTTATTTCAAAGGAACCTCATCCTCGGCTTTCACGGCCGGGGACGGGGTATCAACATATCTGGCGTTGATTTTTGGCACGCTGTTGAGTTCTCAAGGAACGGACGCTTCCTTTGTACTCACCCGAACTTCTCGGGCTTTCCTCCGGGCGCTTCCCTTCGGTCTTGCGTTTCAAACTCTATCAGGGTCTTTCCGGCCTCCTGACCACCGTTCCGCAGACATGCGAAAGATGATCCAGAGTTAGGATCTGACCAGTTTGGGTGCTGCTCGACGAGCGCGCTTGATCGCGTCGCTCCCCTTGAGCAGGAGTACGACTGTACACGCGGCCGCAGAGCCGCTGCAAATCGACTAGGGTAGTGGTCTAGACCACGGATCGGTTGTTCTCGTGCAGAACCGGTACTTCATGTGACATACCCTGCTGCACAGTGCGCCGTCCTGGACCAGCGGTAACGGCCCATATACATCTCCACCCCTGGGAGGCTTCCCATGACCACCGTGACGTCCCCGCTTGCCGGACGCGCCATCGGACTGGCAGCGGTGCCGGATCCCGTCTTCTCCGGAGCCATGGTCGGCCCGGGCACGGCGATCGACCCGGTGCGCGAACCCTCCGAAGCCATCGCGCCCGTGGACGGAGTCATCGTCTCCCTCCACCCCCACGCCTTCGTGGTCGTCGACTCCGAAGGTCACGGCGTGCTCACCCACCTCGGGATCGACACCGTCCAGCTCAACGGCGAGGGCTTCGAGCTTCTCGTGAACAAGGGGGACACCGTCACGCGCGGGCAGGGCATCGTGCGATGGGATCCGAGTGCGGTGGAAGCGGCCGGCAAGTCCCCGGTGTGCCCGATCGTCGCCCTGGAAGCCACGGCCGACGCGCTCGACGGTCTCCGTGAGGGCGGCGACGTGAAGGCCGGCGACGCTCTGTTCTCCTGGCAGTGAAGCCGACGCCGTCCCGGTCGACGGCACGCAGGACAACCACCGCGGCGGCAGGGGCCGCCGCACTATGGGAGACGGGTGAGATGGAGACAACGCTGCGAGGCGTCGGCGTGAGCCACGGTGTGGCGATCGGCGAGGTTCGGCACATGGGAACGGCGGTGCTCGAACCGCCTGCCAAGCAGAACCCGGCGCAGGACGCGGGGCGCGAACAGGGGCGCGCCCGCAAGGCCGTGGAGGCGGTGGCGGCCGACCTGACGGCGCGCGGCAACCTGGCGGGGGGCGAGGCGCAGGCGGTGCTCGAGGCGCAGGCCATGATGGCCCAGGACCCCGAGCTGATGGTCGACGTCGACCGGCGGATCGCCGTCGGCAGCACGGCCGAGCGGGCCGTGTACGACGCCTTCGCCGCCTACCGCGAACTGCTGGCCGGCGCCGGTGAGTACCTGGCGGGCCGGGTGGCCGACCTCGACGACGTGCGCAACCGTATCGTCGCCCGGCTGCTGGGCGTTCCGATGCCCGGTGTGCCCGACAGCGACGAGCCGTACGTGCTGGTGGCCCGGGACCTGGCCCCGGCCGACACGGCGCTGCTGGACCCGACGCTGGTCCTCGGCTTCGTGACCGAGGAGGGCGGGCCGACGAGTCACAGTGCGATCCTCGCCCGGGCGCTCGGGGTGCCGGCCGTCGTCGCTCTGCCGGGCGCGGGCGAGCTCGCGGAGGGCACGATGATCGCCGTCGACGGCAGCACGGGCGACGTCCACGTGAATCCGAGCGACGAGAAGAAGGCCCGGCTCGAGGCCGCTGCCGCCGAGCGCAAGGCGGCGCTGGCCGCCTCGACGGGGCCGGGGGCGACCGCCGACGGTCACAAGGTGCCGTTGCTGGCGAACGTCGGCGGACCGGCCGACGTGCCGGCCGCCCTCGACGCCGGGGCGGAGGGCGTCGGTCTGTTCCGCACCGAGTTCCTCTTCCTCGACGACAGCAAGAACGCGCCGTCCGAGGAGAAGCAGGTCGAGGCGTACCGGCAGGTGCTCGAGGCGTTCCCGGAGGGTCGGGTCGTCGTGCGGGTGCTGGACGCGGGGGCGGACAAGCCGCTGGACTTCCTGACTCCGGCCGACGAGCCCAACCCGGCGCTGGGTGTGCGGGGGCTGCGGACCCTGCTCGACCACCCCGACGTGCTGCGGACGCAGCTGACGGCGCTGGCGAAGGCTGCCGAGGGGCTGCCCGTCCACCTCGAGGTCATGGCGCCCATGGTGGCGGACCGCACCGACGCCAAGGCCTTCGCGGACGCCTGTCGCGACGCGGGGCTGCGGGCGAAGTTCGGCGCGATGGTCGAGATTCCGTCGGCTGCGCTGCGGGCTCGTTCGATCCTCCAGGAGGTGGAGTTCCTGTCCCTGGGGACGAACGACCTCGCGCAGTACACGTTCGCGGCGGACCGGCAGGTGGGGGCGGTGTCCCGGCTCCAGGATCCGTGGCAGCCCGCGCTGCTCGACCTCGTCGCCGCGTCCGCCGAGGCGGCCAGGGCCGAGGGCAAGAGCTGCGGGGTGTGCGGCGAGGCCGCGGCCGACCCGCTGCTCGCGTGTGTGCTGACGGGTCTGGGCGTCACCTCCCTTTCCATGGGGTCGGCGTCGATTCCGTACGTGCGCAGCGCTCTGGCGAAGTACACGCTGGCCCAGTGCGAGCGTGCCGCGGCCGCCGCGCGTGCGTGCGACAGCGCGCAGGAGGCACGCGACGCGGCACAGGCCGTGTTGTCCGGGGAGTAGCCGGAACGGGTCGGCTGTCCCGCGGTGAGCAGGGGCGCTCCGCCTTCGGGTGGAGCGCCCCTGTCGTGGGCGGGCGTCGCCGGTCGGTCAGTGGGTGTGGCCGGGGGGCCGCGCGCGGGGACCGAGGTCCGGTGGGAAGCAGTAGTCGACGCCGGACTCGGGTGAGATGAGTTCGCCGGACTCGGCGTCGGTGCAGTAGGCGTCGAAGACCTCGCCGGCGGTCAGGGGTTCGAGGCCTTCGCCGCGCAGGCGCCATCCGTAGACCTGGTCGCGCGCGCCCGGGGCGCTGGTGCGCATGACCAGTCCGCCGGGGCTCCGAGTGGCGAGCCCGAGGGCGAGGACGGTGGTGAACTCCAGGGCCTCGGCGTCGTCGAACGGTGGGCCGGTGTCGTCGCTCTCGTCGTCGGCCTGGAGGACGGCGAGGAGTGTTTCGGGTGTCCCGGTGACGCTGCAGACGAGATGCCGGTCGCCCGGCGGTGCGCTGTCGAGGATGCGGGCGAGGAGGTCGGAGGCGCGGGTGAAGGCGGCTCGGCCGATGTCCTCGCCGCAGGTGGCGCAGGGGCCGAGGCGGGCGAGCAGGGTGGCGGCGTATTCCCAGGTGGCCTGTCGGACGGCTTCGTCGACGAGGGCGGGCAGCAGGTCGGCGAGGGCTTGGCCGTCGTACGGGACGGTGGGGCCCGTGGTCGCGAGCTCGGCCGTGAAACGGGTGCGGTTGCCGGGGTCGTCGGCGTCGAGGCCCTTGGCCGCGCAGTACGCGGCGTAGTCCTGCGGGTCGAAGAGGGCCAGCGTGGTGTGGCTGCCCTGTAGGGCGCGTGTCCTCAGCAGGCCTTCGACCTGCTGGAGGTAGGTGGCGTGGTCGTCGAACGGGAAGGTGCGGTAGCGGCGCATGGCGCGGAAGTCGTGTTCGTCGGTGAGGACGCCGATGGTGCCGGCGATCTCCCGGCGCAGGACGCGCCGCATGGTCTGCTGGTCGGTGTCTGCCACGTTGTCCCCCTGGTGTGCACGTCGATCAATGCTCACTCACAGTAATCGACGGCACTGACAGTGAGGGTCGGGTGGATCGTCGGCTGCCCAGTGCGGCACGGAAAGTGCTGTTCACAGGCGTGAGTGCGGCCGGTCCGGGCCTCGCGGTCGTGCCGGCGAGGCCCGGACCGGCCGCGGTGTTCGGACGGCGGCCCGGCAGGGGTCAGGACCGCTTGCGGGCCAGGTCCTCGTAGAAGTGCAGCAGGTCGAGGTCGTCGATGGAGCCGGGGTTGACGGCCTTCTCCAGCGGGGTGCCCTGGAGGAGACGCTTGACCGGGACCTCGATGCGCTTGCCGGTCAGGGTGTGCGGCACGCCGGGCACTTCGATGACCTCGTCGGGGACGTGGCGTGGCGACAGCTGCTCGCGGATGGCCCGCTTGATGCGGTCCAGGAGCGCCTCGTCCAGGACCGCTCCCGGGGCGAGATGGACGAAGAGCGGCATCCAGTACCCGCCGTCGGCCTGCTCGATGCCGATGACCAGGGATTCCTTGATCTCGGGGATGCGCTCGACGACCTCGTAGATGTCCGCCGAGCCCATGCGCACGCCCTGGCGGTTGAGCGTGGAGTCGGAGCGGCCGTGGATGACGACGGAACCGCGTGAGGTGACGGTGATCCAGTCGCCGTGCCGCCACACGCCGGGATAGGTGTCGAAGTAGCTGTCGTGGTAGCGGCTGCCGTCCGGGTCGTTCCAGAAGCGGACCGGCATCGAGGGCATGGGGTTGGTGACGACCAGTTCGCCGACCTCGTCGGTCACGGGCCGGCCTTCGGGGTCCCAGGCCTGAAGGTCGGTGCCGAGGCCGGGGGCCTGGAGCTCGCCGGTGTAGACGGGGAGGGTGGGGACGGCTCCGGCGAAGCAGGAGCACACGTCCGTGCCCCCGCTGACGGAGGCGATCCACAGGTCGTCGCGGACCTCGTCGTGCAGCCAGCGGAATCCGTCGGGCGGGAGCGGAGACCCCGTGGTGGCCACGCAGCGGACCCTGGAGAGGTCGAAGTCGCGCGAGGGGTGCACCTCCGCCTTGCGACAGGCCATCACGTACGCCGCCGACGTGCCGTAGAGGGTGGCGCCGGTGCGTTCGGCCACGCGCCATTGCGCGCCGGTGTCGGGGTGGCCGGGGCTGCCGTCGTAGAGAACGATCGTGGTCCCGGTCAGCAGGCCGGAGACGAGGAAGTTCCACATCATCCAACCGGTCGAGGTGTACCAGAAGAAGCGGTCCGCGGGTCCGAGGTCGCAGTGCAGGCCGAGCTGCTTGAGGTGCTCGACGAGGATGCCCCCCTGGGACTGGACGATGGCCTTGGGCAGGCCGGTGGTGCCGGAGGAGTAGAGCACCCAGAGCGGGTGGTCGAAGGGGACCTGTTCGAAGACGGGTTCCTCGTCCGCGGCCGTCAGCGCCGACCAGTCCAGGGCGTCCTCGGGCGGCTCGGCGCCGAGGAGGGGGATGTGGACCACGGCGCGCAGGGTGGGGAGCTCGGCGCGGAGTTCGGCGACGACCGCGCGCCGGTCGTGTTCCTTGCCTCCGTAGCGGTAGCCGTCGACGGCGAACAGGACGACGGGTTCGACCTGCTGGAACCGGTCGAGGACGCTGCGGGCGCCGAAGTCGGGGGCGCAGGAGGTCCACACGCCGCCCACGGCGGCCGTGGCGAGGAGGGCGACGACCGCCTGGGGGATGTTCGGAAGGTATCCGCTGACCCGGTCGCCGGGGCGGACGCCGAGCGCGCGCAGTTCGCCGGCCAGCGCGCCGACCTGGCGGCGCAGCTCGGACCAGGTCACGGGGCTGGGTTCGTGGATCTCGTCGACGTACAGCAGGGCCGGTTCGTCCGGTCGGGTGGCGGCCGCTCGCAGCGCGTGCTCGGCGTAGTTCAGCGTCCCGCCGGGGAACCACTCGGCGCCGGGCATGGTGCGTGAGCCCAGCACGCGCGTGTACGGCGTCGAGAACCGTACGTCGAACCATTCCGTGACGGCCTTCCAGAACGTCTCCAGCTCGTCGACGGACCAGCGGTGCAGCGCCGGGTAGCCGCCTTCGGAGGGGGCTCCGTGGTGTTCGGCCGCCCAGGTCTGGAACTTGGTGACCTGGGCCTCGGCCGTTCGCTGCGGATCTGGCCGCCAGAGCGGCTCGGGGTTCGAGGTGGGCATGAGTCGGCTCCCGGACTGTGCGCGTCGTGTGCGTCGCCCGCGCACGAGCAGGGGTGGTGCGCGTGACGCGGCTGACACGGACGATGCCATGTGATCGACTTCTGCACCAGGGCGGGCGCACCACAGTCGGTGGGGTGACGATGTGCTCCCGCCACAGGTGAACGGCAGTTGAACGACCCGCGCGCGTGCCGCGGTCAGTGACAGGGTGAGCAGTATGAGCGGTCGTGACCTGGTGCGTTCGATGAAGGCGGTCGGTTCGGCGGGGGCTGCCAAAGGGTTGCGCACCGTGCGGGCGTCATGGCGCAGGAGGCGCGCCGACGCGGCGGGCCTGGCGGCGCGGGGGCCGGAGCGCGCGCGGGTGCCCGGTCCGCTCCAGGAGGCCCGGCCGGGGCCCGGTGGGGGGACGCTCCGGTTCAGCCGTTCGGAGCTGACGGTCCGCGTGACCGCGAGCGGGGCCGTGTTCTGGGGGTGGGACGGGGCGGAGCCGGAGCCGTCGTACGCGCTGGCCGGTCCCTGTCCCGGGCCGGACGCGCGCGTGGTGCTGGAGCCGGACAAGGACGGCGGCTGGCGGGTGGTGGCGGAGCGGGTGACGGTCGTGGTCTCCCGGCACGGGGCCGTCGAGGTGTGCACACCGGGAGGCGTCGTGCTGCGCCGTGATCTGCCGCCCCGGTGGTGGGAGCGGGAGGCGGGCGGCCCGGCGCGGTGGATGCAGCGCTCGGAGGTGGCGGCGGACGCGCGGTTCTTCGGCCTCGGCGGCCGTGCGTCGGGGCCGCGGCTGCGCGACGGCGCGTACCGGCTGTGGAACACCGATCCCGGGCGGGAGGTCGGCGCCGGACACGATCCGCTTCATCTGACGATGCCGGTGCAGCTGGTGGTGGCGGACGCGGGGTCGCACCTGGTGTTCCACGACACGTCGTGGGACGGCACGGTCGTGCTGCGGGAGGGCGAGGAGGGCGCGGGGTCCGGGCACGACCGGCCGGGGGCGTGCGAGGTGCGGATGGACGGCGGGCCGTTGCGGTGCTGGGTGATGGCGGGCACGCCCGCGCGTGTGCTTCTCACCTGGGCCTCGCTCACCGGGGGGCCGGCGGTGCCGCCTGCGTGGGCGTTCGGCCACCATCACCTGCGGCAGGGCTTCGCCGGTGAGCAGGAGGTCCGCCGGCTCGTCGAGGGTTACCGGGAGCACGGTCTGCCGTTGGACGCGGTCCACCTGGACGTCGACCACTACGACGAGCACCGGGTCTTCACTGTGGATCAGGACCGTTTCCCCAAGCTGTCGGTGCTGGCCGAGGAGCTGCGGCGGGAGGGGACGCAGCTGGTGTCGGTCATGGACCCGGCGGTCAAGGCCGTGCCGGGCACTGCCGTGTTCGACGGCGGGGTCGCGGAGGACGCCTTCGTGCGCGACGCGTCGGGGCGGCTCGTCGAGGGCGTGGGGCGGCCCGGGGAGACGGTGTTCCCGGATTTCACGCACGCGCGTGTGCGGCGGTGGTGGGGTGATCTGCACGCCGAGCGGATCGAGCAGGGCTTCACCGGCTTCTGGCACGACAGGGACGAGCCGACGACCTTCGCCGCCTTCGGGGAGTCGACCCTGCCCCGGTCATCCCGGCACTCCCTGGAGGGGCGGGGCGGGGATCACCGCGAGGCGCACAACGTGTACGGGCTGTGCATGGCCCGGGCGGCGTACGAGGGGCTGAGGAGGCTGGAACCGGAGCGGCGTCCGTTCGTGGTCTCCCGGTCCGGCTGGGCGGGGCTGCAACGGTACGGGGGCGCCTGGTGCGGAGACGTCGATTCCGGCTGGCCGGGGCTGCGGGCGTCGGTGTCCCTGGTGGTGGGCCTCGGTTTGTGCGGGGTGCCCTTCTCGGGGCCGGACGTGGCCGGGTTCGACGGCGGTCCCTCGCCCGAGCTGTATCTGCGCCGGCTTCAGCTGGGGGCCTATCTGCCGTTGTTGCGCACACGCGCGCGTGGACGCGGGGGCGCTCAGGAGCCGTGGGAGTTCGGCGCCGAGGTGCTGGAGCACGCGCGTGGGGCGCTCGTCGAGCGTCGCCGGCTGATGCCGTACTTCGTGACGCTGGCGCATCTGGCGAGCCGTACGGGCGCTCCGATGGTGCGTCCGGTGTGGTGGGGGTCGCCTCGCAACCGGACCCTGCGGGACTGTGAGGACGTCTTCCTGCTGGGCGAGCACCTGCTGGTGGCGCCCGTGCTGGAGCCGGGCGCCGACCGGCGTGCGGTGCGGCTTCCGCGGGGGCGCTGGTACGACACGGCTACGGGCCGGGCGTACGAGGGACCGGGCCGGGTGGTGGTGGAGGCCCCGTTGTCGCGTGTTCCGGTGCTCGCGCGGGCGGGCGCCGTCCTGCCGGTGCGGGGCGGCGGCGGGCTGGAACTGGAGGTATGGGCGCCGGTCCGGGGGCGGACGGGCGGGGGCCTGGTGGTGCGCGAGGCCGTCGACGGCGGGGAGGAGCCGGTGACCGAGCGGTACGTGTCCCGCTGGGAGGGCTCGCGGGTGGTCGTGGAGCGGGAGGGTGAGGACGGCCCGCGGACGCCGTCCCACCCGGTCCGCGTTCGCGGGCTCGGCGAGGGGTGACGTCAGATGTAGCGGCCCTCGAAGAACGCCCGCACCGCGACGGTGTGAAGCGGGAAGGCGAGTTCCTCCGGCCGGTGCAGCAGGAGCCAGCCCTCGGTCTCGTCGGTGGCGGCCGACGCCGGCAGCCGGTCGGCGGGGCGCTCGGGCAGGAGCCCGAACAGCAGGAGGTGGCCGTCGGGCGAGCTCATGGCGTCGGCGAGCCGCACGTCGCGGGACGCCGCTTCGATGCCGGTCTCCTCCATGAGTTCGCGGACGACGGCCTGCCGCCAGTCCTCGCGGTCGTCGATGAAGCCGCCGGGCAGGGCGATGCGCCCACGCGCGGGAGCGATGGTTCGGGTGATGACGACCAGGGCGGTGCCCTTGGAGTCGTACACGGGCTGGAGGGCGACGGCCACCGGCAGCGGGTTGCGGTAGACCACGGTGGAGCAGACCCGGCAGGTGCGGGGCCAGCCGGTGGCGCCCTCCCCGTAGGGCGCTCCGCAGCTCGAACAGTGGGAGCCGCACGCGGAGTTCGAAGTGGAGTGCAGAGTTTCGGACACGCGGCGGAGCGTATCCGATCTTGCGAAGGACGTCGTACGGCGGCGGCGCAGCGCGGTGCGGCGAAGGAGGGCGGTGAGGCGGCTTAGACGGTAGGCCGAAGGGGGCCGCCCCGCCCTTCGTCGCCCGACGGCGATCGACAGCAGGTCGGTCGAGCGCGGGAGTGACGCCGCGTGACGCCGCGGACGGTCGTGTCGTGTCCGCTCCCTGCCCATTCGCTCCGGGCCGTGCCACACTTCTGATGAGTCGTCAGATGACGAGTCCGGGGAGGGCCCTTGTCGCGTGCACGCATACCTGTCGTCGCCGGATGGTTCACCGGGGAGGGAGACGACTTCACGCTGCTCGGCACGCGTTGCTCGCACTGCCGCGCGGTCTTCTTCCCCCGCGAGGACGCCTACTGTCGCAATCCGGACTGCCAGAGCGGTGACCTCGAGGAGGTGCCGCTCTCCCGTCGCGGACGGGTGTGGTCGTACACGGACAGCCGGTACCGTCCTCCGTCACCCTATGTGACGGATCCGGAACTTCCGTGGGAGCCGTACGCGTTGATCGCTGTGGAGCTGGAGTCCGAGCGGATCGTGGTGCTGGGACAGGCGGTTCCCGGGATCACCGCCGCCGATCTGACGGTGGGCATGGAGATGGAGGTCGTCCCGGGCGTGCTCAACGAGGACGCGGAGACGACCTGGACCATCTGGCGATGGCGGCCGACAGGGGTGGCGGGATGACGACGGAGGTGGCGGTGCTCGGGGCGGGGATGCATCCGTGGGGCAAGTGGGGGCGCGGCTTCGTCGAGTACGGGGTGAAGGCCGCGCGCGCGGCTCTGGCGGACGCGCGCGTCGCCTGGCGGGACGTCGATGCGATCGTCGGCGCGGACACGGTGCGCGGCGGGTATCCGGGCCACGTGGCCGGGGCGACGTTCGCGAAGGCGCTGGGGTGGCAGGGTGCACGGGTGACGAGCGTGTACGCGGCGTGCGCCTCGGGGGCGCAGGCGATCGACGCGGCCCGGTCCCAGATCCTCGCGGGCCGGGCGGACGTGGTGCTGGTGGTGGGGGCCGACGCGGCGCCCAAGGGCTTCTTCCGGCCGGCGGGAGGCGACCGGCCGGACGATCCCGACTGGCTGCGGTTCCGCGCGCTCGGCGCGACCAACCCGGCGTACTTCGGGCTGTACGCGCGTCGGCGCATGGCGGTGCACGGGGACACCCTGGAGGACTTCGCGCAGGTCAAGGTGAAGAACGCGGCCATGGGCGCACTGAACCCGTACGCGCGTTACCGCAGGCGGGTGACCCCGGAGGAGGTCGCCGCCTCCGCCGTCGTGGCCGATCCGCTGCGGCTGCTGGACATCTGCGCCACCTCCGACGGCGGTGCGGCCCTGGTGCTGTCCAGCATGGAGTTCGCCCGTAGGCACGGTGCGGCGGATCCGGTGCGGATCAGGGCGGTGTCCACCGTGACCCCCCGCTACCCCTGCACCGTCCTCGACCTGCCGGACATCGCGACCGATTCCGCCTCGGGGGCCGAACCGGAGGCCGAGCCGTTCCGGGCGTCGATCGCCCGGGCGGCGTACGAGGAGGCGGGCCTCGGCCCCGAGGACCTGTCGCTCGCCGAGGTCTACGACCTGTCCACGGCTCTGGAACTGCAGTGGTACGAGGACCTGGGCCTGTGCGGCGAGGGCGAGGCCGTCAAACTGCTGCGGGAGGGCGTGACCGCGCCGGGCGGTCGCATACCGGTGAACACGAGCGGTGGCCTCGCCTCCTTCGGGGAGGCGGTTCCCGCCCAGGCCATCGCTCAGGTCTGCGAGGTCACCCGGCAGTTGCGGGGGCAGGCGGGCGATCGTCAGGTCCCGGACGCGCGCGTGGCCGTCACGGCCAACCAGGGCCTGTTCGGCCATGGTTCGGCGGTGGTGGCGGTGCGGTGAGACCTCGACCGCGGCCCGGGGCCCGTCCTGTCGTCGGCGGGCCCCGGGCCGCGTCGGCTCCGTCCGTCCGGGCGGGGCGGGCTCGTCGGGACGCGGCTAGGTGGTGACGGGCTCTCGGCGTTCGGTCCCGTAGTCCATCGCATGCTGGACGACGCCCACGAGGACGTCCCGGACCGATCTCCGGTCGCGGGCGTCGCACAGGACGACCGGTACGTCGTCGTCGAGGTCGAGCGCCCCGCGCACGTCCTCCTCGGGGTAGTGCACCGCCCCCTCGAAGCAGTTGACGGCGATGAGGAACGGTATGGAGCGCCGCTCGAAGTAGTCGACGGCGGCGAAGCAGTCTTCCAGTCGGCGGGTGTCGGCGAGCACGACGGCGCCGAGCGCACCCTCGGAGAGCTCGTCCCACATGAACCAGAACCGTTCCTGGCCGGGCGTCCCGAACAGGTACAGCACCAGGTCCTCACGCAGGGTGATGCGCCCGAAGTCCATGGCGACGGTGGTGGTGTGCTTGCCCTCGACGCCGGTGGTGTCGTCCACGGGACGACCGGCCTCGGTGAGGTACTCCTCGGTACGCAGCGGCTTGATCTCGCTGACGGCGCCGACGAGGGTCGTCTTGCCCACGCCGAAGCCGCCGGCCACCAGGATCTTGAGCGTGACGGGCTCGACCGGGGGCTTGCCGCGCTCAGAACGCCCGAAGATCATCGATCTCTCTCCTGCTCGATGGCTTGATGGCTTGATTGCTGAATGGTTCGGTGACTTGGTGGATCGGTGGCTGGGCGGCCGGCTCGGGCGTTTCGCGGAGACGGCGCCGCGGGGCCGGAGTCCCCGGCCGCCGCCCGTCGGGAGCCCCTCTCGGGTTCCCGCGGCGGGTGGCCCCGCGGCCTGCCGTCCCGAACGGCGGACGACGGCGAGGCCCCGGGAGCGGGCCCTCGCCTCGTCCGCGGTGCTCACAGGGCCCGGAGGCCGCTGATCACGTCACGCAGAATGCTCTCGTCCGGGAGTTCGGCCGGCGGGACCGGCCTGTTCACATGGACGAACTGCGCGTCCACGAGGTCGCCGACCAGGACCCGCACCACCCCGATGGGCAGGTTGAGTTCGGCGGCGAGCTCGGCGACGGACTGCGGCGCGTCCCGGCACAGTGCCGCGATGTCCACGTGCTCGGGCGACAGCGAGGAGTCGGCTTCCGCGTCGTCCGCGTGCGGCTCCGCGACGACGACCGCGATCAGGTCGAGACGATGCTGGACCGCACTGGTGGTACGGCCGCGCGTCATGGCGTACGGACGGACGACCGGCCCGGCCTCGTCGTCGAACCAGTGACTGCTTCCCTGACCGACTGTGCTCATGCCATCCCACTACCCGCCGGAGGGCAGATCGGTGCGCGGGGCGGTGCCCAGATGTACGCCGACCCGCTTGACCAGCAGCGTCATCTCGTACGCCACGAGACCCACGTCCGAGTCGGCGTCCGAGAGCACGGCGAGGCAGCTGCCGTCACCGGCGGCGGTGACGAACAGGAACGCGTCGTCGAGCTCGACGACGGTCTGGCGGACGCTGCCGGCCTCGAAGTGGCGGCCGACGCCCTTGGCGAGGCTGTGGAACCCCGACGCGACGGCGGCGAGATGCTCGCCGTCCTCGCGGGTCAGGTCCCTCGACACGCCTGTCGGCAGACCGTCGCCGGAGAGGACGACGGCCTTGCGGATGCTGGCGACGCGTTCGACGAGTTCGTCGAGGAGCCAGTTCAGCTCGCCGTTGATGCTGCTGTGGCCGGTCGTCTTCGGTGCGGTCATCGACCGTCCCCCTTTGTCGTTCCTTGTGGTGCTGTGCCGCTGTGGGCGTCGTCGCCCGCGGCGTTCTCGACGCGGCCGCGCTGCCAGCCTCGCTGGAGCGAGGCCATGCGGCTGCGTACCTCGTCGGCGTCCCGGTCCGGCGGGTCGGCGCGGTCCTCCGCGCGCGGGGCCGGGCCCTGCCGCAGCTGCGGGGCCAGGTTCGCCTGACGCACGCGCCGCGGCAGCGCTCCCGTGTCGGAGCCGGAATCCCGGCCCGCGTCCCCGCGCCGACCGGTCTCGCCGTCCGGGCCCTCGGACAGGGCGGCGGTCTGCCGTGCGCGTCGGGGAAGGGCGGTGCGCGCGGACGAATCCTGCGTGCCGCGGCCGGCGTGTTCCTGCCCGGGGAGGCCCTCGTCGGGGCCGCCGTGCGGAATCCGGGCGGCCGTTCCGCGCCGCCGGGACGGCAGAGGCGCGGGCTTGCCGTCGTCGACGCGGCGCGGGCCGGGCCTGCCCGGGAGCTCCGGATCCGTCTCCGCGCGCGCGGGCCGCTGGTCGGCGACCGGGCGCCCGTGCGAGCTGACCAGCTTGGGCGTACGGCGCCCGGGGAGCAGCGGCACGGGTGCGCCGGGGCCGTCGGCGACGGGCCCGGCGGGTTCGACCGGTCCGACGGGCGGCCTGCGGTGCGGGTCGACCGCGTCGCCGCCCGCCGCGTCGGGGTCGGTGAGGGAACGGCGGGGGCGGAACAGGACACCCTGGTCGTCGTCGTCCTCGGCGAGGGGAACCTGGAACTCGCCGAGGGCGCCCAGGCCGACGGGGGCCTCGAGTTCGACCGGTCCGTCGAGCAGCGAGGCGGTCACTCCCGGCAGCGGCGCGGAGGCCGAGGCCGGCGCGGACCTGCGGTTCTCCGCCGGCTCGGTCTCCTTCGGCGGCCGGGGGCGGTCGAGGCGGAAGCCGATGCCGTTGGTGTCGGGGACGTCGTCGGTCAGCAGGGCGTCGGGGATGAAGACGACGGCGGTCGTGCCGCCGTACGGCGAGGGCTGGAGGGAGACGCGGACGTTCTGCCGCTGGGCGAGCCGGCTCACCACGAACAGCCCGAGGCGGTCGGTGTCGGACAGCTCGAACTCCGGCGTCTCGGCGAGCCGGAGATTGGCCTCCAGGAGGGCTTCGGGCGCCATGCCGAGGCCGCGGTCGTGGATCTCGAGGGTGAAGCCGTTGGCCACACGGTCGCCGTACACCTGGACCGCGGTGTGCGGCGGGGAGAACACCGTTGCGTTCTCCAGGAGTTCGGCCACCAGGTGGGTGAGGTCGGCGACGGCCGGGCCGGTGGCGGCCAGGCGGGGCAGCCGACGGACCTCGATGCGTTCGTAGTCCTCGACCTCGGCGACGGCGGCGCGCACGATGTCCATGAGCTGCACGGGCTTGCGCCACTGCCGGGAGGGCGCGGCGCCCGACAGGATCACCAGCCCCTCGGCGTGGCGTCGCATGCGGGTCGTGAGGTGGTCGAGGCGGAAGAGGTCGGCGAGCTCTTCGGTGTCCTCGGTGCGGCGTTCCATGGTGTCGAGCAGGGTGAGCTGCTTGTGCAGCAGCACCTGGCTGCGCCGGGCGAGGTTGACGAAGACCTCGGAGACGCCGGAGCGCAGTTCGGCCTGTTTGACGGCCGCTTCGACGGCGGCGCGCTGAAGGGTGTTGAGGGCCTGGCCCACCTCGCCCATCTCGTTCTTGTCGTACTCCAGGCGCGGCACCTCGGTCTCGACGTCGACCTGTTCGCCCGCGGACAGCCTGCGCATCACGCTGGGCAGCCGCACCCCGGACGCCTCGTGGGCCTCCACCCTGAGCTGGCGCAGGTCGCGGATGAGACCCCGGCCGATGCGCACGGACAGCACGAGGGAGACGAGCAGGGCGACCAGCCCGAAGACGCCGGCGACGACGGCCTTGACGATGACCTCGGTCGCCACCGGGCGGACCCGGTCCTGGTAGCGGTCGTTGGCCTGCTCGTCCAGCGCGCCGAGCTCGTCCAGGACGCTGCCTGCCGCGGTGTCCCAGTTCTTGGCGCTGACTCCGCGGGGCGGGTCGCCGGGCGTGGCGCGGACCACGGCCTGTTCGACCGTGCGCAGCGGGGCGGTGGTCGCGTTCTTCCAGAAGCTCTCGTAGCGTTCGCGCTCCCCGGTGGGCAGCTGGACGAGGCTGATGTCGTAGACCACCTCCCGCTGGGCCTGGAGGTCGGAGACCTCGCGGATCTCCTGGCGGGTGAGCCGGCCCACGACCAGGGCGGAGCCGAGAAGGGCGTCCTCCTGGGAGAGGAGTTCCCGCGCGTGGGCGACGCTGACGAGCGCCCGGTACTGCTTGTCCATCTCGACGCTGTCGACCACGTCCAGCTTGACCAGCAGGGAGTAACAGGGGTCGATCAGCTGGGTGTAGAGGCCGAGGGCCTGGGCCCGGGTGACGGTGCGCTCCTCGACGCTGCGGCGCAGGTCGTCGATGCCGGCGAAGGCGTCGAGCACGGCGGTGAGGCCCTCGCTGTCGTCCTGGTCCAGGACCTCGCGCACGTCGGGGTCGCGGGCGTTGCCGCGGATCTCGGCCAGGGCGTCGTCGGTGGCGGTCCGGGTGCGGCGCAGGGCGGACAGCGCGTCGGCGGCGCGCGGGTCGGCGAGGAAGACGAGGGCCTGGCGTCGTTCCTGCTGAACGACGCGGACCGTGTCCTCGATGGGGTAGCCGACCTTTTCGACGAGGGACGACACGGTGAACAGGCGGCTCGCCTCACGCCCCGTGAGTACCGTGGCGAAACCCCAGATCGCCGTCAGGGAAACCAGCGGCACGAGAAGCAGCGCCACGATCTTCCGGCGGATCGACTTCCCGCGAAAGCGCATGGCCTCCCCCTGCTCGGACCCCCACCGGCAGGGGGTACACATGTGCGTCAACAAACGGCGCGAGCCTACTACCGACGCGCAGATATCTCGAAGAGCCGTCCGGAAGGCGAACTTCCCGACCGAGGGCGAGACATGGCGTGTTGTCCGGCCATTGTGGGAGATTGCCTCCTCGAATCCGGTCCACCGGGTTCGGCTGGATCCGACCGGCCGCGCCCACGAGTTGGCCAGAATTTTTCGCAACGCGGGAATCTTCAGGGCTGGTCACGCGTCCTACTGATCGGGAATCGGGGGCGGAACCGGCCACACGAGCCGCATGCCGCACCTGGGCGGCGTAAATCAGCGCAAGCCGGGCAGCCACTGGGGAGCGGGGTCTTCGACCCGGAGGCGAGCGGTCTGCTGGCGGTGGGGAGTGACACGGTGATGGGCACGGCGGAGCGGCGCGAGGCGCCCGAGAACGGCACAGTGGCGGGCGGCACGGCACTGCGAGAACCCGAGGCGCCGGATCGCGGCCGAGCCGCGGACGGGGCCATGACGGCGGCCGGGCAGGTCCGTGCCGCGCCGAGGCCCGCGCCCGCGGAACGCGGCCCCCGGCCGGCGCGTGCGGCCTACCGGCCGCTGTGGGTCGAGGAACCCGCGCGCCGTCGCCGGATGCCCGATCCGGTGCGCACGGCGGCCGTACGCGCGGTGCTGGTCATCGCCGTGACGCTGATTCAGGCCATGGTCGCCTTCCTGTGCACGATGGCCGGGTCCTGGCTGGCCTTCCCCATGGTGATCAGCAGTGTGGTGAGCACGGTGCTGGCCACCTGGGGCGCGTTGGACGTGTGGGTGACCCGGCAGGTGTGGAACCAGCGCAACGGTGTGGTGTCGACGCCGAGCAGCACGGCGCGTTCGCTGCGGCGCGAGCGGCGCCGGGTCCGTCGGCAGGCACGGATCGCCGCGCGCGGGCAGGAGCGGATACGCCGGCAGGCCGGCGCCGGGCGGCTCTCCCACTCCTGACGTCGACGCGGCTCGTCCCGGGCCGCGGTGTCCGGGACGGGCCGTGATCAGCCGGCGTTCGGCACGGGGCGCTTGTACATCCGCGTCGCCGTGATCTCGCTGTGCACCTGCGCCGCGTCGCCCTCCGCGGCCGGAGCCTGCTGCGGCAGGCCGGGGCGCAGGTGCTCCTCGACGCTGATGTACTTCAGGCCCGCCCTGAGGTCGGCGTCGTTGCGCAGGCGGATCACCAGCGGGAACTCCGCCAGTGCCGTCGTGTCGAACAGGCCGGTGGTGTAGAGCAGTTGGACGCCGAGGGCGTTCGACACGGCACGCTGGAGTTCCAGCAGGTACGTCGCGTTGGCGCGTCCGATGGGGTTGTCGAGGAACAGCGTGCCGGCGTGGCGGTGCTTGTCCCGGCCCCGGTCGTTGCTCCTCAGGGCTGCCATCGTGCAGTACAGGGCGATGGCGGCGGTGAGCAGCTGACCGCCGGAGAACACGTCGCCCATCTGACCGACGGGGACGCGCTCGGCGCGCAGCACGGCGTCCGGCTTGAGGATCTCGACGGCGACGCCCTTGGGCTGGAGCGCCGCGCCGACCCCGCGCAGCAGCAGCGACATTCCGTCACGTCGCAGGTCGGAGTTCTTCTTGACGGCCGCCCGGGTCGCCTCGTCGATGACCTCGCCGAGCCGTTCGATGAGGGTGGCCTGGTCGGGCTCCTCGAAGCGGATGCGCAGGAACTCCTGGCCGGACCACTCGCCGAGCCCCTCGGGCAGCCGGGAGAGCCGCTGGGCCGAGCGCAGGGTGGCGAGGGCGGACTCCACGAGCCCGCGCAGCCGGTCCACGATCGAGTCCCTGTTGCGCTCCAGTTGCTCCAACTCGTCCGTGAGGACGCGCAGCCGGGGCGCGAAGGCGTCCGCCCACCTCTTGGCGTGCTCGGGCAGCGCGGCGGCGGGCAGCTCACGGATCTGCTGGCGGGCGGGGGTGCGCACCTGCTCGTAGCGGGTGGAGTTGGCGTGCCGGACGAGGACGTCGCTCGCCTCGCGGACGGCGGAGTCGGCGGCGGACAGGTCGGCGGCGCAGCCGCGCAGGGAGCGACGGGCCTCGGCGGCCGCATGGCGCGCCTCCTCCAGGGAGCCGGGGTAGGGCTCGGTCTCCTCCTGCTCCTCGTCCGGGGTGTGTTCGCGCAGCAGGTCGCGCAGCATGGCGGCGATCTCGTCGAACCCGCCGCCCGCGTCCTCGGCGGCGCGGTGGGCGGCCAGGAGTTCGGCGTGCGCCGCGCGGGCGCTGTCCAGAGCCTCGGTGCGGGAGGCGAGTTCGGAGGTCGCGGTGCGCAGCAGCGCCTGTGCGTGCTCGGCGTCGCGCGGCTGGAGCTCCTCGGCGAGGTCGGTGTGCGCCGCGCCGTCCTCGGGCGCGTGCCGCTCCGCCTCGCCGCGCAGGCGACCGAGCTGCTCGCTCGCGGTGGACACGCGCGTCTCCAGGAGCTGCACCAGCTCCTCCGCGCGCGCGGAGGCGGCCTGGCGGGACGGCCCGTCGGAGCCGTCCGGCGACTGGAGCAGCTGCTCGGCGCGGGTGCGGACCTTGTTGCTGAGCCGGTCCAGTTCGGCGCGGGCCGCGCTCTCGTCGCTCTCCGCGCGGGCCTGCTCGGCCCGCAGGTCGGCGCCGACGCCCACCTTCTCGTACAGCTGGGAGGCGGCCCGGTAGGCCTCGCGCAGGGCCGGCAGGGAAGCGCCCGGGGCGTTCGCGTCGTCGGCGGGCACGTCGTCGGGGGCGCCGGCGATCTCGGCGCGCTCGGCGCGCAGCGCCCGCGCGGTGCGACGGGCGTCGTCGGCGGCCCGCTGGGCGCCGCGCCGGTCCTCGTCGGCGGCACGGGCGCGCTCCAGGCAGGCCTGGGCGCGGGCCTCCGACTCCGCCGCCTCGTCGGCGAGTTCGCGTACCTTGACCTGCCATCCGGCGCGCTCGCGCAGCCGGAAGGCGAGCCCGGCGAGCGCGTCGGCGGCGCGCCGGGCCCTCTGTGCGGCCTCCTGGCGTTCGTCGCGGGCCTGGGCCGCCTCGGCGGCGGTCTCGTCGGCCTCCGCGCGCACGGTCCGCGCCTCGGCCAGCTCGGCCTCGGACTCCTCGGCGAACGCGCGGGCCTCCCCCGCGGTCCGTGACAGCTCGGTGAGCCGCCCGGCCGGACAGCCGGTGCGCCAGGACGCGAGCCGTGCCGCCAGTTCCCGGTCCTTGCCGAGCCGGGCCGCGAGCCGGCGGATGTCCTCGTCGCGCTCGGTCGCCCGCGCCCGCAGCGTCCGGCGCTCCTCGTCGGCGGCGTGCTCGTCGTGCATGGCCGGGTTCGGGGGGACGAGGAAGACGTCGCCGCTGTCCGAGCCGGTCGGCGGCGTGGGCGCGAGCAGGGCGGCCGCGGTGCCGACGGCGACGGCCGAGCGCGGCAGCAGCGCGGCCTCGCCGAGTGCCTCCCGCGCGCGGGCGTGGGAGCCGGGGTCGGTGATGATCACGCCGTCGACCAGTTCGGGGCGGGCGGCGAGGACGCGCGCGTGGTCGGCCGGCGCGACGGCCTGGGCGAGGTAGCGCCAGCCGGGCAGCGCGGGGATGCCGTGCTCGCCGAGGAACTCGACGGTGGCCAGCACGTCCGGACCGGGCGGCAGCAGTCCCCCGTCGCCCAGCGCGCCGAGGATGCGGGCGTCGTCGGCCGCGGCCGTGCGCAGCTCGAACAGCTGCCGCTCGGCGGAGGAGACCGCGTCGTCGAGGAGTTCGCGCAGTTCGTCCGCGCAGCGGTCCAGGTCCTCGGGGCTCAGCAGGGAGCCGTCGGGGGACTCGCCGTCCTGCCGGGGCTGCGGGATCTGGCGGCGCACCCGGTTGCCCGTGAGCCCCAGCAGTTCGGCGAGCCGCTCCTCGCCGGCCAGGGAGTCGGCGAGCCGTCGCTCGGCGTCGTAGGAGCGCTGGGCGGCGGTGGCGGCGTCGGCGGCGCGGGCCGCGGTGAGTTCGGCGCGGGACTCGGCCGAGGCGGCCTCGCGCGCGTGCTCGCCAGCTCGGCGGGAGGCTTCCCTCGCGGTGTCCCAGGCGGCGACGGCCGTCTTCTCGGCGTCGCTGGCGGCGAGCGCGGCACGGGCGGGGTCGGCGTCGGGCGCGCTGTCGTCGAGCCAGCCCGCGCGGACGGCTTCGGCGGTCTCCTGCTCGACCTCGGCGAGACGCTGGCGCAGATGGCCGACCTCGCTGCGGGCGCGCTGGGCGTCGGTGGCGGCGGACGTGGCGTCCCGGTGGGCCGCTTCGCCGACCTCCTGGAGGGCGGCCGAGCGCTCCTCCTCCTCGTTGGCCAGGCTCTCGGCGCTCTCGGCGGCCGCGTGCAGGGCGCGTACCAGGTCGACGGCGGCCCTGGCGCGAGCGGCGAGGGCCGGGGCGGCGTCGCGTTCGGCCTCCTGGATGGCGGCGGACACGCGCGCGGTGCGGTCGGCGGCGGTGCGGTGGCGCAGCACGGCTTCGGCGGCCAGCCAGGCGGCGTGCAGGGTGCGGGCGTCGGCGAGTTCCCGCTTCTGCGCGGCGGCCGACTTCTCGGCGGCCGACAGCGCCAACGAGGCGTTCCGGTAGGCCAGTTCGGCCGCGATCAGGGCGCTGCGTCCGCGTGCGCCCTCGGAGTGGGTGACGGCGTAGGCGGCCGCCGTGACCCGCTGGGCGAGGTCGCCGGCCCGCTGCTTCTCCTGAAGCCCCCGCGCGGAGAGCCGGCGGGCCAGTGCGCGGGTGCGTCGTTCGGCCCCGGCGTGGACGTCCCGCGCGCGGGACCGCGTCTCGGCGGCTTCGACGATGCGGCCCAGCAGGTCCACGGACCCGGCGGTGAAGTCCCGTTCGGCGATGAGTTCGGCGCGCCGGCCGAGCTTGTTGCCGAATCCGCTGACCAGGTCGGCGAGCCCGTCGGTGTCACGGGTGTCGGTGACGGCGCGCAGCAGCAGGTCGGTGAAGTCGGAGTCCTTCTTGACCGCGAAGAGGCCGGCGGCCTCGCCCTCGTCGGCGTTCATCTCGCGCTGGTAGCGGAAGAGTTCGGGGTCGAGCCCGAGGTCGCCGAGGTGCTCGATCCAGCGGTCGTGGATCTCCTCCCAGTGCACCTCCAGGTGCGGGTACGCCTTGCCCGCCTCGGTGATGGCGTCCCGGAAGCCCTTCATGGTGCGCCGGCGCCCGCGCGCGCCGGAGGCGCCCTCGACGGGCGGGCGCACGGCCGTGGACTCGGCGACGGGCAGGTTGTCCAGGCTCAGCCCTGGCCCCGGCCGGAAGGAGTACCAGGCTTCGGCGAACTTGCGCGGGTCGTTGGAGACCTGACGGCCGCGCCACTCGCTGGCCTTGCCGACCACCACGCACTCGCCGGTGAGCACGTGCTGCCATTCCAGCGCCACGTGTCCGCAGTCGTCGGCGAGCAGGAACTTGCGCAGCACGCCGGAGCTGGCCCCGCCGAGGGTGTTGCGGTGACCCGGGAGCATGACCGAGAAGATCAGCTTGAGCAGGACGGACTTGCCGCCGCCGTTCTCCAGGAAGAGCACGCCGGCGGGCGCGGGCCGGCGCGGCGGGCCGACGGGCTCGTCCGCGAAGAACTCCGCCTGGGTGGGTGCGGGGTCGGGCACGACGTCGCCGACGCCCCGCAGGTCAAGCACGGTGTCGGCGTAGCGCGCACCGGCGGGACCGATGGAGTAGAGGCGGACCCGGGACAGCTCGTACATGGCGGACTCTCGTAAGTCTTGGCAGATCGGCGGATCAGTGGGGGGGGGTGCGCCGGGGCGCGGCAGGAGGGCTAGGAGTGGAACGGGAGGCCCGCGTCGGCCACCAGCTCCAGGTCGTCGCTCTCCTCGGCGGGCAGCAGGGTCGGTGTTCCGTCGGTGACGGGGACGACGCCCAGCTCGAGCAGTTCGGCCATGGCGGCGCCGGCGGCCATGTCGCGCACCTGGAGCTGGTAGCGGGCCGTGGTGCGGTAGGTGCCGCCGTTGTCGTCGCCGGTCCGCTGGAGGAAGCCGGAGTCGGTGAGGAAGGCGACGGCCTTGGCGACGATGCCGGTCGTCGACCCGGCGAGCCGGCGGGCGTCCTTGGTGGCGCCGGTGGAGCTGCGTCTGGCCCAGATCCGCCAGGCGGCCTCCAGTCCGGGCGCGTCGCTCGCGGGGTCGGTGTTCTCGCCCTGCTCCTGTGCGCGCTGCTCGAGGCGGTGACAGGCCTGACGCACGAAGGAGTCGACCCCGTTGACGCTGACCCGGCCGATGTAGCCGTCGTCCGCGAGGTCCTCGGGGCGGGGGAAGGCCATCGCGGCGACGCAGAGGTGGGCGAGGCCGTGCAGGAAGCGGTCGCCGCCGTCGGCGGAGGCACGGCGGGCGTAGTCGCCCATGCGCACGGCGAACACCGAGTCCTCGGCGGCGGTGACGGCCATGCCCGCGCGGGGGGACACCTCCAGCACGATCAGCCCCAGGCCGGCGGCGACGGCGTCGGCGAGGCGCGCGAAGGCGGGGTCCTCGCGGTGGCGCCGCAGCAGGTCGGCGTACTCCTGGTCGCGCGCGGGCTGCAGTCTGGGCTGCAGCCCGAAGGCGACGAGCCGCGCCGCGTCGGCGGCGTCGGCCGGGGTGACGGCGGCGGAGGCCGGTGCGGCGGCGGTCTCGGGCTCGCTCCGCTCGACGTGCTCGGTCACGGCCTCGGCTCCTTGCTGGTCCGGCACGCGTGCGCGTGCCCGTGCGTGTGCTCGTGTTCGGTCATTCGGTCCCCCGCCCGGCTCATGCCGCCTCCGTGCGGTCCGCCGCCATGCCGGCGGAGTCCAGCAGGGCGGTGCCGACGATGAGGTCGGCGCCGCCGAACTCCGGGTCGTCCAGCTCCGTCCCGTCGTCCACGGCGAACAGCAGCTTCTCCTCGCCCTGCCGGTATGCGGTGCCGACGGCGGGACTGGCCGCGTGCACCGCCAGCAGGGCCACCAGGTAGGGCAGGTCCGGGTCCGTGCGGCGGGCCTGGGCCAGCAGTCCGGACAGCCTTCGCGGCGCGTCCGCGGGCAGGTCGAGCAGTGCCGTCGCCGCGGCGAGCTGTTCCTCGCTGAAGCGGCTGTCGTCCGGTGTGGCGATGAGGTCGGGCTCCGGCATCTCCGCCCCCAGGTGCTCCCGCTCGAGCGGCGGGGTCAGCAGGAGGTCGACGAGGTCGCCCATGCGCACGGACACCGGGGTGCGCAGCCCGGTGCCGTGCGCGAAGAACGCGTCGGTGACCCGGACGGCCTGTTCCACCGGCAGCGGCAGCACGGGGGCGACGAGGTGTCCGTAGAGGTCCGTCCCCGACGACGTCATGGGGGCGGCGAACGCCTGCCGGTCCTGCTCCGCGCGGAACAGCGGGCCGGCCTCCAGCAGCCGGGACTGGAGCTGGGTGTGGCGGCGGATGCAGTCCTTGACGATGTCGACGAGCTCGGCGGCCCGGCGCTTGTTCTCCGCGTCCTCGATCTCGTCGCGTGCCTTGCGGATGTTGGTGAGGATGGCGTTCTCGTGGCGGTAGCGGTCGGCCACGTGGTCCAGGGCCTCGGCGATCATGTCGGGGACCGCGTTGAGCCAGTCCACCGCCCGCACGTTGCGGCGGGTGGCCTCCAGGGCCCGGCGGAGCGTCTCGGAGTACTGCACCGTGCGGTAACGGGCCTGTTCGGCGGCGAGCTGGGCGTCGGCGAGGCGACCGCGGCGGATGAGCACCTCCAGCTTCACCTCGGCGGCGATCTGGGCGCTGGTGACGTCCGTGTCGAGGGCGCCGACGAGCACGTTGACGGCTTCGTCGGTGGTGCGCAGGTAGACCGCTCCCCCGTAGCCGGGGACCTCCTCGATCAGCTTGAAGTCGTAGTCGCGGCGCACATAGGTGCCGTCCGGCGCGAACATGCCGTAGGCGGCGCGGAAGCCGCGGTCGACGCTGCCGACGTTGATCAGGTTCTCCAGGACCCAGCGGGCCACGCGTTCGTGCTCGGCGACGGGGCGTCGCGGGGCCTGCGCGGCGATGCGGGGCAGCAGCCGGGCCACTATCTGGTCGTGGTCGGCGCCGGTGTCGAAGTCCATGTTGAGCGTGACGAGGTCGATGGCGGCCAGGGCGATCTCCGCCATGCCGTAGACCGAGTACTCACCGGCCAGGTTGGCCTTGCGCGCGTCGAGGTCGTGGATCGGCGCCGTGCAGGCGAGCGCGCGCAGCCGCCGCGCCAGCCCCTCGTCGGCGGCCGGGCCCTGGGCGGGGCGCGGCCCCGCGCTGAGCTGGGGCGGAACACGGTCCGTCGAAGCAGGCGAAGTCACGGTGCACAGACTAGGTCCTCGGTCTGACATCGACCCAAACGGCGCGGATCGCCTCCGGCGGCCGGACGGGAGGACCGGGCGGACCGGGGCGTGACGTCCGCCGCCGGGAGCCTGCCCCGCGCTCCATCGTGCCCTACGGGGCGGGGTCCTCCCCCACCCTTCGCCGGTAGGCGTCGACCACCCTTTCCAGGGAGTCCTCGAGGTAGACGGTGAGCAGCCGCTCGGCGCCCGCCTTGTCGCCGGATTCGAGGGCCTGGAGGATCTGCCGGTTGCGCTGGAGGTACGGCTCGTGCAGTCGGCGCGGCTCGTCGACGAGATGGAAGGCCAGACGCAGTTCGGCGAAGACGCTGCGCATGAGCTCGTCGGTGCGCGCGCTCGCGGCCAGGGCGACCAGTTCGCGGTGGAAGTGGATGTTCGCGGTGCCCAGCGCCTTCCAGTCGTTGCCGGCGGCGGCCAGCTGCCCTTCGGTGACGCTCGCCCGCAGGGCCTCCAGCGCGTGGGGCGGCTCCCCGAGCCCCCGCACGACGGCGCACTCGACGAGGGCGCGGGTGCGGTAGATGTCCTCGACGTCCTCCACCGTCAGGACCCGCACGAACACGCCCCGGTTCAGCTCGTGGACGAGCAGACGCTCGTGGGTGAGCAGCCGGAACGCCTCGCGCAGGGTGTTGCGGGAGACGCCGAGCGCTCCGCCGATGCTGTCCTCGGCCAGCCGCGTCCCGGGCGGGAAGTAGCCCTCGGCGATTCGGCTCCTGAGGATGTCCGACACCCGTTCGGCCGTGCTCGTGCGACCCAGGAGGGCGCGGTCGTCGGCCAGTCCCGCCAGCTGCTCTGCCATGCCCGGAATTCAATCGCAGACCTGAGAACGAGACAACGGGGGTATTGAAGAATCGTTCAACGATCCTCTACCTTCGGCTCCACGGCACCGCCCCGTCCTCGGCGGGGCGACCGGCTCCTGCACGGCACGGCTCAGTCCAGGCACCCTCCGTCCTCCTTCAGCGAGGTGCACATGAGCACACCCACTCCACCGCGGGCCCCGAGCGCCGAAGACCGGCGCGCGACGACCGGACACACCCCCGACGACGGGGCTCTGACCTGGCTGCGCGCCCTCGGACCGCGCGGCCGGCGCGCCTTCGCCGGCGCGTTCGGCGGCTACGCCCTCGACTCCTACGACTACTTCACGCTGCCCCTGAGCATGGTCGCGCTGGCCGCCTACTTCGGCCTGGACAGCGGCCAGACCGGCCTGTTCACCACCGTCACCCTGGTCGCGTCGGCGATCGGCGGGGCGGTGGCGGGCGTCCTGGCCGACCGGATCGGCCGGGTCAGGGCCCTGATGATCACCGTGATCACCTACGCGGTGTTCACCGTCGCCTGCGGCTTCGCGCCCAGCTACGAGACGCTGCTGGTCCTGCGGTCACTCCAGGGGCTCGGCTTCGGCGGCGAGTGGGCGGTCGGCGCGATCCTGGTGGCCGAGTACGCGAGCGCGAGGCACCGGGGTCGCACCCTGGGCGCGATCCAGAGCTCGTGGGCCGTCGGCTGGGGTCTCGCGGCCGTCGCCTACACGCTGGTGTTCTCGTTCTTCGGCGACGACATGGCCTGGCGGATCATGTTCTGGACGGGCGCGCTGCCCGCCCTGCTCGTCGTGTGGATGCGCCGCCGGGTGCAGGACGCGCCGCAGGCCGCTGCGGCCCGGGAACAGAGCGTCGAGAAGGGTTCGTTCCCGGCGATCTTCAAGGGCCCGCTGCTGCGGACGACGCTCTTCGCGGGCCTGCTCTCCACCGGTGTGCAGGGCGGCTACTACACCCTCGCCACCTGGGTGCCGACGTATCTGAAGTCGGAACGCGGGCTGTCGGTGGTCGGCACCGGCGGCTATCTGACCTTCCTGATCTCGGGTGCCTTCCTCGGCTACCTCACCGGCGGCTACCTCACCGACCGGCTGGGCCGGCGCCGCAACATCTGGCTGTTCGCCCTGCTCTCGGCGGTGTGCATCCTCGCGTACGCCAACATCCCGAGCGGCGCGGACACCCTGCTGCTCGTGCTCGGCTTCCCGCTCGGTTTCTGCATGTCGGCCATCTTCAGCGGCTTCGGCTCCTTCCTGAGCGAGCTGTATCCGACGGCCCTGCGCGGTACCGGGCAGGGCTTCACGTACAACACGGGTCGCGCCGTGGGCGCGGTCTTCCCCACCACGGTCGGCTACCTGGCCGACAGCTGGGGCGTCGGCGGCGCGCTGACCTTCGGCGCGATCGGCTACGCGATCGCCGCCCTGGCGCTGCTGGGCCTTCCCGAGACGCGCGGCAAGGAGCTCGAGTGAACCGTCCCCTCCTCACGCAGGACCCGCGTTCGCCCCTGGACGAGGACCGCCCGGTGACCCTCGTCGAGCAGCACGCGCACGCGTGGAGCCCCGAAACCGCCCGGGCCCGCTTCCGGGCGGGCCTGGCGGGCCCCACGGCCGGGGTCTCGGCGGGGCACACGCAGGCCAACATGATCTCGGTGCCCGCGGACTGGGCGTACGACATGCTGCTGTTCTGTCAGCGCAACCCGAAGCCGTGCCCCGTCCTCGACGTCACGGACGCCGGCTCCTGGAGCACGGTCCTGGCCGAGGGGGCCGACCTGCGCACCGACCTGCCCCGCTACCGCGTGTGGGCGGACGGCGAGCTGGTGGACGAGCCGACGGACGTGCGCGCGTACTGGCGCGAGGACCTGGTGACCTTCCTGATCGGGTGCAGCTTCACGTTCGAGTGGGCGCTGTCCGGGGCGGGCGTGCCCCTGCGCCATCTCGAACAGGGACGCAACGTCCCGATGTACGTGACCGACCGTCAGTGCCGGCCGGCGGGACGGCTGCACGGACCGATGGTGGTGTCGATGCGTCCGGTGCCGCCGCGGCGCCTGGCGGCCGCCATCCGGGAGAGCGGCCTGCTCCCGGCGGTGCACGGCAGCCCGGTGCACTGCGGCGACCCGTCGGGGCTCGGCATCGCCGACCTCGGGCGGCCCGACTTCGGCGAGCCGGTGGACGCCGAGCCGGACGACATCCCGGTGTTCTGGGCCTGCGGGGTGACCCCGCAGGCCGCCGTGATGGCCTCGCGTCCGCCGTTCGCCCTCACCCACGCACCGGGACAGATGTTCCTCACCGACGCCCGCGACGAGCAGTACCGCGTGGCCTGAGAAGGAGGTACGAAGGAACCATGAGCGCCACGCCCGCGACGACCGCCGCGTCCGAGACGACCGCCGCGTCCGAGACGACCGCCATCGACCTGAACGCCGACCTCGGCGAGGGGTTCGGCCGGTGGCGGCTGACGGACGACGAGCACCTGCTGTCCGTAGTGACCAGCGCCAACGTGGCCTGTGGCTTCCACGCGGGGGACGCGGTCACCATGCGGCGGGTGTGCGCGCTGGCGGCCGAGCGCGGGGTGACGATCGGCGCGCAGGTCTCCTACCGCGACCTGGCGGGATTCGGCCGGCGCGCGATGGACGTGCCGCCCGACGAACTCGCGGCCGAGGTGGCCTACCAGATCGGCGCCCTGGAGGTGTTCGCCCGGGCTGCGGGCGCGCGCGTGGCGTACGTGAAACCGCACGGCGCGCTCTACAACCGGGTCGTGCACGACGAGGAGCAGGCCGGCGCGGTGATCGCCGGGGTGCTCCTCGCCGACGCCGCGCTGCCCGTCCTGGGCCTGCCGGGCTCGCGCCTGCTCGAGCGGGCCGGGGAGGCGGGACTGCCGGCGGTGCCGGAGGCGTTCGCGGACCGCGCGTACACCGACCGGGGCACGCTGGTGCCGCGCGGGCGACCCGGAGCCGTGATCAGCGACCCGGACGCCGTCGTGGAGCGGTCCGTGAGCCTGGCACGCCGGGGCCGGGTCGACTCCGAGGCGGGGTCCTCCATCGAGGTGCGCGCGCGTTCCCTGTGCCTGCACGGCGACACACCGGGCGCGGTGGAGCTGGCGCGCCGGGTGCGTCACCGGCTGGAGGCGTCGCACGTCCGGGTGGAGGCCTTCGCGTGAGCATGCGTGTGCTTCCCGTCGGCGAGGACGCCCTGCTCGTCGAGGTCGCGTCGGGCGAACAGGCCGAGGCGCTGCACGCGGAGCTGGTGCGTCGCCGCGCGGCGGGCCTGCTCAGGGTGCGCGAGATCGTCCCGGCGGCCCGCACGGTCCTCCTGGACGGTCTGGCCGACCCCGGCCGGGTGGCGTCCGAACTGGCGGTCGCGGACGTGCCGCCGGCTCCCCCGCGCGAGGGCGACGTCGTGGAGATCCCGACCCGCTACGACGGCCCCGACCTGGCCGAGGTCGCCGCCCACTGGGGGGTGCGCGAGCAGGACGTGGCCCGCATCCACGCGGCCGCCGAGTTCCGGGTCGCCTTCTGCGGGTTCGCGCCCGGCTTCGGCTACCTGACGGGGCTCGCGGCCCGCTACGACGTCCCCCGGCGGGCGACCCCGCGCACCGCCGTGCCGGCCGGCTCGGTGGCGCTGGCGGGGCCGTACACCGGCGTGTACCCGCGTTCGTCGCCGGGCGGCTGGCAGTTGATCGGGCGCACGGACGCGGTGCTGTTCGACCCCGCGCGCGAGCCGGCCGCCCTGCTGTCGCCGGGCACGCGCGTGCGGTTCGTCCCGGCGGGAACGGCGGGAACGGCATGACCGACCGCGCGCTGGTCGTCGTCCGCGCCGGGGCGCTCACCACGGTGCAGGACCGGGGGCGTCCCGGACACGCGCATCTGGGGGTGCCCCGTTCCGGTGCGCTCGACGGGCCCGCGGCGGCCCTCGTCAACCGGCTGGTGGGCAACTCGGCGGACGCCGCGGTCCTGGAGACGACGCTCGACGGCTGCGCCCTCGCAGCGCGCTCGGACGTGACCGTCGCGGTGGGAGGCGCGCCGTGCCGGGTCACCGTGGACGGGCGGCCGGTCGCCTGGTGCGCACCCGTGCGGGTGCCCGCGGGAGCGGTGCTGGACGTGGGACCGGCTCTGAGCGGGGTGCGCGGATACGTCGCCGCGGCCGGCGGCATCGCCGTCGAACCCGTCCTCGGCAGCCGCTCCACCGACCTGCTCTCCGGCCTCGGCCCCGCGCCGCTCACGAACGGAACGGTCGTGCACCTGGGGCGCGAACTCGCCCCGTACGCGCGCGTGGACGTCGGTCCCCAGCCGGCGCCCCCGGCCGAGCTGGTCCTGCGGGTGACGCCCGGCCCGCGCGCGGACTGGTTCACCCCCGAGGCGTTGCGGGCCCTGACGACCCGGACGTTCCGCGTCTCCTCGGCGAGCAACCGGATCGGGCTGCGCACGGAGGGGCCCGCGCTGGAGCGTGCCGTGGAGGGCGAACTGGCGAGCGAGGGGATGGTCCTGGGCGCCGTGCAGGTGCCGCCCGCCGGCCGCCCGGTGGTCTTCCTCGCCGACCACCCGACCACCGGCGGCTACCCGGTGATCGCGGTCGTCCGCGCCACGGATCTGCCGGCCGCCGCGCAGGCCCGGCCCGGGACGCCGGTCCGCTTCGTGACCGTACGCGGACGGTGACGCCGGGCCGCGCCTAGGCGGCGTCCGGTCGTGGGTCGGGGGACGACAGTGCGGCCAGGGCGGCCGACACCGCCGCGGACGTGCGCAGGTCGAGCCGGGCGCTCGTGCCCCGCGCGCGGTGACGCAGTTCGTCGGCCGCCAGGGTGAGGAGCTGCGGGAGGAGGTCGGTGCACCGGCGTGCCATCCAGCCGGTGCCCGCGGTCGCCAGCCACCACAGGCTCGCCGACATCGTGGGCGCCGGACGCTGTGGCTCGGGCGAGGGCGCGGGGCCGTCGGCGAGTCCGGCCTCGGCCAGCAACGCGTGGAAGCGCAGCGCCAGTTGACGGTGGCCGCGTTCGCCGGGGTGGAGCCGGTCCGCGCTCCACATCGCCCGGTCCGCCGTCCAGGCGGCCTGCGAGGCGTGCAGGTGGACGGCGCCGTACCGCTCGGAGAGCGCGTGGACGACGGCGTTGACCGCGTGCTGCCGTCGGGCCAGCGGCCGGGCGAGGGCCCCCGGCAGCCCGAGCGTCGCGCCCGGATCGGGCAGACAGGCGGTGAGCAGGACCGCCCCCTGACCGGCGAAGGCGGCGTACACCGTGTCGAGCCGCGCGGCCACGGCATGGATGTCGAAGGTGCAGCGCAGGGTGTCGTTGACGCCCACGACGACGGAGACGAGGTCCGGCCGCAGCGCCAGCCCCGCCGGGAGCTGATGCTCCAGCACGTCCTTCGTCTGCGCCCCGCTGACCGCGAGGTTGGTGAACTCGACGCCGGTCACGGCGCTTGCGGTCACCGGGCTCCCGGTCCCCGCGGCCGCCTCGGCCCGCCCGTCACGGGTCTGGGCGGTTCCGGCGTCCTCGCCGGTCAGGCCGTCGGCCAGCAGCGCGGCCCAGCCGCGCCGGCCCCCGCCCATGGGGTCCCCCACGCCCTCGGTGAGCGAGTCGCCGAGGGCCACGAAGCGTAGGCGTCTCATCCGAGGGCCCCGGGCGCGAGAGGGCGTACGGCAGCGGTGGGGGCGGCCGTCGCGGTGGCCGCCACCACCGCCGGGGCCGCGCGCACGGGCGCCGGCGCGACGGTCGTGGGGGCCTGCCCCTGGACTCGGGGCGAGACGGCCTGTTCGTGGCCGCCGGGACGGAGGGGCGCCGCCGCGTCGTGGGCCGCGAGGAACGCGTCGACCGACGTCGTCCAGCCGAAGCACTCGGCACGCGCGCGTGCCGCCTCGCGTCGTCCCGCGACAGGACGGTCCAACAGGCCCTCCACCGCGTCCGCGAAGGCCTCACCCCGGTCCGCGGCGGTGGCCCCCGCGGTCGCGATCACCTCGGGGAGCGCCGACGACGCGCTCGCGACCACCGGGGTCCCGCAGGCCATGGCCTCCAGCGCGGCGAGCCCGAAGGTCTCCGCCGGCCCCGGCGCCAGGCACACGTCGGCGGTGGCCTGGAGCGCGCCCAGCGCGCACCGGTCGAAGACGTGCCCGAGGAACGTCACGGGCAGCCCGCGCTCGCGGGCCCGCTGTTCCAGCCGGGGCCGCAGCGGGCCGTCCCCGGCGACGACGAGCACCGCCCGCACGCCGCGTCGCCGCAGCGCCTCCAGCGCGTCCAGCGCCGTGCCCGGCCGCTTCTCCACGGACAGGCGGGTGCACATCACCAGCAGCGTCTCGTCCCCCCGCGCGTGGACGGCCCGCAGACCGGCGTCGCGCAGGGCCGGACGCCGTTCGACGAGGTCGACGCCCAGCGGGGCGCGCACCACGTTGCGGGCCCCGATCCGCACGAACTCCCGCTCGGCGAACTCGGTGGTGCACACCACGCGCGCGTAGGTGTGCGCCGTGCGCACGTTCAGCGAGTCGGCGGCCCGCCGCGCCGCGCCCTCCGGCACGCCCCAGGTGCGCAGGACGCCGTCGGCGGTCTCGTGCGACACCATCACGGCGGGCACCCGCGCCCGACGCGCCCACTTGCCGGTCCAGCGCAGCGTCGTACGGTCGCTGACCTCCAGGCGGTCGGGGGCGAGGCTCCCCAGCAGTCGGGACACGCGCCGCCGGTCGGTGAGGACGCGGTAGCCGCCGGTGCCGGGCAGCAGCGGCCCGGGCAGGGTGATCACCCTGCCCTGCTCGGTCTCGTGGTCGGACGTCCGCTCGCCGGGGACGATCAGGACCGGCCGGTGGCCGGCCTCGCGATAGCCCTTGCCGAGTTCGCGCAGCGCGGTGCGCAGTCCGCCCGAGGCCGGAGCCACGAAGTTGGCGAGGCGCACGATCCGCAAGGACGGGCCGCCGGCGCCACCGCCGGACGCGTCCGTGCCGCCGCCTGCGGACACGTGCGTGCCGTCCTCCGCGGGCGCGTTCGTGCCGCCGCCTTCCCACGGGTTCATGCCGCCACCGCCGGCCGGCGTGCCGCGAGCACGTCCTGGTAGTGGCCGATGAGGCGGTCGCCGACGGCGGCCCAGGTGCGGCCCTCGACGGTGTCCCGCCCGGCGGCGCCGAACGCGGCCCGCAGCGCGGGGTTGCCGCCCAGCGAGGCGACGGCGTCCCGTACGGCCGCGGCGTCGCGCGGCGGGACGAGCAGGCCGGTGCGTCCGTGGGCGACCAGGTCCAGCGGGCCGCCCGCGGCGGGCGCGACCACGGGGACGCCGCTGGC
Source organism: Streptomyces hilarionis (assembly GCF_024539675.1). Classification (GTDB taxonomy): domain Bacteria; phylum Actinomycetota; class Actinomycetes; order Streptomycetales; family Streptomycetaceae; genus Streptomyces; species Streptomyces hilarionis. The sequence continues at coordinate 5,753 of NZ_JAHHIT010000009.1, read as the reverse complement.
CATGGCCTCCTGCACGGTCTGGCAGAACGTCTCGAACGGGCCCGTGTGGACGAACACGTCGAGCGAGGCGAAGATCCGGGCGAGGTCGTCGCCGGTGCGTCTGCCCAGGAACACCGCGCCCGGCAGGGCCTCCTCCAGGCCGGGCCGGCTCGGCCCGTCGCCCACCACCACGACCCGTACGCCCGGCAGCCCGCAGGCCCCGGCGAGGAGGTCGACCTGCTTCTCCGGGGCGAGCCGGCCGACGTAGCCGACGATCAGTTCACCGTTCGGGGCGAGTGCGCGGCGCAGGGTCTCGTCGCGCCGGTCGGGACGAAAACGTGCGGTGTCCACCCCGCGCGGCCACAGCTTGACCCGGGGCACGCCGTGCGTGTCCAGGTCGTGCAGGGCCGCACTGGAGGGGGCGAGGGTGAGGTCGGCGGCGGCGTGGACGGACCGTATCCGGCGCCAGGCGGCGGCCTCGCCGGCGCCCATGTAGGTGCGGGCGTAGCCGCCCAGGTCGGTCTGGTAGACGGCCACGGCGGGGATGCCGAGCCGGGCGGCGGCCGACATGCCGCGGACGCCGAGGATGAACGGGCTGGCCAGGTGGACCAGGTCGGCGCCGTGTACGGCGATGGCCGCTGCGACGCGTCGGGTGGGGAGGGCGACGCGGACCTGGGGGTAGCCGGGGAGCGGGAGGGAGGGGACGCGCACGACGGGGCAGGGCGCCTCGGCGTCCGGCCCGGGCCCCGCGGCGGTGGCGGGGGCGACGACGACGGGGGCGTGACCGCGATCGACGAGGTGTCGGGCGGTCTGGAAGGCGCAATGGGCCACGCCGTTCACGTCGGGGGGAAAGGATTCGGTCACGATGACGACACGCATACCCGTGTTGTCGCCGTCCTGGACGTGGCCGCGTCAAAGTGGATCTGTCCGCACGACTAACGTCCCATGAGCGTTGCGGTGTGCGCCCGCCGCCCGTCTTCCGCGCACCACGCGCAGGTCGGACGGTGTCCATGGGCGGCGGCCCCGCCGGTCACGCGCCGTTCACCCACGGGGCGGCCGCCGCCGGACTGTCCGGGCGGCGGCCGGGCCCGGTGTCACATGGCGGACGCCGCGTCGGGCCCGATCCGGCTGCGGACGGCCGTCTGGACCTCGGCCTCCTCGGCGGGGTCGGCGGCGAGCCGGCGCAGCCGCTCCACGACCCGGGCGTCCCCGGTCTCGGCGTGCCGGGCGGCGATCTCGCGGGTGCCCTCCTCGCAGTCCCAGAGGCATTCGACGGCGAAGCCGGTGGCGTAGGACGGGTCGGTGGCGGCGAGTGCGCGGGCGCAGCGCCCGCGCAGGTGGGACGAGGCCGTCTCGCGGTAGATGTGGCGCAGCACGGGCGAGGCGCAGGCGATGCCGAGCCGTCCCGCGCCGTCGACGAGGGTCCACAGGGTCGGGGCGTCGCAGCCCTCGCCGCGCACGGCCTCGCGCAGGGCGCCGAGGACCAGGTCCTTGTCCCTCGCGCCGCCCCGGCAGGCGAGCATGCGGCCGGCGGCGGCGCCCAGGGCGTCGGGCCGGTGGGCCCAGCTGCGGGCCCGGTCGACGGCGGCGACGCTGCGCATGCGTTCGAAGGCGTCGACGGCGGCCTCGACGACGGTCGCCGAGCCTGCGGCGACGGCCTGTTCGACCAGGAGGAGGGCGTCGGGATCGTTGCAGTCGGCGAGGTAGCGCAGGGCGGTGCACCGGGCGCCGTCACCGCCGTCCTTGGCGGCCTGCACGATCTCGGGGCGGTCCTCGGGGCCCGCCACGGCGGACAGGCAGCGGGCGGCCGGGACGTGGAGCGCGGCTCCGCGCTCGACGCCCTGTTGCGCCCATTCGAACACCGCCCGCACGCTCCAGCCGGGCCGGGGCCCGCTGGGACTCATCTGGCGTTGCCAGCGGTCGAAACAGCCGGCCTCGTGCGCGGCGCGCACGCGGGAGGAGACGTACTCGCGGGGGTCCTCCGCCCACAGCCGCCAGGGCCGTGGCTCGAAGGCGTCGCGCACGGCGGCGGCGAGTTCGGCCTCGCCCTCGGCGTCCGTGGAGAACCTGGCGAGCACGGGTACGGCGAGGGCGCGCAGGCCGGCGTCGTCGTCGCGCAGGGCGAGTTCGTCGAGGGCCCAGGCCCAGTTGGCTCCCGTGGCGGCGTAGCGGCGCAGCAGTTCGAGCGCGTCGCGCCTGCCGTAGGAGGCGAGGTGGCCGAGGACCGCCAGGGCGAGCCCCGTGCGTGACTCCTCGGTGTCGAAGACGTCCTCGACGTCGAAGAGGTGCGCCTCGATCTCGTCCAGCTCGCCGTTGAGGTCGAGGAAGAGACGGGCGTAGTAGAGGGAGCGGTTCTCCACCTGCCAGTCGTGGCGGGGATCCCGCTGCACACAGTGGTTCAGCGCCGCGAGCGCCTCGGCGCGCGGTGCCGTGAGCGCGTGCAGCGTGCCGTCGCCGCGGCCCCTCTGGAGCAGGCCGAGCAGCGTGCCGCTGGGCGCTATGACCGGATCGAACATGGGAAACAGCCTCACATCAAGCGTCGACGCAACCGGGGACGTGCATTACCTGGCCGCGTGACAACACGTCGGGGCGCCCGCCGTTTCCTGCTTGCTGTAGACCATCTTCCTCTGCCTCTCGTCGGTGGCCCATACGGGCCGCGTCACGGCCCGCGCGGTGCGGCAACACCTGCCCAGCCATCGCGTCCGTGAATCACGACGTCATGATGACCCGGCTGTTCTGCCTGCCGCGACCGAAATATCCGGCGGCCTTGTACCGCCTCCCCCGTGGTCGTCGATCTATCTGGTCGAAAACTGCTGCCGGACCGCTCAGGTCCCGTCGGCCGGGCGCGCGCCGAACAGGTCCAGCAGCTCCGTCCTGTCGAACATCCGGGCCGTGTCGACGGCCGACGGCGTGCCCTGGGAGGGGTCGGCGCCGGCCTCGACCAGGGCCTTGACGACGTTCGTCTCGCCCTTGAAGACGGCTCCGGCGAGCGGTGTCTGACCGCGGTCGTTGATCCGGTCCGCCTCGGCGCCCCGGGCCAGCAGGGCCCGGACCGCGTCGGCGTGGCCGTGGTACGCGGCGAGCATCACGAGCGAGTCGCCGCGGTCGTTGGTGAGGTTGGCCGGGACGCCCGCGTCGACGTACGCCACGAGCTCCTCGGTCTGTCCCCCGCGGGCCAGATCGAAGATCTTGGTCGCCAGCTCCACGACCTCGGGGTCGGGGGCTTCGGTCATCGGCCGGACCGCCTCTCACTACAACCGTTCAGGTGAATTGCCAGCGTACTGGCTCGTCGGTCACCTGGCCGGTGCGGTGCGCGGCAAAGATCACGGAAGTCCCTTTCGGCCCCGCTTCTCCTGCTCGGGCAGCCCATCGAACCTGCCGCCACCTGAGGGAAATCAGCCGTTTTTCACTCAGTTGCACCTTTTATCGTATGGATACATCCTGTGAGCCTGGAAGTACTCATGGTGACTGTCCCCGCGAACCAGGAGAAACCAAAATGATCCTGTCCATGTCAGGCGTGGTCCTGCTCGGCATCGTCGTCTTCCTCTTCTTCCGCAAGGACGGCCTGAAGGGGTCGCACGCCATCGTCTCGGCCCTGTTCGGGTTCTACATGGCCAGCACGGCCATCGCCCCGAGCATCAAGGCCGGCGGCGAGAGCCTGGCCAGCCTCCTCGGCGGCATCAAGTTCTGACGCCGCACGTCCCGTCCGCACGCACCTCCAGGAGACAGCAGTGGCCCGGCGCCCCCTCCCCCGCATCCTGAGCACAGGCAGCGCACAGATCGCCCGAAGCCGGGAGCTGGCCCGGACGGCAGCCGACAGCGCCACCGATGTCCTCCATCCGCTGATCACGACGACCCGCGGACTGCGCCGGCTGGCCTCGGCCGGACGGCGCAGATGGACCGAGACCCCCAGGGACAGGCGCGGCCCGCTGCTGTTCCTGGCGGCCTCGGTGATCCTGGTCGTGGTGCTCGTGCCGTACGGCCCGCTGCTCGCCGTCGTCACCTTGATGTCGGCGGCGGCCTGGCAGGGCAGGGACCGCACCCCACCGGCTCCCGAAGGCCCTGACGAAGCGCAGATCGAACGACTCCAGGTGCTGTACGAGGCCCTCGTGCCGCACTTCTCGACGGCCGAGGACCCCTCTCCCCTCTACGTCCACGGCGGTGACTGGGAGACGGCCTTCCCCACCCAGGAGTTCGACGACTCGGGCCGGGTGGCCCATCTGGTGATCCGCTATCCGGCGTACTTCCCGGACGGCGAGGCCGCGTCACGCGCGCGGATCGAGCAGTTGCTCGCCGCGAAGTCGGGCCGCGGCCGCGAGTACCTCTTCGTCTGGGACGAGGAGGGCAACGAGCTCACGGTCAGCGTCCTCTCCCCCCTGCCCACCGACATCGCGGCCCAGCGCTTCGTCACCGCCCCGGGCGAGGCCGTCCTGGGCTTCACGGACCCCTCCCGGGTGCAGCGCACCCTCCCGCTCGCCTTCGGCGCGGACCGGCGCGACGTCCCCCCGGTCGTGTGGCGCACCGGCATCCGCTCCACCGAGCCGCACCTGCTGGCGGTCGGCCGGCCGGGCAGCGGCACCTCGACCCTGCTGCGCTCCCTGGCCCTCCAGGCGCTCCAGCACGGCGACGTGCTGATCGTCGAGGGCGGCGGGACGGGCGAGTACGCCTGCCTGGCCGGCCGGGAGGGCGTGCTGGGCGTCGAGATCGCCCTGGACGGCGCGCTGGCCGCGCTGGAATGGGCGGCCGCCGAGACCGAGCGCCGGCTCGTCGCGGCCAACGAGGCCCGCCAGGCGGGACACCCGGCGCCGGAGGACACCAAGCGCCCCCTGTGGATCCTCCTGGACCGGCCCACCGCCTTCACCCACCTGGCTCAGGCCGACGGCCGCAAGGATCCGCTGTCCTTCCTCCAGGTCCCGCTGCGGCACGGACGCGCCGCCGCCGTCACGGTGGTCGTCGCCGAGCAGTACGACGCCCTGGACTCCCTCAGCGAGGCGGTGTGCCTGCACACCCGCGCGCGGGTCGCGCTCGGCCCGGCGTCGGCGGAACAGCTGACGGCGGTGCTCGGCACGCCCCCGCACACCACCCCGGTCGACGACGTCCCGGCGGGGCGCGGATACGCCCGGCTGGGCTCGGCGCCCGTCCACCGTCTCCAGGTGCCGGCCACACCGGACCCGTACGACGACGCGACGAGCGACGCGCACCGGCAGGCCGTGCTGGACCTGCTCCCGCCGCGCTCCGCTCCGTCCGACGCCCGGACGGAGGCCCACCCGGAGACACCGGTCGAACAGGTCCCCCCGGCCGACGTCACGGGAGACGCCCCGACCGCCGCCGAGAGCCGGACCACCGTCGAGACTGCGGACGGCACGCGGACCGGGGCGGACGACAGGGGAAGCACGGCCGACGACGCGGAGGCCCCGGACAACCCCGACACGCCCGGCGACGGGTGGAGCGGGGAGACGGATCAGGCCCCGACGCCGGCCGGAACCGCCGTCCCGAAGATCATCGTCACGAAGACGCCGCCACCGCCCAGCACCCCGCCGGCCACGCCGCCGGCCCCCGCTCCGCCGGTCGCGTCGCCGCAGAACGTGACCGCGCAGACGGCCGGGACCGCGCGAACGACCGCCCCGGAGACGGCGCTTCTGGAGCGGCCCGTCCGGGAACCGGCGGTATCGGAAGCGGCCGTGGCCGAATCGGCCGTCGCGGAGTAAAGGGGACGCCGGACGGGGCGGACGACGGCTCCGCCCCGCCCGGCCCGTTCCCCCACTCCCCTTCCC
>NZ_JAHHIT010000008.1 GCF_024539675.1 Streptomyces hilarionis | reverse complement strand
GGGTGGCGCCGACCGTGGACCGGTCGGCCGGGTCGCCGGGCGGGGGTGTCGGCACCGGAAGCAGCTGTGGCCGCTTCGCCGTGCGGCCGTCACCGGACGACCGTCCGCGCAGGCGCCGCACCAGCCACGGACCGAGGAAGGAGGTGGCCCAGCGCAGCTCGTCCGCGGCCGTGCGCAGGCCGCCGGGGGCCGGCGCCGCCGGCTCCAGTGGACGGGTCCACGAGTCGTCGCTGCCGGGGAGCTCGAGCGCGTGGGCGACGGCGGCCGCGATGCGCTGGTGACCGACGGGGCTGGCATGGAGCCGGTCCGGGCTCCACAGGCGCGGGTCGGTGATGACCGGATGGTGCGCGCCCTCCGCGACCGCCACGCCGTGCCGTCCCGCCGCCTCGCGTATGCGCTGGTTGAGGCCGACGACGCGGGAGCCCAGGGGTCGGGCGAGCGCCTGGAGGCGGACGGGGAACGTGAGCGTCGCGACGCGGGCCCCCTGCGCCGTGAGCGCGGCGAACATGGCCTCCAGGTGGGCGGCCACCTCGTCCGCGTCGAACCGCGGCCGCAGGACGTCGTTGACTCCGGCGACGACGGTGGCCACGTCGGGGCGCAGGGCGAGCGCCGGCGCGAGCTGATCGGCACGCACCTGGGCGGCGCGCTTGCCCCGCACCGCCAGGTTCGCGTACTGCAGACCGGGACTGTGCGCCGCGAGGTGCTCGGCGAGGCGGTCGGCCCACCCGCGCAGGCCCGCGACGTCGTCACCGTCGCCCAGGCCTTCGGTCTGACTGTCTCCGAGGGCGACGAACCGCAGATACGAGATGCCGGCCACGACACACCCCTCCCTTCCCGTGGGCAGTACTGTCGACAGGCATTGTGCTGGGTTCTGCCGACCGAAGCCAGCCCGCTGGAAGGGCGCTCCCGACTCCGACAGGACCGCTTCCCGGCGGCACGGGCCCCTGGCAGCACGACCGGCCGCCGCCGACCAGGTGGTCGACGGCGGCGGTGTCGAGCTGTCGGCCGCCTTCACCCGGGCACGTCAGAGGTGCCCGGATCGTCGCGGCCGGGGGGCAGAGGAACCTCAGAAGTCGTCCGCGCCGTTGCGCAGTTCCGGGGTCCAGTAGCCGGTGAGGGCCTTCGCCGGATCGACGGCGATGCCCTCGCCGCCGGGTGCCGTGACGGCGATGACGGTGGAGTCGTCGCCCTCCAGCGTCACGGAGAACGCCGACACGGGCTCGTTGTCCTCGTCGACCCCGCCGTCCGACAGCTTCACCAGCGCGTAGGCCGGGGCGCCCGCCGCCAGCACGACCGGTGCGGCCGGCCTGCTCTTGGCGACGGCCGGCACGTCCTGCTTGTGGCTCTCCAGGAACTGCACGTGCGGGAAGCCCGTCAGCCGGCAGGAGTGCCCGGTGGTGTTCTTCGCGGTCAGGACGATGTGGGTGGTGGGCGTACCGTCCTGCGCGGCGGCGGTGACGCGGATGTCCCGCGCGGTGCACACGGGAGTGGAGGCGGCCGCCTGCCCGCTGTTCCCCCCGGCCGAACCGGCCGAACCGGCGGAGCCCGTCGAACCCTTGGAGCCCGCCGACCCCTTCGAGCCCGTCGAGCCGGCCGAGCCCGCGGCGTCGGAGGCGTCCGCGCCGGTGGCGGCCGTCGCCCCGGCCCCCTTCGAGGACGAGGCGACCGTGGCCGCGGGGGTCGCCGCGGACGAGGAGTCGACGCCGGAGCCTTCCTGGCATGCGGTCAGGGACAGGGCGAGGGCCGTGCCGGCGAGGGCGAGCAGGGCGGAGTGGTGACGTGCGGTGTTCATGAAACGTTCCCCGTGAGCGGTGCGGGGCCGCGGCTCGGTGCCGTCGGCCGGTGTCGTGGTGCCGTGATGTGGTGGGTGGCGTGGGCCGAGGGTGGACGGCCGCCGCGTTCGTCCTCAGTCGATCACTCCCGGCGCCGCCGGCCCAGGCGGTTCTCCCGGCGGAAATACCGTCGGCCATACTTCTGCCGGGGGCTCTCATCCGGACGAGCCGGACGACAGGGGTCATAGACGGTGCGCGTCGGCACGCCTTCCACGGGGGACTTCGGGCAGCGGTTGCGGGATCTGCGGACCCGCGCCGGATACAGCCAGGAGGCGCTGTCGCAGGCGGCCGGAGTGAGCGTCAGAGCGCTGGCCGACATGGAACGCGGACGCACCCGTGGGCCGCAGCGCCTCACCGTGCAGGCACTGGCCGAAGCGCTGACACTGGACGACGCCGAGGCGGCGAGCCTGGAGAAGTCCGCCGCCGCCGGACGCCCGCGCCCTCGTGCGACGACGCACCCCACAGGCTCCGGCGCCCTGGCCCTGCCGCGCGACGTCCGCGACTTCACCGCGCGCGGGCCCGCCCTGGCCCGGCTGCTGGAACTGGCGCGGCAGGCCGGTCCCGACCCGGCTGCCGTCACCGTCGTCACCGGGCAACCCGGCCTCGGCAAGACCGCGTTCGCGGTCCACGCCGCGCACCGGCTCGCCCCGCACTTCCCCGACGGCCGGTTCGCCCTCGACTTGCACGGCATGGACCCCGAACCGACCACCCCGCGAGACGCGCTGGCCCGGCTCCTGAGCGCCGTGGGGGTCGCCGACGCGGCGATCCCGCCCGGCGCCGACGACCGCGCCGGCCTGTGGCGGTCCCTGGCCCGCGAGCGACGCCTGCTCCTGCTGCTGGACAACGCCGCCGACGAGTCCCAGGTCGCCCCGCTGCTGCCGGGAACCGGCCCCTCGCTGACGATCGTCACCAGCCGCCACGCCCTGGCCGGCCTGGAGTCCGTCCACCGCACCGACCTGGCCCTGCTGCGCCGCGAGGAGGCCGTCGAACTCCTCACCCGCATCGTCGGCCCGGACCGGGTGCGGGCCGAGGCCCAGGCCGCCCGCGACCTCGCCGACCTGTGCGGGCACCTGCCGCTGGCCGTGCGGATCGCCGGCCAGCGGCTCCTGAGCCGACCGCATGAACGCCTCGCCAAACTGGTCGCCCGACTGGCCGCCGAGAACCGCAGACTTGACGGCCTCCAGGCCGGAAACCTCCAGGTGCGGGCCGCGTTCGCCCTCTCCTACCGGCAACTGGCCCCCGACTCGCGGACCTTGCTCCGGCGCGCCGCGCTGGCCGCCGGAGGGGAGTTCGGCCCCGAGACCGCCGCTCTGCTGGCCGGCCTCACCCATGACGAGGCGAGCGCGTGCGCCGAGGAACTGACCGATGCCGGTCTGCTCCAGAGCGATCCCGACGCCGAGCGGTACCACTTCCACGACCTGCTCAGGCTGTACGCCGCCGAACAGGTGGAGAGCGAGGACGGCCCCGACGTCCGCGACGCCGTCCTCGACCGCACCGCCGACTGGATGCTGCGCCGGGCCACCGCCGCCGCCCTGCACTTCGACGTCGATCACGAACGCACCGCGCCCCAGAGCGACCCCGACCCCGACCGGGCGCCCACGGGCCGGGAGCGGGCACGGGCCTGGCTGGAGTCCGAGCGGGCCCAGTGGCTCGCCGCGCTGCGCCGGGCCCACGACGGGGGCCGCGACCGGCAGGTCCTGGACACCGCCGAGGCCATGCACTGGTTCTCCGACCTCAACCAGCACTGGGAGCTGTGGGTGGAGGTCTTCCAGCGCTCCTCCGACGCCGCCCGCCGACTGGGCAGCCGGCAGGAGGAAGCCGTACACCTCAACTACCTCGCCTGGGCCCACAACCTCTGCGTGCACGACCCCCGCGCCGCCCTCACCGCCGCCGACGGCGCGCTGGCGGCCGCGCGCGAGTGCGCGGACGGGCTCCAGCAGGGCTGGGCGCTCGGCTACGGCGCCGGCGCGCTGCACCGGCTGGGCCGCACGCGAGAGGCCGAAGAGCGGCTGCGCGAGGCGGCCCGCTGCCTCGCCCCGCAGGAGTCCCCACAGGCCCGGCTCGCCGAGCTGACCATCCTCAACAGCCTCGGCACCCTCCTGCGCCAGAGCGGCCGGGCGGCGGAGGCGCTCGACATCCACCGCCGCAGCGAGCGGATCTGCCACGCGGGAGTTCCCGGCCGCACGGACGAGGTCATCGCCCTGTACTACGCCGTCGCCCGGCAGCAGATCGGCAACGACCTCGCGGCGCTGGAACGCTGGCACGAGGCCGAGGCGCCCCTGCGGCAGGCACTCGCCGCCTTCGAGGCCGCACAGATGCCGGCCTGGTCCGGTCCCGCCCGGCTCGACCTGGGCCGGGTACTCGGCGCCACAGGACACCCGGAGGCCCGCCGGACCCTCCTCACCGCCCGCGACACCCTCGCCGCCATGAGAAGCCCCCGCCAGGCCGAGGCGACCGAAGCCCTGACAGCCCTCGACGCACTCGGCACACCCGACGCATCGGAAGAATCGGGTGCGGGGGCAGGTGCAGGGCTGGGCGCGAGGGCGGTCACGGACGCCGCCTGCCCCGGCCCCGCACCCGCTCCGAGGAACGAACAGAGCACGACCGGTACCGCGGTGTGAGCCTCGTGTGGCAGCCTCCGGCCTTCCCCGGCCTCCGGTGGCAGGTCCGCGAACGCTCGGCAGTCGGCCCGCCCTTCCACAGGCCTTCGGACCCGCACCCGTACCTCCGAACCTGACGAAGCGCTACCGGCCCGCGGCGGCGGTCGCGGCGGCGGTTGCAGCGTGCCGAGCTTCCATCGCGGTGATGACCCGCTGCCGGGCCAGCAGCCGGGCCTGCTTGAGTCGGGCGTCGGCCAGCAGCAGGGGCACGTACCAGAACCAGCCCCACACGCTGAAGGAAACCGTCCCGCTCAGCACCAGCGCCTTGTTGGTGACGAGGACCAGCACGAAGGTGGCGACGTATGCCGCCACCCGGTAACGGACCAGGAGCCGGAGCGGGGCCCGCCACGGACCTGCCAGCAGCTCCAGTGCCGCCGCCACCTCGGCGGCCCGCAGGTCCTCGGGATGGGCGGGATCCTGGCCGCCCCGCTCCAGCGCATCGGCCACATCGGCGCTGTGGGATGCGATCACGGCGCGCTCGGCCAGCGCGGTGGCGGTGTTCTCCCGTAGGTCCTGCCAGTATCCTCGTCCGGCCCGGCCGAGGGCGTGCTCCACGCGTGCCGCCTCGGGCGATCCCGCGGGAGCCAGCACGGCGATCCGCTCCTTGAGCAGTCCCGCCCGGGCGCTGCGTCCCGGATAGGTCCACGCGTCGGCCCGCAGGCACAGTTCCCGATAGGAGACGAGGAGTCCGAGGTCCTCGGGCCACTGGGCGAGGCCGGCCTCGTAGGCCTTCTCGGCCTCGGCGTCGTGGTCGTCCTCGTCCTCCGCGGCGTGTGCGCGGCCGAGCCACCGATACAGCACCGGATCAGGTCCGAGCTCCCGGAGACCGGATTCGGCCACCGATCGGACCTTCGTGAATCCGCCCACGGCGAAGAGTTCCTCGCAGTGGGCGGCGTATTCCTCATGTGTCATGTCCCCGCCCCATCGATCAGTCAGGCCACACTCTCAGTCACGCGAACCACCTGGTCAAGGCGAGGCCCCGCGTCCAAGGCCGGCTGGGGGTCCGTTGGTCGCCGCCATGTGGCCGACATGAGGTCGGTCCGGCCGGCACGAGGGAGTCGAGCGCGAGTGCGTCTGCCGGCCGACGAGGTGGTCCCCCAGTCCGCGCGCCCTACGGACAGTCAGGAGGCGGGGGTTGGCGGCGGCGGGTTGTCAGTGCTGTTCGGCATGATGGCGATCATGAGTCACAACATCGCGTACTCCACCGCGGACAAGGCGGACGTCCTGGCCTTTCTGGGCGGTCACGGCAATCTGAGCGCGGATCAGCTGCGGCGTCTCGACGGGATGCGCAAGGCCGCGCGGAACACCCAGGACGACCTCGACCGTCAGGGCGTCGACTGGGGCCTGTCCGTCCCCGACGCGCTCGAGCACCTCATCGCCGGGCGCATGGACTCGGACGCGCAGTGCGCGGGCAACGCCTACCACTGCGCTGTGCAGCACGTCATCGACCACAACGCCTCCGACCCCATGCACCTGGGCACCTACGCGAAGCCCTCGACCTTCTTCGGCCTCGTCGACGACGAGATGCGACGCCTCGGCGTGCCGGACGACCTGCTGCCTCATGGCTACCTCTACGGCGGGCTGCCCGACGGCTTCCCGTTCGTCCCGGGGTCGATCGACGGCTACCCCGCCATCGGTCACCTTCCGCTCGCCAAGGCCAAGCCTGCCGCCGAGGCCTATCGCGCCGTGCTGGACGAGATGGCCGCCGACTTCACGTACGACGTGCAGGAGCTGGCCGAAAAGCTCGAGGAGGAGCACAAGGAGTGGGAGTACGCCACGAAGAACATCGACTGGTACACCCAGGACACCCTGTTCTTCAAGCTCACCTGAGGTGAGGCGGTCGTCGGGGCGACGCCACGCGGCACGCCCGCCTCCCGCGCCACGTGGCGGGGCTCCCCGGGCCGCGCGCCGCGCCGGCATGCTGCCCCCGAGTCTGCCCGTGCGGCCCTGGTGTACGTGATCGGCGGCCGGGAGCGTGGTGGGGACTGTGCACGGCCGAGGTTGAGGGAGAGCAGCGATGCGGGCGCGGGAGCAGGACACGCAGGCTCAGGGCTCGCAGCAGGCGCGGGACCGGCGTCCGGCGGCTGCCCGGTCGGCCGCCGCGCACACCGCCGCGGCCCTGGGCCGCGTCGGCGGGATGTCACCCGCCGCCCTGACCGTCCTCCAGCGCACGGTGGGCAACGAGGCGCTGGCCCAGCTCGTCGCGGACGAACGGCACGAACACGGTCCTGGCTGCTCACACGCGCAGGCCACGCCCGTGCAGCGTGCCCCCGAGGTCGACTCGGTGCTGCGCAGCGGCGGCCGTCCCATGGACGCCCCCCTGAGACAGGAGATGGAGGCCCGGCTCGGGGCCGACTTCGGCGACGTCCGTCTGCACGACGACAGCGCCGCTCGCCGCTCGGCCGCGCAGATGGGGGCGCGGGCCTACACCTCCGGCAGCCACGTGGTCATCGGCGACGGCGGCGGCGACCGGCACACCCTGGCCCATGAGCTGACGCACGTCATCCAGCAGCGGAGCGGTCCGGTCGCGGGTACCGACACGGGCGACGGGCTGCGGGTGAGCGACCCCGGCGACGCCTTCGAGCGGGCCGCCGAGGCCAACGCCACCCGGGTGATGTCGGGTCCCGTCCCCGTGCAGCGCAGTGCCGACGACGACGGGAGAGCGGCGTCGTCCTCGGACGGAGGGCGGACGAGCGAGGCTCACGGCCGCGGGCGGGCGGTCCAGCGCGTCGCCTACAACACGAACGCGGTCCCGCAGAGCTCGTTCATGTACCCCGTCGTGGACTCCGCGGGCCGGACGACGTCCATCGAGATGATCAGCGACGGTTCGCTGATCGGTTCGCCCCCGGCCGTCGACCCCACCGGCTACCCCTACATCCGCCAGCTCGGTCTCACGAACTTCTGGATCCGCTTCCACCTCATCAACATGCAGGCGGGCGGCCCCGGTACGGCGAACAACCTGGTGCCCGCCTCCAAGCGCGACAACAGCCGGTACGAGGCCAGCATCGAGAGCGTGCTGAAGAGGGAACTGAACACCGTGGCGACGGCGAACGCCCTGCTGGCGGCGAACGCTCCGCGCCAGTACGTCTACTTCGGGGTCGACGTGGACTACGCGACGGCCAACGCCCAGACCTCGCAGTACCAGCAGTCCTACGCCCCGTACTTCGTCCGGTCCCTCACGATCAACCTGAAGCGCTACGACCCCGCGGCCGGTGGCTGGCAGGTCCTGGCCGCCGGGCTCCCGTTCGCCTTCGTGGACCCTCAGCCGACCTACTTCGGCCAGGCGCTGGCCGCCGCCACCATGACCCTGGCGGACCTGGTCCAGGTCACCGGGAACCGCAGGTGGGACGCGGACGACGTCGTCTTCCTCCAGTCGATCGGTGCGGGCGGCGCCCGCAACGCGGAGTACCAGCAGCTGGTGCACCAGGCGGGCGCCCTGGGGGCCGCCGAGTCCGTGATCCACACGTTCGGGCAGATGCCCTTCCGGCCGACCCGGCAGGGCGGACGCGGCCCGCAGCGCGGCGCCGTCACGTTCTCGGAGCGCATCAACAGCGACACGCAGCTGGCCACCCTGGCCAATCTGCTCGCCACCGGCAGAATCACCACCTGACCCCGGTCGCCGCCCGTACAGGAGGGGCGGCGGCAACGACGAGCAAGGGAGCCTTCGTTGGCGAGTCTGTGGCGGGTGCGCGTCACGCGGGTGAGCGACGACACCGTCGAGCTGACCTTGTCGGCCATCCATCCCGACGCGGGAGAGCCGTCCGCGTCGGCGGCCTTCGCGATGCGGCTGCTCGCCGACACCGACCCCGAACGGCTGGACCGCGAGGCGGGGCCCGGAGCGTACTGGGACCCGGTCGCCCTCGCCGCCTACGCGGACCGGGTGATCGCGAAGGTCTCGCTCACGGCCCGGCACCGGCTGCCGTTCGACGAGGGCGCGGCCCGGCGGGGCATCGAGGCCGAACTGGGCGCACGCGGCCTCGACCCGGCCGACGCCACCGCCTGGCAGACCGCCTTCATGGAGGCCTGGGGCGCGTTCTGGCAGGACCCCGACCGGGTCCCGTCCGCCGTGCTCGACATCCGGCTGACGGACCGGTCCTGGCTGGTGGGAACCTCCCTGGGCCGGGAGTGGGACACGGCGGCGTACGGCTGAGGGCGCCTGCCGCGTACCGCCGAGGCCGTCGGCGATCCCCGCGCGTCACCGGCGCTCAACCGGGTTGCGGGGAGCGGTCGTCGAACGCCCCACCGCCGCGCGGACGAGCATCGGGCGACGCCAGGTCTCCCCCGCATACCGCAGCCCCGTCCGGCTCTCCGCACCCGAACCTCGAGCGAAGCTCCTCCCGGGGGCAGAACGCCGGGCGTCGCGCCCGCGAAAATGCGTGCGTCGGCCGGGGAAGGCCGTGTCTACGCTGAGCCGGAGTGGGAGCGCGCGTTCCCGCAGGCTGCGGTGCCGTGGCGGAGCGACCCGTTGCGATCGCCGTGGGCGAGGTCCCTCCTACGGCGACTGACGGAGACGGGTCGGACCTGCTCCCATCCGTCCGCGGGTTCGCATCCCGCCGGCGCCACAGCCGACCGCACGTCGCCCCGCCCCCGGACGCCGGGTGGCGCCGTCCGCGTCGGAGGGACGGCCCGCCACCCGGCGGTCACCGTCTCTACGCCTTGCGGGCCAGTCCGGCGGCGATGAGGTGTTCCCAGACCGTGAGCTCCCGTTCGCCGCCGCGGCTCCACGGGTTGTCGGTCTCCTCGGGACGCCACAGGGACGCGGGCACGATCCCGGGGTCGAGGATCTCCAGGCCGTCCAGCAGGGACGCGATCTCCGCGTCCGTGCGCCACCGGCCACGGCCGAACGTCTGCTGGAGGACCTTCTCGGCCTCCTCCGTCTCCGGGTTGTTGCCGGAGCGGAAGTGACTGATGAAGAAGTAGCTGCCGGACGGAACATGGTCGCGCCAGTAGCGGACGATGCCGGCCGGGTCCTCGTCGTCGTTGACGTGGTGGAGGATGGCGCTGAGGATGACGGCGACCGGGCGGGTGAAGTCGATGAGTTCGCGCGTGTCCGGGTGCGTGCGGACGCCTTCCGGATCGCGGACGTCGACCGCGACGACC
The DNA here is from genome assembly GCF_024539675.1 of Streptomyces hilarionis. GTDB lineage: Bacteria > Actinomycetota > Actinomycetes > Streptomycetales > Streptomycetaceae > Streptomyces > Streptomyces hilarionis. The sequence goes on along the minus strand of NZ_JAHHIT010000008.1, from coordinate 28,649 downwards.
CGGGTCCGGTCGTTGTTCTCCAGCAGCGCGCGGCCGTGGACGAGCACCTGGAGATCGGTGTCGACGTAGACGACCCGGGACTCGGGAGCGTGCCGCTGCGCGACCTGGTGGACGTTGTCCGCGGTCGGCAGGCCGCTGCCCAGGTCTATGAACTGCCGGATGCCCGTGGTCCTCGCGATCTCCGTGACCGCCCGGGTCAGGGCCGCGCGGTTGGCGAAGGCGATGGACACCGAACCGGGCAGGTCGCGCTTGAACACGTCGCCGATCTCTCGGTCCACGGCGTAGTTGTCCTTGCCGCCGAGCAGATAGTCGTAGACGCGGGCGATGCTGGGCTTGGTCGGGTCGATGGAGGAGCCTTCGTACGTCATGGCGACCATTCTTCCCGCAACGTCGCCCGCACACCCTCGTTTTGAGGTCTTCCAGCAGGTGGCGACGGCGTGCGCCGCGAGTGGGGCTCCTCGTGCCCGCGGACGGCCCAGCAGGGCGCGTGGCACGGGGGCTTGAGTGAGTGTCAGGTCCATCATGCCTGTTCGCAGGCGGTTTCGGTAGGACGCAGCGCACGCCCGTCCGGCCTTGTGACCGCCCGTACCGCACGCCAGACTCGTCGTCATCCACTCACCGGCCACCGTGCCCGCAGCCGTTCCCGCGGCCGCCGGCGCGTTCGCCGTGCCGTCTCGCCGTGTGACGTGCACCGGCCGGGGGGTGGCGGGACAAGGGGGATCGATGGATCAGGACATGGTCGTGCTGGCGCGAGTCAGGCTGCTGAGCGCCAACCGGCGGGTGGTGCGCGGCACGGAGGGGCTGTGGATCTACCGCCTCCTGACGCAGGTCGAACCGGAGACCTACGGATCGAAGCTGGCGTACGTCCTGGTGGAGGTGAGCGCGTCGCCCGCGGTTCGGGACCTGCCGGAGCGGCGGCTGGCGCTGTTGGACGAGGCCGTGGAGGTGGCGAAGGCCCTCGACACGTCGAACCCGTACCGGGAGAAGACGCTGGCCAAGGCGCTCGCAGCCCGGGAGCGAGAAGAGACGAGGCATGCGGACATGCAGAGGGATACGGATCGAACGATCCCGCACCGTGGCATCTGGGGATCATGAAATGGGCGAATGCGTGGGACGGGCCCGTGGGCTCGTCCCCGTCCAGTACCACCAGTTCGCCATCAGCGACGAGGACGGGCCGACCGGCCCCCGCCTGGAAGCCGAGCACAACGGACTGGTGCAGGTCACCGACGGCGTCCTCACGGTCCTGACCGGCATCCACACCGGCTGCGTCGACGTCGTCGTCACGCTCCACGAGAGCGAGCCTGCGGCGGACGACGACGACTGGCAGGAGTGCGTGGAGGTTTCCGCGCACTCGGCCTCGGGAGACCTCATGGTCCGCGGGCTGATGGACGACCTGGACGACGAGTTGCCCGTTCTGTCGTTCGCGGGCCCGGGCGACTACCGTCTGCGCGTCCACGCCAAGGGCCGTGACACCGCGTTCGATCTCGCGCCGGACGAGGTGACCGAGTGGTACCTGGTCCAGGTGTGGGCCGCGCCCACCGGTCCGCCGACGGTGCTCGGCCGGAGCGACGCCTACGGCGCGGCGGTTCGCCGCGGCCGCTGATCCACCTCCCGGGGCATGATCCAGAATCTTTCGTGGTGCGGCGGTCTGCGCGTGTCGAGAACACGGCGCCGGCTCCGTCCCAGGGACATCAGCGGTCATCACCGGCCGCGCGAGGAAGAGGAGACACCGGCATGGCGATTCAGCGGATGGACAACGTCGGCATCGTCGTCGAGGACCTGGAGGCCGCGATCGCGTACTTCGTGGAACTGGGGATGGAACTGGAGGGCGGTGGGGAGGTCCAGGGCCAGTTCGCGGACCGGTGCACCGGACTCGACGGCGTCCGCTGCGGCATCGCGATGCTCCGGACCCCGGACGGTCACAGCCGGCTCGAACTGGCCAAGTACCACAGTCCCGCGGCGAGCGCCGCAGGGCCGCGCGACCGGCCGCACAACATCGTGGGCACGCACCGCGTCATGTTCGCCGTCGACGACATCGAGGACACCGTCGCCCGCCTGCGCCCCCACGGCGGCGAACTCCTCGGCGAGATCGCCCGGTTCGAGGACAGCTACCTGCTCTGCTACGTCCGCGGCCCGGAGGGCATCATCGTCGGACTGGCCGAACAGCTGAGCTGAGACGATCGTGCGGGGAGGGCTGGCGGTCCGCGTTCCCGTTCACCCGGGAGAGGATGCGAGCCCACCCCGTTCCTCAGGAAGCGAGTGCCCGATGACCCCACCTGCCCCGGCGGATCTGATCAATCTGGAGGACACGGACGGGAACCGCTGCGTCGTGCGCGTCACCGGCCGCTCCCAGCCGGGCGTGCTGACCGGCCACGACATCCTGTCCGCCGACGTGCTCGTGTCCGCGAGTCTCGTCGACGCCCGGCTGGACGTCGAGCTCCTGCCGGAGGACCTCGACGCCTGGCAGCAGGACCTGTCCGACCTCGCCCCGGGCCGCCGAGCCGGCATCGGCGGAGACCGGGGCCTGAGCATCACCCTTCACCCGCACGCGGACGGCCTGGTGTCGGTCACGGTCGAAGACCCCGACCGTCTCACCACGCTCGTGGGAGTGCGCCCCGAAAAGAACTGGGTCGCTCGACACCGGGAACTGCTGCGACAGGTGCGCCGGACCTGGCCGAACGAGGTCATCGAGTCATCGCCGGGAGCGTACGAGTGGAGCCCGGACCGTAAGAGGTGAGAGGCGGGACGGAAGGGGCCCGCTCACCGGGAGGTGGGCGGGCTCCGTCGTGTGGTGCCGCCTGTTCGTGGTGGCCGGGTGATCAGAGGGCGGAGGCCTTCTTGGCGCCGGAGAACGCGGCGAACGCGCCGATGGCGAGGAAGAGGAAGGTCATCGGGTCGGCGGTCTCGTTCCAGCCCTCGGTCAGCACGTCGAAGTGCTCGGTGAAGAGGGAGGTGGCCGAGACGCCGAGTTCGTCGGCGCCGATCATCGCGATGCCGATGAGCTGGCCGAGGTAGACCGCGCCCAGCGACAGCACGGCGCTGAGCACGGGCAGCACGGGGTTCGTGCCGCCGATCCGGCCCGCCGCGAAACCGATGAGGAAGCCGACGCCGACGGCCGCGTAGCCGATCTCGTACTCGGTCGCGCCGACGATCGCGCCGTAGACGCCCGCGGTGACGAGGGCCACCGCGACGGCGACGACCAGGCCCAGGGCGAGGTTGCCGGGGGCGGGCACGGTCGCGGGGGCGATCGGGGCCGTGGGGGGAAGCGGGGCGCCGGGCTGCTGGGCGTAGGGGTTGCCGTCGGCGGCGGGCGGGGCGGCGGCGGTGGACTGCTGAGCGAACGGGTTGCCGTCGGACGGCGGCTGAGTTGGCTGGGTCATGACAGAATTCCCCCCACGGGCTGGTGCGACGAGCAGTGTGATGTGTGCGCACGAGTGTGCGACAAGATGCCGAAGACTAGCAGTCGAGACGACCCGCGCCATCAGCAATTTTCCGGGCGGGGGATGGGGGCCGCTGGTGCGGCTCGTGGTCGTGACGACGGGCCGACTTTCCTTCCCGCCCCGGCAGTTCACGCAGTCCGGTCCGTGCCGGTCAGAACAGTTCGTCCTGCACCACGTCGGCGGCGCGGTGCCTGGCACGCGGGGTCGTCCGCCGCGCGGGCGGCTCGTGGCCGAAGAGGGGGAGGGTGCCGTACTCGTCGGGCTCGGCCGGCACCGGGGTGGGGCCCGTCCCCACGTTCAGACACAGCGGGACCTCGCGATCGAAGTCCGCCGGCGTCATCGCCGGCCACTCGCGGTCCTGACGTCCAGTCATCGGCTCTCCTCCTCCCGTGCATCATCTCCTACCCCCGCCCGTCGGCCGGCACGCCCTGGTGATGATCAAGGACCCGGGTGGCCGGACGTCCGCCGACGTCGTCGCCGACGGGACATGGACGACCGGCCGACACCGCGTGCGGGAGGAGGCGGTTCTGCGCGTCTGGAGCCGGGACCGCCGGTGGCCCGAGCGTCGGAAACGCAGAACGGAAACGCAGAACGGAAACGCGGAACCGAAACGCGATACGTTCGCGGTCAGTGTTCGCAGAGGGAGAATTCCCGCTCGTAGAGCTGCTCATTGTGTTCGTCGACGAAGAACTTGCGTTCCCGCATGAGTTCTTCGCGATAGGACTTGGCCTGTTGCAGCGTCATGGTCGAGGTGGCGGACCATGGTTGCTGCGGTGGCACATCGGCTGTCGAGACGATTCTCTCCGACGGGTCGACCAGGAAGAACGCGAGAATCTTCCGGTGCCCGGGCCGAGTGGGGTCCGCGAGCCGGAACGGGCCGACGCGGTGTTGCAGAATGTTGGGGAACGCCAGGCAGCGGCCGGACGGGGTGGGCGTCGATCCCCATACCTGGTTCAGCGCGTCCTCGTTCTCGAGTCCGTAGACCTCCCGAACACCGTTGTCGTCGTTCTGTTCGTAGTGCGGATCGTCGAGAGCGGCCCGGAAACTCAGCCGGCTCTCGGTGATGTTCTCGCTGTCCCAGTAGTAGATGCCCGTCGAGACGATCCGCTCGTTCATCATCCCCTCGACGTGCCAGGAACCGCCCGCGTACTCGGGTGTGTCCGGGGTGAGGTGAATGGTGGCGAGTTTCACGATGACCTGGACGCGGCGGCCGCGCAGGTCGACCCGGGAGGACGCGTCGGGCAACGCGGGCGGGGTGAAGACCGGGGCGTCCGGGACGACTGGGAGACGGTTCTCCCACCAGTCGTCCAGCGCCTCTTCCCAAGCGCCGACCGCTTCGCCGTGGGCCTCGTCGTCCCCGTAGGCGGATCGGTCCGGATACTGCGGCTTCGAGTCGTACCACCCGTAGGGGTCGGCCTCGATCCGGAGCGGCCGCGGATGGCGCAGATCGGTGAGCACGTTCTCGAAGAGGGGGCGCAGGCGCGCGAACATGTCCGGCAGCACGGAAGCCAGTTCGCGATGACGTTCGGGGTGAACGTTGTTGACGTAGGAACGGAAGACGACATCGCCGTCCTCACGGACGTCCACATCCGTGGGCAGCCACTGGAATCGCTCCGAGAACTCGTACTTCGCATATCGGTCGGTGGGGTTCCGCCAGGCCCTCTCGGGTGCGCCACTCACCTCCCTCACCAGGCAGAACAGCGACGGGTGGACGAGATCCCACACCTGGCCGCCGGAACCGGGATGCCAGTCCTTCTCCGCTTCGGGGACCTGCTCCAGCACCTCGACCGCGGTGCGCAGCCGGGACCTGAGCCCTTCGTCGATCAGGGTGTCCGAATGCCACACACCGTCGACGGCGGAGACCTCGACGCCGGTCGGTCCGTCCCGCAGGGCGGCGTAATGGCGGAGTTCGGACAGGACATAGCGAACCTGCGCCTCGGTGAGGCCCTGGGAGATCGCCTCTTGCGTCCATCTCGCGACGATGTCGGCATCGTTCATCTTGTGGAACCATTCCGGTTTCGCCCGTATGAGTGCGCTGCATTGCATCATCTGAAGTTCCCGCAGTGTTCGGGGTGTTGCGAACGCCAGGGAACGGGCGGCGTTGAATGGCAGTGGAAAGGCGGACAGGTCGCTCAATTCCCTTGGTCCTTCCGGATGATGTGCGGTGGCGGGAAGGATACGTCAGCGGGCTGACACCGGGCCGCCGCCCCGACTGCCCGCAGGACGGCGCCGCCGCCCCCGCCGTGCGACGACCGCGACGCCGTGATCTACGGTTTCCTCCTGCACGGGTACGGATCAGTTCGACAACGGGGAAATACCGGCATGCGCAAGACGGCAATGCTCACCATCGGCCTGCTCGCGGCGGCCGGGCTGCTCACCGGGTGCGGCGGCGAGCAGAACGACGCCGGGCCGGCCAAGGCCGAAGACGCCTCGGCGAGCGACTCCGGCGCGGGGGCTCTTCGGCGGGGAGCGAAGGCGTGCCGCACCAGGTGGTCTTCGAGGTGGGCGGCACGGGCACGGCCCAGGTCATGGGGAACGGGAACAGCAACCACTTCGAGAAGGTGACGTTGCCCTGGACCAAGACGGAGTCGATGCGGCTGGAGGGCGCGGAGCTGGAGGTCGGCGTCACGGTGGCGGTGGTCCCCGGCTCGGTCAAGGGAGCGGACGGGACGCTCAAGCCCGCACCGTGCACCATCGAGGTCGACGGCGAGCAGGTCGCCGACAATCAGGACGGCAGGTCGGCGGCGCCCTGCGCATACAAGCTCAAGGGCTGACGCCCGGCGACATGGCAGGCGTTGCACAGGGCGGCGGGGGCGGTGGGTCCTGCCGGAAGGCCGATCCGCGCCCGGCGGGCCTCCGTCCGGGCCCTGCCGGGGCTCGCCGAAGGCACGTCGGGCGGTGGCTCTCAGGCGGGACGGATGGGAGCCCGTAGCTCGACCTCGTAGCCGCCCTGCGGGGTGGGCTCGGCGGTGAGGGTGCCGTCCAGCAGCTCGGCGCGTTCCCTCAGGCCGATCAGGCCGTGCCGGGAGCTGGGCAGGGCCACGGTCGGGCGGGTGGGAACCGTGTTGGTCACGGTGACGCCGAAGTGCCGCGCGTCGTGCCACAGGCGGACGTCGGCGCGGGCGCCGGGAGCGTGCTTGCGCACGTTCGTCAGGGCCTCCTGGACCGTGCGGTAGACGGTGCGCTGGGCGGTCGTGCTGATGACGGGCGGGAGCCCGCCCGTCAGGGTGGTCTCGATGCCGCTGCCGGCGATCAGCTGCTGGAGGTCGGCGAGGGTGGGCTGCGGGGTGAGCTCGGTCTCCCTGCCGCCGGACACACGCAGCAGGGTGACCATGTGGCGCAGTTCGTCGAGGGTGTTCACGCTCAGGGTGCGGATGGTGCGGGCGGCTTCGCGTGCGCCGGGGTCCTTGGCGGCGACCTGCATGGCTCCTGCCTGTACGGCGATCAGGCTGACCTGGTGGGAGACGACGTCGTGCATCTCGCGTGCCAGCTGGGCGCGTTCGCGGGCGAGGACGGTCTGGGCGTACAGCGCGCGCTCGTGTTCGCGGGCGACCTCGACCTCGACGAGCTGGCGTGCCAAGTCCGCTCGGGCCTGCACGAGTTGACCGAACAGAATGGGCGCGAACGCCGTGGCCAGGGTGTAGACGAACTGGATGAGCGTCCAGGTCCGGTCGTCGGACGACGTGTCGGACAGGGGCCACGCGAGGGTGCCCGCCGTCGCGTTCACGAGGGCGCAGCCGGCCAGCAGCGGGCGGTTGCGGGTGCGCGTGGCCAGGGTGTAAAGGGCGGCGAGCGGCGCCAGGGCCACGTCCATGAAGAGGGTCATGGGCAGGGTCAGCAGGACGACGGCGAGGGGAAAACGCCTGCGCACGGCGAGGGCGACGCAGCCGAGGGCGGCGCCGACCCACATGATCGGCGTCGCCTCGTCGTAGAGGTTGATCCAGGTGTCGAGCACGGCGAGCACGACAAGGCCCGCGTCGACGGCCCGGACAGGCACCTGTCGCAGTGCCCGACCGGTGCTCAACACCCTTGGCCCCGAGCCGCGTCGCCGCCGTCGTCACCGAGCAGTCCGGCCCGCTCCGCGAGGAGTGCCGCCTGGACGCGGCCGGCGACCCGCAGCTTGGCGAGGATCGAGCTGACGTGGTCCTTGACGGTGCCCGCGCTCAGATGGACACGGGCGCCGATGTCCACGTTGGACAGCCCTTCCGCGATCAGCACGAGCACATCCCGTTCGCGGTCGCTGAGCAGCTTCACGCGCGCCACGTCCGCGTCCTGGGGAGCCCCCGCCCCCGGATGGCCGCGCAGCAGAGCCCGCGACGCCTTCGGGGACATCACCACCCCGCCGGCGGCCAGGGTGCGCACCAGTTGGGCGAGCTGCTCGGGCTCGGTGTCCTTGAGGAGGAACCCCGTGGCTCCCGAGCGCAGCGCGGTCAGGACGTACTCGTCGGTGTCGAACGTGGTCAGCATGGCCACCGTCGGCGGCGCGGGAAGCTTCTGGACCTCCCTCAGGACGGTCAAGCCGTCGACGTCCGGCATGCGGATGTCGAGGAGCACGACGTCCGGGCGCTCGCGCCGGATCGCGTCGGCGGCCCCCGCGCCCTCCGCGGTCGCCACGACCTGGATGCCGTCGAAGGCGTTCAGGATCATTTCGAATCCGGACCGCACCAGGGCCTCGTCGTCCACCACCACTACCCGGATCACCGGCGTGCCCTTTCCCACTGGTCCGCTGCCCCGCTCTGTCACTGCGCTGTACCGCTCTGTCCGGATTCTCGGCGTCGCCGCCCACGTCAGGCCGCCCATGGTCCCGTACGGAGATCGCCCGCCGTCGACAGTACGTCCCGGACGGGACGCGACGGTGCGGCCGCCGTGCACGCCCGCCGCCCGCCGGGCCCGCTCCAGCCGTTCGGGGGGAGCGCTCCGGCCGGTCGGCGGGGGTCTGGCCCCGGTCTGCCGGATGGTCCGTCGCCCCGGGGCCACCGAAGGATCATCCCCATGACACAGACAAGACCGCAGCAGGGGACACCGGCCGTGCGGGCGACGGCGCCGCCCGGGCCCCGCACCACACCGCGGCCCGCGGGAGAGGCGCCGGGCAGCCCCTCGACGGGGCGCCTCGTGGGAGTGGATCTGGCCCGAGCGCTGGCGGTGTTCGGCATGTACATCGTGCACGTGGGCCCGCCCCTGTCGACCACGGACGGCGCCGCCGCCTGGGTGCGCTATCTGGCGGAGGGGCATTCGTCGGTCCTCTTCGCCACCCTCGCCGGGTTCTCCCTGATGCTGATCGCGGGCCGCTTCGAGCCGAAGACCGGTCCCGCCGGCCGGCAGGCGAAGGCCCGGATCGCGATCCGCGCCGTGGTCCTGCTCGCGTTGGGCACCGCGATGGCCATGGAATACGGAGGGGTGATCATCCTCGGGTTCTACGGCCTGTACTTCCTTCTCGCTCTGCCTCTGGTGCGCCTGCGCGCGGGGACCCTCGCGACGATCGCGGCAGGGCTCGCGCTCGTCGGGCCGCAGCTGGCGTTCGTCGCGACATCGCGGCTCGGCGACTCCGTCCAGCAGGACTTCAACGCCTACGACCCGCTGCACCGGCTCAGCGACGTGGGGGTGCTCGACCTGCTGCTCACGGGCTTCTACCCGGCGATCACATGGATGCCGTTCGTCGTGGCCGGCATGGCACTCGCCCGCCTCGACCTGTCCGCGGCCGCCGTCCAGCGACGTCTGGCGGCACTCGGCGCCGCCCTCGTCGCGGGCGCCTACGGGCTGTCCCTGCTGCTGGCGGGCAAGAGCGCGTTGCGCAGCGTGGCGGAGGACGCGGCACCGTCCAGCGGTTCCGGGGCATCGTCCATGGGCGGCCCGTCCGGTGAGTCCGGCGAGTTCGAGCGGTCGTTCTCGGAACTGCTGTCCGCCCATCCGCACAGCGGCACCACGTTCGACATCATCGGAAGCGTCGGCGTGGCGATCCTCGTGGTCGTGGGCGCGACGGTGCTGATGGACCGCCTGCCGCGGCTGCGCCGCCTCGCGCAGCCGGTCGTCGCCGTGGGCACCATGTCCCTGACGGCCTACGTCGGTCACTTCCTCGCCCAGTCCGTGCAGGGCGACGCCGGACAGGGGGACTCGTGGGCGCCGGTGCTCACGTACATCCTGGGGGCGATCGTGTTCGCCGCGATCTGGTCCCGCTTCTTCCGCCGCGGCCCCCTGGAGTATCTGCTCCACGCCGGCACCAAGCCCGCCGGGCGCATCCGCTGACATTCGGTCGGAGGCGGCGGACGTCGGGTGGTCCGGCCGCCCCCACCGCTCGGTGGGGCCGGCCGGACCGGGTGGACCACGCCCGACGGCACAGCGACCCCGTGGGCCGCGCGCCTCATCCGCGGGGGCGTCCCTCCGGGGTCAGGAACCGGGTCGCCGCGAGGCGCGCGTACAGCTCGTCCTCGGTCACCAACTCCTCGTGCGTGCCGACCGCGCGGACCTTCCCCGCGTCCATGACGACGATGCGGTCCGCGCCCGTTACCGTCGACAGGCGGTGCGCCACCACCAGCACGGTGGTCTCGCGGGCGGTGTCGGCGATGACGTCCCGCAGTGCCAGCTCGTTGACGGCGTCGAGCTGTGAGGTCGCCTCGTCCAGGAGCAGCAACCGGGGTCGGCGCAGCAGAGCGCGGGCGATCGCGATGCGCTGGCGCTCCCCGCCGGACAGTTTCGAGCCGCGGTGTCCGACCAGGGTGTCGAGGCGGTGGGGGAGACGCTCGACCAGGGCGTCGAGTCCGGTTCTGGCCAGGACGTCGCGCACGTCGTCGTCGGTCGCCGAGGGCGCGGCGAAGACCAAATTCTCGCGCAGCGAGCCTGCCAGCACCGGCGCGTCCTGCTCGACGTATCCGATCACGGACCGCAGCTCGGACAGCGGCCACTCCCTCACGTCCCTGCCGTCGACCAGGACGCGGCCGCCGGTCACGTCGTAGAACCGTTCCAGGAGCGCGAAGACGGTCGACTTGCCCGCGCCCGAGGGGCCGACGAAGGCCGTCATCCCGCCGCCCGGCACCTCGAAGTCGACCCGCCGGTGGATGTCCGGCGATCCGGGCGCGTACCGGAAGGACACCTCGTCGAAGCGGACCGACGCCGGACGCGGCCGTTCCACGGTCCTCGCCCCGGGCCGGAGCGGCCGGCAGCGGTCCGGCCGCTCGGTCGCCAGGCCGTCCACCCGCACGATCCGGGCGATCGCGGCCGCCCCCTCCTGATAGTGGGTCGCGGCGTCGACCAACTTGTACACCGGCTCCATCAGGTAGAACAGGTACAGCAGGAACGCGATGAGTGTGGACACGGGGATCTCCCCGGCGGCCACCCGCGCCCCGCCGACGGCGAGCACCGCGAGGAACGCCAGCTCCACGGCGAGGTTGTCCGCCGAACGGAGCAGGGCCTCCCACTTCGCGCTGCGCACGCCGTGGCGCCATGCCCTGCGTGCCGCCGCCTCGACGCGGGCGGTCTCCCGTTCCTCGGCGCCGGAGGCCTTCACTGTGCGGAACGCGCCGAAGGCCCGCTCGAGCCCGGTGGACATCTCGCCGACAGCCGCCTGGGAGCGCTCCGCGGCCCGCCCGATCCTCGGCATCACCAGCGCGACGCCCACGCCGAGCAGCGTGACCACGGCGAGCGTGACGCCGAGCAGGACGGCATCGAGGATCGCCATCACGGTGATCGCCGCGACGAGCGTCACCGCCCCGGTCGCGGCGGAGACCACCGCCTGGGTGGTGACCGCTCGCAACAGGGTGGTGTCGGAGGTCACCCGGGACATCAGATCGCCCGGCTGCATCCGGTCCACCTCGGTCAGCCGCAGCCGCAGCAGCCGTCCGACGAGGCTGCGGCGGGCGGCGAGCACCACCGACTCCGCCGTCCGTTCCAGCACGTAGGCGCCGAACGCGTCGGCCACCATGCTCAGCAGCACCAGCGCCGTCAGGGCCGGCAGGACGGCGCCGATCGTGCCGCCGGAGGAGAGCCGGTCGATCAGCGTCTTCGTGGCCAGCGGTTGCAGCAGCCCGCCGGCGGCACCGGCCAGCGCGCACCCGAGACCGAGGGCGACGGCCCACCGGTGCGGACGGACGTACCGGTACAGCTCCTTGAGCGTCTCGCGGGCGGGCAGGGACTCGGCACCCGTCGCCTGGGTGGCGGATGCGGTGTTCACAGGATTGCTTGCCTTCCTCGATGTCCGATGGGGTCGGCCGGCCGCGCAGGTCCGCGGCGGTGGCGGGCGCCGACGGCCCGCGCAAGGGTCTCGGGGCTCGCCACCCGGGCTCAACGGACCAGTGCGACCGCCCTCGAGGCGAGCGTGTGGACGACGTCGTCGCGGATGTCGGGGTGTACGACGGCCAGGACGAGGCCGCTCGCCGCCAACGTCATGCCGAGGAACTCCCAGAGCTCGCTTCTGCGACGGGGCGCGTGGCCGCAGCCCGCGGCATCGGACGGTGACCGTCGGGCGGCGTCGAGCCCTGAGTCGTGCGGGGTGTGTGTCATGCCGCCAGCATGGGAAGCCCGGCCCCGTGCAGGCCATCCGGCGATCGTCGGGTGCACCCCCGCCGAGTGGCCGGAACCGCCCGGGCACGCGCGCCCGGCAGGCCCGCCTCGCCCGGGCCACCGCACCGCCTCCGGCTCGCCGACCTCTGCGTCAACCGGCCGGGCTGGGTCAGCCGGTTCGGTCAGTCCCGTTCGAGGACGTCGAAGCGCAGCTCTCTCCAGCCGCCGCCCGTCCCACCGGCCTTGCGGCGCGTCGTCCACGCACGGGCCGGACCGCCCTGCCTGCGCGTGACCGGCGGCTGTGTTCGACAAGGACGCCGGAGTGCGGCACCTCCTCCGCGTACGGGGCGCTCATCCCGGCGAGGAGGAGGTCCAGTGGGGTGGCGAGCGCGGTGTCGCGGCGATCCGGCGGGCGTGGCGGTCGGCCCGGTCCTCGGCGTGGGCGGCGGCAGTCCGCCCGTCTCTCACTCACGGTCGGACCCGCCCGGCCGGAAAGCAGGGCGGGCAATGTGGGCTGTATGCCGGTCCCCTCGGGAGCCGGGTGGGTATGGCGGTCCGTGTTGACGGGTTCCTCGTCCGCTTCACCAACGGGGCTCGGCGACGTTGCCGTAGGACCAGGCGGAGCCCTTGGACATCTCGAAGTGCAGGTGCGGCCCGGTGGCGTTGCCGGTGCTGCCGACGGCGCCGAGACGCTGTCCGACGCTGACGCGCTGACCGGCCTTGACCTGGCGCTGCGACAGGTGGCAGTAGGTGTAGACGTGGCCGTTGTCGGCGGCCAGCCCGATCCACTGGCCGTAGGCTCCGCCGTCGCCGTTCGACCAGGCGACCGTGCCGGCGCGCACGGCGACGACGGGAGACCCCTTGCCGGCGGCGAAGTCCTGCCCGGTGTGCCTGCCGTGACCGTCGGGCTTCCAGGCGTAGGGCCCGCGCTCGTAGAACGCGAACGTCACCTTGTGGCCGGGCACGGGCGAGCCCGCCCGGCCGGCGTGCGCCGCGGCGGGCGCGGCGGCGCCCGCGAGGCGGAAGAGCCCCGTGGCCTTGCCGAGCGCGGCCAGCGAGGTCGGGCCGGGCAGGCCGTCGGCGTCGGCTCCCTTGAAGCCCTGGGCGAGCTGCTCGGCCCGGTAGGCCGCCCTGGTCTGTTCCCCGAAGAGGCCGGTGGCTCCGCCGGGGATCGTGCGGCCGCGCTTGATCAGGGCCTTCTGGACGAGGCGTATCTGTTCGTTGCGCATGCCGGGCCGGACGTCGGACGCGTTCACCGTGGGTGCGGGGGCCATGGGAACTCCTAATACCAGTGGGGGCGCCGCCGCGGATCCGCCTGCTGGACACGGGCCGCGAAGTTCGAACCGGACTGGTTCACGTGGTAGCGGTGGCGGACGTAGTTGACCGTCGCGCACATGCAGGCGACCACGTCGTACGGCGTGGTCGCCGTACCCGTCTGGTGGTAGGTGGCGAACGTGACCGGGATGCACTGCGTGGCTCCCCGGGAGCAGTTCTGCGGGTGGCCGTCGGAGACACGCGGACCGTTCGCGTTCCTGTCGGTCGTGTTGATCCGCCACTTCGGGCTGTTGCAGGCGGACTCGCGCTGAGCGATCGTGGCGAGCGCGGGGACCCCGAACCGCGGGTCCATGTGCGTCAGTTCGCACGCCTTGCGGGCGTAGCGCCGCATGGCCGCGTCGCCCGACTCGTCGCCGGGATCACGGAAGGTGACCTGGCCGAGGGAGAGCCGCCCGTCGACGGCGGCGGGCGCCCCCGCGCCGTCCACGGTGAAGAGGCCGGTGAGTCTGCCGAGCGTGGTCAGGGACGTCGGGCCGGGTACGCCGTCGGCGTCGGCTCCCTTGAAGCCCTGGGCGAGCTGCTCGGCCCGGTAGGCGGCCCTGGTCTGGTCGCCGAAGAGGCCGGTGGCTCCGTCGGGGATCGTGCGGCCGCGCTTGATCAGGGCCCTCTGGACGAGGCGCACGTCCTCGTTGCGCATGCCGAACTGCACGTGGGACACAGCGACCATGACGAGACCCTCCATTCGATCGCCGGGCCGGCTCGGGTCGATGGGGACGGGAGCCCGCGGATCCGCGAGAGGGGGGAGGTGCGAAGGCGCCTCCACTGCGCGGGATCGTGGACGTGGAGAGTGCCCCCAGGACCTTCGTGCTCGCCGCTCCCGCGCCACCTCCGACGTTACGGACGCGGTGTCAGCACAGCGTCATCCCGCCGTCATCGACCGGTCGCCCGACCCGGTTGCAGGGGCGGGGCAGGAGTCCGAAGATGAGGAGGTGACCGGCGTCGCGTCGCCGGACCGCGTGGGGTGCGTCGGAACGCGCTCTGCCGACTCCGCCCCCGGCCTCCGGCCGCGACCCGGCCCGCGAAGCGGAAGGCCCCGGGCAGCTCGCCCGCCCGTTCCGCCGACGCTGGGCCTGTACAGCGCTCCCGGTGCGAGCCTTCGAGGCCCCCGCACAGTCGCCTCCGCGCCGTCGCCCCGGGCCGACACCGGTGCCGGCCTGGGATCCCGCACGCCGCGCGCGTCTGGTCTCCGCTCGGTTCCCCGGCCTCGGGTCCACCCGCCGTCGGCTGCTGATCCCGGCGCGATCGGGTACCCAGGAAGGATGAGCAAGGACACGAGCGACTCCTTCGTGCGGGTCCGGGGCGCCGGTGAGAACAATCTGCGCGACGTGGACGTCGACGTCCCGCGCGACGCGATGGTCGCCTTCACCGGCGTCTCCGGTTCGGGCAAGTCCTCGCTCGCGTTCGGCACGCTGTACGCGGAGGCACAGCGCCGCTACTTCGAGTCCGTCGCTCCGTACGCGCGACGACTGTTGCAGCAGGTCGGCGCACCCCACGTGCGGGAGATCACCGGGCTGCCGCCGGCCGTGGCCCTTCAGCAGCGGCGCGGGTCGCCCGGCTCGCGCTCGACGGTCGGCACCCTCACCACGCTGTCCAACCTGCTGCGCATGCTGTACTCCCGCGCCGGCACCTATCCGCCCCGGGCAGCCCGGCTGGAGGCCGAGTCGTTCTCGCCCAACACCGCGGCCGGCGCCTGCCCGGAATGCCACGGACTGGGCGTGATGCACGACGTCGCCGAGGACCTGCTCGTCCCGGATCCCACGCTGAGCATCCGCGAGGGGGCGATCGCCGCCTGGCCGGGCGCCTGGCAGGGCGCCAACCTGCGCAGTGTCGTGAGCGGCCTGGGGATCGACGTCGACCGACCGTGGCGCAGGCTCAGGAAGAAGGACCGCGACTGGCTGCTGTACACCGACGAGCAGCCCTCCGTGTACGTCGAGCCGGAGAAGGGCCGCGTCGACTACGGCTACCAGGGCACGTTCTGGAGCGCCCGCAAGCACGTCATGCACGTCCTGGCCGACTCCAAGAGCGAGAGGATGCGCGAACGGGCGCTCCGGTTCGTCAGGACCGTGCCCTGCCCCGAGTGCCACGGCAGCGGCCTGCGGGCCGAGGCGCTCGCCGTGACCTTCGCCGGACGGTCCATCGCCGAGGTCAACGCGATGCCGCTCTCCGACGTCGTCGGGCTGCTGCGGCCCGTCGCGGGGCGGTCGGAGGCCGACGCCGCCACGCCGACCGCCCGGTCCGGGGAGACGACCGAGGTCGCGGTCCGGATCTGCGGCGATCTGGTCGCACGGATCGACGTCCTGCTCGACCTGGGCCTCGGCTATCTCGCCCTCGGGCGCCGCTCGACGACCCTCTCGCCCGGCGAGGCGCAGCGCCTGAGGGTCGCCACCCAGCTGCGCTCGGGGCTGTTCGGCGTGGTCTACGTCCTCGACGAGCCCTCCGCGGGCCTGCACCCGGCGGACGCGGAACCGCTGCTGGACGTGCTGGAGCGCCTCAGGGCGACGGGCAACTCGCTGTTCGTCGTCGAGCACGACATGGACGTCGTACGGCGGGCGGACTGGGTGGTCGACATCGGCCCCGGTGCGGGCGAGGGCGGCGGACGCGTGCTGTACAGCGGCCCGGTCGCCGGCCTGGAGCGGGTCGGGGAGTCGGCCACGGGCCGGTACCTGTTCGGGCGCGCCGAGCCGCCCGACCACCGCCCGCGCGCCCCGCACGGCTGGCTGCGCCTGCGCGGCGTCTCCCGCCACAATCTGCGCGACGTGTCCGTCGACGTGCCGCTCCGCGTGCTGACGGCGGTCACGGGCGTGTCCGGTTCCGGGAAGTCGACACTGGTGACGCAGGTCCTCGCCGAGGTCGTCCGCGGCCACCTCGGACTCGCGCCCGAGGAGCCCGACGAGCCCGAGGAGGCGCGGCTGGAGGTCGACGTCCAGGACGCGTCGGGGGCCGAGTCGTTCGACCGGCTGGTGCGGGTCGACCAACGGCCCATCGGCCGGACTCCCCGGTCCAACCTGGCCACGTACACGGGGATGTTCGACGCGGTGCGCAAGCTGTACGCGGCGACGGACGAGGCCAGGGCACGCGGCTACTCCGTCGGGCGGTTCTCCTTCAACGTGCCCGAGGGGCGGTGCGAGACCTGCCAGGGTGAAGGATTCGTCGCGGTGGAACTGCTGTTCCTGCCGGGGACCTACGCGCCGTGCCCGGCGTGCGAGGGCGCCCGGTACAACGCCGAGACGCTGGAGGTCACGTACCGCGGCAGGAGCATCGCGGACGTGCTGGCGCTGTCCGTCGACGACGCGGCCGCCTTCCTGTCCGCCGTCCCGGCCGCCTCCCGCAGTCTGGAGACGTTGCGCGAGGTGGGCCTGGGATACCTGCGGCTGGGCCAGCCGGCCACGGAACTCAGCGGCGGCGAGGCGCAGCGCATCAAACTGGCCACCGAACTGCAGCGGGCGCGCCGCGGGCACGCGCTCTACCTGCTCGACGAGCCGACGGCGGGGCTGCACCCCGCGGACGTCGCGCTGCTGCTGCGCCGGCTGCACCGGCTCGTCGACGCCGGCAACACGGTCGTCCTCGTCGAGCACGACCTGGACACGGTCGCCACCGCCGACTGGGTCGTCGACCTCGGGCCCGGAGGCGGCGACAGGGGCGGGCGGGTGGTCGCCGCGGGCCCTCCTGCCCAGGTGGCGAGGGCCCGCCGCAGCGTCACCGCGCCCTATCTCGCGGCCCGCCTCGCGCGCTCCTGACGTGGTCGCGAGGACGGGGGAACGCGTTCCGCGGAGACGCCGGAGACGCCGGAGACGCCGGAGACGCCGGAGACGCCGGAGACGCCGGAGACGCCGGAGACGCCGGAGACGCCGAAGGCGCCACGGTCGCCGAACTCGCGGAGCTGACCGGCGCCTCCGAGACGACCATATTGCGCGACCTCGACGTCCTCGTCGCCCAGGGCGTCCTCGAACGAGTCCGCGGCGGGGCGCGCACCCTGCTGCTCCGGGACGAGGAGCCGCCCGAGCCGGGGACCAGGGGCCCGCGGCGCTGCGGTCGGTGGGGACCAGGACGAGTACCAGCGCACCCGGGCCCCCGAGCAGCACCTCCGACCCGGCCCCCACGACGCCCGCCCGTGCAGCCGAGACCCGGCCCCACGGGCGCGGCCCGTCCCGCGCAACGCCACCCGCCACCCCGGTCGGTGCGCGAGGCCGGGAGCAGCGGTGGTCCCAGCAACACCCCCGCTCCCACCGTCTGGCCGCACTGTGCTCTCGCCGAGGCTGCGCCAGAGTCGTGAGGGCCGGCGGGACACCGCCGGCGCACGCATCGGCAGAAGGGGGAGCAGCATGTCCGACGCCACAGGTGGGGGATCGCGCGCCATGGCCCGGCGGGGGTTCCTGGCAGGGGCCGCCGCCGTGACGGGCGCGGCACTGACGAGCACGGCGGCGCCCGCCGCCACGGCCAGTGCGGCCGGGGCGACGCCCGCGAACGGCGCCGCCACCGGCCCGCTGGCACTCACCCACGTCACCGTCATCGACGGATCGGGAGCACCCCCCGCCCCCGACATGACGGTGGTCGTCGAGGACGGCCGCATCACCGGAGTCGCCCCGAGCGCGCGCACCCGGCTGAGCCCGGGCACCCGCACGGTCGACCTGACCGGCAAGTTCCTGATCCCGGGCCTGATCGAGGCGCACACCCACAGCGACGGCCCGGAGACCGTGGTCCCGCCCCTGTACGCCCTCGCCGGCGTCACCACGGTCCGCGAGATGCGGGGCGAGCCCGTCCACCACGAGTGGCGCGAGAAGATCCGCCGCGGCGCCCTGCTCGGCCCCCGCTGGGTGATCGGCAGTCCGATCGTCGACGGCGCGCCCTCGCTGTGGGCCGCCGACGTGGGCCCCACCATCGAGGTGCGCGACGCGGCCGAGGCCCGGCGCGCCGTGCGGCGGGTCAAGCGCGAGGGCGCGGACTTCGTCAAGGTGTACTCCCGCCTGTCCCGCGAGGCCTACTTCGCCCTCGCGGACGAGGCCCGGCGCCTGGGCATCCCCCACCTCGGGCACTGCCCCGACACCGTGCGGATCGCCGAGGCGAGCGCCTGCGGCCACCGCACCGTCGAGCACCTGCACGCCCTGCTCCTGGCGACCTCACGCCACGAGACGGAGATACGGCGCCGGCTGGCCGCCGTACGGATCGACCCGCGCGACCCCAGCAGCCTGTCCCGCTACCACAGCTGGTTCCAGCAGGTGCACCCCCTGGAGTGGCGGGCCGTGCGGGGTTACGACCGGGACCGCGCGGACGCCCTCTTCCGGGCCCTGGCGGCCGGCGGGACGGCCGTCGTCCCCACGCTCAGCGTGCACCGCACACTCGAACTGCCTGACGACGTCCCGAACGGGGCCGAGGAGTGGAAGTACCTGCCCGCCTGGCAGGTGGAGAGCTGGCCGGACCAGCTCGCGGCCCTGACCGGTGGACGCACCCCCGAACAGGCGCGCAGGATCCGCGGGATCTTCGCTCACCGGCTCCGCCTGGTGGGCGAGTTGCACGCCGCGGGGGTGCGGCAGGCCGCCGGCACCGACACCGGCACGGGCTATCTCGTCCCGGGCTTCGCCCTGCACGACGAGCTGGCGCTGCTCGTGTCGGCCGGCCTCACCCCGGCCGAGGCCCTGCGCGCGGCCACGCGGGACGCGGCCCGCACCCTCGGTCTGCCCGCCGTCGGCGCGGTGGCCCGCGGACACGCCGCTGATCTGCTCGTCCTCGACGCCGACCCGCTGCACGACATCCGCAACACCCGCCGCATCCACGGCGTGGTCGTCGACGGCAGGTGGATCCCGCCGCAGGAACGCCTGCGGCTGCTCGCGGCGGTGGAGAAGGCCGCCGCACAGACCCCGCCGCCCCAGGAGGGGGCGTCACTGCGGGGCTGCGGCTGCGGCGGACACCCCTGACTGCCGGTGGGGAACCAGAGCTCGTGCTCGGGGAACGGGGTGGAGGGGATGTCCTTGACGGGTGTCCTTTCAGGTCAGGAGGACGGGGAGGGGGAGGCCTCGGCACGCAGTCGGCGCAGTCGGTGCATGACGTCGTTGGCGCCGCGTCCGAAGTAGTCGTGCAGCAGCCGGTACTCGGCGAACAGGCGGTCGTAGGCCGCCGCCCGCTCGGGGTCGGGCAGGTGGACGCCGGGGCGCGCCTTGCCCATGGCCAGGGCGGCGGCCCGGATGTCCGGATACGCCCCGGCCGCCACCGCCGCGTGCATGGCCGAGCCCAGGGCGGGCCCCTGCGCCGAGTCGACGACGCCGAGGGGACGGCGGGTGACGTCGGCGTAGATCTGCATGAGCAGCGCGTTCTTCGTCAGACCGCCCGCGACGATCAGCTCCCGCACCGGCACTCCGGCCGCCTCGAACGTCTCGATGACGGTCCGGGTGCCGAACGCGGTGGCCTCCAGCAGGGCGCGGTAGACGTCCTCGGGGCGGGTCGACAGCGTCTGGCCGACGACGACCCCGCTCAGGTCGTGGTCGACCAGGACGGAGCGGTTGCCGCTGTGCCAGTCGAGGGCGATCAGCCCGTGCTCGCCGACCCGCTGGCGCGCCGCGAGGGCGGTGAGGTGTTCGTGCGGGTCGCGGCCGAGGGCGGCGGCCTCCTGCGCGTACGACGCGGGGAAGCCCGTGCGGACGAACCAGCCGAAGATGTCCCCGACGCCGCTCTGCCCGGCCTCGTAGCCCCACAGGCCCGGCAGGATCCCCCCGTCGACGACGCCGCACATGCCCGGCACCTCGGCCCATCGGTCGGAGCTCATGACGTGGCAGGTGGAGGTGCCCATGATGGCGACCATCCGGCCGGGCTCGACTGCGGTCGCGGCGGGCGCGGTCACATGCGCGTCGACGTTGCCCACGCACACCGCGATGCCCTCCGGCAGCCCCGTCCACGCTGCCGCCTCCGCCGTCAACCTGCCTGCCAGGGAGCCGAGTTGACCGATCGGGTGATCCAGCTTGTCGGTCACGAAGTCGGCGAATCCGGGATCGAGGGCGGCGAGGTACTCGCGGGAGGGATAGGCGCCGTCCTGGAACTGCCCCTTGTAGCCCGCCGTGCAGGCGTTGCGGACGTACGTCCCGCACAGCCGCCACACGATCCAGTCCGCCGCCTCGATCCACCGCTCGGTGCGGGCGTAGACCTCCGGGTCCTCCTCCAGCAGTTGCAGTGCCTTGGCGAACTCCCACTCCGAGGAGATCTTCCCGCCGTACCGCCTGATCCAGGGCTCCTCGCGCTCGGTGGCCAGCGCGGTGATGCGGTCGGCCTGGGACTGGGCGGCGTGGTGGCGCCACAGCTTGACGTACGCGTGCGGACGGCCGCCGTACTGGGGCAGTTCGCACAGCGGGGTGCCGTCGGCCAGCACCGGGAGCACCGTGCACGCGGTGAAGTCCGTGCCGACGCCCACGATCCGCTCGGGTCGCACGCCAGAACGGGCCAGGGCCTCGGGGACGGCGACGCGCAGGACGTCGAGGTAGTCCGACGGAACCTGGAGCGCCCAGTCCGGGGGCAGATCGGTGCCGTCGGGCAGCGCCTCGTCCAGGACCGCGTGGGTGTACGGGTGCTCGGCCGTGCCCAGTTCGGCGCCGTCCCGGACGCGGACCACCACGACCCGTCCGGAGAGCGTGCCGTAGTCGATTCCCACGACGCAGGGGTCGAGGGCCGGGAGGGCGTCGCGGTCGGTGTTCACAGGTCGGCTGTCCCTTCGGGAGAGGGGTCGCGTCGGCCGGCCGGCCGTCCGATCCGGTGTTCGGAACTCCGGCCGGTGTTCGGATGTGCGAATGGAGGGAGGGGCCTGGCAACGGACGCCAGGCCCCCGGGGTTACGGCCTACCGGACGAGCTTCCAGTCCTGCGAGCCGTCGGTGGCCGCGGCCTGAAGGGTGAGCGGGGCGTCGGTGCTCGCGCCGGTCAGGTACAGGCTGGTGTTCCTGAGTGCCTGGAGCTTGTAGTAGCCGTCGGAGCCCTTGACGAGGGTCCAGCTGCCCGTCGCGCTGTCGTCGACCCACTGGCCGATGCGCTGTCCGGCGGTGGCGTTGCCCGTCCAGATCGCAGCGGCGCGGCCCCCCGACCTGTTCAGCAGGGTCGTTCCGCCGTTCGGCTCGGTCACCACGTGCCACTGCTGGGTGTCCGGGTCGGCCGCGGCGCCGGCGTCCTCCAGGACCACGTCCGGCGCGTCGGCGTTGCCGAGGTCGGCGTCGTTGCTCCTGTTGCCGGTGCCGATGACCTGGCCCGTCTTGCGGTTGACCAGACGGTGGTAGGCGCCGGCCGAGTCGCCGAGGTCCACCTCGGCGTAGGCGATCGTGGAGACGCCCTGGTTGTTGAGGATCGCTATGCGGCCGGTGCCGGCGACGTACTGGAGGTTGCGGCTGTAGCCGGCCGGCGACGTCGTCCGGTACTCCGTCCACACGCCGTCGCTGCGACCGCTGTCGTTGACCCACACGTCGCCGCTGCTCGCCGCGTTGTAGACCAGGCGCCCGTCGGGCAGCCGGATCAGGACCGGGCTGCCGCCGCCGGTGAGCGGACGGGAACCGGCGACGACCGGCAGCGAGCCGACCGACATGCCGGTCCGGCTGCCCTTGAAGAACTTCAGCGGGTCGTCGGCGAGGACGTACCGGGTGTCGGCACCGCCGCCCCAGTACTCGAAGGTGAGCATCCACCGGCCGTCCGCCGTGGGGACGACGTTGGTCATGCCCGGCCGGCCGCCGCCGATCTCGGTCCTGCCGCCGCCCATGTCCTGGACGGACCCGGCGACGTCGACGACGGGGTCGCTCCAGCCCGCCCCCGTCCCGTCCCAGGTCCGGTGCACGAGGATCTGGCCGTGCGAGTCGGTGGCCGTGTCGTTGGCGGGGTCCTTCCGGGGGACGCCGGTGACCGGGTCGAAGCCGGTGTAGTCGTTCTCGTCGGAGTAGTAGCAGACCAGCCTGCCCTTGTAGACCATCAGGTACGGCTCCCACAGCGGGTCCACCTGCTGGTATCTGTTGGCGGCCGCGACGTTCCTGCCGACCGCGCCCGCGCTGCCGCCCTGCCGGCCGCCGGTCGCCACGACGCCGACGACCTTCCAGCTCCTGCCGTCGTCGGTGCTGGAGTACAGGGCGATGGCCAGATCGGCGCGGTCCCCGTCGTTGGACGGGATCCAGTTCGGGTCGGCCGCCTTGTGCTCCTTGTAGTAGGCGTCGTCACCGGAGACGACGCTCGCCAGGAGCAGGGTGCCGGCCCTCATCCCGCCGACCTTCTGCGGGAGGACGTACAGGTAGGGGTTGGTCCAGTTGCTCGTGTACTTGGCGTACTCGGGATCCTCGGAGAGGTACGCCGGGGCCTTCACCTCCGACAGCGGCTGCCAGCTCGTGCCGTCGTCGTCGCTCTTGTAGACCGGCAGGGTCTGCCCTGCCGCGCTGCCCGACGAGGTCACGACCGTCGACTTCTCGAACGACGCGACCAGCCGTCCCCCGGGGAGCTGGGCCGACTTCGGATAGACCGCGCAGTTGCCCCGCCCCTTCAGGCACGGTTCGCCGCCGAGCCGGTACATGGTCCCGCCCGTGGGGTTGTACGCCTGCGCGCCGGCCATGGAGCCGGCCAGCAGTGCCGCTGCCACGACGGAGCTGCCCAGCGCCTTCGCTGTGGTGCTTCTCTTCACTGCCCCTCCTTCGGGGAAATCACGGTGTTTGCGGTGATCAGCACGCGGACGTCCCACGGACCGAGGTCCAGCGGTGCACCGGCGGGAACGGACGTGCCGTCCAGGACGTCGGAGAGATCGGCCGGCGCGCTCACGCGTGCGGACTCCCAGCTCCAGTTGTGGACGATGTGGACGCGACGGCCGTCGGGGGAGACGCCGGTCGCTGCGGTGACCGACTCGGGCAGGTCCTGCCACGCGTGGCTCGCGGCGGGCGCCAGCCACTCGGCGAGCGCCCGGGCGAGGTCGCGGCCCGGCGCCGTGCCGACGGTGGTGACCCGGCCCGCGCCGTGACGGCGGGTGGTGACGGCCGGCCACCGGCCGAAGTGCGGGTGGTCGTAGCCCGCGAGGACCTCGGCGTCGGTGGCGTCCAGGCACTCGATCCAGTGGGTCGCCGCGGCGGTCGCCGGGAGCCGCAGCGGGCTGCCGGGCGCAGCGTGCACGGGGACCTCCCGGTGGAGGTTGCTGAACTCGTCGTACGTGGCCCCCGCGGCGTCGGCGAGGCGGCCGGGGGCCGGGGTGAGCCGGGCCCTGGCCTCGTGGTCGGCGTACCCGGTGCGGGGCCCCAGGACCAGGTGGCCGCCCGCCTCGGCGTAGGCCGCCAGCCAGTCGAGGGTGGCGTCGTCGACGACGTACAGGGCCGGGGCGACGAGGACGGGGTGACGTCGCACCGCCTCCTCGGGGGTCGTGTCCCCGAGCTGCCGGGCGTGCACGATCCGCACCTGGCGGCGCGCGTCGAAGGCGCCCCGGTAGAAGGGGTCGAAGAGGCGGTGGTAGGCGGCGGAGTCCGGTGCGCCGTCCGGGGTCGCGAGCGGCGGGTACTTCTGCATCAGCCACTTGCTCGGCGTCGAGTAGACCATCGTGATGTCGGCGTCGGGTTCGAGACCGGCGACGAGGGAGCCCGCCCTGTCGAACTCCGCGCCCAGCCGCGCCGTTTCGGCATGGGCGCGGCCTGGCCGGCCGGTGTGCGGGAGGACACCGCCCCAGTAGGTCTCCGCGCCGAAGCGCAGGGTCTGCCACTGCCAGTACTCGATCATGCGGGCGCCGCGCGCCACGTGCGCCCAGGCGGCCTGACGCCACTGGCCGTCGTAGCCGGGGCGGTTGTCCCACGCGAAGCCGATGCTCTGGGCGTTGGTCTCGGTGACCAGGAAGGGCTCCTGGCGGGAGGAGAACATCCAGTCCGCGGTCTGGTACATCGACCACACCCCGGTGGTCTTCCACTTCTGCTCGTGGGTGTCGGGGGTGGGGTCGGGCAGCAGCAGGCCGTCCTGCATGTCGTAGTACGGGTTGCCGGACGCGACGTCGAGCCGGGCGGCGAGCTCGTCGTCGGCCACCCCCTGCCGCGTGTACGAGATGCAGGTGGTGACGAACTGCCCGGCACGCGCGTACTCGCGGACGATGTCCGCCTGCCAGCCGATGAACTCGGTGACCTGGCGGGCCTGGAACTCCCGCCAGGCGACGTCGTACTGGGGCTGCTCGTTGCCGTCGGGCGTCCACAGGTCGGACCAGTCGGAGAGCCGGTGCGACCAGTAGACCAGGCCCCACTCGCGGTTGAGGGTCTCGACGTCCCCGTACGTCTCCCGCAGGTGGTCCACGAACCGCTGGAAGACTCCGCGGTTGTGGAGGAGGTGCAGGCCGGGCTCGTTGTCGACCTGCCAGCCGAGGACCGCCGGATGGTCGGCGTAGCGCGCCGCGATCCTGCGGATCACCCGCTCGGCGTGGAACCGGAACGCGGGGTGCGTGAAGTCGATCTCCTGCCGCGCGCCCCAGCCCATCCGCTGCCCGGTGGCGCGCTCAGCGGTGATCTCCGGGTACTGCCGGGCCAGCCACTGCGGTGCGGCGTACGTCGGGGTGCCGAGGATGACGGAGATGCCGCGTTCGTGGGCTCCGTCCAGGACGGGCTGGAGCCAGTCCAGGTCGAAGGCGCCGTTCGTGGGCTCCCAGGTCGACCAGACGGACTCGCCGACCCGGATGACGGTGAAGTGCGCCTCGGCCATCAGGTCCAGATCGGCCTTCAGCCTTTCGTCCGGCCGGAGTTCGGGGTCGTAGGCGGGCGTGTACTCGTGGTAGTACGCGGCGCCGAACAGGACACGGGCAGGCAGGGCCGCCATGGGGGGAACCTCCGGGAGACGGGGAAGACGGGAGAGGTGCGCGCTACTGCTTGACGCCGCCGGAGGCGAGGCCGCTCTGCCAGTACCGCTGGAGCATCAGGAAGGCCACGACGAGCGGGACGACGGAGATCAGCGAGCCGGTCACCACGAGCGCGAGCATGTCGCTGCTGGCGCCGGAACCGCCGTTCTGGGCCTGCGCGGCCCAGGAGGACAGGCCGACCGTGATCGGGTACAGGTCCGGGTCGTTGAGCATGATCAGCGGCAGGAAGTAGTTGTTCCAGGTCGCCACCAGTGTGAACAGCAGGACCGTCACCAGGCCGGGAGCGAGCAGCCGGAGCACGATCCGGAAGAAGATCCGCAGCTCGCCGGCCCCGTCGATGCGGGCGGCCTCCAGGATGCTCTCCGGCACGGCGTCCTCGGCGTGGACGCGCATCAGATAGAGGCCGAAGGGATTGACCAGGGAGGGCAGGATGACGGCCCACGGGGTGTTGACCAGGCCGGCCTTCGCGAACAGCAGATAGGTCGGGATGGCCAGCGCGGTGGCCGGGACCATGACGGCGCCGACGACGAGGTGGAAGGCGGCCCGGTCGCCGCGGAAGCGGAACTTGGCGAACCCGTACCCGCCGGCCGCCGCCAGCAGGGCGGCGCCGCAGGAGCTGACCCCGGCGTAGACGACCGTGTTGAGCAGCCAGTGCACGAAGACGCCGTCGTCCTGGGCGAAGGTGTCCCTGACGTTGGTCAGCAGCTGCGGGGCGTGCGAGAACCACAGGCCGAACGTGTTGATCAGGTCCTGGGTGCTCTTGGTGGAGGCGATGACCAGCCAGCACAGGGGGAGCAGGAAGTAGGCCAGGACGGCCAGCATGGCGATGGTCAGCGGGGTGCTGCGGCGGGGTCCGGGCCGGGGCGGCCGTCTGGGCAGGGCGCCCCGGGCCGGCTTCACCGCCGCGGCGGCCGGGGGCGGGGGGCTCTGCATGAGCGAGGCCGAGGGCCGGGGAGTGGTCGTCATGACGTCCTCCTGCGGTTCGCGGTGAGCAGGACGGCGTAGGAGACGATCACGATGACGAGGCCGAGGAGGAAGGACACCGTGGCGGCGTAGTTGACCTGCTGGCCGGTGAAGGCGAGGGAGTAGGCGTAGAGGTTCGCGGTGTAGGAGCTGCTGATCACGTCGGGGGCGATCTTCATCAGCAGGTTGGGCTCGTTGAAGAGCTGGAAGCTGCCGATGACGGAGAACAGCAGGGTGAGCAGCAGCGCCGGGCGCAGCGCGGGCAGCTTGATCGACACGGCGATGCGCCAGGCGCCCGCGCCGTCCATCGCGGCGGCCTCGTACAGCTCCGGCGGGATCGTGCGCAGCGCGGCGTACAGGATGATCATGTTGTAGCCGACGAACTCCCAGGTCACGATGTTCGCGAGGCTCCCCAGCATCCAGCCGTCGCTGAGGAAGTGCGGCGCCGGAAGGCTGAAGTCGTGGCTGAGCTGGGCGAACGGGCCGAAGTCAGGGCCGTACAGATAGCCCCACATGAGGGCGGCGACCACGCTGGGCACGGCGTACGGCACGAAGATGCCGAGCCGGATCACCCGGGCCAGCCGCAGCAGACCGCTGTCGAGCGCGAGCGCGAAGGCCAGCGCCAGCAGCAGCATCAACGGGACCTGGATCACGAAGAACAGCGCGACGCGGACCACGCCGTGCACGAGGAGCGGGTCGCTCACGGCCTGGAGGTAGTTGTCGAGGCCGACGAACACCGTCCCGCCGATCAGCCGCTCCTGGTAGAGGCTGAGGTAGGCGGCGTAGCCGAGCGGGGCGAGGAAGAGCAGCAGGAACAGCACCATGAAAGGTGCGACGAACAGCGGCCCTGCCGACCGGCGGTGGCGCCTTCCGCCGCGCCGGGGACGGGTCGGCCCGTCTCGACGCCGGCCTTTGGGGGAGGCCGCGGCTGTGGCAGTCATGGTCGGGCCTTTCTGAGGGAGGGAACGGGTGCGGGAACGGCGCGTGCCGGAGGAGGCAGGGGCTGACAGGGGCGCGGGTCCCGGTGGGGGCGTCACGACGTGACCGTGAAGCCCTGCTTCTTGGCGTAACCGGTGAGCCGCGTCTGCCAGGCGCCCAGCGCGCGGACGGTGCCGGTCCTGTCGGCGAGCGACGTGCCGACCGTCTCGGTCCAGTCCGTGGCGGCCTGGTCGAGGAACGGCGGCCACTGGAAGGACGGGGAGACGGTGGAACTGACGCCCGCGAAGACCTGGTTGACCTTCTGCCCGCCGTAGAAGGTGGGCGCGTCGCCCGTGAAGCCCGCGTCCCCGAGCAGGGCCTTGGTCGCCGGGAAGAAGAACTGCTCGGTGGCGAACATCTTCGCGCTCGCGGGGTCGCTGTTGAGGAACTGGGCGAACAGCGCGGCGGCGATCGGGTTCTTGGAGTTCCTGACGACCGCGGTGGTCGACCCGCCCCAGTTGCCCGAGCTGGGCTTGGCGGCGTCCCACTGCGGCAGCGGGGCCGCACGCCAGTGGCCGGCCGTGGACTTGGCCGAGCCGGAGAGGAACGCCGGGCCCCAGGCCGCGGTGATCCAGGTGGCGTACCTGCCCTTGTCGAGCGCGGCGTACCAGGAGTCGGCGAAGTCGGGCTCGGTGCCGATGACGCCTTCTTCGGCGAGGCCGCCCCAGTAGTCGCCGAGCTTGCGGGAGACGGCGTCGTCGACGCTGATGGTGATGTCGCTCTTGCCCGAGAGGGCGTAGGGCTTGGCACCCGCCTGCCAGAGCAGGCCGTGCCAGGCCGCCGCCTCGTTCGCCGCGAGGTTGGTGAGGTAGACGTTCGGGTCGGCCTTGTGGAGCGTGCGGGCCGCGGCCGCGAACTCGTCCCAGGTGGTGGGGACTTCGATCCTGTGCTTGTCGAAGACGTCCTTGCGGTAGAGCATGCCCATCGGGCCGGTGTCCTGCGGGATCGCCCAGACCTCGCCGTTCGCTCCGGAGACCTGGCCCCACGTCCAGTCGACGAAGGTGTCCTTGAGCTCGGAGGCGCCGTACGGGCGCAGGTCCAGGAGGCTGTCGGTGATGGTGAACGTCGGGATCGCCTGGTACTCGATCTGCACGGCGTCGGGGGCGCCGCTCCCCGCCTTGAGCGCGGTGCGCAGCTTCGTGTAGTGGGTGACGCCCTGTCCGGCGTTGACGACCTTGACCTTGACGGCCGGGTACTTCTGCTGGAAGAGCGCGATCTCCTTGTCGATGTTGGGGACCCAGGTCCAGAACGTCAGCTCGGTGGGCGTCTTCATCGCCTTGTCGATGTCGGCCCGGGTGACCGGCTTGGCGGAGGAGCCGCCGGAGCCGGAGTCGCCGCCGCATGCGGAGAGCGCGCTCGCGAGCGTCAGGGCTCCGGTCGCGGCGAGGAAACCGCGGCGGTTCAGGGGGGCCGAGGAGGCGGCTGAGAGGAATTTCGACATGGTGGACTCCGCAGAGGGCGTAGGAATCGGCGCACGAGGCGACGGCGTGCTGTTCGGGATGTCAGGAACCGGGTGCGGCGTGCGGGACTCGGCGGGACCGGCGGGGGCGGGGGATCCTCGCGGGGCCGAGCGCGTCAGGCTCGTCGGCTGACAGGGGGTTCGCGCCAGGGCGGCGGCAGTAATGGGGGG
>NZ_JAHHIT010000007.1 GCF_024539675.1 Streptomyces hilarionis | reverse complement strand
GAAGCGGATCTGCGGCAACGCCTACCTGTCCATCTCGTACAACAACCTGCCGCGGCAGATCAAGACGTCCGACATGTCCACCGACCCCGGTGGCGTGTGCAAGTGGGGCGCGAGCCGTCCCACCGTGGACACCCCGCCCAAGCTGCGGGCCATCGCGAGCGACCCCGACCACGGCAACGGCCAGACCGACAAGGTGAAGGTCGAGTTCAAGGTCGAGTGGGGCGGCACCACGCCCGGTTCCTACACGTACATCACCAAGGACGCGCTCTCCCCGACGGCCAACACCAAGTTCGAGCACACCGTCAAGTCGAGCATTCCGCAGAACACCGTCATCTACTGGAGCGCCCGCGCCAACGACGGCGACGGCAACGGGCCGTGGAGCTCGGACGGCGACCCGGCCCAGCGCTGCGAGTTCGTCTACGACGCGACGTGGCCGGGCAAGCCGCTCGTGATGTCCAAGCAGTACCCCTCGGACACCGTCTACCACGACGGCGTGGGCACCTACGGCAGCTTCACCTTCTCGCCCAACCCGAACGACAAGATCGCGGACACCGACGTCGTCAAGTACCAGTATTCCTTCGACGGCGCCGCGCTGACGCCCCTCACCCCGACCACCGGCGGCGGCTCCGTCACCGCGCAGTGGGTGCCCACCAGGGCCGGACGGCACGTGCTCGAGGTGATCGCCCTCGACAAGGCGGCGCACGCCTCCAGCAACTCCTACGACTTCCTGGTGGCCGAGGGCCGGCCGGTCGTCGGCCAGTGGAACCTCGCCGACGAGGCCGGCGGCGAGGCGCACGACGAGAGCGGCGAGTACTCGGCGACCGCGGGCAGCGCCGTCACCTTCGGCGTGGACGGCCCCGGCGGCCGGGCCGACAAGGCCGCCCGCTTCGACGGCAGCGCCGAGTCCTACCTCGACGCCGACGAGACCGTGCTCGACTCCGCCAAGTCCTTCAGCGTCAGCGCCTGGGTCCGGCCCACCGCGCTGGACAAGGACATGGCGGCGATCAGCCAGGACGGCACGGGCGAGCCCGGCTTCACCCTCGGCTACGACGCGTCCGCGCAGACCTGGAAGTTCTCCGTCCCGGTCAACGACGTCGACTCGCTCGGCGAGTGGAAGGCCGTATCCACCGGTCTGTCGGTGGTCAAGGACCAGTGGGTGCTGCTGACCGGCGTGTACGACGCGCAGAAGACCGGCGGCCCGCTGCTCCAGCTGTACGTCAACAAGGACCTGAAGGCCTCCGCGGGCCGCCGCTCCACCTGGAAGTCGTACGGCCCGCTGCAGATCGGCCGCGCCACGGCCAAGAGCGGCTACCGCGACCACTTCACCGGTGACCTCGCCGAGGTGCGCGTCTTCGACCGCGTCCTCCTGCCGGCCGAGGTCGCCGAGCTGCTGACCGTCAAGCCGGCCCGGAAGGGCTACTGGCAGCTCGACGACGCCGCGGGCGGCGCGGCCGCCGAGACCGGCGGCGGCCAGGCGCTCACGCTGGCCGGCAACGCGTCCATCTACCGCCCCGCCGACCCGCTGTTCGACACGGCGGCCCTCGTCGGCGACGGCAACCTGGTCCTGGACGGTGACGGGGACTACGCGTCCACCGCCACCGCCCCGGTCACCGGCAACAGCAGCTTCACCGTGACCGCCCGGGCCCAGCTCACCTCGCTGGACCCGGAGAAGTCGCAGACGGTGCTGTCCCTGCCGGGCGCCAACGCCAACCGCGTCCAGGTCCGCTACCAGGCGACCACCGGCCAGTGGGAGCTGGCCGTCGCCAAGTCGGACGTGGCCGCCCCCGCGGTCGTCACCTTCACCGACGACCAGGAACTGCCCGACACCGGCGGCTCCGGCCAGCACCTGGCGGTCGTGTACGACGCCTTCGCCAACTCGCTGCGCCTGTACGTGGAGGGCCAGCTCGTCGCGGGCGCCTACGGCACGGACGACACCCTGTGGTCCGCCACCGGCGGTCTCCAGGTGGGCCGTTCGCTGCGCGGGGCGAGCGAGTACTTCGCCGGGGCGATCGACGAGGTCCGTGTCTACAGCGGAGCCGCCGACCCGGTCACGGTCCAGCAGATGGCGGCGCTGACGGCCGTCCCCGAGCTGTGACAGACCGTCGGTTCTGAGGTGTGCCGGGTCCTTCCGAGGCCCGGCACACCTGTCCCGTCACCTTCTTTCCCCCTTCTTTCACGACGTCTCCTTCACGACGTCCTCCTCCGATCAGGAAGTTGCCGAATGTTCTTCCGTGGCCGCTCACTGAGCCGCCGCATGCCCAGACCGGCGCTCGCCGCGACAGTGCTCGGGCTCACGCTCGCGCTGTCCGCGTCGTCGGTGCAGGCATTGGCGCTCGACGACGGCGACCGGGGCCGCACCAGCCGCCCCGGCGTCCAGGACGACGGGGATCCCGCCAGGGGCTCCGCCGCGAAAGCGAAGTCCCGCCCCTCCGACCCCGCGCGCAAGGCCGCGGTCAAGGGCCTCGACAAGGCCGTGTGGCCCCACCAGGGCGGCGCCGAGGTGAAGCTCGGGGCCACCGCCGAGGCGGGCGGCCTGCCCGTCAAGGTCGGCAGGGCGCAGGCGAAGGCCACGGCGTCACAGGCCGCCGGCAAGGTGCGCGTCGACGTCCTCGACCCCCGGCGCGCCGCGAAACTCGGCGCCGGTGTGCTCCTGGGCGTCGCGCGCGCCGACGGGGCCGACCGCTCCGCGAAGGTCCGTCTCACCGTCGACTACTCCGAGTTCGCCGAGGGCTTCGGCGGCTCCTACGCCTCCCGGCTGCAACTGGTCCAGCTCCCGGCCTGCGCCACGACCGCCACCCCCGGCAGCAAGGCCTGCCCCGAGCTGCCCAGGGCGCTGCCCACGGTGAACGACGCGAAGGCGGGCACCGTCTCCGCCGACGTCACCGCCGCGCCGGCCGCCGCCGAGGGCGTCTCCACGATGGCGGGCACCGCGACCTCCCTGGTCGCCGTCGCCGCGGGCCCCTCCGGCGCCCAGGGCACGTACAAGGCGACCGCCCTCTCGCCGTCGGCGAGCTGGAGCGTCGCCACCTCCTCCGGCGCGTTCAACTGGAACTACCCGCTGAACACGGTGCCGACCCCGGGCGGCCTGACCCCCACCGTGGGTCTCGGCTACTCCTCCCAGTCGGCGGACGGCCGCACCTCGGCGACGAACAACCAGGGCTCCTGGGTGGGCGAGGGCTTCTCCTACGACCCCGGCTACATCGAGCGCCGTTACAAGCCCTGCTCCGACGACGGCCACTCCGGCTCCGGCGAGCAGTGCTGGGCGTTCGAGAACGCCACGATCATGCTCAACGGCTCCTCCGGCGAGCTGGTCAAGGACGACGCCACCGGCAAGTGGCACATGTCGTCCGACGACGGCTCCAAGGTCGAGCGGCTGACGGGCGCGGTCAACGGCGACGACGGCAGTGCCGACGACAGGGGCGAGCACTGGAAGGTCACGACCTCCGACGGCACCGAGTACTTCTTCGGGCTGAACCGCCTCCCCGGCTGGGCGACCGGCAACGAGGAGACCAACTCGGTCTGGACCGCCCCGGTCTTCGGCGACGACTCCGGTGAGCCCTGCTACAACGCCACGTTCACCAGCGCCTCCTGCCAGCAGGCGTGGCGCTGGAGCCTGGACCACGTCCGGGACACGCACGGCAACGTGATGTCGTACTTCTACGACCGCGAGACCAACTACTACGCCCTCAACGGCAAGACGGACGTCAACGGCACCGCCTACCACCGCGGCGGCTGGCTCAAGCGCATCGACTACGGCCAGCGCGACGGCAGTGTCTACGCCGCCAAGGCCCCGGCCCGGGTCGTCTTCAACACCGCCGAACGCTGCCTGACGACCTCCGACTTCGACTGCGCCGAGAGCAAGCGCACCAAGGCGAACGCCTCGCACTGGCCGGACGTCCCGGTCGACCAGGAGTGCAAGTCCGCCACCAAGTGCACGTCACCGGTCCAGACGTTCTTCACGACGAAGCGTCTGACGTCGGTCGTGACGCAGATGCGCAAGGACGCCACGAACTACCAGGACGTGGACGCCTGGCTCCTCACGCACCTGTTCACGGACAACGGCGACGACTCCAAGACGCTGTGGCTGTCGAAGATCGAGCACGAGGGCCGCGTCGGCACCGCCGTGAAGCTGCCCTCCGTCGACCTCTTCGGCGAGCAGCTCGCCAACCGCGTCGACGCCGTCGGCGACAACATCGCCCCGTTCTACCGCTTCCGACTCTCCATGGTCCTCAGCGAGACCGGCGCTCAGCTCGACGTCACCTACGCGCCGGCCGACTGCACCAAGGCCACGCTGCCCAGGCCCGGCGAGTCGAAGAAGCGCTGCTACCCGGTCAAGTGGGCCCCGCCGGGCTATGTCGACCCGATCACGGACTGGTTCCACAAGTACGTGGTGTCGGCGGTCATCGAGACCGACCGCACCGGCGGCAGCGACTCCATGGTCACCCGCTACGACTACCAGGGCGACGCGGCCTGGCGGAAGGCCGAGCCGGACGGCATCACCGACGACAAGTACCTCACCTGGGGCGGCTGGCAGGGCTACGGCAAGGTCAAGGTCACCAGCGGCACCGCCGACCAGCAGAAGACCCGGGTCGACTACACGTTCCTCCAGGGCATGAACGGCGACAAGGACGCCGACGGCGCCACGCGCTCGGTGTCGGTCAAGGACTCCACGGGAGCGTCGTACGACGACGACAAGGAGTTCACCGGCCAGGAGCTGGAGGTGGCCACCTACGACGGCCCCAAGCTCGTCGCGAAGACCATCAACGTTCCCTGGAAGTACAACACCGCAACGCAGAAGCGTAGTTGGGGTACCTCCAACGCGGTGATCGTGCGCACCCAGACCGGTCGCGGCTTCAGCCTGAAGTCGGACGGCACCTGGAGCGAGACGAAGTCCACGACGACGTTCGACACGGCGAACGGCACCGGCCGCACGCTGACCGTCGACGACCAGGGCGACGTCTCCACTGCCAAGGACGACACCTGCACCCGCACCACCTACGCGGACAACGCGACGAAGAACATCCTGTCGTTGCCGGCCCGCAGCGAGGTCGTGTCCGTCAAGTGCGCCACGACCCCGGACCGCAAGACCCAGGTCCTGGGCGACGAACGCACCTCGTACGACGGCGGCGCGTTCGGCGCGGCGCCCACCAAGGGTGACGCCACCAGGACGGAGCGGCTGACGGCGCACGACGGCACCACGGCGACCTACCAGGTCACCGGCGCGACGACCTACGACGTCTACGGCCGTCCGAAGTCCCAGCAGGACGCCAAGCAGTACGGCACGGCGGACCAGACGAAGACCGTCTACGTCGAGACCAACGGCCTGCTGACCAGGACGACCGTCACCAACGCCCTCGGCCACAACACCATCACCGACTACGCCCCCGCCTGGGGCATGTCGGCAGGACAGACCGACCCCAACGGCAAGCGGACGGACCTCGCCTACGACGCGCTGGGCCGGCTGACCTCGGTGTGGCTGGCGGACCGGGCCTCGACCCAGACGCCGAGCATCAAGTACTCGTACAACGTCCGCAAGGACAAGGTCACCGCGATCAAGACGGAGAAGATCGAGAACGACGGCTCGTACGGCGCCGAGTACCAGCTGTACGACAGCATGCTGCGTTCCCGTCAGATCCAGACCGAGGGTCCCGACGGCACCCGCATGGTCGCCGACACCTGGTACGACGGCACCGGCAACATCAAGAAGACCAACTCCACGTACAACGCCGAGGGCGCCGCCTCGGACGAACTCCTGCTGGTGAGCAACAGCCAGGTCGGCGCGCAGAGCCTGCTGGAGTACGACGGGCTGGGCCGCGCCACCGCCCAGATCTCCGCGGTCTCGGGCGCCGAGCAGTGGCGCACGACGACCTCGTACGACGGCGAGCTCACGAACGTCGACCCGCCGGTCGGCGGCGTGCCCACGACGACGATCACCGACAACCAGGGCAACCTCTCCGAGATCCGCCACTACCGCGGAGCCTCGCCGGGCGCCGGCGTCCCGTACGACTCGACCAAGTACACCTACAACACGGCCGGCCTGCTGGAGACGGTCACCGACGCCAAGAGCAACGTGTGGCGCTACGAGTACGACCAGCTCGGCCGCAAGACCAAGTCCGTCGACCCGGACGCGGGCACCTCCCGCACGGAGTACGACGAACTCGACCGGCCGGTCGTGGCGTACGACGGCCGCAACAAGAAGACCTCCACGTCCTACGACAAGCTCGGCCGCGTGACGACGACCTGGCTCGGAGACCCCGACACGGGGACCAAGCTTACGGAGACCAAGTACGACAAGGCGGGCTGGCTCGGACAGGCCTACGGGACGCTCAGCTACGTCTCGCCCACTGACTACTTCGCTTCGGCGGTGCAGTCGATGGACGAGTTCTACCGTCCTTTGAAGACCGCCTATCAGGTGCCCACGTCCCAGGGCTCCCTGGCCGGCACCTACGTCTACACGTCGACGTACAACCGGGACGGCACGCTTCAGACGTCCGGCCTGCCCGCCATCGGCGACCTGCCGGCGGAGGTGCTGACCTACACGTACGACGCGTTGCAGCGTCCCAAGACGATGAAGGGCACCACCGACTCCTACGTCACCGACACCGTCTACAACAGGAACAGCCAGCTTCAGCAGCTGGAGCTGTTCACGGGCGGCAGCGGCAAGAAGGTCTGGCAGACCTACGGCTACGAGACCGGCACCGACCGGCTGACCCGGTCGGTGGTCGACGTCTACGGCGCGACCGCCCCGGCCAAGGACTCCACCTACTCCTACGACCAGGCCGGCAACGTCCTGTCCATCGCGGACACCGCGAACTCCGCCACGCCGGACGTGCAGTGCTTCGCCTACGACAGCCGGCAACGGCTCCAGGACGCCTGGACGCCCTCGGCCACCGCGGCGACCGCGGCCGGCTCCGGCAGCCGCGGCTCCACGACGCCGGTCAACGGCACGGGTCCCACGGCGTGCGACTCCGCCGCCGGTTCCACCTCGCTCGGCGGTCCGGCCCCGTACTGGAAGTCGTACGAGACCGACGCCATCGGCAACCGTGTCTCCGAGGTCAACCACGACACCGGTCTGAACGCGGCGAACAACATCACCCGCAGCTACGAGTACGGCGGCGCCGGCGCCCTCGGCGACGGCCCGCACCAGGTCACCAAGGTCACCGAGACCCTCCCGACCGGCACGAGGCAGTCCTCGTACGAGTACGACGACGCGGGCAACACCACCAAGCGCACCATCGGCGGCAACGCCCAGGCCCTCGCCTGGGACGACACCGGTGCGCTCACCAAGGTCACCGAGGCGAGCGGCGCGGAGACCGGATTCCTGTACGACGCGTACGGAAACCGTGTGCAGCGCAAGGACCCGTCCGGTACGACCGTCTATCTGCCCGGCACCGAGCTGGAGTTGTCGGCCGACGGCACCAAGAAGGAGGCCACCCGCTACTACGACTACGCCGGTGAGACCGTCGCAGTTCGGACCGCCTCGAACGTGTCCTTCGTCGGCGCCGACCACCACGGCACCGGTGAAGTCGCCATCGACGCGACCACCGGCGCGATCTCGCAGCGCCGCTTCGACCCGTTCGGTGTCGACCGTGGCACGAAGACCGGGACCTGGCCGGGGGAGAAGGGCTTTGTCGGCGGCACGATCGATGCCTCTACCGGCCTGACCCACCTGGGGGCGCGGGAGTACGACTCGGCGATCGGCAAGTTCATCTCGGTGGACCCGGTCATCGACTACACCCAGCCGCAGCAGATCAACGGCTACGCCTACGCCAACAACTCCCCGGTCACGCACGCCGACCCCAGCGGCATGATCGTCCCGGAGTGCCGTGAGGGCCTGATCGAGTGCCGCGGCGGAATACCGGTCACCAATGCGGACCCGGAAGTCTCCAAGGCGCAGTCCGACGTCAGCAAGGCATCCAGTGACGTTGCGGTGGCGCAGCAGCAGCAGGCGTCCGCCCGGCAGCGCATCAAGTCCGCGGGCAAGGCCCTGATCAAGATCGCCCGGGACATCCTGGGCGTGGACGCGGCCCTGGACTGCATCTCCAGCGGCGACGTCGGCGCCTGCGGCGAGACGCTGCTCAACATCGCCGGAAGCTTCGCGGGCGGCCTGGCGGGCAAGATCCTCGCCAAGTACGGGGCGCCCTGGAAGTGGGCCAAGGGCATCAAGCTCGCCAAGCGGGTCACCGGCCTGGTCAAGGACATGATCGGCGGGGTCAAGGGCCTGTGGAACGCCAACAAGGCGGTGGGCCGGGCCAAGCTGGGCCTGTCCAAGGCGGCGGAGAAACTGGCCGAGGTCAGAAAGAAGGCCGCGGCGGCCCGTAAGAAGAAGGGGGCCGAAGACGACATCGGCGGCTCCTGCCCCTTCGAAGGCAAGCACAGCTTCCTGCCCGGCACCAAGGTGTTGCTCGCCAACGGCAAGACCAAGGCGATCGAGAAGGTGAAGCTCGGCGACAAGATCATCGTCACGGACCCCAAGACGGGGAAGACAGCGGTACGCCAGGTTGTCGGCACGATCGTCACCGAGGACGACAAGCACTTCGTCGACCTGACGGTGAAGGCCGGGTCCGGCAAGGCCGAGGCGCTGGTCTCCACCACGACCCATCCCTTCTGGTCGGAGTCCGAGAAGGAATGGGTCGAGGCCGGCGACCTCGAACCGGGCATGCGGCTGCACACGGCGGACGGCGACTCGGTCGACGTCACGGCCGTCCGGCCCTTCGACCGACGCCAGCGCACGCACGACCTCACCGTCGAGGACATCCACACCTACTACGTGTTCGCGGGGGACTCGCCGCTCCTGGTGCACAACTGTGGCGAGCGGATCTACGAGGCGGGAGGAAAGCACGGCAGCGAAGCCCGAGGAAGCTCCCGCGGCGAGAACAGCGCCGAACCCAACAACGGGCAGGATGCGCTCGACAACTCCGTGCAGATCAAGGAGACGTCGCCACGACGGGTAGGCATCGACCGGACCACCGGCGATAGCGTGGTTCTCGACCGCACCCGGGAGGTTCCCTGCGGATGCACGGTCGAAGGCGGCACCAACGAGATCTTCCACGGACACGTGCGGACGGACATCAATACCGATCCGAGCATGGCCAAGGCGAAGAGCGCACTACGCCGG
The DNA here is from genome assembly GCF_024539675.1 of Streptomyces hilarionis. Lineage (GTDB taxonomy): Bacteria > Actinomycetota > Actinomycetes > Streptomycetales > Streptomycetaceae > Streptomyces > Streptomyces hilarionis. Next base: position 33,819 of record NZ_JAHHIT010000007.1, on the reverse strand, counting down.
GGGATCAAGAGCAAAGAGGTCAAAACTGAGTAGACACGATGCCCAAGGACGGTCTGCGCCGGACGGGTCGGCCGGGCCGGACGTCTCCGCGTGGCGCGCGGCCCTCACGGCCGACGTCGGCGGATCCGACGTCGGCCGGGCCACCCGGGCGCTCCTCGCCCTCACGTACGACGATCCGGACCGGCAAACGGTCGAGGCGCTCCTCCTGGAGTGCCTCGGCCCCGCCGGCCGGGCGGTCGACCCGCAGGTGACGGCGCTGGCGGTGACCTGCGTGGGCCACATCGCCCGGCTGCACGGAGCGATCGACGCCCGGCTGGTGACCCGGGTGCGGGACCTGTTGCAGGACCCCGTACTGGGCGGCCGGGCCGAAGACGCGCTGGACGACATCGCGTCCTTCGCTCCGGGAGCACTGAAGCAACGCGACGACGCCGACTGACCGGATCGAACACGGACCGGGGCCCGGTTTGACCCCTCAAGCCGGGCCCCGTAGCCTTGACCATCGGCGTGTCGAGTGGCGCGCCACATCTCCGTAAACCCTCTTCCTCCCGGGTACCGGTACCTAGGTGGCCGGGAGAGGCCGTCCGTGTTCGTTCCCGGGTGGCTGGACTGCGGGGATGCCGTCCCAGAGCGAGAGAGTGAGATCCGCGTGTACGCCATCGTGCGCAGCGGTGGTCGCCAGCACAAGGTTGCTGTCGGCGACATCGTTGAGGTTGACAAGATTTCCACTGCCAAGGTTGGCGACACGGTCGAGCTCTCGACCCTGCTCGTTGTCGACGGCGACGCTGTGACCAGCGACCCGTGGGTCCTGGCCGGCATCAAGGTCCAGGCCGAGGTCGTGGACCACCACAAGGGCGTCAAGATCGACATCCTTCGCTACAAGAACAAGACCGGCTACCGCCGTCGTCAGGGCCACCGCCAGCAGTACACGGCGATCAAGGTCACTGAGATCCCCGCGGCTGCGAAGTAAGGGACTGAGGAGACATGGCACACAAGAAGGGCGCATCGTCCACCCGGAACGGTCGCGACTCCAATGCCCAGCGGCTCGGCGTGAAGCGCTTCGGCGGTCAGGTCGTCAGCGCGGGTGAGATCCTGGTCCGCCAGCGCGGCACGCACTTCCACCCCGGCGCGGGCGTCGGCCGTGGCGGCGACGACACGCTGTTCGCGCTGAACGCCGGCGCGGTGGAGTTCGGTACCCACCGTGGCCGCAAGGTCGTGAACATCGTTCCGGTCGCCTGATCGGAAGCTTTCGCGAGGCGGACCTCACTTCCCGTGCGGGAAGGCGGGTCCGCCTTTCGCGTGTTACGCAGTAGACAGATACGTACGTTCCGTTTTGTAGCCAGTGCTGGAGGCACCCAGATGACCACCTTCGTGGACCGCGTCGAACTGCATGTCGGCGCGGGTAACGGAGGCCACGGCTGTGCCTCCGTCCACCGTGAGAAGTTCAAGCCGCTCGGCGGCCCCGACGGGGGCAACGGCGGCCGTGGCGGCGATGTGATCCTGGTCGTCGACCAGTCGGTCACCACGCTGCTCGACTACCACCACAAGCCCCACCGCAGCGCCACCAACGGCAAGCCCGGCGAGGGCGGCAACCGGTCCGGCAAGGACGGCCAGGACCTGATCCTGCCGGTCCCGGACGGCACGGTCGTCCAGGACAAGGCCGGCAACGTGCTGGCCGACCTGGTCGGCCACGGCACCTCGTACGTCGCGGCCCAGGGCGGCCGCGGCGGCCTCGGCAACGCGGCGCTGGCCTCGGCCCGCCGCAAGGCGCCCGGTTTCGCGCTGCTCGGCGAGCCCGGCGACCTCCAGGACATCGTCCTGGAGCTGAAGACGGTCGCGGACGTGGCCCTGGTCGGCTACCCGAGCGCCGGCAAGTCCTCGCTGATCTCGGTCCTGTCCGCCGCCAAGCCGAAGATCGCGGACTACCCGTTCACGACCCTGGTCCCGAACCTGGGCGTGGTGACGGCCGGCTCCACGGTCTACACCATCGCCGACGTGCCGGGCCTGATCCCGGGCGCCAGCCAGGGCAAGGGGCTGGGCCTGGAGTTCCTGCGCCACGTCGAGCGGTGCAGCGTCCTGGTGCACGTGCTGGACACCGCGACCCTGGAGTCCGAGCGCGACCCGCTCTCCGACCTCGACATCATCGAGGAGGAGCTCAAGCAGTACGGCGGCCTCGGCAACCGGCCGCGACTCGTGGTGCTCAACAAGATCGACGTGCCGGACGGCAAGGACCTCGCCGAGATGGTCCGCCCGGACCTGGAGGCGCGCGGCTACCGCGTCTTCGAGGTGTCCGCGGTCGCCCACACGGGTCTGAGGGAACTGTCCTTCGCGATCGCCGAGATGGTGGCCGCGGCGCGCGCGGCCAAGCCGAAGGAGGAGGCGACCCGGGTCGTCATCCGTCCGAAGGCGGTCGACGACACCGGCTTCACCGTCTCGCTGGAGGAGGACGGCCTGTTCCGCGTCCGGGGCGAGAAGCCCGAACGCTGGGTGCGCCAGACCGACTTCAACAACGACGAGGCCGTCGGCTACCTCGCCGACCGGCTCAACCGCCTCGGCGTGGAGGACGCGCTGATGAAGGCGGGCGCCCGCGGCGGCGACGGCGTCGCCATCGGCCCCGAGGACAACGCGGTCGTCTTCGACTGGGAGCCGTCGGTCACGGCCGGCGCCGAGATGCTCGGCCGCCGGGGTGAGGACCACCGCTTCGAGGCCCCGCGTCCGGCGACCCAGCGCCGCCGGGACAAGCAGGCCGAACGCGACGAGGCGGCCCAGGAGTTCGAGGGCTTCGAGCCCTTCTGATCCCCGCCCCGCCCGATCGCTTTCGGGCACCCCTGAGCACGTGAACACCGTCGAGGCAGGCGCCCCACTCCGGGCGCCTGCCTCGGCCGTTTCGCCGGCGTCCCGCCCCGCCCGCCGCGCCTCCTGTCGATGACTCCCGCCTCGCCTCCTGTCGATCACGCCCGCGCCCGTCGGCGCCCGCCGGGTCTCATCCGCCTCCCACGCTCCCCTCAGGGAGCCTTCAGGAACCCCGTCCGGCGTTCGTCGCGAGCGCCGCCGAACGGGTGGTGATTTCCCGGCGGTTCGCGCCCCGCACGGCAGACCGTTCTCCCGCGGCCGGCGGCGCCGAAATGCCGAGAAATACCGGCGGGGAATTCCCCGATATCGACTTCCGCCGACTTCCGTCAGGACCGCTCAATTCACGGCCGGCCCGCCGCCGGGCGTCCCGTATATGAAGGACGGGTGCAGCACCGTCGGCCGGGACGTGAAGATCCGGAACCGGGGCCGGACGGCCGCCGCGCCGGGAGCCCACGAGGAGGCTTGTGCGGGGCATGCTCGCGGCCGCCCCGGACGGCCGCGGCGATGACACCCCTCCGGGACCGTTAGAGTCACACCCGTCACCCCCGGCCACGGCAATGCGTTACTTCTGTGGAGTAACTCACAGGATTTCCCAAGGGCATCCGCGGGAAGCCGCGCCGATGCCTCGACAATCGTCAGCGTCGCAAGGTGAATGCCAGGTTGCCAGCACATTTGCAGCGAACGGCGCTCACCTTGCATCGCGGTAACCGCAAGTGGGACCATTTCCCCGTCCCTGACGCCCCAAGGTAGGTCCCCTGTGTCCCAGCACATAGCCAAGCCCCGTACCACCGCAGTGATCCTGGCCGGTGGCACCGGCCAGCGCGTGGGTCTGTCGATCCCCAAGCAGTTGCTGAAGATCGCCGGCAAGGCAGTCATCGAGCACACGCTGACCACCTTCGAGAAGGCGGACTCGGTCGACGAGATCATCGTGCTGATGGCGCCCGGCTATGTCCCCGACGTCGAGAAGATCGTCGCCAAGGCCGGTTTCAAGAAGGTCCGGGCGATCATCGAGGGCGGCTCCACGCGGAACGAGACCACCGAGCGCGCCATCGCCGCGCTGGGCGAGGGACTGGCCGACGGCGAGGACCTCAACGTCCTCTTCCACGACGCCGTGCGCCCCCTGCTCTCGCGGCGGGTCATCGACGACTGCGTCACCGCCCTGGAGCGCTACCAGGCCGTGGACGTGGCCATCCCGTCCGCGGACACCATCATCGTCACGCGCACGCACGGCGAGGACGGCGAGTTCATCACCGAGATCCCGGACCGCTCCCGGCTGCGCCGCGGCCAGACGCCCCAGGCGTTCAAGCTGTCCACCATCCGGCGGGCCTACGAGGTGGCGGCGGGCGACCCCAACTTCCAGGCCACCGACGACTGCACGGTCGTCCTGCGCTACCTGCCGGACGTGCCGATCCACGTCGTCGCGGGCGACGAGTACAACATGAAGGTGACGCAGCCCGTCGACGTCTTCATCGCCGACAAGCTGTTCCAGCTGGCCTCCTCCGCCACCCCCGAGCAGGTCGGCGAGGAGGTCTACCGCGAGCTGCTCACCGGCAGGACCGTGGTCGTCTTCGGCGGTTCGTACGGCATCGGCAAGGACATCGCCGAACTCGCGGAGTCCTACGGCGCCCGGGTCTACGCCCTGGGCCGCTCCACGACGGGCACGCACGTGGAGAACCCGGAGGAGGTCGACGACGCCCTGTCCAAGGCCTACAGCGAGACCGGGCGCATCGACTACGTCGTCAACACCGCCGGAGTGCTGCGCATCGGCAAACTGGCCGAGACCGACAACGCGACCATCGAGGAAGCGCTGAAGGTCAACTACCTGGCGCCCGTGCAGATCGCACGTTCGGCGTACAAGTACCTGGCGGAGACCAAGGGGCAATTGCTGCTCTACACCTCCAGCAGCTACACCCGCGGCCGCGCCGAGTACAGCCTGTACTCCTCGACCAAGGCCGCCATGGTGAATCTCACCCAGGCCCTGTCCGACGAGTGGGCCGGCGACGGCATCCGGGTGAACTGCGTCAACCCCGAACGCACCGCGACCCCCATGCGGACCAAGGCCTTCGGGCAGGAGCCGACGGGCAGCCTGCTGTCCTCCGAAGCCGTCGCCCGCACCTCCCTCGACGTGCTGCTTTCCGAGCTCACGGGCCATGTGATCGACGTCCGTCAGCAGGACCCGACGGCCGCCGCCGGCAAGGCCTCCGACTTCGAGCAGGCCCTGGCCGCGGTGCTCGATCGACAGGACGGCGTGGCATAATCGTCGCCAAATAGCCATCGAATTTTCAGGCCTCTGTGGCTCCCGGTTTACGGAGAATTCACAGAGGCCTGAATCCGTAAAACTCCCGAAACCTTCAAAAAGGATTTTCCGGACTTTCAGGTACCTATGACCGGCCCCCTCCCAGAGCAGGTTTCTCCGTGATATCCACCGCTATTCGCGTAGCCCGGGTGGGCAGCGCGGCCGAACTGGCCGCAGCGGTCCTCATGATGCTGGGCTACCCCGGCCTCATGGCGACCGCGCTCGTCCCGAGCGCTCCCGCCTTCGCCGTCGCGGCCGCCGTGACCTACCTGGCGGACCTCTATCTCCACCGCAAGCGCAGTCGCCTCATCGGGCTGCTGTCGAAGGTGCGAGCCGGTGCGTCCACCCGGTTCCTGGTCCGCGAGCTGCTGCTGATCCTGCTGCTGGCGAGACTCGACCTCTCTCGGGAGCCGGTCTTCTACGCCGCGATCGCGTGCTTCACGGTGTTCTTCGGCCTTCAGGCGCCGCACGGCGCGCTGGTCACCCTGATCGGCAAGCGCCGCCAGATGCCGGTCGCGACGAGGAACGTCGACCTGGCCTCCCGGCTGCGCATCCCGGACGCCCCGCCGCGTCTGCTGCTCAACCGCGCCACCGTCAAGATGCTCCACCTCGACCTCGCGGCCGTCGTGGGCCTGCTGCTCGTCGCCATGAGCGACTCGGTGCGCCCGGGCTTCGTCGGCATCGCCGTCACCCTCGGCCTCGGCGCGCTGTACGTCCTCGCCCTGGTGCCGCACCTGCGGGCCAGGCGGCTCCCGCCGAGGGCGCCCAAGGTGCTGGCCACCGTCAGCGCCTGGCTGCGCGAGTACCGCCCCGAGGTGGTCCTGTACTTCTCCGGCTCCGACGACTCCGCCTACCAGGTCAACATGTGGCTGGAGACCATGGAGCGGATGGAGGCCCGGCCGCTGGTGATCCTGCGTGAGCGCGCCATCCTGGAGAAGATGGCGCCCACGTCGGTCCCGGTCGTCTGCGTGCCCGGGGGGGTGCACCTGATGAACCTGGACCTGTCCATGGTGCGGGTCGCGCTGTACTGCGCGAACGTCGGCAAGAACATCCACCTGCTGCGCGTGCCGACCATGAAGCACGTCTTCATCGGCCACGGCGACAGCGACAAGGTCGCCAGCGTCAACCCGTTCAGCAAGGTCTACGACGAGGTGTGGGTCGCCGGGCGCGCGGGCCGCGACCGCTACGCCATCGCCGACGTCGGCATCCGCGACGAGGACATCGTGGAGGTCGGCCGCCCGCAGCTGGCGTCCATCAGGCCGGGCGACGGCGTGCCCGCGGACCGCCTCCCCACGGTCCTGTACGCGCCCACCTGGGAGGGCTGGGACGACAACCCGGGCAACACCTCGCTGCTGCTGGCCGGCGAGAACATCGTCAAAAAGCTGGTCGCGGCCGAGCCCCCGGTCCGCGTCCTGTACAAGCCGCACCCGTTCACCGGCACCCGCAGCGCCAAGGCCGGCGCCGCGCACCGGCGGATCGTCGCCCTGGTCAAGAAGGCCGCCGCCCAGCGTGCGAGCGACCCGCGCTTCACCGCGGACCCGGCCGCCCAGGCGAAGGCCAAGGCCGAGCTGACCCGGCTCAAGACCCGCCTGGACAGCCTCTCGCTCGCCTTCGACGAGCGGGCCGACGAGGCCGTGACCAGCCGTGACGGCATCGTCGACGTCCGCAAGCACCAGGAGGCCGCCCGGTTGCGCGCCGAGTGGAACGAGACCTACTGGCGCTCCTTCCCCTCGTACGAGCACCGGGTGATCACCGGCGCCTCCCCGCTTCTGTACGACTGCTTCAACGCGTCCGAGGCGATGGTCTCCGACATCTCCAGCGTGGTCTCCGACTTCATCGCGAGCGGCAAGCCGTACGCGGTCACGGACTCCGCGGAGCTGGGCGAGGAGGAGTTCAGGCGGCAGAACACCGCGGTGCGCGCCGCGGTGATCCTCGGCAACGACGCCGCCGAGCTGGACCGGCTCCTGGACGCCGTGCGCGACCCGGCCGGCGACCCCCTGGCCAAGGACCGCCTGGCGCTCAAGGAGTACCTGCTCGGGCCCGACGAGCCCACCTCCCGTGAACGGTTCGACACCGCCGTCACCGACCTCGCGCTGAAGGCCGAGGCGCGCAACGTGGGCCAGACGTCCCTTCTGGTCCCGCCGGACGACATGCCGGACGGCGAGACGGACGCCGAGACGGACGCCGAGACCGCACGCGCCAAGGACGTCACCACCGCCTGACGGCGCGCAGCCCGACGACGCGCCGTACGGCGGCGCACCGCCGTGGGCCGGGGCCCCGGAGAGAGAACTCTCCGGGGCCCCGGCCTTGGTGCATGCTGTGATGTGTAACACGTGCGGCAACCCAGGCAACCCGTCCTGTTCGCCTGCCGTCTATCGGGTGTCCAAAGCATTCTTGTGCCGGGAAAAGCGATCTGGTGCCGGGAAACCGTTGCGTGCCGAGCGCGATGAGAGGGAACAGTGACCGTTGCGCAGCCTGACGTCACGGTGGTCATCGGGGCGTACGAAGCGATGCCGTACCTGGTGGAGTGCCTGGCATCGGTCGAGGCGCAGACCCTGGACCCGGCCCGCATCGAGGTCATAGCCGTCGACGACGGGTCCCGGGACGGCACCGGCGACTGCCTGGAGGAGTTCGCCGCCCGCGTTCCCATGGACGTCACGGTGATCCGCCAGGACAACTCGGGCGGCCCCAGCGGCCCGCGCAACGTCGGCCTGTCCAAGGCCACCGGCCGCTACGTCTTCTTCCTCGACGCCGACGACCGGCTCGGCGCCGAGGCGCTGGAGCGCATGGTCGCCATGGCCGACCGCAACGGCACGGACGTCGTCCTCGGCCGGGTCGAGGGCGTCAACCGCAAGGCGCCGGGGTCGATGTGGGGCGAGACGCTCGACCGCACGGACGTCTACTCGTCCAACATCAAGTTCACCCTCAGCGCGCAGAAGCTGTTCCGCCGGGAGTTCCTGGAGCGCCACGGCATGCGCTTCGACGAGTCGCTGTGGACCGGCGAGGACGCGCTGTTCACGATGGAGGCGTATCTGCGGGCCGACGGCGTCTCCGTGGTCGCCGACTACACGTGCTACTACCTGGTGGGCCGCTCCGACGGCAAGCATGTGACCAAGAGCGGCAGCTACACGCTGCGCTTCGACTCCGCGCGCGCCCTGATGGGCCTGCTCGAGCGGCTCGTCCCGCCCGGCCCCAAGCGTGACGTGCTCATGGTCCGCCCGTTCCTGGTCACCGTGCTGCCGCAGTTCGGGCCCGTCTTCCTCAGGAACGACGAGGGGATCCGGAGCACCAAGCTGGAGCTGGCCAAGCCGCTGATGGACGCCTACTGGAACGAGGGCGTCGCCCAGCGACTCCTGGTCCACGAGCGGCTGCGCCTGGAGCTGGTGGCCCGCGGCCGTGCCGACCTGCTCGTGGACGTCCTGCGGTTCATCCAGGCCAAGAGCAAGCCTGAGCCCGTCCTGAAGAAGCGCGGCACGCAGCTCTACCTGGCCTACCCGCACTACGGGTCCGCCGAGGCCGGCGTCCCCGACCGGGTCTACCTGGCCGAGCCCCGCGAGGCCAAGGCGTACCCCGGATGGCGCAAGAACCCCACCGAGACCTTCCTGCGCGGCTTCGTCCGCAAGGTCCGGCGCAGGGTGCGCCGCATGCGCCGCACCGCCCGTCCGGGCGGCACGGCCGCCGCCTGAGGAACCGGCGGGCGGCGGCCGTGCCCCGGGCGTCCTACTTGGCGGGCTTCAGGGCGCGGCGCAGCGGGCCGCCCACGGCCCGCCTGGCACGGCGGTAGATCGAGGGCGCGGGAACGCCCGCGACGACCTTCGCGCCGGACCGGCTCCGGGCCAGGTCGCGCTTCAACTGGGCGTTGTGGGAGTCCAGTTCCGCGATGCGCTGCTGGAGCCAGCCGAACCGGCTGGTCAGCGAGGCCATGTCGGCGTCGTTCCAGGGGCGCACGCCCGGCGGGAAGGACAGTGAGCGCAGCCGCTTGTCGAAGGCGGCTCCGCCGTCGCCGTGGGTGAAGGTGTTCTGGAGCCCGTTCCTGTCGAGGAACGCCGTGAACCGGTCGAAGCGGCCCTTGTGGTTGCCGGTGAGGGCGCTGAAGTCGGACTCCTCGTACAGCGCCGCCGGGTCGAGGTCCGCGGGCGCCTCGTCGAGCAGGCGGTGCGGGATCTCGAAGTAGCGGCACAGCTCCAGCGTGCGGGAGTCGAAGGCCAGGACGGTGGCGGGCGTCCCGGCCAGGAGCGCCGCGATGTTGCCGTGGATGCGCGAGCCGAACGAGAAGTCGAACTCCCGCAGGTCGTCGATCCAGGTCGACGGGTCCACGTACACCCGGACCTTGTCCTCCCGGTACATCGGGTGGTCCGGATGCGTCGGCATCTGCGTCATGCGGCCGGCGGGCGAGTCCACGTCCCGCCAGTGCAGCTGTCGCGCGTCGGTGAGGTTCTGGCCGATGTAGCGCAGGTTCGGGTAGCGCGCGTGGGCGTGGGCGATGATCCGGTGCAGGCCGCCGCCGCGCACCGCGGTGTGCGAGCCGTTGACGGCGATCCGGGAGTCGGCCGTCAGCGCCGGCGTCCTCTTCTCCACCGGGAGCCGGTCGCCGTACAGGAACATCGAGGGGCAGCCGATGACCTCGACGTCCCGGAAGCCCATGTCGTTGAGGTACTTCTCGGTGAACTCGCCCCGCACGCCGATGGAGGCGCTGTGGTCGAGCACGGCCGCGCAGAACGCCCGCACGCTGGGCTCCATGGCCTTCAGCCGCTCCGGCATCTGGCCCAGGGGGGCCTGCGCGCCGACCCCCAGCACCACGACCGGGATCCGCAGCTTCGCGATGAGCCGGGTCAGTCGCTGCAGCGACGGCTCGAAGGTCGGCCGGAACGCGTTGGCGAGGGGCACGACGAAGGCGTCGTACTCCTCGTTGATCCGGGCCGCCGCGCCCACGTCGGTCCGCATGCCGTTCGAGACGACCTCGGTGTCCGGCGCCTGAAGGATCTTGTGGGCGGCGTCGCTGAAGATCAGGTTGCCCGCGTTGGTGGCGATCACGTCGCGGTGGAGGGCCTCCTCCACGGGAACGACGTCGAAGGGGCTCTTCCCCGATCGGAGGAGTATGCGCTTCACGGGTCGAACTCTAGGTCACGCAAACTTCAAAATAAATTTGTCTTCTCTTCAAATCTTCTAGGGAACCGACACCTTCTCTTTGCCGTACGCAAAGCGTGAGCGAACGGTTACGCGAGCGCGCCCGTCCGGGCAGTGAAACCCCTGCGCGGCCCGCGCCCCCGTTCGCGTAGATTGCCGGAAAGGCAGCCGTGAGCCGTGGGACGGTCGCGGCCGATGCGAGGAGCGCAGAACAAGGTGGCAGGGGCAAGGCAGGCCGTGGGCGAAGCCCGCAGGATCGTCGTCAAGGTCGGCTCCTCGTCGCTGACCACCGCCTCCGGCGGACTGGACGCCGACCGGGTCGACGCGCTCGTCGACGTCCTCGCCAAGAGCCGCAGCGGAGGGGAGAAGGAGGTCGTCCTCGTCTCCTCCGGCGCGATCGCCGCCGGACTCGCCCCGCTGGGCCTGCGCCGCCGACCCAAGGACCTCGCCCGCCAGCAGGCCGCCGCAAGCGTCGGCCAGGGACTGCTGGTGGCCCGCTACACCGCCTCCTTCGCCCGGTACGGCGTCCGCGTCGGGCAGGTGCTGCTGACCAGCGACGACATGAGCCGGCGCGCCCACCACCGCAACGCCTCGCGCACCCTCGACAAGCTGCTCGCGATGGGCGCGTTCCCGGTCGTCAACGAGAACGACACCGTCGCCACCGACGAGATCCGCTTCGGCGACAACGACCGGCTCGCCGCCCTCGTCGCCCACCTCGTCCACGCCGACCTGCTGGTCCTGCTGTCCGACGTCGACGGCGTCTACGACGGCGACCCCAGCCGGCCGGGCACCGCACGGATCGCCGAGGTCCGGACCCCGCGGGACCTCGCGCACGTCGACATCGGCAGCGCCGGCAAGGCGGGCGTCGGAACCGGCGGCATGGTCACCAAGGTCGAGGCCGCCCGGATCGCCGCGGCCGCCGGCATCCCGGTGGTCCTCACCAGCGCCGTCCACGCGGCCGAGGCCTTCGCGGGCGGGGACACGGGCACCTTCTTCCACGCCACCGGCAAGCGCTCGGCCGACCGGCTGCTGTGGTTGCAGCACGCGTCCACCCCCCAGGGGTCGCTGACGCTGGACGACGGCGCAGTGCGCGCGGTCGTCGAACGGCGCACCTCGCTGCTGCCGGCCGGGATCGCCTCCGTGGAGGGCGAGTTCAGCGCGGGCGACCCCGTGGAACTGCGCGACGCCCGGGGGCGCGCGGTGGCCCGCGGGCTCGTGAACTTCGACGCCAAGGAGATCCCCCAGCTGATCGGGCGGTCCACCCGGGAGCTGGCCCGCGAGCTCGGCGCTCAGTACGAACGCGAGGTCGTCCACCGGGACGACCTGGTGATCCTGCACCCGTAAAAGCGCTCGAACGGACCGTACCGGTGGGGGACGTTCCGTGAAACCGCCCCACGGAGCCGTGCGGCCTGCTCAACTTTGTCTCAGGGACGGACCGTCGGTCCGCCCCTGGGAACAGGCCGCAGGAGTCCGGTGGGCGAGCGCGGCACCCGATCCGCACGAGCGCTGCGTGAAGGAGGCCGTCGTGAGACGAGTGCGCCCTGGGGTGGCAGCGGCCCGTGGGAGTACCGGCGGGGCCGGCGGGACGGCGTCGCGCACGGCGGGTGCGCCGGCGCGCGCGCCCGGCGAGGAGCGCGCCCTGACCAGCGTGGCCGCCGGTGAGACGTACCGGGCCCGGGAGGTCGCCGAGTCGAAGGCCGGGCAGCCCGTGGACGTTCCCCGGCTGTGGCACGTGACCCTCAGCGTCTCCGGCGAGCAGGCCCCGCTGAAGGAGGTCCGGCGCGCTCTCGAACAGCTCGCCCACGATCATCCCTTCCTCCTGACCAGCAGATACGCGGGCGATCACGCCGAGATCCGGTACTGGGAAGAGGCCCGCGACCTGCATGACGCGGCCGCCGTCGCCCTGCGCCTGTGGGGCGAGCACCGCCAGACCGCCGGGCTGCCGCCCTGGGAGATCGTCGGCCTGGAAGTCATCGACCGCCAGACCTACCACCAGCGCATCGCCGAGGGCTACGGCCCCGCCCCGGCGACCCCGGTCGGCGTCCACCCCTACTGAGGCCCGTCGCCCTCCGCCGGCCCTACGCCCGCGCACGTGTCCGAGCGCCTCGGGGCGCCCCGGGATGCCCAAGGGATGACCAGGGGATGCTTCGGGGCACCCGACGCGGCCTGACGATGTCCGGGGCGCCCGGGGGACCCGGGGGCACCCGGGGGCGGCGGGGGCGCCCCCAGGGTTTCCCGGAGCGTCTCGGGGTGTGGAACGAGCCGGGAACGCGCCGGTGCGGCGCACTACCCTTCCCTTATGACCACGCTCTCGCCGTACGACTCCATGTCCCCGGTCACCCGCGCCGCCTACCGCGCCAAGGCGGCCGCCGCCGACCTCGCGCCGCTGCCGCGTGCCGTGAAGGACGACGCGCTGCTCGCCATCGCGGACGCGCTGGAGGTCCGCACGAGCGAAATCGTCGAGGCCAACGCCAAGGACATCGCCAAGGCCCGGGAGGCCGGCACCAGCGAGGCCATCGTCGACCGGCTGACCCTGACCCCGGAGCGGGTGCGGGCCATCGCCTCGGACGTGCGGGACGTCGTCGCCCTGCCCGACCCCGTCGGCGAGGTCGTCCGGGGCTCCACCCTCCCCAACGGCATCGACCTGCGCCAGGTCCGCGTCCCGCTCGGCGTCGTCGGCATCATCTACGAGGCCCGGCCGAACGTCACCGTCGACGCCGCCGCCCTCTGCCTGAAGTCGGGCAACGCGGTGCTGCTGCGCGGCTCCTCCTCCGCCTACGAGTCGAACACCGCCCTCGTCAGGGTGCTCCGTGACGCCGTCGGCGGCGCCGGGCTGCCCGCCGACGCCGTGCAGCTGGTTCCCGGCGAGGGCCGCGAGAGCGTCGGCGAGCTGATGCGCGCCCGCGGACTCGTCGACGTCCTCATCCCGCGCGGCGGCGCCTCGCTCATCCGGACCGTGGTCACCCAGTCCACCGTCCCGGTCATCGAGACCGGCACCGGCAACTGCCACGTCTACGTCGACGCCCACGCCGACCTCGACATGGCGATCGACATCCTGATCAACTCCAAGGCGCACCGGGTCAGCGTCTGCAACGCCGCCGAGACCCTGCTGGTCCACCAGGACATCGCCCCCGCGTTCCTGCCGCGTGCCCTCGACGCCCTCGCCGAGGCCGGCGTGACGGTCCACGCCGACGAGCGGGTGATGGCGTACGCCGAGGACTCCAAGGCCACCGTCGTGGAGGCCACCCCGGAGGACTGGGAGACCGAGTACCTCTCCTACGACATCGCCGCCGCCGTCGTCGACTCGCTGGACCGGGCCGTCGAGCACATCCGGCTGTGGACCTCCGGTCACACCGAGGCGATCGTCACCACCTCGCAGCAGGCGGCCCGCCGGTTCACCCAATTGGTGGATTCCACCACCGTGGCCGTGAACGCCTCCACCCGCTTCACCGACGGCGGCCAGTTCGGCTTCGGCGCGGAGATCGGCATCTCCACCCAGAAGCTGCACGCCCGGGGCCCGATGGGCCTGCCGGAACTGACCAGCACCAAGTACATCGTCACCGGCGACGGGCACGTGCGGCGCTGACCGGGGGCGCCGCGTACGCGCCGCGGCGACCGGCCGGACCCGGTCGCCGGCGCCCGTGACAGCCGTCTCATCCGGCGGACGAATTTCCCTACCGCCTGCCCAAATTGACCCCCCAGGTCTACTCTGGAATCGTGCCGGAGGACGTGGGGGGTATGCCGTTCCCTGACGGCTGGGAGCCCGACGACGATCACGACCGCGGAGTGTCGGACGAAGAGTTCGCCTCCGTGGTCTTCGACGAGGCCTTCGTACAGGCGGCCGTGGTGCACGAGCCGACCGCCGTCGAACGCCTCCTGGCCGCCGCCGAGGCGAGAGCCCGGGCCTCCGAGGCCGAGGCCCGCAGAGCCCGCGCCCGCGGCGACCGCTACGACGACCCCTACGGGACCGGCGGTTTCGGCCACGACCCCGACCTCGACGACGCGGACGACGCCGACCTCCCCGAAGCCTGGGAGCGCGGCTACGGCACTCCCGGCGCATACGGCAAGCAGATCCGCTGGCATCGCGCGGTGGCCTGGATGCTCGCCGTCGTGATGGGCATCGGCATGGTCGCGCTGGCCTTCGCCGCGGTCTACCGGGGCGGCTCGTCGAGCAGCCGGGACCAGGCGCCGCCGCCCGCCACGACCGGTCTCGAACAGGGGAGCGTGCCGCCCCCGTCCGCATCCGCCGACTCCTTCCGGCCACCCGTCTCCGCGGCCCCGCGCACTCCCTGAACGCCTGTGCGGCGCAGGGCTGTGCGAGGACGCTGCGGGCAAGGGTGAAGCTGGTGAGTACCTGTCAGAAGTTGCGGTATGGCGGGGCGTTTACCCGAGCTCCGCGCGACCTACTCTGAAAGTATGGCCGGGCCTGGAGACCCACCGGAGGGGACACCCGACGGCACTTCCGGAGGCGCAGAGGACGAGTACCGATCCGTCGTCTTCGACGAATCGTTCATCCGCGCTGCCCGGATCCAGGAGTACTCCGCCCAGGAGCGTCTGAGCGACCACGCGCCCGCCGTCCGCCGGCGCCCGCCCCTGCGCCGGGGGCTGTCCCGGCAGGCGCTGATCCTCGTCGTGCTGGTCGCCGTCGCCTTCGGCACGGCCGTCTACATGGGTCTGCGCAGCCCCTACCAGAACCAGGCGATGCGCCGCGCCGTCGAGCCCCTGCGGATGACCGTCATCCCGCTCTCGCCCCAGGGCGTCGTGCCCGGGGCGGCCACCCCCGAGGCGCTGTTCGCCCACAGTCCCGCCGCACAGTTCCGCATCGGCGCCGAAGGCATCCCGCTGCCCGCCTCCCGGCGGACCGCCCACTTCTCCGAGAGCCAGGTGGTCACCGCCCTCACCACGGCCAAGGACTACCTCGTGCACTCCTCCCTCTCCCCGGAGGTGCTCACCGGGCAGCAGGTGCGGCCCGTGCGCGCCCTGGTGGACGCCGACCAGCTCGACCAGTTCGACGAGAGCTTCAGCGGCCCGGCCGCCGACGGCCGGCACGCGCCGACCGGCTGGCTGATCCGCTTCGACCCGGCCCGGGTGGAGCTGGCCGACACGAGGATCCGCGTCCAGGGCACCCTGGAGGCCGCCGAGACCGACTCCGCGACCCTCGAGGTGACCGCCGACCACACCTTCGTGTACGCCCTGCGCCCCACGGGCGCGCGGGCGGGCGCCGCGGCCTCCCTCTTCACCGTCCGCCGCGAGCTGCACTTCCGCTTCGACCGCGTCGACCTGCGCACCCACCAGGTCCAGCTCAGCGTGTCCTACGTCCAGGCGGGCCCGCTCTCCTGCGCCGAGGACTCCGCCAACCACCTGCGTCCCCTGCTGGCCGGCCAGACCGCGAAGGCGGGCGGCCCGGCCGGCACGGACCCCTACGCGACCGACAACGCGACGGCCCTGTGCGGAGCCCTGGCCACCAGCGCCCAGCCCAGGGTGTGAGCCCCGGGCCCGAGCACTCGGGGTCGGGCGGCGGCCCTCAGTCCGCGTCGCGCGGAGGCGTCTGCGACGGGCCGTCGGTGCCGTCCGTTCCGTTCCGGCCGTCGGCGCCGTCCGAGCCGTTGCGCGGCGACGTGTCGTCCGAGGGGGCCTGGCCCGTGAACCCGCCGAAACCGCGGCGCACCCTGCCGCCCAGGTCGCCCGCCCCGCCGGCTATGTCGCTGACCAGCTTCATCAGCGGATCCTTGGAGCTCTTGACGTTGGTCGCGTAATGGGCGGCCGACTCGCGGAAGGAGTCCGTGACCGAGGTGTTCTTGTCCTCGCCGCGTCGCGGGTAGTGGCCGTCCATGATCCGCTGGTAGTCGCGGGACTGCGCCCACTTCCTCAGCTCGGCCGCGCGCACGGTGGAGAAGGGGTGGGTGCGCGGCAGCACGTTGAGGATCTTCAGCACCGAGTCCCGCAGGTCACCGGCCGCCTCGTACTCCTCCGCCTGCTCCAGGAACGCGTCCACGTTCATCTCGTGCAGGTGGTTGCCGCCGGCGATCTTCATCAGACCGCGCATCGACGCCTTCACGTCCTGGCCGACGAGAAGACCCGCACGGTCGGCGGACAGCTCCGACTTGCGGAACCACTCGCGCAGCGCCGTCACGATCGCCATGATCGCGAGGTTGCCCAGCGGGATCCAGGCGACCCGGACGGCCAGATTGGTCAGGAACAACAGGATCGTGCGGTACACGGCGTGCCCGGACAGGGCGTGGCCCACCTCGTGCCCGACGACCGCGCGCATCTCCTCCTCGTCCAGCAGCTCGACGAGTCCGGTGGTGACGACGATGATCGGCTCGTCCAGGCCGATGCACATCGCGTTGGGCTGCGGATCCTGGTTGACGTACATGGGCGGGACCTTCTCCAGGTCCAGGATGTGGCAGGCGTCCCGCAGCATGTCGTTGAGGTGCGTGAACTGCTGGTCGGAGACCCGCACCGAGTCGGACAGGAACAGCAGCCTCAGGCTCCGCTCCGGCAGCAGCCCGCTCAGCGCCTTGAACACCGTGTCGAAACCGCTGAGCTTGCGCAGCGCCACCAGCGCGGAGCGGTCCGCGGGGTGCTCGTACGCACGCGAGGAGATTCCGGGGAAGCGCCTGCGCTGCCTGCTCGGCGCCTTCTCGTGACCGGCGCCGTGGCGCTCGTGGCCTTCGTCCGACATGTCTTCCCCCAAGTGCGTCTGTATGGCCTTTACCTGACCCTTTACGGACCCTTGTGCGGCCCTTTGCGCCCCCGAAGCAGAGCCCAGCCTAGGCGGAGATACCGTGGACGGGCACTACACCTAAGGAGTCCCGCCCCATGGAGCACCACCCCGCAGCCGCCTGGCTCACGCAAGCCGCCGGCGCCGCCCAGCAGCAGGGGGCGGGGAATCTGCTCCGCGTCGTACTGATCGTGATGATCCTGGGCTGTGTGCTCACCGCGTGGTTTCTGCTGCGGGGCTACAAGCGGAAGGACGACTGAGCCGTCGCGAAGGTTCCCAATGGCGGAGTCGGCGTGATCGCCGCCGAGCCCCGCGCTTACCATGGGCCGACGTCTTTTCCCGCCTTCCCCCACTCTCGACCCGCGTCGAGCGGGGGACCTCCATCGGATAGGTCCTGCCGAAGATGAGCCTTCACAGCGCCGCTGCCCAGTTGGTCACCCTCGCCGCCGAGGGCGAGGAGCACGGTGGCAACCACGAGAGCCTGAACCCCCTGGTCACCGGTGGCGGCGCGTTCATCGTCCTGCTGCTCCTGCTGTGGATCACCACCCGCTTCAACCGCGACCGCTGAGACGACTCGTGTCCACCGACGGGCGGTCCGGCATAGCGGGACGCTCCGGACAGCCGCCGGCCGGGGCCCCGGGACCGGGCCGGTAGGGTCTGCACGCATGGGAGAGCAGGACATGCCTACCGGCCCGCGGAACCCGGGCAAGCGCCGCCTCGGCGTCATGGGCGGAACGTTCGATCCGATCCACCACGGACACCTCGTGGCGGCCAGTGAGGTCGCCGCGCGGTTCCACCTGGACGAGGTCGTGTTCGTTCCGACCGGGCAGCCGTGGCAGAAGAGCCACCGCAGTGTCTCCCCGGCCGAGGACCGTTACCTCATGACGGTCATCGCGACCGCCGAGAACCCGCAGTTCTCGGTCAGCCGCATCGACATCGACCGCGGCGGCCCGACCTACACCGTGGACACCCTCCGCGACCTGCGGGCCCTCAACCCCGACACGGACCTCTTCTTCATCACGGGCGCCGACGCCCTGGGCCAGATCCTGACCTGGCGGGACAGCGAGGAACTGTTCGCCCTCGCGCACTTCGTGGGCGTCACCCGGCCCGGGCACAACCTCATGGACCCCGGCCTGCCCGAAGGGGGCGTCTCGCTCGTCGAGGTCCCCGCGCTCGCCATCTCCTCGACGGACTGCCGCGCGAGAGTCGCCAAGGGCGACCCCGTCTGGTATCTGGTGCCCGACGGAGTCGTGCGCTACATCGACAAGCGCGAGCTGTACCGCGGCGAGTGAGCCGAGAGGGGTACCGGTGAACGACCGATACGACGCGGGGTACGGGGACGACCAGTACGAACTCGTCGGCTACGACGAGTACGGACAGCCCGTCTACCGACCGATCCCGCAGGTCCCGCCCCAGCAGATGCCCCAGCAGCCCTACGACCACGGAGGGCAGGGGCAACAGGGGTATTCCGGCCAGCAGGGCCAGCAGGGCCGGCACCTCGGGCAGGGGAACGCGGGGCAGGGACACCCGGCGCACCAGGGGCAACAGGCCTACGGCTACGACCCGTACGCCACGGACGCCTCGAGCGGGCAGCAGCAGACGCCCGCCTACGACCCGTACGACACCGGCCACCGGCAGACCGCGTCCGGTTACGACACGGGCCGTCAGGTCCCCGCCGGCTACGACCCCTACGGTACGGACGCGCAGGTCCCGTACGACCCCTACGGCCGGACCGCCGCCGGCGGACAGCAGCCCCGTGGCGAGCAGCCCCGCGCCGCCGAGCAGACCGCGTACATCCCCCAGCAGGCCGGTCCCGTCGAGCCCGGCTCCTTCGCGACGGGGACGTTCGAGACCGGGACCTTCGGGACCGGAGCCTTCGAGGCCGGGACGTTCGACGCCGACCGCGAGGCGGACGATCCGGCCTCCCCGGCGCACGGTGCGTCCGACGCCCCCTCGGGGGAGCAACAGGACTACCGCACCGAGCAGTTCGCGTTCGTCGAGGAGCAGGGCGGCGACTCCGAGGACGTCATCGACTGGCTGAACTTCACCGAGAACCGCACCGAGCGCCGCGAGGAGGCCAAGCGCCGCGCCCGCAGCCGCGTCGTCGCCCTCGCGGTCGTGCTCGCGCTGGTCGCGGTCGGCGGAGTGGGCTACCTCTGGTCCGCGGGCCTGCTGCCCGGTCTGTCGTCGTCCTCGGACTCGGGCGCCAAGACCACCACGGCCGGAGCGCAGAAGCGCGACGTGGTCGTCGTCCACCTGCACAACACCGCGGGCGGGGGCACCTCCACGGTGCTGCTCGTCGACAACGCCACGACCAAGCAGGCCACGACGGTGCTGCTGCCGAACTCCCTCGTCCTCACGGACGACGACGGCGCCACGACCACCCTCGCCAAGTCCGTCGACGACGACGGCTCCGCCGGGACGCGCGACGCGCTGGACACGGTGCTCGGCACCAGCATCGAGGGCACCTGGCGGCTCGACACCCCGTACCTTCAGAACCTCGTCGACCTCGTCGGCAACATCGAGGTGGACACCGACGCGGCCGTGCCCGACCCCGCGGCCAAGAAGAAGGGCCAGGCTCCGCTCGTCCCCAAGGGCGAGGACCAGACCCTCAGCGGCAAGATGGCCGTCGCCTACGCCACCTACCGCGCCCCGGGGGAGGCCCAGAACGTCCAGTTGCAGCGGTTCGGCCAGGTCATGCAGGGCGTGCTGCGCAAGGTGTCCTCCGACGCGCAGGGCGCGACCGTCACCGTCCAGACGCTGGCCCAGATCCTCGACCCCTCCCTGACGGACAAGGACCTCGGCGCCTTCCTCGCCAAGCTGGCCGACCTCGCCAAGGGCGGCGACTACAAGACCGCCCTGCTCCCGGTCCGAAACGACGGCACGCTGAGCGCGGAGGCCAGCGCAAGCGTCGTCAAGGACGTCCTCGGCGGCACCGCGAAGAGCCCCGACAAGGGCGCCGCCGTCAGCGTGTCCGTCCAGAACGCCAGCGGCGACAAGGCGAAGACCGAGGACGCGCGCGTGGTCCTCCTCAACGGAGGCTTCACCTTCCTGGAGGCCGGCAGCCCGTCGGGCTCCGAGGCCGACTCCCAGGTGCTGTACTCCGACCCGGCCGACAAGGAGAACGCCACCGAGGTCGCCAAGACGCTCGGCCTGGACGCCGGAGCCGTGAAGAAGGGCGCCGTCGCCGGGAACGCGGACGTGGCCGTCGTCCTGGGTCAGGACTACAAGCCCTCCGCGACCGGGTGAGCCGTCCGGCGGGACCGGTCGCCCCGGTGGCCCGCGCCAGGCGGCGGCAGAAGGAAGAGGAACGACGGGAGAGGGGAGGGCGGGGGCCGTGCGAAGGCCCCTGCCCGTGTGATCCGCTCATCACGTGGGGTGGTGTCGGCGGTCCGTGAGACCCTTGGGGACAAGTGTCCGCCGACGGAAAGCCACGTAGTGACCGCCACCGACCGCTCCATCGAGCTCATCCAGACCGCCGCCCAGGCGGCTGCCGACAAGCTCGCGCACGACATCATCGCCTACGACGTCAGCGACGTGCTGTCGATCACGGACGCCTTCCTGCTGGCCTCCGCCCCCAACGACCGCCAGGTCAAGTCGATCGTCGACGAGATCGAGGAGCGCCTCCAGAAGGAGCTCGGCGCCAAGCCGGTACGCCGTGAGGGCGACCGCGACGCCCGCTGGATCCTGCTCGACTACGTCGACATCGTCGTCCACGTCCAGCACAGCGAGGAGCGTGTCTTCTACGCCCTCGAGCGCCTGTGGAAGGACTGCCCCGAGCTGGAGCTGCCCGCCGACGCCCAGGCGACCCGCGGCAAGGCCCAGGAGCACGCCCAGCAGCAGGCCGAGGAGGACGCCGACGCCGGATTCGGGGAGCTGCGGTGACTGCCCGCGCCCAGGGCGCCGCGTCCCGCGAGCCGGGGCGCGGCCGCCGCGTCATCCTCTGGCGGCACGGCCAGACCGCCTGGAACGTGGAGCGCCGCTTCCAGGGCACGACGGACGTCGAGCTGACCGAGACCGGCGTGGCCCAGGCCCGCCGCTCCGCCCGGCTGCTGGCCTCCCTCCAGCCCGACGCGATCGTCGCCTCCGACCTGTCCCGGGCGGCGAACACGGCCGCCGAGCTGGCCGCGCTCACCGGCCTGGCCGTCACCCACGACGAGGCCCTGCGCGAGACGTACGCGGGCTCCTGGCAGGGGCTGACGCACGAGGAGATCATCTCCCGCCACGGCGCGGAGTACGCCGCGTGGAAGCGCGGTGAGCCGGTCCGGCGCGGCGGCGGCGAGTTGGAGACCGAGGTGGCCGACCGCGCCGCCCCGGTCGTGCTGCGGCACGCCGAGAAGCTGCCCGAGGACGGCACGCTCGTCGTCGTCAGCCACGGCGGCACCATCCGCACCACCATCGGCCGCCTCCTCGGCCTGGAGGCGCACAACTGGGAGAGCCTCGGCGGTCTCTCCAACTGCTGCTGGTCGGTCCTGGGAGAGGGCGCGCGCGGCTGGCGTCTGCTGGAGCACAACGCAGGCACCCTGCCCGAGCCGGTGCTCGGCGACGACGACTGAGCGGCCGCTCGGCCCGCGGGGGCCGGATTTCACTTTCCGGCAGGTCGCAGGCTAAAGTTCTTCTTGTTCGCACCGCGCAGCGGGAAGAACGCGAGGGGCTATAGCTCAGTTGGTAGAGCGCCTGCATGGCATGCAGGAGGTCAGGAGTTCAATTCTCCTTAGCTCCACAGATCGATCGGTTCGATCAGTCGGTCGACACTCTGTTGAGTTGTCAAAGATCGAGGAGATCAGCGGTAACCGGTCCGGATCGGTTCACGAAGATCCCGTCCCTCAGGGGGCGGGATTTTTTGTCGTCTCCTTCCGCAGCAGGGCCGTGCGCCGTGCCGTCTCCTCGTCGTCGGGCGTGTAGACGACGATCCGGCACTCGGGCATCCCGTCGATCGACAGCGACCTGGACGTCATCCGCAGCTCGCCCACCTTCTCGTGCCGGAAGGCCTTCACGCGGCGGCCCGGCTCCGCCACGTCACCGGAGGCCCACAGCTGTGCGAACAGGGGACTGGCCTGGGACAGCTCGGCTATGAAGTCCTCCCAGGCGGGCTCGCCGGCATGCAGTCCGTACGACGCCCGCAGGGTGGCGACCATCACCCGCAGCTCCTGGTCCCGGAAGAGCAGCGGGCAGTCCTCCTCCCGCACGGTGAACAGCCGCCACATGGCGTTCGCCGGCACCCGTGCGGCCGCCCCGGCCGTCGGAACGACGAACAGGTCGCGGTAGACGGGGTTGGCCGCCAGGATGTCGTAGCGCGAGTTGTAGACGACCGCCGGGCGGGGCGCCAAGGCGTCGATGATGCCCTGGATCTCCGCGCCCACGCTCTGCACCAGCGCCTCGGGCGCGGACACGAACGGCACTTCCGCCAGGTGGTACAGGTGCTCCCGCTCCGGCGGGTCGAGCCGCAGGGTGCGCGCCACGGCGTCCAGGACCTGCGCGGAGGCGTTGATCGGACGCCCCTGCTCCAGCCACGTGTACCAGGTGACGCCCACCCCCGAGAGCTGGGCGACCTCCTCGCGCCGCAGCCCCGGAGTGCGCCGCCGCAGACCCGGCGGCATCCCGACGTCGCCCGGTGTCACCCGGGCCCGCCTGCCGCGCAGGAATGCGGCCAGCTCGGGCCTGCGGCGGTGGGCCCGCCCCGGCCCGCGCGGCCGCGGGATCTCCTCCCCGGCTCCTGCCGTCGCTTTCGGCCCGCCGCCCGCCCTCGGCTCCGGGCCCGCCCACGCCCCCGTCACGTTCCCCGTCGTCACGTTCCCCACGTCCCCCATGGTCGATCCCCCGTCCGGCCTCTGCCAGGTGCTGTCAGTACCAGCATCGGCGGGCTCTCGGCACCCGTACCGGATCGTCGTCACGCTCGACGGCATGACGACGACATCCGGGACGAGCCCGGTACCCGCGCCCGTTACACCCGTTTCACGTCCTGCCGCCAGTAAAGCCCCCGGCACTGACAATCGGCCCCGGCGGTTGCTGGCGGTCGTGCTCGCCGCCCAGTTCATGGCACTGCTCGACGTCTTCATCGTGAACGTCGCGGCCCCCACGATCGGTTCCGACCTGAACGCCTCCGGCGCGGACCTGCAACTGGTCGTCGCCGGCTACGCCATCACCTACTCCGTGCTGCTGATCACCGGCGCGCGCCTCGGCGACCGGTTCGGGCACGGCCGGGTGCACCTCGTCGGGCTCGCCCTGTTCACCGCGGCGTCACTGGCCTGCGGACTGGCTCCGGGAAGCACGGAGTTGATCGCGTTCCGGCTGGTACAGGGCGCCGGTTCGGCGGTGATGATCCCGCAGGTGCTCAGCCTCATCCAGCGCACGTTCACCGGCGAGGCCCGGGTGCGGGCGCTCGGCGTCTACTCGGCGGTGATCGCCGTCGGCGCGGCGGCCGGACAGGTGGTGGGCGGCGTTCTGGTCAGCGCCGACCTCCTGGGCGCGGGCTGGCGCCCGGTGTTCCTCGTCAACGTGCCGGTGGGCCTCGTCCTGCTTGTCGTCGGCAGGCGCGTCCTGCCGCGCGGCGGGGGCGTGACGCGGGACGTGACGGGGCGAGCGGCGCGCGAAGGGGCGCGCGGGTCGGACTGGCCCGGGCTCGTGCTCCTGGGCGCGGCCGTGTCGATGATCACGGTGCCGTTGGTGCTAGGGCAGGACGAGGGCTGGCCGTGGTGGTCCTGGCTGTCGCTGGCCGTCGGCGCGCTCGTGTTCATCGCCTTCTGCGCTTACGAGACGCGGCTGGCCCGGCGCGGCGGGAGCCCGTTGATCGCGCCGCGGGTCCTGCGGCACCCCGGAATGGGGCCGGCCGTCCTGCGGGTCATGGCCGTGATGGCGGTCAACGGCGGCTTCCTGTTCGTGCTGACCCTGCACGTCCAGGGCGGTCTGGGCTACAGCGCGCTGCGCGCCGGGCTGACCTTCGCGCCGACCGCGGTCGTCTTCGGGCTGGTGGGGCTGACCTGGCGCAGGTGGCCCGAGCCCTGGCGGCGGTCGCCCGCCACGGTCGGGTTCGTACTCACCGCGCTGTCGGTGACCGGTGTGGGACTGGCCCTCAAGGGCGGTGGCCACGGGGGCGCGTGGGTGTTCGTCGCGTACGCCGGCGTGGGCGTCGGGCTCGCGCTCGCCTTCAGTCCGACGCTGACCGGGGCGCTGGCGTCGGTGCGGCCCGAGGACGCGGCCGACGCCAGCGGACTGCTCGCCACCGTCACCCAGCTCGGGCAGCTGATCGGCGTGGCGGTCTTCGGCACACTGTTCTTCCACCGGCTTGAGTCACTCGGGGCCCCGGCGGCGTATACCTCTGCGGAAGCGCTTCTCACATGCATGTTCGCGCTCGCTACGACAGCTGCCCTCGGTGCCGTGTCCGGACTGGTACTGAGGCGTCGCTGACCGTATTGGTCCGGCCGTGGCAGAATCAAACGACCGGAAGGGGGCGCGGCCCGACGGGAGGGAGTAGCGATGCCTGCGAGCATCCTCGGAGAGGTCGGCCACCTCTCCGAAGCGGCGTTGACACGGGACAAGGCCACCCGGCTCAGCTGCCCCTCCTGCGGTTCCGGTCATGTGGCCCTGGTGCTCGGCGACAACGGCGGGACTTCCTACGTGTGCACGGCCTGCGGCCACAGCTGGAGCTGATCGATGGGTGCACACAGGCGAAAGTGCGACTGGTGCGGCAGCGGCACCCCGATCGTCCGTGACATGGAGCCGGTCAATCCCGACTACCAGTACTGGTGTGAGGAATGCGCGCGGGCGCTGATCATAAAAGGCGACCCGATCGAGACGTACCGTGAGCTGGAGGGCGAGCCGATCTACGGGCGCCTCCTGGAGGAGCACTGCACGCTCAAGCGGTTCTATTCGTTCGTCACCGCCTGACCTCGCGGGCCGGGATCCGACGCCGCCGAGCAGGAGCGGATCGGGTCAAAGCGGACAGGGTGGAAACGATTTGGTGGTCCACCCGTCGTACCGGTAATGTTGGCGTCGCCGCCGGGGAAACCGGGCGGCACGGTCGAAGAGCGGCTTCGCCGCCGGACCACGAGGGGCTATAGCTCAGTTGGTAGAGCGCCTGCATGGCATGCAGGAGGTCAGGAGTTCAATTCTCCTTAGCTCCACGGCAGATCCCGCCGGATCGGATGCGATCCGGCGGGATCTTTTTTGCGTTCGAGGGCTGTCGACGAACGTGTGAGGGGCCGCCTGTTCCCAGGCGGCCCCTCACACGTTCGCGTCCCGCGCGTCCGGGTTCCTCGCTGCTGTCGTCGCCGGGGGGCGCCGCTCAGCGTCCCAGGGCGCGGCGGCCGCGGCCCTGGGAGAGGACCGGCAGGTTGCGGGCGGGCGCCTGCGCGCGCGTGTCCTCCTCGATGCGCAGGGCCAGCGCCGGGCAGCGACGCACCGCGCGTAGAGCCTTGGCCTCCGCGTACTGCGGCACCTTCGCCTGGGCCACCGTCGGGAAGCCGTCCGCGCCGAGCTGGAAGACCTCCGGGAGGATGTCGGCGCACAGGCCGTGCCCGCGGCACAGGGTCCAGTCCACGAAGATCTTCTGACGGCTGGAGCCGCTGTCCTCCGGCGCGTTGCCGCTCGTGATGCCCGCCGGGGCCATGCCGGCCTCGAAGAGCGGCAGAACGCCCTCCACGGGCCGTCCGCAGCCGTTGCCGAGGACATGGGCGGCCAGGTCGTCGGTGAACGCCTTGATGGTCGACTCGAGGAACATCGCGGAGCCGTCCGGATGCGAGCAGGCGCCGCGTCGCTTGACGTTCTTGGCGACCTGCTTGAGCGCCTCCAGGGCGGCCGGGCCGCCTCCGTTGAGGATGTCCTCCATCCCGCGCGCGGCGGCCGGCAGACCCAGGTAGCAGGGGCCGCACTGGCCCGCGCTCTCGTCGGCCAGCCACTGGGCCACGCGCAGCGACTCGCCCAGCGGGCAGGTCTCCTGGCTGATCGGCAGGATCGCGCCGGCGCCGAGCGCTCCGCCCACCGCGTCCAGGGAGTTGCGCGAGACGATCGCCTCGTTGACCGTGGCCGCGTCGATCCACTTGCCGTGGTAACCGCCGGTCAGCACGCCCTGGGGCACCGGCGGGGCGCCGGCGAGCTGAAGGACGTACCGCAGCGGTACGCCGGTCGGGACCTCGATCACCATGGGGCGCGCGACCGCGCCGGAGACGGTCAGCATGACGGTCCCCGGCTCGTCGTACAGGCCGGTGTTGCCGTAGCGCTCGGGGCCGATGCGGGCGGCGATGGCCAGCTGCGCGAACGTCTCGGCGTTGGACAGCAGCGTCGGCGCGCCCCCGACGCCGTTCTGCGAGGCGCTGACCTTGCGGCCGGGCGGGATCGGCGGGCCGCCGTCGATGGAGCGGATCAGCGACGCCGCGGCGCCGGTGACCATGCGGATGGGGTTGCGCTGGACGAACGCCTTCAGCGCCGATCTGCGGCCGTTGCTCAGGCCGCGCTCGGCGAGCGCGGCCTCCATGGAGCGCTGGGTGGATTCGCGGGTGACCCCCACCACGAGCGTGCGGGCTCCCAACGCCTCCGCGACCAGCAGCGCGCCGTCCAGGATGAGGTGCGGGGCACGGTTGATGAGGACCGTGTCCTTGCGGCAGGCCGGTTCGTCCTCACTGCCGTTGACGACGACGACCGGGCGGACGCCGCGCTTGATCGCGGCCTCGGCGACCGAGCGCAGCTTTTTGTGGAAGGGGAAGCCCGCGCCGCCGCGGCCCTTCAGGTTGATGTTCTCGGAGAGTTTCGCGAGGGCCTCTCCGCCCAGGGGTTCGAGCGGCCCGTGCACCTTGAGGTGCATGGGCAGATCCAGTCGTTCGACAAGGTCGAAGCCCGACGTGAGCTGCGGAAGTCCGACCACGCGGACTTCTGGGACGTCGGGCAGGGCCTCGTTCACCTATAGCCTCCGGAAGGCGTGTTCCAAGGTTCGCCCGAACCCGGCGCGTCGAACGACGCGCCGGGCGTTGGTTCGCCGGCGGGACCGCTGTTGTACGTGTCGTTCTGGTTGTACGCGCCGTAGGCCTGATTCGTCTCACCGGTGTCGTACACGTCACGTGCGCCGTACCCGCCGGCGCCCGAATTGCCATAGACCGGGATATTGAATCCCGTGTCCTGGAGGGGGTCGTAGGCGGACGGCGGGGCCTCTCCGACCGGCGGCGGCGACGGGATCGGCCAACTGCCCGAGGTGCTGCCCCCGTTGTCGACCCTCGGGATCGCCTCCGTGGCCTGCTGAAGGTCGAACGGCATGCCCATGCGTGCCGTCTGGTCGGCCACGTAGGGCGGCTGCTGCTGACCGCGCGGCGGCGTGTTGACGGCGCGGTAGGCGGCCGCGAAGCCGTTGGCGGGCTCCGGCGCGGCGGGCGTGTCGTACATCGGCGACGCCGGCGGGGACATCCGCGTGGAGCTCATCGTGTCGGTCAGCGGCGAGCGGCCGGAGCGGCCCTCGTATCCCGGCAGCGCGGACGACCCGGTCTCGGACACGCGCGCGCGTGACGCCTCGAGACCGTCCATGTCGTAGCGGTCCTGGGTGCCCAGCAGGCTGGTGATCCGGTCGGCGACCTTGCGCTTGAACGGGCGCGGGGCGGCGCGCAGCGCGAGGGCGGCCATGACGCCCACCAGGCAGAGCTCGTAGGAGATCATGAAGAACGGCTTGGCCGCGCGGCCCGCGTACAGGCCGTGGATGAGGGCCGCGCACAGTGCCGGGTAGGCCAGCATGTGCATCGCGCGCCAGCGGGCGGCGACCTCGGCCGGTGCGGCGAACTGGTTGCGCAGCGCGCCGGTGATGCCCACGAAGATCATGAGGAGCGCGGCCAGGGAGCCGAGGCCGATGAGCCCGGCGCTGCCCTTGACGCCCAGGCTGAACGGGATCAGCGCGGCGATCAGGACGGTGTGTTCCAGGGCCAGCTTGACGGTGATGTGCACCACGAGGAACGCGATGGATCCCACGGCGGTCACGCGGTGGATGCCCTGCGCGAGGATCCGCTGACGCGTGTTGAGGATGAGCCGGTCCTGGGCGACGAGGCCCCAGATGACCGAGCAGGTCAGACATACCAGCGACAGGACGCCCGCACCGAAGTTGAGGAAGGCCTGCACCTGGTCGCCGCCGACCAGGACGACCACGGGTATGAGGACCAGGACGGCAGCCGTCGCCAACCCGTAGGCCGACCGGCCGGGCTTGGGGAGCGAGCTGTAACTAGAACGAGGGTTCATGGGGGCAACTCCGAGCAGTTTCGGGAAAGCGGTCCCGCTGCCGAACTCTAAGTGGCTCCATACCGATGGGTACGAGGTTTGAGTTATTGCGTTGTTATGAAACGACGATGTGGCTGGTGTGATGTCCTATAGCGGCTGTTACGCGAAGTAACCATTGGCCTTGGCTCAGCTTCGACCCCCCGTTCTCGCCTCCTCAACGTTGTCGCGACCATGCATACGTACGTTCGTCGCTGCCTGCTCAAGGCCTGCGGTACCCTAACGCCATGCGTGCTGTACGCCTTCTGCTTAGCGAGCCGCGCTGATCAGTCCCGACCGCCGGTGAACGGACGGTTCGGAATCGGCGCGGCGTCCCCTCCTGTGCGAGGGGATTTTTCGTTTCCTGGACGACAACCCGCTGGCAGAGACGATCGATGGAGCTTTGAGGACCATGAGCGAGACGAACCCCGCTGCCGCCGCTGTCCCGGCAGAGGCCGCGCCGCACCGCTACACGGCTGCCATGGCCGCCGAGATCGAGGCACGCTGGCAGGACTTCTGGGACGCGGAGGGCACCTACGCGGCGCCGAACCCCAAGGGTGACCTGGCGGGCGACCCCGAGCTGGTCGCCCGGCCGAAGAAGTTCATCATGGACATGTTCCCGTACCCCTCCGGTGCGGGCCTGCACGTCGGCCACCCGCTGGGCTACATCGCGACCGACGTCTTCGCGCGGTTCCAGCGCATGACCGGCCACAACGTGCTGCACACCCTGGGTTTCGACGCCTTCGGCCTGCCCGCCGAGCAGTACGCCGTGCAGACGGGCACGCACCCGCGCGTGTCCACCGAGGCCAACATCGAGAACATGAAGGTCCAGCTGCGCCGGCTGGGTCTGGGCCACGACAGGCGCCGGTCGTTCGCCACGATCGACCCGGAGTACTACAAGTGGACCCAGTGGATCTTCCTGCAGATCTTCAACTCCTGGTACGACACCGACGCGGACAAGGCCCGCCCCATCTCCGAGCTGGTCGCCCGGTTCGAGTCCGGTGAGCGGGCCGTACCGGGCCACACGCGCGCGTGGAGCGAACTGACCGCCACCGAGCGCGCCGACGTCCTGAGCGGCTTCCGCCTGGCCTACGCCTCCGACGCGCCGGTCAACTGGTGCCCCGGCCTGGGAACCGTGCTGGCCAACGAGGAGGTCACCGCCGACGGCCGCTCCGAGCGCGGCAACTTCCCCGTCTTCAAGGCCAAGCTGCGCCAGTGGAACATGCGCATCACCGCCTATGCCGACCGCCTGCTGGACGACCTGGACGCCCTGGACTGGCCCGAGGCGATCAAGCTGCAGCAGCGCAACTGGATCGGCCGCTCGGAAGGCGCCCGCGTCGACTTCCCCGTGGACGGCGAGCGGATCACGGTCTTCACCACCCGCCCCGACACCCTGTTCGGCGCGACCTACATGGTGCTGTCCCCCGAGCACCCGCTGGCCGACAAGTTCACCCCGGACGCCTGGCCCGAAGGCACCCACGACGTGTGGACCGGCGGACACGCGACCCCGGCCGAGGCCGTCGCCGCGTACCGCGCGCAGGCCGCCTCCAAGTCCGACGTCGAGCGCCAGGCCGAGGCCAAGGACAAGACCGGCGTCTTCACCGGCGTCTACGCGACCAACCCGGTCAACGGCGAGCGGGTGCCCGTCTTCATCGCCGACTACGTCCTGATGGGCTACGGCACCGGCGCGATCATGGCCGTCCCGGCGCACGACACGCGTGACTTCGCGTTCGCGCGCGCCTTCGAGCTGCCGATCACCTGCGTGGTCGAGCCGACCGACGGCCGTGGCACCGACACCTCCGCCTGGGACGACGCCTTCGCCTCGTACGACGCGAAGATCGTCAACTCCGCCCACGACGACATCTCGCTGGACGGCCTGGGCGTGGTCGACGCCAAGGCGCGCATCACGCAGTGGCTGGAGAGCAAGGGCATCGGCGAGGGCACCGTCAACTTCCGCCTGCGCGACTGGCTGTTCAGCCGGCAGCGCTACTGGGGCGAGCCCTTCCCGATCGTCTACGACGAGGACGGCGTCGCCCACGCGCTGCCCGAGTCGATGCTGCCCCTGGAGCTGCCGGAGGTCGAGGACTACTCGCCCCGCACCTTCGACCCGGACGACGCGAACACCTCCCCGGAGACGCCGCTCTCGCGCAACGAGGACTGGGTGAACGTCACCCTGGACCTGGGCGACGGCCCCAGGAAGTACCGCCGCGAGACCAACACCATGCCCAACTGGGCCGGTTCCTGCTGGTACGAGCTGCGCTACCTGGACCCGCACAACAGCGAGAAGCTGGTCGACCCGCAGATCGAGCAGTACTGGATGGGCCCGCGCGAGGGGCAGCCGCACGGCGGCGTCGACCTGTACGTGGGCGGCGCCGAGCACGCCGTGCTGCACCTGCTGTACGCGCGCTTCTGGTCCAAGGTCCTGTTCGACCTGGGGCACGTCTCCTCGGTGGAGCCGTTCCACAAGCTGTTCAACCAGGGCATGATCCAGGCCTACGTCTACCGCGACGCGCGCGGCATCGCGGTGCCCGCCGCCGAGGTCGAGGAGCGCGACGGCGGCTACTACTACCAGGGCGAGAAGGTCTCCCGACTGCTGGGCAAGATGGGCAAGTCCCTGAAGAACGCGGTCACCCCCGACGAGATCTGCGCCGAGTACGGCGCCGACACGCTGCGCCTGTACGAGATGGCGATGGGCCCGCTGGACGTCTCGCGCCCCTGGGACACCCGCGCCGTCGTCGGCCAGTACCGGCTGCTGCAGCGGCTGTGGCGCAACGTCGTCGACGAGAGCACCGGCGAGGTGAGCGTCGTCGACGTCGAGGACGCCGACATCGACGTGGACACCCTGCGGGCCCTGCACAAGGCGATCGACGGCGTGCGCCAGGACCTGGAGGGACTGCGCTTCAACACCGCCATCGCCAAGATCACCGAGCTGAACAACCACCTGACCAAGGCGGGCGGGGCGGTTCCGCGCACCGTCGCCGAGGACCTGGTGCTGCTGGTCGCGCCGCTGGCCCCGCACATCGCCGAGGAGCTGTGGCGGCGCCTGGGCCACACCGACTCGGTGGTCCACCAGGACCTGCCCGTCGCCGACCCGGCGTACGTGGTGGACGAGAGCGTGACCTGCGTCGTGCAGATCAAGGGCAAGGTCAAGGCGCGCCTGGAGGTCTCCCCGGCCATCTCCGACGAGGAACTGGAGAAGGTCGCGCTGGCCGACGAGGCCGTCGTGAAGGCGCTGGGCGGGGCCGGCATCCGCAAGGTGATCGTGCGGGCGCCGAAGCTGGTGAACATCGTCACGGCCTGAGGCGTCCGAAGCCCTCAGGCGCCCGAGGGCCTGAGATCCGGCGTCCGAGGGTGGCCGTGACCGTCCCCTAGGGGATTCGTGCGGGCAGGTTCGGGGTTCTCCTGGAACTCCGGGCCTGCCCGTCTCGTTTACCGTTTGGAGTGCGGCGCGTACGCGGAGCGCCGGATGTGTCCAGGCGGGCCGGAGGAGGAGCTGGTGGAAGCAGTGATCACGATCGTCGCCCTGCTCTTCGTCCTCTTCGTGGCGCTCGGCGTGTACGCCACGGTGAAGGTCGTCGGCGCCGCCAAGCGAGGGGTCGACCGCACCCTCACCCAGGCCCGTCGCACGGTCGCGGACCACACCCTGCGGGCCAAGTCCTTCGCCCAGCTCGGGCCGGCCGGCGAGATCGCCCAACTCCGGCTCACGCTGCGCACCTCCATGCGGGCCACGCAGGACGCCCTGCACGCGGGCGTCGCGGAGGACGAGTCGCTCAAGGAG
This sequence comes from Streptomyces hilarionis, assembly GCF_024539675.1. Classification (GTDB taxonomy): domain Bacteria; phylum Actinomycetota; class Actinomycetes; order Streptomycetales; family Streptomycetaceae; genus Streptomyces; species Streptomyces hilarionis. Next base: position 1,821 of record NZ_JAHHIT010000007.1, on the reverse strand, counting down.
TCCCTCGGCCTGTTCCAGCGCCTCAGCGCGCACGGGCAGGAACTGGACGCCGAGCTCAAGCGTCTGGAGTCCGAGCCGGACCGGGTCACCCTCGCCCAGCGGCTTCCGTCGCTGCGGGAGCGCACCGAGCGCATCACGGCATCGGCCGACTCCTTGCGCTGGGCCGCCCGCGACCGCGCCCGCCGCTTCGCCGAGGACGATCTCGACTCGCTCAGCACCCAGATCGACGTCGAGGCAGGGGCCCTGCGCCACTGGACTACGCCGGAGCCCACCGCGACCTCGTCGGCCTCCCCGACCTCAGCTTCCCCGTGGCCCGAGGCCCCCGCCGCCGACGAGGCGACGGAAGGGCAGACCTGGCCGGAGACCCCCGGTGCGCGCACCGCGCAGGAGCCCACACGGCCCGCCATCACCCCGGCGGCACCGCGGCCCTCCTACCCCTGGCAGAAGAAGCCGCGCCCCGAGAACACCACCTGACGGAAGCGCGGGTTTCGGGGTCGCCAGGCGAGGTATTTGATTCGGTCAAGGGCGGTCCGCCTGTGAGGGGCCGGGCTGCCACGCGCAGGCTACGCCAGGTAACCTCCAGGTCATGTCCCGCCATGTCGCTATCGTCACGGATTCAACGGCCTATCTGCCGCAGCGGACGATGGAGCGCCACGGCATCACCTCGGTGCCGTTGACCGTCGTCCTCGGCGACCAGGCCCTTGAAGAGGGCAACGAGATCTCCACCCGCTCCCTCGCCCAGGCACTGCAGAAGCGACGCCCCGTCACCACCTCGCGGCCGAGTCCGCAGGTCTTCGCCGAGACCTACCGCAAGGTCGCCGAGGCCGGAGCCACCGGCATCGTCTCCCTGCACCTCTCCGCCGAGTTGTCCGGCACCTACGACGCGGCCGTCGTCGCCGCCCGTGAGGCGCCCGTGCCGGTGCGCGTGGTCGACACCGGCATGGTGGCGATGGCGCTCGGCTTCTGCGCGCTCGCGGCCGCCGAGGTCACCGAGACGGGCGGCACGGTCGACGAGGCGGTGACCGCGGCGGAGAAGCGAGCCGCCGGCACCTCCGCCTACTTCTACGTCGACACCCTCGACTACCTGCGCCGCGGAGGCCGAATCGGCACTGCCCAGGCCCTGTTGGGCTCCGCTCTGGCGGTGAAGCCGCTGCTCCAGCTCGCGGGGGGCCGCATCGACCTCCTGGAGAAGGTGCGTACGGCGTCCAGGGCGATCGCCCGCCTGGAGGAGATCGCCGCCGATCGGGCCGGCAGCGCGCCCGTCGACATCGCTGTCCACCATCTCGCCGCTCCCGAGCGGGCGTCGGCGCTCGCGGACCGCCTTCGCTCCCGGGTGCCCGGACTCGTCGATCTGCATGTGAGCGAGGTCGGAGCGGTCATCGGAGCGCATACCGGACCGGGGCTGCTGGGGGTCGTGGTCTCACCGAAGTGAGGCCGTCCCTCACTCGTGTGAGTGGTGGAGTTATCCACAACAATCGGTTTCTCCCCCGGAATTGAGCAAGATCATCGCGAATCGGCGAAGTGTCCGATGCTCGACGCATGGCACTTCGATCACGCTCAGGCGACACGAACCCGACCAGCGGCCCCGGCCGGCCCCCCGGCTCCGACGGCCGCTCCCCACGACGCCGTTCACTCGGCGGTGGCCGAGGGGGACACCGTCACGGCCATGCATCGGCTGAGGAGACCCGGCGCCGGGCGGAGGCCTTGTTCGCCGAACGGGCCCGACGGCGGCGGGACATGGCCACGGGCACGCCGGTCGGCGGGGGAGATGGCGACGGCGGGGGCGGCGGAGGCAGCAGGGGACGTGGCACCGGCGAAGGA
>NZ_JAHHIT010000006.1:25033-44013 GCF_024539675.1 Streptomyces hilarionis | reverse complement strand
CACCCTCGCCCCGCCCGGCCGCCACCTCCACTACGTCCTCGCCCCCTGCCCGAACACCGACATCGGGCCGGACGCCGCCGCCTGGGGCGAGCTCGGCCCGCGCTACCGCGACAGCGTCCTGCGGGAGCTCGACCGGCGCGGCTTCGAGGGCATCGCGGAGTCCGTCGAGGAGGAGGCACTCGTGACCCCCGCCGACTGGACGGCCCAGGGACACGCGGCCGGCACCCCCTTCTCGGCAGCGCACACCTTCGCGCAGACCGGGCCGTTCCGGCCGCGCAACCTGGTGCGCGGCACCGACAACGCCGTCCTCGCCGGGTGCGGCACCACGCCCGGCGTCGGCGTCCCGACCGTCCTGCTGTCCGGCAAGCTCGCCGCGGCCCGCATCACCGGGGGGCACACGGCCGCCGCACCCCGACGCCCGCGCGCCGTCCCCCGCGTGCCGGACCCGCCCGTGCCGCCCTCGGGGCCGGCCGTGTCGGAAGGAGCCTCGTCATGACGGTCCGTGAACTCGACGCGGCGGGCATCACCGAGCCGGCGCTGCGCGACGCCTACACACGCTGCCGGCGGCTCAACGCCCGGCACGGCAAGACCTACTTCCTGGCCACCCGCCTGCTGCCCGTGGAGCGGCGGCCGGCCGTCCACGCCCTCTACGGCTTCGCCCGCTGGGCCGACGACATCGTCGACTCGCTGGACGACGGCGTCCCCGCGCATCGCCGCGCGGCCGATCTCGCCCGCCTGCACGAGCGGCTCCAGCGAGGGCTGCGCGACGGCAGCAGCGCCGAGCCGGTGGTGCTCGCGCTGGCCGACACGGCCCGGCGCTACGCCATCGACCACACCCACTTCGGCGACTTCATGGCGTCCATGCGCAGCGACCTGGAGGTCACCGACTATCCGACCTACGACGACCTGTGCGCCTACATGCACGGCTCGGCGGCGGTGATCGGGTTGCAGATGCTGCCCGTGCTGGGCTCCGTCGTCCCGCGCGAGGAAGCCGCCCCGCACGCGGCCGCCCTCGGCGTGGCCTTCCAGCTGACCAACTTCCTGCGCGACGTGGGCGAGGACCTCGACCGCGGACGCGTCTACCTGCCGGCCGACCTGCTGTCCGCGCACGGCGCCGACCGGGAGTTGCTGCTCTGGAGCCGCCGCACCGGCCGCCGCGACCCGCGCATCACGGCCGCCCTCAGGGCCTTCGAGGGCCTCACCCGCGGCGTCTACCGCGAGGCGGCGCCCGGCATCGCGATGCTCGAACCCGTGTCACGCCCCTGCATCCGCACGGCCTTCGTGCTCTACGGCGGCATCCTCGACGCGGTCGCGGACGACGGGTACTCGGTGCTGCACCGGCGTGCCGTGGTGCCCCGGCGACGGCGGGCCGCGGTGGCGGCCGACGGGCTGGTGCGTGTGGCGGCGGCCCGCATGCGGGCACGCGCGGTGCGCCCGACGGCGGTGTCCGCGCACCCCGCCGCACCGAACGCCGCACCGGCCTCCGATCCCTCGGCGCCGTCCGCCGCCGTCGCGCGGCCCGCCGCGCCGACGCGGAGCGCGGCCGCGCACCCGGCGCACCGGCCCGTCGCCGCGCAGCCCCTGCCCAAGGAGGTCATGTGAACCCCCGTCGTCCCGTCCGCCGCGGACGCCTCCCGCTGTCCCTGCGCAGGGACCCGGTCGCCTGGGAACGGCAGCGTCCGACGTGGCGCGAGGCCCGCCCCGCGGTCATCGCCCAGGCGCTGAAGCGCGCGCAGGCACGTCCCTCGGGCAACTGGTTCGTCGTGGGCGCGACCCGGGACGTCCGGGCCGACCGGCCCCTCGCCCGGACGATCGCCGGACGGGAGATCGTCGTCTGGCGCGACGCCGCGGGCCGGCTCGTCGCCGGGCCGGGCGTCTGCCCGCACCTGGGCGCGCCGCTGCGCGACAGCCCGGTCCGGTGCGGCACCCTCGTCTGCCACTGGCACGGCCTCGCCCTGAGCGGCGGGCCGTTCGCGGGGTGGGAGCCCCTGCCGGCGTACGACGACGGCGTGCTGGCGTGGGTGCGCCTGGACGACGTGGGCGGCGAGCCGCCCCTGGACGCGCCGGTGGTGCCCGCACGGCCCGCCACGGCCCGGGCCGTGAGCGCCGTGTACGTGGGCGTGGGCGTCTGCGAGCCGGAGGACGTGGTGGCCAACCGGCTCGATCCCTGGCACGGCGCCTGGTTCCACCCGTACTCCTTCGTCGACCTGACCGTCGTGGACAGCCCCGCGGCCGCGGGCAGGTCGGGCGCGCGGACGGAGGCGGGCGCGGACGCCGACGCGGAAGCCGAGGACGAGGCCGCGGCGACGCGGGAGGACGGGTTCGTCGTCGACGTCTCCTTCCGCGTCGCCGGGCGGCTGGTCGTGCCGGTGCGCGCCGTGTTCACCGCGCCGGAGCCGCGCACCGTCGTCATGCACATCACGGAGGGCGAGGGCAAGGGCTCGGTGGTCGAGACGCACGCGACGCCGCTCGGCGTCGACGACCGCGGCCGGCCCCGCACGGCGGTGGTGGAGGCCGTCGTCGCGGCGTCCGAGCGCCCCGGCTTCGCCGTGGCGCGCCGGATGCAGCCGCTGCTGCGCCCTCTGGTGCGGGCCGCGGCGGGCCGCCTGTGGCGCGACGACCTGGCCTACGCGGAGCGGCGCTGGCAGCTGCGCTCGACGGGACGCTTCCCCGGCTGAGCGACCCCGGCCGATCGCCGCCGAGCCGTCGATCGGACAGGACCCGATCGTTGCGTCTCGCCCCGCGGTGCATCCGCGCCCGCGGCCGAGGCCGAAGAGAGGTCGACGGCGCCCGCCGCACGGCGGCCCCGCGCCCCGCGCACGACGGCGGGCGCCGCGACGGAAGGAGACGACGTGACCGCAGGCCGTGGCGCCCCCGACGTCGTGGTGATCGGAGCCGGCGTCGCCGGGCTCGCCTGTGCCCAGGACCTGGTCGCGGCCGGTGTCGCGGTGCGGGTCCTGGAGGCCTCGGACGGGGTCGGCGGCCGGATGCGTTCCGACCGGGTGGACGGCTTCCTGGTCGACCGCGGCTTCCAGGTCTTCAACACGTCCTACCCGCAGGTCCAACGACGCCTGTCGCTCCCCGCGCTGGCCCTGCGCCCGTTCACCCCGGGCGTGCTCATCCACACCGAGTCCGGCCGGCGCCGCCTGACCGACCCCCGCTCCCAGCCGTCCGCGCTCGCCGGCCTCCTCTCGGGGCGGGTGGCGGGAGCCCGTGACCTGGCGGCCCTGGGCGCGCTCGCGGCCTCGGACGCCCTGCTCCCGCCGCACCGGCTGAAGCGGCGCCCCGACCGCAGCACGCGGGCGGCGCTCGCCGAGGCCGGGTTCACCGACGCCTTCGTCGAGCGGTTCTTCCGTCCCTTCCTGTCCGGAGTGTTCCTGGAGGACCGGCTGGAGACGTCCGCCCGGGTCTTCCACCTGGTGTGGCGCAGCATGCTGCGTGGCGCCCTGTGCCTGCCCGCGGACGGCATCGGAGCCGTCCCCCGCGCGCTCGCGGCAGCCCTGCCGGATGATGCCGTGCGGCTGGAGACCGGCGTGGAGCGGCTCACCGGCGACGGGGTCGAGACCGCCGCCGGTGAGAGCGTTCCGGCACGCGCCGTGGTGGTGGCCACCGGCCCCGGGCCCGCCGTCGCCCTGATACCGGACGTCGAGGTGCCCGACTACCGGACGGTGACGACGTACTACCACGCCCCGGAGCGGTCACCGCTGCACGAGCCCACCCTGCTGGTCGACACCCGGCGGCGGTTTCTCAACACCTGCGTGCTGAGCGAGGTCGCCGCCTCCTGCGCGCCGCCCGGGCGGGCCCTGGTCGCCACCTCCGTGCTGGGCGCCGACGCCGAGGGCCGGGAGCCCGCGCTGCGCGAGGCGCTGAGCGAGGTGTACGGCGCCGACGCCGGCCGCTGGGAGCTGCTGACCGTCCGGACGGTCCCCGAGGCCCTGCCCGCGATGGCGGCCCCCCAGGAGCTCACGCGCACGACCCGGGTGGCCCCGGGCCGGTACGTGTGCGGGGACCACCGCGCGACCGGCTCGGTCCAGGGCGCGCTGGCCTCGGGCGCCCGCGCCGCGCGGGAGGTGCTGCGCGACCTGCCGTCCCGGTGAGCCCTGGATCCCGGCGATGCCGCCGGGCCGGGCGTCTGCTGCACTCGAGGGATGGACGCCGGCCGGAGCGCGCCCGCCCAGGGGCTGCGGGCGACCCCGACCGAACCGCTCTCCTTCGGTCACAGCACTGCCGGGCGGGACGGACACCCTGGCACGGCTGCTGCGCGCGGCCTGGTGTGCGGCATCTGATGCACGACGGGCGGCTGACGCCCCACACCCCGACGCCCGGCGTCAGGCGTCCGGCTGCGCGACGACGCCCTCCTGGTGTACGCCCCCCCCTGCGCGTCCGGTCGTCCCGGCGCCGGCTCAGCGGGGGACGTCGACGTGGAGGCGGATGGTGGTGCCGTGGTCGCGGACGGAGCGGATCTCCACGAGGTCGCAGAGCTGCTGGGCGAGCCACAGTCCACGGCCGCCGATCTGGTCGGCGCTGGGACGGGTGCGGCCCGCCATCACGTCCGGGATGTAGCCGGCGTCGCGGAACTCGCACACGAACGTGGCGTCCTGGGTCCAGGTGCGCAGGGTCCCGTGGCCTCCGCCGTGCCGGATGCTGTTCGTGGCGATCTCCGTGACGGCGACGGCCAGTCTGCGCTGCTGTTCCTCCAAGAGGCCCGCGTCCGCGGCGCACTGGGCCACCTTGGAGCGGACCGCGGCCAGGTCGCCGTGGGTGTAGCTCAGCTCCTGGAAGGGGTCGCAGGCGGCGGACAGGGCCTCGAACGGGTACTCGTCGGCGGTGAGGTAGCCCTCGTTGCGCACGTAATGGCCGTCCTGGCGGATCAGGGGGTGGCAGCGCGAGACGGTCTCCAGGGCGCTGCGGTCGTCAGCGGCGTCGTCGTACGGGCACAGCATCGACCAGGCGGAGCTGCGGGCGAAGGCGCGGTTCAACAGCCACTCGTGGTAGCGCAGTTCGGACAGGTGCGCGGCGCTGCGGGCCTCGCGCCAGGCCGTTTCGCCGATGCCGCGCACCGGCCTGTCCCCCTCGCCCCGCTCCTGCATCCAGGTGACCCAGGCGCCGACGAGGCGGCCCGGGTTCGGTCCGAGCGTCGTGGTGTCGACGAAGGTCACGGCGGGCTCGTCGCCGAGTGCGTCGCGCAGGAGTGACGCCCGGTCCGGCGGGACGGCGACGACCACGGCCTCGCCGCCCTCCAGCGCCTCCTGGACGTACGCCAGGGTCCCGGACAGGAACTGCTCGGTCCCGCGATAGGGGTAGAGCTCGTGGCGGAAGTGAGACCGGCCCCCGTCGGAGGCGGGTGCGGGCGGGGACGTGGTCATGCGGCCATCACCACCGGCACGCCGGCGCTCGCGTATCCCGCGAGTTCCCAGCACAGGCGCACGGTCTCGTTGGCGCCTTCCACGACGACGCGGCGATCGGGCAGGTGACGGGCCGCGTCGACGAGTGCGTGCATGCCGGCGGCGTCGATCATCTCCAGGGAGTCGAACCGCAGGTTCACCTTGGGCGAGAAGCGCATCACCGCACGCATCGCGGTGTTGAACGCGTCCGCGCCCTCTGAGTCGATCACACCGTCCACGCTCCAGACGTCGGCGCCCGCACTGTACATCCGGAAGGCCGGACGCTCAGCGCGTATGCCCATCTCGTGCGGGTGCACACCTGCCACATGTTCCAGCGTAGGCCCGTCCCACTGCGAAGGCCGGAAGGCGCAGACCACGATGGCGTTGCTCTCCGAGGCGAACTCGTCGAGCCTCAGCTCCTGGGCCACCAGGTCCTCGGCTCCGTCGCGGGCCCCGGCGGGCGCCCGCTCGGTCAGCACACGCACCGACCGGAACCCCTCGCGGAGCGCGGTGCGCGCCTCCTGGCGCACCGCGGCCAGGAGGGAGTCGGAGTCCAGGACGCGGCGCGGGTCGAGGATCACCGCGGCGGCGGGCACGGCGTCGCGGGGAAGACCGAGGACGGCGTCGACGGAGCCGACGACCACGATCTTGTCGCCGTACAGAGCGCCGTCCGCCACGTAGGCGAGCACATCCGCGGGCGACGCGTCGGCCGAGTCCGGGCGCCAGCAGATGTGGTCACCGAGCTCGACGTCGTCGAACGTGGCCAACGTCCGCGCCGCTCTCACCTGGTCCCCTTTCCCAACGTCCCACCCGTCCCGGGCTACAGAGAGTACCGGGCCGCGCGGTGGGGTGGGGGGCCGAGCGGAGATCCACTACGGGTCAGCGGCCTCCCCGCGGCGGGCGGCCGGCGGCCGGCGGACATGATCCGTAGCGGTCCGGGCAGCCGTGTGGGGGAAGAAACCCACGCCAAGGAAACGACGATGAACGCGGACGCCGTACACGACGGCAGCCAGGTCACCCGGTGGCTGCTGGAGACCGACTCGCTGGAGGGCTTCCTGCAGACCCTCGCCGAAGCCGCCCTCGCCCTCTCCCGGGCCCAGGGCGCGGGGGTGACGATCGAGGGCGACGGCGAGCCGATGACCGTCGCCGGAGCGGGCGTCGCGGCGATGAAGCTGGACGAGAAGCAGTACGGACAGGACGACGGCCCCTGTCTGGAGTCCCTGCGCACCGGCGAGGAGATCCACGTCGGCGACATGCGCGAGGAGACGAGGTGGGGCGACTACCCCGCCTACGCCGTCGACTGCGGCATCCTCAGCACGCTGTCGCTGCCGATCGCCGCGCACACCGGCGCCGCCGGCGCCCTCAACCTCTACGCCGCCCCGCCCCACGCCTTCGAGGACCGCGACCTCGGCGCCCTGCGCTCCCTGGCCGCTCAGGCCACCGGCGGCATCGCCCTGGCCCGGCGCATCAGCCACACCCAGGAGTTCGCCGACCAGTTGCGCACCGCGATGGAGTCGCGCAGCGTCATCGACCAGGCCATCGGCGTGATCATGGGGCAGCGCCGGTGCACCGCGCACGAGGCGTTCGGCGTGCTGCGCTCCGCCTCCCAGCGACGCAACGTGAAGCTGCGCGACGTGTGCGCCGACCTGATCACCAGTCTCACCGGCCGGCCCCCGACCACGCCCGAACTGCGCCGGAGCACCTGACCGGAGCAGGGGTCCGGGCGGACGTCCTCCCCGGCTGCGCCCGCTTCAGACCGCGGGCAGTTCCACGGTGACGCGGAGCCCGCCCGTGGAGCGTGGCGCGAGGGTGAGCATCCCGTCGTGCGCCTGAGCGATGGACCGGACGATGGCCAGGCCGAGGCCGACGCCCGCGTGGGCGGCGTGTACACGCTCGGTGCCGCGCTGGAACGGTTCGGTGAGCGTCGAGGCCGTCTGCGCGGTGACCTTCTCGCCGGTGTTCTCGACGGTGAGCAGCACGGTCTCGGGACGCACGGCGGTGCTGACCCGCACGGTGCCCCGTTCGGGGAGGTTGTGGACGATCGCGTTGTGCACGAGGTTGGCGGTCAGCTGGAGCAGCAACGCCGGCGAGCCCGTCGTGGGGGCGACCTCGCCGACGGTCTCGACCGCGACGCCGTGCCGGTCCGCCAGGGGGACGAGCGTCTCGACCGCTTCCTCCGCCAGCAGGGAGAGGTCCACGGGTTCCGGGGTGAACGACCGCTGCCCGGCGCGGCTGAGCAGCAGCAGCGCCTCGGTGAGGTCGATCGCCCGGGCGTTGACGGCGTGCAGGCGGTCGAGGACCTCCGCGGTGTCGTGCCGCGGATCGCTGCGAGCGACGTCCAGCAGCGCCTTCGAGGTCGCCAGCGGGGTGCGCAGCTCGTGGGAGGCGTTGGCCGCGAACCTCTGCTGTTCGGCGACGTGGGCCTCGAGACGGGCGAGCATCTCGTCGAAGGCGTCGGCGAGTTCGCGGAACTCGTCCTTGCGTCCCGGGAGCCGGACGCGGTGGGAGAGGGATCCGGCCGAGGCCAGGCGGGCGGCGTCGGCGATGCGGCTCATGGGGGCCAGCATCCGGCCGGCGAGGACCCACCCTCCGGCGAGGCCGAAGGCCAGCAGGAGCGCGAACACCGCGGCCGCCCTGGGCGCGAAGACGCGCAGGAGATTGGAGCGGACGGGAAAGACGCCCGGGTGCGGGGCGTCCACGGACCCGTTGATCATCAGCGCGCGGTCGGGGACGTAGCGCAGCAGGAACACCCACACCGCCGCGAGCAGCAGGACTCCGGCGAGCATGAGGAATCCGGCGTAGCTGAGGGCGAGCCGGGCACGCACGCTCAGACCGGACGCCCTATCCACGCGCGCCCCTCTCGCTCGTCCGGCCCGCATCGGCCGCCCCGGCCGCCGCATCGGGCGCATCGGCCGCCTCGATGCGGTATCCGACACCAGGGACCGTGACGATGATCCCGGGCTCGCCGAGCCGTTTGCGCAGGGCGGAGACGGTGATGCGGACGGCGTTGGTGAACGGGTCGGCGTGTGCGTCCCACGCGCGTTCCAGGAGCTCCTCCGCGCTGACGACACCGCCCTCGGCGGCCACGAGGACCTCGAGCACGGCGAACTGCTTCCTGGTCAGCGCCACGTAGCGGCCGTCGCGGAAGACCTCGCGGCGGAAGGGGTCCAGCCGAAGGCCGCCGATCTCCCGCACCGGCGGCCTGTTGTGGGCGCGTCTGCGGTCGAGTGCCCGGAGCCGGAGCGCGAGCTCTCGCAGCTCGAAGGGTTTCGTGAGGTAGTCGTCGGCCCCGAGGGCGAACCCGGTGGCCTTGTCGTCGAGCCGGTCGGCGGCGGTGAGCATGAGGATGGGTATGCCGCTGCCCGAGGCGACGATGCGCCGGGCGACGACGTCGCCGGAGGGCCCGGGGATGTCGCGGTCCAGGACGGCGATGTCGTAGGCGTGGGTGCTCAGCAGTTCGAGGGCGGTGTCCCCGTCGCCCGCGATGTCGGCGGCGATCGCCTCCAGGCGCAGGCCGTCGCGGACGGCTTCTGCCAGATACGGTTCGTCCTCGACGAGCAGCACGCGCATGCCGTCGATGCTACGAGTCGGCGCATATCGTCGGCGTATCGGAAACCGCATACGCGCGGGCAACACCGCGTTCCGTCCACTGGACGGCATGGCACTCACCCGATCCCTCGCGAGCGGCGGCAGCAAGGCGCACGCCCCCTCCCCGGCCCGCGCCCACGGGCTTCCCGGCCCCGGCGCCCGGGAAACCCGTCCCGGTGGACCGCACCGTCCTCGACCGCACCGTCCTCGACGTTCCCCCGCGTTCCCCGCAGGGGGGCCGCGAGAGGGGGCTGACGCGCCTCGCCTCCTCCCGGAGCCGGAGGACGCGGCCGGGGCCGTCGGCGTCGGCGTCGTTGAGCGGGCACGGCGATGACACGGGTGGACGCGGCGGAGACCGGGCAGGACGGCCCCGGGCCCGGGGGCACCGGCTCGGGCCCTCCGGACGCCGGGTCCGGTTCACGGTGGGCGGCCCTGCGTCGGCGGGCGGGCCCGCGCCGGGTGATCCTCGGCGTCTCGCGGCCGGAGCCCTGGAGGCGCGGCCGGCTGCTCGCGGCGTCGGCGGTGCTGCTCGGCCTCGTCCTGCTGCTGCACGCGTGGATCCCGAACCGGATCGGAAACCTCGGCAGCCTGGTGGAGACCGTGCTGCCGTGGTTCGGCCTGGTCATCCCGCTGCTGCTGGCCGGCGCGCTGTGGCGACGCTCGGCCTCGGCGGTGACCGCCCTGCTGCTGCCGGTGCTGGTGTGGCTGCATCTCTTCGGCGGGCTGCTCGGCGACAGGTCCCAGGCGGGCGGCGACCTCGTCGTGGCCGGCCACAACGTCGGAGCCGACAACCCCGATCCGGCCGGCACCGCCCGCGCCCTGTCCGCGTCCGGCGCCGACGTGCTGGCCCTGGAGGAGATCACCTCGCGGGCGAGGCCGGTCTACGAGAAGGGCCTGGCGAAGGCGTACCCGTACCACGTGGTGCGGGGGACGGTCGGACTGTGGAGCAGGCTGCCGCTGACGGACGCCAGGACCGTCGACACCGCGATGGACTACGGACCGCTGGCGGCGACCAAGCCGGCCGAGGTCAAGGCGGCCTACGCCCGGGCGCTGCGCGCCACGGTGACCACGCGCCACGGTCCGCTGGCCGTGTACGTGGCCCACCTGGGTTCCGCGCGGGTGAACCCCAGGGCCGGTTTCTGGACGGACTCGCGCGACCGGGGCGCGCAGGCGCTCGCCCGGGCCGTCGCCGCCGAGCACAACGCGCGGGTGGTGCTGCTCGGCGACCTGAACGGCGTCGTGGACGACCGCGCCTTCGACGGCCTGACCTCACGGTTGCGCTCCACCCAGGTGGCGGCCGGCAGCGGCTTCGGCTTCACCTGGCCGGCGAGGTTCCCGGTGGTGCGCATCGACCAGATCCTGGTCCGCGGCGTGACGGCGCGAAGCTCGTGGTCCCTCCCCGCCACCGGCAGCGACCATCTGCCGGTCGCCGCCGCGATCAGCTGGTGACCGCCGTGACCGGGCGCCGGGCTCCCCCGCACGACCCGTCGCCGCAGGCGCTCCCGCGGCGAGAGCCGCTCACGAGGGGGCCGGCCCTCGGCGGCTCGCCGGGCAGGCCCCGGCCGCACGCTCCACGGCGCGCACGGAATCCGGCACGTCGGCCGCCTCGAAGGGCTTGGTCAGCTCCGCGTTGAACTGGGCTCCGACCAGGAGGGCCAGATTCGACAGCCACAGCCAGACCAGGAAGACCACCACTCCCGCCAGCCCGCCGTACAGACGGTCGTAGGTGCTGACGTGCGCCGTGTAGAGGGCGAAGGCGAGCGACACCGTGAGCAGGAGCACCACGGCCAGCGTCCCGCCGGGAGCCATCCTTCCGACGGGGCGGGAGCGCGCCGGCCCCGACCGGTACAGGACGAGCACCAGGGCCACGGCGACCGCGGCCACGACCGGCCACCGCAGGGCGTCCCATGTGGCCTGCGGCGCGGTCCCCAGGTCCAGCACGTGCCCCAGACGCCGGGCCAGACCGCCGCTGACCAGCAGCGCGAGCGTGGACGTGAGGAGCAGCGAGCTCAGCACCACGGCCGTCAGGACGATGCGCGGCGCCGTGCGCCAGACCGGCCGGTCGGCGCTGGTGCGGTGCATCGCGTACAGCGCCCGGCGGAAGACGCTGAGGTAGCTGCATCCCGACCACAGCGCTCCCGTCCCGCCGACGAAGATCAACGTCCAGGCCGTCGACGACTGCTCGGACATCTGGCGCAGGGTGCTGCGCAGCAGGGCACGGGACTCGGCCGGGGCGGCCTGCGCCATGCGCTCGATGACCTCGGGCTTCGCGGTGGGCATGGTCAGCCCCAGGATCGAGAGGATGACCAGCAGCAGGGGGAACAGGGCCAGGACGGCGTAGTAGGTCAGCGCGGCCGCCCAGTCCGTGACGTCGTCGTTCCAGACCGTCACCGGCGTCCTGCGCAGCGCAGCCCACCACCCGACCCTACGATCGTCCGCATCGCCCATGACGGGGATGCTCTCACCCTGCGCTTCCAACCCGTCCCCCAGCTCTGCGCCGCGACACCCTCGGTACGTGTGTCCCTGCTACCCCGACACGTGCCGCCTAGCCGGACGATCGCCCGGCCGGTCCTGGTGCATGCCGCCGCGCGGGTGGGGCAGAATCGTCCGAGCACGCCCTTGAGCGGGCGAGCCCAGGCGCAGCCGAGGAGACGTGAACGACATCCCCAGGGACGACCGGCCGAATCATCTTTCCGTCCAGCCCGAAGTGGTCGACGGCGTCCTCGTCGTGACCGTCGAGGGCGAGATCGACCACGACGTCAAGGACGTCCTCAGCCAGGCGATGCTGTTCGACGGCGGCGCGCAGCCCCCGCGGATCGTGGCGGACCTCAGCGGCGTGACCTTCATGGACTCCAGCGGCATCAACGTGTTCGTCACCGCCCAGCGGCGGGTGAGCGGCGCTCAGGGGTGGCTGCGCATCGCCGGCGCCCAGGAGTCGGTCGTGCGTCTGCTGCGTCTCGTGGGCATCGACGAGCTCATCCCCTGCCACGCCACCGTCGAGGAGGCCCTGCGCGCCTGAGGCGGGCGGACGTCAGCGCTGTACGGCCTCGGCGATCCGCCCGGCGGCCTGGGCGGGCGTGAGGTGTGTGGTGTCGACGACCTCGGCCTCGGCGTGCAGCCAGGTGCGGGCCGCCTGCGCGTAGGGCTCGAGGTGGGCGAGGCGGAACGGGGAGGGGACCGGGTCGGCCGCCTCGATGCGCCGGCGGAGGGTGTCCTGGTCGGCGTGGAGCACGAAGTGCCGTACCGGGATGGCGTGTCGGGCGAGCCCGGAGCTGATCTCGCGCCAGTACCGCTCCACCAGGACCGTCAGGGGCATCACCAACGTGCCGCCGGCGTAGGCGAGGACGCGGTGCGCGGTCTCCACCACGAGCGGCCGCCACGGCGGCCAGTGCTGGAAGTTGTCCACCCCCGCCCCGGGCAGCGCCGGCGTGATGTCCATGAGGGTCTCGCCGACCTTCTCGGCGTCGAACACCCGGGAATCGGGGATCAGTCGGCGCACGAGCGCGCCGGTCGTCGTCTTGCCCGCGCCGTGGGTGCCGTTGAGCCATACGATCATGGGCCCAGGCTAGCGTCGGCCGCCGGGCGCCCGCTCGGGCCGACGGGGGCGGCGACCGGCGATGAGGTCGGCGGCGGACCGCTGATCAGGCCTGGGGGCACGAAAGTGGCGGTCGGCGAGACGGCGGGAGTGCCGGGCGTCGGTGGCGGAGCGCCGGCGCAACGCGCGGTCGCCCGTCGGGGCGCAGCGGACCGGGGAGGTCCACGGCCGTCCCGCCGGGGCCGCCGTGCCCAGGATCAGGGGGAGGTCGGCGTCGGCGACCGTCGGGGCGTGGGCCGCCGGGCGCGCGTCCGTCGTGTCACGCCCGGTGTCTTCGCCTGACCCGGCCCCGCTGCGGACCGGCGGCGCGCGTTGACCCTCAGGTGCAGCGCTCGTTCGCCCTGGATCACCACGTGGGGGTCCTCCAGGAGCCGTTGGCCGTCGACGCCACACGCCCATGAACCGCTCGGTGAGGAGATGGCCGCGGGAGTCGCGGTCGTGGAAGCGGCTCCCCTCGGGCGGCTGACGGTCAGCCCGGGAGGAGGGCGGCGGCGGGCCCGCCGAAGGCGGCGCCGCCGCGGTTCGCGGTCAGGGAGAGATGCGCGGTGACCAGCTTCCCCGTGGCGCGGAGGGCGACGACGACCTTGTCGCTGACGGTGTGGACCAGGTGCATGCCGTGACCGCCGATGCGGCGCGGGTCGGCCTTCCTGGGCGCCGGCTTCTCGGTGGAACTGTCCCAGACCGTGATCGTCAGTTCGTCGTCGGTCAGCTCCAGGGTCATTCCACAGGGGCCCGGCGCGTGCCGGATGGCGTTGGTGACCATCTCGCTCGTGGCGAGTTCGGCGTCGGCGGCCAGGGAGTTCGGCACCACGGCACGGTCCGTGCGGCGGGCCTGTCCGAGGAACGCCCGCAGGGCCTGACGGGCGTCCGCGGCACGGGCGGCGCCGTCCCCCCAGATCGCGCCGTAGCGCAGCGGGGCGCCTTCGTCCCGTCCCGGGCCCTCTGCCGTCTGCTTCCTCCGCGGGGTGACCATAGGGGTCTCTTTCGTTGCGTTCACCGCTCTTGGGCGCTTCGGTCTGTTCTCCTCCCCCTTCTACCCGGGCGCCGGTGGCCCATACCGGCGACGTCCCCTTCCGTCAGGGCCGGGTCGCGGCGTCGCTGTCGGGGTGCACGGCGAAGATCTGGTCGAGGCCGACGACGCGCAGGATGCGCAGGGTGTGAGCGGGGACGGCGGCGAGTGCGACGTCGGCCCGGGCGGCGTGCGCGAGGTTGCGGGCCGCGATCAGGGCGCTGATGCCGCTGGAGTCGCAGAAGTCCATGCCGGCCAGGTCGAGGACGAGCCGCTGACCTGGCCGCAGGGTGGTCGTCAGGAGCCGGTCGGTCAGCTCGGCGGCGTGCGGATAGGCGAGTTCGCCGATGATCTCCAGAACGGGACCTGTCACGGCGTCTCGGGCGGTGATCCTCAACTGGCTCATGCGTGCTTCGTGGTCCTGAGGTCGGGGGCGGGAACGCCGAGGGCGAGCAGGGCGGTGTCGTCGTCGAGTCCGTCGCCGAAGTCGTCCAGCAGCCCGGTGAGGGCCTCGATCACGGCGTGCGGCGGCCTGCCGGCGTGGGCGGCGGCGAAGTCGCGCAGGGCCTCGTCCCCGTACAGGCTGCCGCGGTCCTGGCCGGTGCGGGCCTCGGTGAGGCCGTCGGTGTACAGCAGCAGGGTGTCGCCGGGGGTGAGGACGGTGGCGGCGGTGGCGAAGCGCGCGTTAGGCAGCGCGCCGACGAGGAAGCCGCCCGGCGTGGGCAGGAAGCCGGCGGTGCCGTCGGCGCGCAGGACGAAGGCCGGGGGGTGGCCGCCCGAGGCGAGGCGGACGGTCGCCGTCCCGCTCTCGGCGTCGGGTTCGACGACGCCGAACACGGCGGTGCAGTAGCGCGGGTCGCCGCCGGTGTAGCGCTCGTGCAGCACCGTGTTGAGGGTGGTGAGCGCCGAGACGGGGTCCGGATCGTGCAGAGCGGCGGCCCGCAGGGTGTAGCGGGTCAGCGAGGTGACCGCGGCGGCCTGGGGGCCCTTGCCGCACACGTCCCCCAGGAAGAAGGCGAAGCGGTCGCCGCCGACGGGGAAGAGGTCGTAGAAGTCGCCGCCGAGGCGGTCGGGAGACGCGGTGCGGTAGTGGGCGGCCGTCTCGACCCCGGGGACCGTCGGCAGGGAGTCGGGCAGCAGCGACTGCTGGAGCGCGGCCAGGGCGTCCTGGAGCCGGGCGCGGTCGGCCTCGGCCTGTCTGCGCGCCTGCTCGG
Source organism: Streptomyces hilarionis (assembly GCF_024539675.1). Lineage (GTDB taxonomy): Bacteria > Actinomycetota > Actinomycetes > Streptomycetales > Streptomycetaceae > Streptomyces > Streptomyces hilarionis. Next base: position 29,223 of record NZ_JAHHIT010000006.1, on the reverse strand, counting down.
CCTCCTTGCCGGCGCGCAGGAGTTCGGCCTCGTAGGCGCGGCGGTCGCGGGCGTCGAACAGGGTGGTGCGGATCAGCAGCGGCTCGCCGTTGCCGCCCTGTTTGATCACGGAGGAGACCAGCACCGGCATCCGCGCGCCGTCGGCCCGCTTGATCTCCAGGGCGATGCCGCCGATCTCGCCCTGCATGCGCAGCAGCGGCGCGAAGTGCGTCTCGTGGTACAGCTTGCCGCCCACGCTCAGCAGGTCGGTGAAGCGCATCCGGCCCACGACCGCGTCCCGCTCCAGCCGGAGCCAGCCCAGCAGCGTGTCGTTGATCTTCGCGATGGTGCCGTCCATCAGCGTGGACAGGTAGCCGCACGGCGCGTTCTCGTACAGTTCCTCGGCGCTGTCCTCCAGCAGTGCGGCGAACGCCGCGTCGGCGGTCCGTTCGTCGCCCGTGCCCTGCTGGTCGGGCTGCTGCCCGGTGCGGCACATCACCGCCGGCCGGCCAGGAACGCGGTGATCGCCTCGTTGGTGGCCTCCGGAGCGGACAGGTGGGGGCAGTGCCCGGTCGCGTCGAGGGTGACCAGCGTCGACCCCGGGACGGCCCGGTGGACGAAGGCGCCGACCTCGCGGGGGGCGATGACGTCCTGGGCGCACTCGAGGATCAGCGTCGGCACCCGGACGGTCTTCAGGTCGTCCCTGGTGTCCGAGAGGAAGGTGGTCCGCGCGAAGACGCGTGCCATGTCGGGGTCGGTGGCGCAGAAGCTGTTGGTGAGCTCCTCGCCGAGCTCGGGGCGGTCCGCGTTGCCCATGATCACCGGGGCCATCGCGGCGGACCAGCCGAGGTAGTTCGACTCCAGGGAGGCCAGCAGCTCGTCGATGTCGTCGGCGCCGAACCCGCCCCGGTAGCCCTCGTCGTCGATGTAGCGCGGGGAGGGGGCGACCATCACCAGGGCCCCGATGCGCCGCGGAGCCAGGTCGGCTGCCAGCACGCCGATCATCGCGCTGACCGAGTGCCCCACGAGGACCGCGTCGCGCAGGTCCAGGGCCTCGCACACCTCGACCACGTCGCGCGCGTAGCCGTCGAGAGAGGAGTAGCGGTCCTCGGAGAACGCCGCCGGATCCGAGCGGCCCGACCCCACGTAGTCGAACATCACCACGCGGTATTCGCCGGTCAGGGCGGGTACGGTCAGCCGCCACATGTTCTGGTCGCAGCCGAACCCGTGCGCCAGGACCACCGTCCGCCCCCGCGGGTTGCCGGTGACGGTGACGTTGTTCCTGCGCAGGATGTCCATGCGCCCCACCCTCTCAGACGCCGGCCGTCGCTCCCGCCCGGCCGTGCGTCTCCACCCGTCGCACCCGCCTCCTTCACAGGTCGCGCAGAGAACCGGGCGGGGGCCCGGGTGCGCGGGGGCGTGCGCAGGGACCGGCCGTCAGGACGGCCGGTCCCTGCCGGGGTGGGTGCACCGGATCAGGTCACCACCGGTACCAGCGGCCGCGGCCGCCGCCGGCGCTGGTGGAACGCATGACGAAGCCGAGCAGCCAGAGCACCAGGACGGCGATGGCCACCCACCACAGAACCTTGACGGCGAAACCGACGCCGAAAAGGATGATGGCGAGAAGCAGCACGAGAAGCAGGGGAACCATACTCATCGACCTCCTTTCCCTCCGACTTCCCGGTCCTGCCCGCGATACGCACGGCCCGCTCCGCTCCGGGCGACTCGGCCCCCGGTGGAGCGGTTCCCGCCGGCTCAGTCCTGGGTGAGCATGCCTTCGCGCAGCCGGGCGAGCGTGCGCGACAGCAGGCGCGAGACGTGCATCTGCGAGACGCCCAGGCGTTCGCCTATCTGGGCCTGGGTGAGTTCCTCCACGAACCGCATGTGGATGATCTGCCGGTCCCGGTCGTCGAGCTCGCAGAGCAGAGGGGCCAGGGCGTGGAAGTCCTCGACCAGTTCCAGAGCGACGTCCTGGGCGCCGATGAAGTCCTGGAGGGCCGATTCGCCGTCCTCGCTGCCGCTGATCGTGGCGTCCAGGGAGGAGGAGTTGTAGCCGTTCGCGGCCAGGCGGGCCTCGCGCACCTCGTCCTCGGGGAGGCTCATCAGCTCCGACAGCTCCTTGACCGTCGGGGTGCGTCCGAGGCGGCTGCGCAGTTCCTCCGTGGCGCGGGCGAGATGGACCCGGGCTTCCTGCAACCGGCGCGGGACGTGCACGGCCCAGGTGGTGTCCCGGAAGAAGCGCTTGATCTCGCCCACGATGTAGGGGATCGCGAAGGAGGTGAACTCCGCCTCCCGGGACAGGTCGAAGCGGTCGATCGCCTTGATCAGGCCGATCATGCCGACCTGGACGATGTCCTCCATCTCCTCCGCGCCCCGGCCGCGGAACCGGCCGGCCGCGAAGCGGACGAGGGACATGTTCATCTCGATCAGGGTGTTGCGTGCGTAGCTGTGTTCCGCGGTGCCTTCCTCCAGCACCGCCAACTGGTCGAAGAACAGCCTCGACAGTGCCCGGGCGTCCTTCGGCGCCACCCGGGAGGGATCGGCGACCTCCGGCAACTCGTGCACCCGCGCGTCCGTTGCCGTCGTGCTCATGAGCGCCATGACATACCCCTCCCACCGTCGAAAGCCCGCCTCGGCTGCCGGTCGCCTGCTCCCGGCACAGCCGCGCGACTACCCCCGCATCCCGCATCCATGCGGCCGAGGGGGCGGTTGGCGGGGATGCGCCGTGCGGCGGGCCGTGTGCGGCGGATCCGGTGACGCCTCTCCGCGGCCGAGCCCGCCGCCTCCGCGTCCACTGCCACTGCCACTGCCACTGCCACTGCCACTGCCACTGCCACCAGTCATGGTGGTGGGTGGGGTCGCACGTCGTGGAGCGCACGCGCCGGAGCCGGACGGCCCGGGTGCTCCCGACGGCGTCCCAGGCCGACTGCTCCTGTCAGATGGGTGATTGACGGTGCATCCACCGGGAACCACCGAACTCGCGCGGTACGTGTCGCCCGTGCCGGAACGCCTCATCCAGCTCATTCCACGCGGATCACGCATGGACGGCGTCCGGGTTTCGACGGTGCGCGGTCGGGCACCCGCCCTGCCTACCGCGGCGGGGGGCTTCCGCGCAGGAAGTCTTGGGACACCTTTTACGCGACACTTGCAACTGAGAATCACCCTCCCGCCGTCTGAGAGTGAGTCGGGCCCGTCGGGGCCGAAGGGCGAGAGAGCGGGGACAGGTCGTGGGACGGCGCAAGGGCGGCATAGGGATCGCACTCGTCACGGGTGTGATGCTGGTGGGTGCGACGGCCTGTGGCGGGTCCGGAGGCGGCAGCGACAAGGCGGGCGGCAGCGACGCCAAGGGGTCGGGCGCCCCGAGTGCGCACGCCTCTCCCTCGCCGACCAAGCCCGCCGGCCCGCCGATGCTGCTGGAGACGATCACCCCTCAGACGGGGACCACGGTCGGCGTCGCCATGCCGATCTCGGTGGTCTTCACCGACCCGGTGGCGGCCAAGGCGCGGGCCGCGGTCGAGAAGCACCTGAAGGTGAGCGCCTCGCAGCCGGTGGCCGGCGCCTGGCACTGGTTCGGCGACAAGCGCGCCGACTGGCGTCCCAAGGACTACTGGCCCTCCGGCACCACGGTGAAGGTCGACGCGGACATGAAGGGCGTCGCCAACGGCAACGGGCGCTTCGGCGTGCGCGCCTACACGCACACCTTCAAGGTCGGCGACGACGTGCGCGCCGACGTCTCGGTGACCGGCCACACCATGAAGGTCACCCGCAACGGCAGCGCCGTGCGCACCCTGTCGATCAACGCGGGCAGCGCCCAGTACCCGACGTGGAACGGCACGATGGCCGTCATCGACAAGGAGAAGGAGGTCCACATGACCTCCTGCAGCGTCGGCATCAGCTGCGACAAGGGCAGCCCGAACTTCTACGACCTGACGCTGCCCTGGGACGTCCACCTGACCCAGTCCGGCACGTACGTGCACTACTCGACCGGGGACCCGAACCCGGGCGGCGGCAGCGCGCGCGGCTCGCACGGCTGCGTCCACCTGTCCCTCTCGGACGCCAAGTGGTTCTACGACCAGGTCAAGCAGGGCGATCCCGTCACCATCACCGGCTCGCCCCGGGCCAAGGCCGAGGCCGACAACGGCTACGCCGCCTTCAACCTGGGCTGGAACGAGTGGCTGACGGGCAGCGCCTCCGGGGAGCAGACGACCGCG
>NZ_JAHHIT010000006.1:0-24933 GCF_024539675.1 Streptomyces hilarionis | reverse complement strand
ACAACGGCTACGCCGCCTTCAACCTGGGCTGGAACGAGTGGCTGACGGGCAGCGCCTCCGGGGAGCAGACGACCGCGACGCTGTGACGCCCGGTCGGGCGGCGCCCTCGGGGGGAGCGCCGCCCGACCGCGTCGACGGCGGCGCGTGCCCGGCCGTGCCGTTACCCGCCCGTCATCGACAGGAGCGCCTTGCGCGCCTCCTCCGCGCGCGGTGAGCCCAACGCGGTGTACAGGGACAGCGCCTCGCGCAGGTGCTCGGCGGCGGGCGCCCGTTCTCCCCGGGCCTGTCTGACCTGCGCCGAGCCGATGTGCGCCCGGGCCTGCTCCTCCTGCTCGCCAATGCCCCGGGCCAGTTCGAGCGCCGCCGCGTGCGCGTCCAGGGCCTCGGCGTGCCGCCCGGCCCCGTGCAGCGCCTCGCCGAGGCCGTTGAGCGCGCCCGTCTCCCCGTACGGCTCCCCGGTGCGCCGGAAGTGGGCCAGCGCCTCGCGCTGGTGCTCCGCCGCCTCCTCGTGCCGGCCCTGACGGCACAGCGCGTCGCCCAGGTTGGACAGCGCGTGGGCCTCTCCCCCGGTGTGTCCGAGCCGGCGGAACAGGTTGAGCGCCTGCTCGAAGCGCCCGGCCGCCGCCGCGTGGTCGCCCAGCCGGGCCAGGACGATCCCCAGGTTGCCGAGGGCGCTGGCCTCGCCGAACGTGTGGCCCGTCCGCCGGTACAGGGTCAACGCCTGCTGATACCGCTCGATCGACGCCTGGTAGTCCTCCAGCAGCTCCTGCACGATGCCGAGGTTGTTCAGCACATCCGCTTCGCCGTGGACGTCCCCCACCGCGCGGAACAGGTCGACGGCCCTCTCGTGGTGCTCGGCGGCCTCCCGGTAGCCGCCCTGCAACTCGTGCAGCACGCCCACGTTGGTGAGATGGCGGGCCTCGCCCGCCGGGTAGCCGATCCGGCGGCACAGGGCCAGCGCGTCGGCGTGCTGCCGCCGGGCGCTCTCGTAGTCCCCGAGCCGCCGGTGGACCGCGCCGACGCAGGCGAGGACGTCGACCTCGCCGCGGACGTCGCCCACCGCGCGGGCGGCGCGCACGGCGTGCGTGTGGACGCTCAGCGCGTCGGCGAAGTGCCCCGAGCGCTCGTAGTGGCGGTGGAGCGTGGTGGCGATCCGCACGGTGTGCCGGGACGGCCCCGGCTCCTCGGTTCTGGAGCACAACGCCACCAGCGTGGGCTGGGCGCCGCGCAGCCACGCGCGGCACTCGTCGGCCGTGCGCAGCGGCGGCAGCCCCGTGGGGGGCGTCCCGACGGCGGGACGCAGATGCCGCTCCGCGGGATACAGCACGTCCATGGCCGCCGCCGACGCCGCGAGACAGTGGTCCAGCAGCCGGGTCATGGCCGCGTCGCGCTCGGCCGCCTCCTCGTGCGAGGTCGCGAGCTCCGCCGCGTAGGCGCGCAGCAGATCGTGCATGCCGTGGCGGCCGGGACCGCTGCGGTGCAGCAGGTGCGCGCGGTGGAGCACGTCCAGGGAGCGTCGCGTCCGTTCGACGCTCTCGCCGGCCAGGGCGGCGGCCCCGTACACGTCCGTGTCGGGTCCGGGGTGCAGGCCCAGCAGCCGGAACAGACGCGCCTCGGCGTCGGGGAGCCGGTCGTAGGACCAGGAGAAGACGGCCCGGACGGCGGCCCGGGGATCCCCGTCGCCGCAGTCCAGGAGGTCCAGCCGGCGCCGACGGTCGCGCAGTTCGTCCACCAGCTGGGCCAGGGTCTCCCGGTGGCGTGAGAGCACCAGTTCGGCCGCCACCCGCAGGGCCAGGGGCAGCCGCCCGCACTGTTCCGCGAGGGCGGCGGCGGCCGCGGGGTCGTCGTCGACGCGGGGACCGATCAAGGCGCGCAGGAGCGTGAGCGCCTCCTGCGGGGAGAGGACGTCGAGGATCATGCGGTGCGCGCCGTGCACCGAGACCAGGGACGACAGCGAGTCGCGGCTCGTGATGACGACCTTGCAGGTCGGGCTCCCGGGCAGCAGCGGGCGCACCTGCGCCGCGGACGCCGCGTTGTCGAGGAGGACGAGCAGCCGCCGTCCGTCGACCGCCGTGCGGTAGCGCGCCGCCCGGTCGTGGAGCCGCAGCGGTATCTCCTGGCCCGGGACGCCCAGCGCGGTGAGGAAGCCGGCGAGGGCCTGGGCGGCGGAGACCGGTTCGTCCGGGTCGTAGCCACGCAGGTCGACGTAGAGCTGCCCGTCGGGGAAGGCCTCGCGCATCCGGTGCGCCCAGCGCACGGCCAGCGCGGTCTTGCCGACCCCGGCGGTGCCGGAGACGGCGGAGACGACCACGGCCGATCCCGCCTCTGCGGAATCCGGGCCGTCGGCGTCGACCAGGTGCCGGGTGAGCTCGGCCAGTTGCTCCTCCCGCCCGCTGAAGTGGGTCACCGCCATGGGGAGTTGGGCGGGCACGGGTGCGGCCGCCGGGGCGGGCGTGCCGACGGCGGCCGGTGCGGGCCCGCCGCCTCCCGACGTCTCCCGGCCGCCGCGCAGCGCCTCCTCGTACGCCGCCTGCACCTCACGCCCCGGGGCCACGTCCAGTTCGTCCGCGAGCCGCCGCCGGATCCCGGCGTACGCGTCCAGGGCCTCGGCGGTGCGTCCGGCGTCGGCCAGGCTCCGGATCAGCGCCACGGCGAGCGGCTCGCACAGCGGGTGTTCCGCCAGCAACGGCTGGAGCACCGTGGGCACTTCCTGGGGCCGCTCCTGTCTCAGCAGGACCCGCGCCCAGGCGAGCGCCGCCTCCACCCGCTCCTGGGTCCAGGCCGTCCGCGCGCGTTCCGCCCACGCTCCCGGCAGTCCCGCCAGCGGCACGCCCCGCCACAACCCCAGTGCCTCCCGCAGCAGTTGGGCGCGGCGCTCGTCGGACAGGTGGGGCTCGCGTCCCTGGGCGGTGAGCGTGCGGAACCGGAGCAGGTCGACGGAGCGTTCGTCCGCCTCCAGCACGTAGCCCCCGGCGGTCCGGCTGATGCGCAGCGGTCCCGGACGCGCCGGCTCGTCGGCGCCGCCCGGCGCCTTCGGCATCGCCGACGTCTTCGACGCCTCGGACGTGTCCTGGGGCGCCCACGTGGCCTCGGCGGCCGCCGCGTCGTCGAGGAGCCGGCGCAGTCGGCTGATGTGCGCGTAGAGGACCGAACGGGCTGCGTCGGGCGCGGCGGTGTCCCACACTCGCTCCACCAACGTGCTCACGGGGACCGGCCGTCCGGCGTCGGCCGCCAACGCCGCGAGCACCGCGCGCCGACGCGGCTGCCCGGCGTCGACGACGCTCCCCGCGGCGCGCAGTTCCAAGGGTCCGAGCAGGTACAGGTTCATCGTGCCTCACGTGGGACGGACGGGGAACGGCGGACCGGCGGCGGGATCCCCCGCCCCCGGGCGGGCCGGGGTCCCGTCGGCCCGCCGCCCTTCGCCCCGGGGCCGTCACCGGACAGCCGTCACAAGGTTTTCGCAAGGTTCACCGTAGATCCTCACCTCACGTGCCGTCAGGCGGATCGCGGCAGACGCCGTGTGCCGCCGGGAGGGCCGACGACGGCCCGCGCGGACTGCCGGGGGCGAGGTCGCCGCCCGTCCTGCCGCGGTCGACGCGAGGCGTGGGCCGAGCCGACGCAACGAGAGAATGGAACTGTCATGCGCAAGATGATGTCCCGGGCGAACCGGACGGCCGTCGCCGCCGTCGCCACCGCTCTCCTGGCCTCGGGAGCGGTCGTGGCCGGGGCGACGACCGCCTCCGCGGACGGGTGCGTGGGGCCCCTGTGCGGCGCGGTGAAGAACAGGACCGGCCAGACCATGCACTACACGATGAGCCTCGGCGCGGGCCCCCACTACTGCGACGTGTGGAACTGGGGCGGCGGCACCGGCAGCGAGTTCAAGCACGCCAAGTGCAAGCAGGAGTCGTTCGGCAACGGCACCCGGGGCGGCAACGGCACCGGCAACGACGTGGACGCGTTCACCTTCGCGAGCCACGGCTACCACGAGCGGTTCTCGCGGGTGGGCACCTGGCACTGGCGGGCGAAGGGCGTGTGGACGAAGATCCGCAGCGGTGAGATCGCCGACTGCGGCATCGGCGACAACAACGAGACCTGGTGCACGGTGCTCGTGCAGGCCTGACCCACCCCGCGGGCGGCCGCGCGCCTTCGCGGGGGCCGGCGGGCGGTACGGCGGTCCCCGTCCCGGGCCCGCCGTACGCCGACCACGCGTGGACCGGCGCACACAGGGGAAGCGCCGGTCCACGCGTCCTGCGGGGCACCCCGGCGAGGGGGGCGAAAACCCCTGTGCGCCGGCCGGTGCGGCTCTGCGATCATCCCCGCATGGCGCAGAGTCCCGCATCGCTGGTCGTCCGGCACACCCGACGCCTCCCCGTGCCCCACGGTCCCGCCGGGCAAGGAGACGCCGCGGCACGGCAGTTCGACGCGGCCCTGACGTCCGTGGGCTTCAAACTGTCGGCCGCGCTGATGGCACGCCTGTCCCGCCTGTCCCCGGAGCTGGTCCTGGAGACGGCCGAGCGGACGCTGCGCACCGTGGGCGAGATGGTCGGCGACCACGTCGAGCACAACGCGTACTTCATCGACTTCCCGGCCAACGTGCCGGACACCGAGGAGTTCTGGACGCGGTGCGTCGGCGAGGCGCTCAGCGACGGCTCCTCGCGCGAGACCGTGCTGGGACAGCTGGCCCACGGGGTGCTGGACCTGCTGAGCCTGCCCACGTACGGCCGCTACGGGCACACGTACGAGGAGATGCTCGCCGTGCAGGACGAGCTGATCGCCTCGGCGGGCGACCGGGTGACCGTCCTGCACCTCGGCGGGAAGCTGGACGACGAACTCACCGCCCTGTACCTGGCCTTGGCGGGCAGCACGACGCCCCTGAACGACGATCACCTGCACGATCTGCGCCTGCTCGCCGAGCGGTGCGCACAAGGACCCCAGCCGGAGTCGATCCCGGTCAGGGAGAACCGGGCGGTCGTCAACGCGGCCCGGGTCACCGCGGGCGCGGACCTCTTCCTGGACAGCGTCACGGACGTGCTGAGGCTGGCCTGCGCGCTCTCGGAGGGCGACGTGACGCTGCGGGAGCCGACCCGCTTCACGTCCTTTTCGCGACGGACCCGCCGTGCCCTGCTCGCGGGCCTCGACGCCCTGGTCGCGGCGAGTCCCGCCAAGTCGGCCGACGTGCACGCGCACCGCGAGCCGTTCAAACGGCTCGGCGAGCGCCTGCACCCGCACGAGTACCCGCGCTGGCCCCACGCCGCCGACGTGTTCGCCGTCGCCCGAGGCGAGAAGGAGGCCCGGTCCCTCGACAGCCTGCTGGAGTCGCTGCTCGACGACCACGACGTCCTGGGAGCGGTGCGCCTGTTGTCGTCGGCCCCCGGCCGGCTCTTCCGCGCCCTGGACCTGCTGCTGCGCATCGCCGCCGACCAGGAGGAACGGGACGCGGTGGTGGCCGCCGCGGTGCGGGTCGCACCCCGGGTCTCCGCCCGCGTCGTGCTCTCGGTCCGCGAGCACTTCCACAACCGGGAGCGGGAGACGGACCGGCCGCGTGTGTTCGTCAACCGGCGGGGCCGGGGCTGGGCCGCCCCCGACGTCCGCCCGCCCGTGCCCGCCGCCGACCGCGACCGCCTGATCGCCGCGCTCGACGCCGAGGTGCGCCGCAGGCTCCCGGCGCCGGGCCGGCTGCTGATCGACCCCGACGTCCTGGACGTGGCGCTCCCGCTCAGCGGCCGGGCGACCGCCGCCGGCATGGGCGTGCTGCCCCGAGGGTCCGTCTCCGCGGTCGAGGGAGACCGGCTGCGCTTCTTCGTGTACTGGAAGCAGACCGCGACACGGACGGACTACGACCTGTCCGCGCTGCTTCTGCACGCCGACTACAGCACCGACGCCTGGCTGTCCTACACGTCCCTCAGGGCGGTCGGCGGCAGGCACTCGGGCGACGTGACCGAGGCGCCGGAGGGGGCGAGCGAGTTCATCGAACTCTCTCTCGACCGGGTGCGCAGCACCTTCGTCGTCCCACAGGTCGACATCTACTCCGGCGAGGGCTTCGACGAGGTCGAGGAGTCGTTCTTCGGGTTCATGCTGCGCGACGCCGAGCAGAAGGGCCGGCCCTTCGAGCCGCGCACCGTGCGGATGAAGTCGGAGCTGCGCGGGACCGGCCGGGTCGCGCTGCCGCTGGCGTTCCGGCGCGAGGACGACGGCCGGTGGCGCGCGCTGTGGCTCCACCTGTACCTCAGGGGCGTGTCGTCGGGCAACCGGGTCGAGGAGAACCAGGTGTCGGTGTCCAAGCTGGTGCGCGCCGTCGTGGAACGCGAGCACCTGACGGTGCGCTACCTCGTCGGCCTGATGACCGGCGACGGTGACGCGACGACGGCGCGGCTGTGGGACGGCACGCCGGTCGGGGACGAGCCCGTGACCTACATCGGCCTCGAACGGCCCGAAGGGCTGCACCGCGACTCCCGGGTCGTCACCCTCGAAAATCTGCGCGACCTGATTCCCGGCTGAGTGCTAGCGTTGCCGGTGGCGAGGCCATGAAGGGGCTTCCTTCTCACTCCTTCCGAAACCGAGTTCCTTCGCTTTCCTCGCCGCCGACGTCACCCGGGCGGCGCCCGCGTTCACCGCGCGGGCGCCGCCCGATGCGTCGATCCCCGCCGAGTGCGGGTGGCCGCCCCGTCAGCGGGGGCGTCCGGCCCGCTGCGTCACACCACGCCCTGAGCCGTCATCGCCTGGGCCACGCGCAGGAATCCCGCGATGTTGGCGCCCAGGACGTAGTCGTCCGGGGCTCCTCCGTAGGCGTCGGCGGTGGCGCGGCACTGGGCGTGGACGCTCTGCATGACGGCGGCCAGCCGCTGCTCCGTCTGCTCGAAGGTCCACACGTCGCGAGAGGCGTTCTGCTGCATCTCCAGGGCCGAGGTGGCCACCCCGCCCGCGTTGGCGGCCTTGCCGGGCCCGAACAGGATGCCCGCCTCGCGGAAGATCTCGATCGCCTCCGGGGTGCAGGGCATGTTGGCGCCCTCGGCGACGGCCCGCACGCCGTTCTTCACCAGCGCCGCCGCGTCCGGGGCGTGCAGTTCGTTCTGCGTGGCGCACGGCAGAGCCACGTCGCAGGGCACGTCGAAGACCGAGCCCCGCTCGGAGAACCGTGCCGTGGGCCTGGCCTCCGCGTACGCCGACAGCCGCGCCCGCCGCGCCTCCTTGACGGTCTTCAGCAGGTCCAGGTCGATGCCGTTCTCGTCGACCACGTATCCGGAGGAGTCCGAGCAGGCCACCACAGAGCCGCCCAGCGCGTGCACCTTCTCGATGGCGTAGACGGCCACGTTCCCGGAACCGGACACCACGACCTTGCGGCCGTCGAAGCCCTCCGCGCGCGTGGCGAGCATCTCCTGCGCGAAGTAGACCGCGCCGTAGCCGGTCGCCTCGGTCCGCGCCTGCGAGCCGCCCCACGAGACGCCCTTGCCGGTCAGCACCCCCGCCTCGAAGCGGTTGGTGATCCGCTTGTACTGACCGAAGAGGTAGCCGATCTCCCGCCCGCCGACCCCGATGTCGCCCGCGGGGACGTCCGTGTGCTCGCCGAGATGGCGGTACAGCTCGGTCATGAACGCCTGGCAGAAGCGCATGATCTCCCCGTCGCTGCGGCCCTTGGGGTCGAAGTCCGAACCGCCCTTCCCGCCCCCGATCGCCAGTCCGGTCAGCGCGTTCTTGAAGATCTGCTCGAAGCCGAGGAACTTCACGATGCCGAGGTTGACGCTCGGGTGGAACCGCAGCCCGCCCTTGTACGGGCCGAGCGCGCTGCTGAACTCCACCCGGAAGCCGCGGTTGACCTGCACCCGTCCCGCGTCGTCCACCCACGGCACCCGGAAGATCAGCTGCCGCTCCGGCTCGCACAGCCGGTCGGCGATGAACGCGTCGACGTACTCCGGATGCGCTTGCAGGGCCGGCGCCAGCGTGTGCAGCACCTCGCCCACCGCCTGATGGAACTCGTTCTCCCCGGGGTTGCGCCGGCAGACTGCCGCGTAGACGGCCTCGATGTGAGCACTGGGATTCATACGCGTCTGCTCTCCTGTTCGTCCGCCAGGCACTCTCGCCTCGTCCGGCGCGCCTGGCCGCTGTTGCGTCCATCAATACGCACGACAGGGGTCACCGTGTCAGGGCGCGGGCGGCGAGCGCGGGTCGCCGGGCCCACGACGGCCGCTCCCGTCCCTGAGTTCACCTGCTTCGCCCGAACGTGCGCCCTTCCCCCGATGTGACGACCCCTCGCTCTGTCGATGCGTTGATTCCACCCCGGCGGGGCGGGTCCACGGGTCCCCCTTCGCCGGGGAGTTCACGCGCGGCCGGGGCCAGGGCCGGGGCCTCTACCCCGGAGGTAATCGACGGCGGCCCGTCCCGGTGCCAGGCTCGTGGTCATCAGGGATCCGACGAGCCCCGGAGGACGACGTGACCGCCTACGCCATTGCCCACCTGCGGGAAGCCGCACCGCACGCGGACCTCGTCGCGTACATGGAGCGCATCACCGGCACCATGGCGCCGTACGGAGGCCGCTTCCTGGTGCACGGTGCGCAGCACGAGGTGAAGGAGGGCCACTGGCCCGGGCACGTCGTGGTGATCGGCTTCCCCTCGCTCGCCGAGGCGCGGGCGTGGTGGGACTCGCCCGCCTACCAGGAGATAGCCCCCCTGCGCTCTCGGCACATCGAGGGCGACATCGTCCTGGTCCCGGGCGTCGCCGAGGGATACGACCCCTCGGCCACCGCGCGGGCCATGCGTGAGGCGCTGCCGACCTCGTGACGGGCGATGCCGGGTCCGGGTCCGTGTTCGCCCTCGACATTTAGTCTGCGCAGAGATAATCTGTGAGCAGATCATTCGAGCGAGGGAGACCGCCACCCATGTGGACCTACGAGCACAGCATCGAGACGAGCGCCGCCCCCGAGGCGATCTGGCGGCTCTGGGCGGACGTCGAGAATTGGGGCGCCTGGAACGCGGAGATCGAGAAGACCGAGATCGACGGCCCGTTCGCGCCGGGCGCCCGCATCACGATGACGCCGCCCGGGGACGAGCCGATCGCGCTGCGGGTCGCCGAGGTCACCGAGAACGAACTGTTCGTCGACGAGGCCCGGTTCGGGGACCTCCTGCTGCGGACCGTCCACCGCATCGACCGGATCGACCACGGCCGCGTCCGGGTGGTGTACCGGATGGACATCACCGGCCCGGGCGCCGACGAGGCCGGAGCCGGCATCGGGCCGGGCATCACCGCCGACTGGCCCGACACGATGGCCGCGCTGGTCGAACGGGCCGCGCGCTGATGGCCCTGAGCCCCGGCGACAGCCCCGGCCTGCTGCTCTGGCACGCGACCCTGCGCTGGCAGCGCGACCTCGCCGCGGTCCTGACGCCCCTCGGCCTCACCCACGTCCAGTTCGTGCTGCTCGCCTGCGCCTGGTGGCTCAACTCCCAGGGCGAGCAGCCCAACCAGCTGACCCTGGCCCGCCAGGCGGGCACCGACGTCAAGATGACCTCGCAGGTCCTGCGCACCCTGGAGCAGAAGGGTCTCGTCGCACGGGAGGTCGACCCGGCCGACACCCGCGCCAAGCGACTGCGGGTCACCGACGCCGGCGCGGACCTGGCTCCCCGCGCCATCGCCGCCGTCGAGCTCGCCGACGCGCGCTTCTTCGAGCCGGGGCCCCCCGACGAGGCCCTGCCCCTGCTCCGCCGCCTGGCCCACCCCGAACAGCAATCGCCTCCCCCGGTCCCCTCGCCGTGACACCAGGGGTGATCACGACGACCACGGCCGCCGGCGCGCACACGGCGGTCCCGGCAACCCCGCGCCTGGCGCTGACGCGGCCCGCGGCCCGGCTCGTCACCACCGCTCTCTCAGCCGCGCCCGGGTATGCGTGTCCAGGGCCTCGTAGGGCCCGATGCGGGAGAGCTCGACGCCGTCACGGCCCAGGGCGGTGATGACCGGGCGGGCGTCCCGGTGGTGGTAGGGGCACACCCACACCGCGACGACCCCGCGGTGGTCGGGGCTCTCGATCCGGCGGGCGCCCACGAGAACGTGCCCCACGTCCGGCCCCAGGCGTAGCGGCGCGCCCGCGATCCACACCCCTTCGGTCAGGGCGCGGGCGAGGTCGGCGTCGTGGGCACGACGGAGGACTTTCGCGCCGGCGCCGACGTCGAGGACCTCCACGCCGACGGGTTCGTCCACAGGACCGCTGCCACCCCCCACGTACCTCCACCGCCCCTCACGGAGCTCCAGGAGCGCGATGTGCTCGCGCCGACGCGACGACTTCGCACGCCACATGATCCAGGCCGCTGCGACGCCGGCACTCGCGTCGACGTCGGCCGACACCACCGTCAGCACGCGGCGCGGCGCCCACCAGGGCTGCGGCCCGTCTCCCGCCTGCGCCCGTCGCAACACGCCCCGCAGGAACGCCTCGCAGCCGATCGACATCCCCGCCACCGCCCGGTCCCCGCCCCGGTCCGCTGCAAATCCCTTGTCCACGCGGCGGATTGCTCACACATCCAAGGAGACCGACGGCTGGGGTTCCGCACGGCCGGTGCGCGGGGCGGCGTCATGGGCGGCTCGTCGACAGCCGGCCGCTGTTCGCCGGCTCCCGGGACGGGAGGCCGGACCTCAACCCCTGAGCTCGGTGAGGAAGTCGACGAGCGCGGCGTTCACCTCCGCCGGACGCTCCTGCTGCGTCCAGTGTCCGCACCCCTCCAGCCTGATCGGCTCACGCCGCAGGCTCGGCATCAAGTCCGGCAGCGCCGCGATGAGTTCGGGCGTGCCCGGGAAGGCGGGCACCAGGTCGCGGTCCCCGTACACGTACAGCGCCGGCACGTCGACGACGGCCTGGTGCCAGGCCGCCGTCAGCTCCCAGTTGCGGTCGATGTTGCGGTACCAGTTGAGCGCCCCGGTGAAGCCCGCGGAGAAACTGTCGGTGAGGACGTCCAGGTCGGACTCCGTGAACCAGTCGGGCAGGACCTCGGGATCGGGCATCGTCTCCAGCCAGCCCCGCCCGTGCTCGACGAGGGGCTGCTTGCCGCGGGTCGCGGCGGGGGCGTCGCCGGAGGCCATGTGGAAGAACTTCCGCAGGGTCGTGCGCGGGTCCTTCGCGAACTCCGCGTCCGCGACTCCGGGCCGGTTGAAGTAGTTCCAGTAGAACCGGCCGTCGAACATCCGGTCCATGACCCCGAGCGGCGGCTCCGTCCCGCGGAAGGGCGGCGGCACGCTGAGGCCCGCCACCCCCAGCACCACGTCCGGCCGAAGCAGCGCGGTGTGCCAGGCGACCGGCGCGCCCCAGTCGTGACCGACGACGTACGCCTTCTCCTCGCCGAGCGCGTGGATCAGGCCGACGACGTCGCCCACCAGGTGAAGGATGCTGTAGGCGTGCACGTCCTCGGGGTGATCGCTGCGGCCGTATCCCCGCTGGTCGGGAGCCACGACACGGAAGCCCGCGGCGGCCAGCGGGCCGAACTGGTGCTGCCAGGAATGCCACGACTCGGGAAACCCGTGCAGCAGGACGACGAGGGGGCCCTCACCCTCCTCCGCGATGTGCAGCCGGATCCCGTTCACGTCGATCATTCGATGCGCAACCATGTGCGAAAGCATATGTCTTGTGATCTTCGGGCCGGGTGGGGGTCCGCCGACGACCGGAAGCACCCCGGCGTTCGCGGGAACTGTTTGCAAAGCACTCCCCCGTGGCCGCCAAAGCACTCCCCCCGTGGCCGCGAAGGTGGACGCGTGGGCGCCCGGGCGGGCACCCGGCGGGGTCAACCGTTCGGTTGAACGGGGATTCAACCTGCGGGAGCGTTGTCCATTCCCTCGGGCCCCAGCACGATGGAGGGCACCCGGCGGCAGTGCCCGGCCGCGCTCCGCGGCCCGGACGGCCCCGCTGCGGTCCACCCCCACCCGAGAGGTCTCCTTCAGCGTGCCCAGTTTCAGCAGACGACGCGTTCTGACCACCGGCGCCGGCGCCGCCCTCGGCCTCGGCGCCCTCGCCGCCACCGCGACTCCGGCCTCGGCCGTCCCGACGGGCGTCCCCGGCAGCGGGCGCGAGGAGAAGCGCACGCTCGACGAGCTCTACCGCGCCGCCCTCGCGGAGGGCGGCAAACTCGTGGTCTACGCGGGCGGCGACACCCCCACCCAGCAGGACGGCACCAAGGCCGCCTTCAAGGCGCGCTTCCCGGAGATCGACCTGACCCTGATCGTCGACTACAGCAAGTACCACGACGTGCGGGTGGACAACCAGTTCGCCACCGACACCCTCGTCCCGGACGTCGTGCAGCTCCAGACACTCCAGGACTTCGACCGATGGAAGCGGCAGGGCCGACTGCTGCCCTACAGGCCCGCCGGCTTCTCCAAGGTCCACGACGCGTTCAAGGACCCGCAGGGCGCCTGGGTGGCCACGGGAGTCATCGCCTTCAGCTTCCTCTACGACACAGCGGCGGTCGGCGCGGCGGGGCCGCTCACCCCGCGCGACCTGGTCGACCCCAGGTGGAAGGGCATGATCGCCTCGTCCTACCCGCACGACGACGACGCGGTCCTGTACCTGTTCAGCCTGTACGCCCGCACCTACGGCTGGGACTGGGTGGCCGCGTTCGCCGCCCAGGACGTGCGGTTCGCCCGGGGCAGCAACTCCCCGGGCGACGCGGTCTTCGGCGGGCGGAAGGCGATCGGCGTCGGCACCGCCGGCTCGGCAACCGGTTCCTCTCCCGTGACGTTCGCCGTGGCCGACGGCCACCCGTTCATGGCCTGGGGCCAGCGCACCGCCGTTCTCGCACAGGCCCGGAACTCCACGGCGGCGAAGCTGTTCCTCAACTGGCAGCTGTCGAAGGAGAGGCAGAACGGCTCCTTCAACGGCTGGTCCGTGCGCACCGACGTCACTCCCCCGGCCGGTCTGAAGCCGATCTGGACCCACCCGAACGCCCACGTGGACGGGTTCCCCCGCTTCATGGCCGACCGCGCCGAAGTGGAACGCTGGAAGCAGACGTTCGCCCTGTACTTCGGCGAGGTCAAGGGCGACCCGACGCCCGGCTGGCCCGGACTGCACCCGGGGGCCTGAGACCCCTCCTGCCCGAGCCGCGCCCGACACCGGGCGCGGCTCGGGCGCGGACGCGGGCTCGCGGGCGCCGGGTGCGGGCGCGGACGGTGAGGACGAGTCGGGGGCGGTCCGGTCCGCCCGGCCCCGCACCGGGCGTCTCAGCCCGTCCCGGTGGTCGGTCCGGTCGGGTAGGACGGACGGCCCGGTCGGTCGTCGCAAATCTCTCCCAGATCTGTACCGAACGCGAGAAAAGTCCTATATTTCTAGCTACCTCTGCCGGGTGATGCGGTGCTCTCCAGCGCCGTTTGGACGGGTTGCCCGAAAGCGGGTGACCGACGTGCACGCGGAGGTTGTGATGATGTTCTCTCGCTCTGCCAGTCGCCCCTTTCCGCACGCGCACCCGCAGTCGCACCCGCACCCGTACGCCGCAGCCGGCGGCGTCGATCGCGCGACGGGCTTTCCGGGAGGCGGCGCGTGAACTGGCGTGACCTGGCAGCATGCCGCTCCGAGGATCCCGAACTCTTCTTCCCCATCGGTGAGGACGGTCCCTCACGACTCCAGATCGAGCAGGCACGGGCCGTCTGCAACCGGTGCCCCGTGGTGACGGCCTGCGGCAACTGGGCGTTGCACAGCGGTGAGTACGACGGCATCTGGGGCGCGATGACGGCGGGCGAGCGCCGGGCCCTGCGGCTCTGGCGCAAGAACTGAGCCGGCGGCCCGCCGGAACGGGCGTGTGAGTGCGCCGACGCACGGCAGGGCCCCCGCCGCCGGAAGCGTGCGGGGACCCTGGGGACGTGCGGGTGCGCGGGCGCCTCGGCGTGCCGTCAGCCGTGGTAGTTGATGTAGCCGTTGCCGTCGGCGTCGTTGGCGCGCTTGGTGTAGGAGTGGACGTCCGCCTTCGCCCCGGTGGGCTTGAGCAGGTAGACGGTGTCCTTGTCGTTGTTCCAGATGAAGTTGCAGTTCTGCCGGTAGACGACGTTGCCGGCGTCCGAGTCGGTGCCGCGGCCGCCGCGCAGCTTCACGTAGTCGCCGGGCTCGAGCCTGTGGCGGGCGGTGAAGGTGAACTTGTTGCCCGTGGCGTCCTTGACGACGTAGCCCTTGAGGTCGACCGTCGTGGTCCGCGAGTAGTTCTTGATCGTCAGGTACTCGTTCTTGGTGTTGCCGCCGGAGCACCGGTTGGAGTCGCTGCCCGGGGCGTCGTACTGGACGCCCTTGATCTTCAGTGCCGACGTGTACTCGGTGGCCTGTGCCGGGCCCGCCGTGAGCGCGACGACGGCGCCCGCGGCGGCGACAGCGGCCAGGGTGTGGCGCATGCGCATGAGGAATCCCCCCTCGGTGGTGCGAATGGAGCGCCGCGAGCATACCGAAGGTGATGTTCAGGTGTACGTGATGTGCGTGAATCGTGAAGGCGGTTTCCTCGTGCGCGACACGCGCAGGCGCCGCCCGCTGACACGGGCGGCGCCTGTCCGTCGTGGTCGGGCTACTCGACCTTGGCCCAGTCGAGCGTGCGCTCGACCGCCTTCTTCCAGCCCGCGTACCCCTCCGCGCGCTGGTCGTCGGACCATTGGGGCTCCCAGCGCTTCGACTCCTGCCAGTGGGTGCGCAGTTCGTCGGTGTCGCGCCAGAACCCGGTGGCCAGGCCCGCCGCGTAGGCGGCGCCGAGTGCGGTGGTCTCGGCGACCACCGGACGGCTGACCGGCACGCCGAGGACGTCCGCCTGGATCTGCATGCACAGGTCGTTGGCCGTGACGCCGCCGTCGACCTTCAGGACGTCGAGGTGGACTCCGGAGTCCTGTTCCATGGCCTCGACCACGTCGCGGCTCTGGTAGCAGATGGACTCGAGGGTCGCCCGGGCCAGGTGGCCGTTGTCGTTGTACCGGGCCAGCCCGACGATCGCGCCGCGGGCGTCGGAACGCCAGTACGGGGCGAACAGGCCCGAGAAGGCGGGAACGAAGTACATCCCGCCGTTGTCCTCGACGGTGCGCGCCAGCGCCTCGCTCTCGGCCGCGTCCTTGATGACCTTCATCTGGTCGCGCAGCCACTGCACCGCCGAGCCGGTGACGGCGATGGAGCCCTCCAGGGCGTAGATCGCCGGGCTGTCGCCGAACTGGTACGCCACGGTGGTGAGCAACCCGTGCTGTGAACGCACCAGCTCGGTACCGGTGTTGAGGACGAGGAAGTTGCCCGTGCCGTAGGTGTTCTTGGCCTCGCCCGGCGCGTAGCAGACCTGCCCCACCGTGGCCGCCTGCTGGTCGCCGAGCACCCCGGTGATGGGGATGGCGGCCCGCAGCGGCCGGGAGGTGCGGGTGACGCCGAACGCCTCGCGGTGGGAGGACGGGTTGATGGTGGGCAGCATCTGCCGGGGGATGTCGAAGAACCCCAGCAGTTCGTCGTCCCAGTCCAGGGTCTCCAGGTCCATCAGCATGGTGCGGCTGGCGTTGGTCACGTCGGTGGCGTGGACGCCGCCGTCGGGACCGCCGGTCAGGTTCCACAGGACCCAGGCGTCGGTGTTGCCGAAGAGGGCGTGGCCCTGCTCGGCCGCCTCGCGGACGCCCTCGACGTTCTCCAGGATCCACTGGATCTTGCCGCCGGAGAAGTAGGTCGCGGGCGGGAGTCCCGCCTTGCGGCGGATGACGTCGCCCTTGCCCGAGCGCTCCAGGGCGGCCGCGATGGAGTCGGTGCGGGTGTCCTGCCACACGATGGCGTTGTAGTAGGGACGTCCGTTGCGCGGATCCCACACCACGGTGGTCTCGCGCTGGTTGGTGATGCCGATCGCGGCCAGGTCCTCGGGGGTGAGGTTGCCGTGCCGCAGCGCGTTCTGCATCACGGAGTTGGTGCGCTCCCAGATCTCCACCGGGTCGTGCTCGACCCATCCTGATCGCGGGAGGATCTGGGCGTGCTCCAACTGGTGCTTCGCCACCTCGTTGCCGGCGTGGTCGAAGATCATGAATCGGGTGCTGGTGGTGCCTTGGTCCACCGCGCCCACGAAGTCAGCCATGGGTTGCCGCCTCTGCTGTGGGGGTCATTCCTCGGGGGCCGGGACACGGCCGGGAGGCTCCGGCTCCGCAGTCGGCAGGAACCGACCGATGAAGATCTTGTAGAGGCCGGCGCCGAGCACGCCGCCGATCAGCGGACCGACGATCGGCACCCAGAAGTAGAGATTCCCGTACTGATCTCGCCATGCTGTGCCGTAGCCCGTGATGAAGCTCGCCAATCTGGGCCCGAAGTCACGCGCCGGGTTGATCGCGTAACCGGCGTTCGTACCCCACGCCATACCGATGGCCACGACGATCAGACCGACGATGAACGGGGCGAGGTTGGCGCCCGGAGGCGTGTTGAGCAGGTCCGTGACGGCCAGGATCAGCAGCAGCAGGATGGCGGTGCCGATGACCTGGTCACGGAAGGCGCCCCACTCGTGGACCGGCAGGTTCGGGTTGCCGTTGGCGGGGAGGGTGGAGAACACGCCCTGTGTCTTGATGGTGTGTCCGGGGTCGGCCTTGGCGAGGGCCTCGGTGTAGTTCCACCGCACGATCAGGGCTGCCACGAAGGCGCCCGCGAGCTGTGCCAGCGCGTAGGGCGCCACCTTCTTCCAGGGGAATCCCTTGAAGGTGGCGAGGGCGACCGTCACCGCCGGATTGAGGTGGGCGCCGCTCAGTCGGGCGGCGACGTACACGCCCAGCGTGACGCCGAGGCCCCAGGCCCAGGCGATGCTGTCGTGGTTTCCGAGTCCTCCCGGCGGTGTGGTGAGCGCTCCACCGGCGACCACCTGGGCCACCACGCCACAGCCGAAGAGGATGAGAATCATGGTGCCGGTGAATTCGGCCGCGATCTCGCCGACCAATCCGGACCTTTTGAACCGCTCAGCCATGGAAGCCCGCTTCCCGCCGGCGCGGAGCCGGCACGTCGACTGCTCGAGGTCTCCCGTACAACAGCATAGGGCGATCATGGACTTAACGCACCAAACGGGATGATCTACCGGCAGGCGACGGTGGTCAGCCGGCAAACGCCCAGATCAGCAGCCGGATGACCAGCGCCAGCAGCGTTCCCGCGGTCAGCAGCGATCCCACCACGACGAACACCCGGTCGACCGTCGTCGCGTCCCAGCCCTGGATCTCGAACCGGCGGGGGTTGGCCGCGTCGTAGCGGACCGTCACCGCGGCGCCCACGCCGAAGCGGCCCTGGACGGATCCGCGCCCGAACCTGGAGGTGTACTCGCACGGGGTGCCGTCCTCGGCCGTCCAGGCCGCGACCGGGTGGTGGTACCGGGCTCCGTCGTCGTCCCGCCGCACGTGGTGACGGACGATGCGCCCCTTCGCGGTCACGCCGGTGCGTCGCAGCGCCTCGGAGCGGCGCAGCCCGTACACCCCCAGGACGAGGAAGGCGACGCCGAGCGCGAGCGGGACGAGGGTGAAGAGCCATGCGGGTTCCATGTGGGGTGCGACGCGTGAACCGGGTCGGCGGTTGCGCGTGAGGCGAGGGTCGCCGCGTGTGCGCCGTGTGGGTCACCGTGCGCGTGGGGCGGTGCTCACCGCCGCACGCGGCTCGAGGGCGTCCCAGAACGCGCAGTGGTGGCGACGCTGCGCCGTGCGGGTGGGGACGATGTGGTCCGGTGCGAGGGACAGCACCGTCCGGCGGGGCCAGTGCGGCGTCGACGGGCCGTCGGGGTCGCCGGTGCGGGCGAACCGCGTCCAGTAGTCGATCATGGCGTCGGCCAGGCGGTGCTGTGCCGCGGTGAGGTCGCGCGGGCGGCCGCCCAGGTCGAACAGGTACGGCAGTTCGCTCGCGTGCGGGGCGCCGAGCGGGAAGGGCGGCGGGCCCGGGGTGAGCGGCGGGGCGTGCTCGTCGGCGAACTCGTAACGCCAGACGGGCACCCGCGCGGCGAGCAGGCCGGCGGCGGCCGCCGTCGGACAGGCGAAGTCGGCGTCGCCGATGACCGCGCCGAACACCGGGCCCCCGTCGGCGCGGTGCACGGGGTACTCGCGGACGATCGCCCCGGCCTGCCCCGGCGAGGGGAAGAAGGCGGCCACGACGTCGGGCCAGGTGTCGGGGTCGACCGGGTTCCCGGCCTGGACGATGCCCGCCGCCCAGCCGTTGCCCTCGTCGTGGTTGCTGCCGATGAGCACGGGAACCCGGTGGAAACGGCCCGAGGCGATCGCGGCCGCGGGGTCCACGGGCAGCAACGGGGTGGCGTACGCGGGCTGTTGGTCGGCGTCCTGAGCCGCGAGCAGACGCGTGACGTCCACCCGGCGCAGACAGGCCATGACCTCACGCGGGGCGGCGCAGCCCACCTTCGCCGCGAGCTCCGCGCCCGCGGCGCGCGCCGTGGACAGCGGGACCGCCGACGGGGCGAAGGGCCGGTCGGGGCGGCCCGTGCAGGGGCCGCTCTCGATGACCGCCCGCTCGAAGAGCCCCGCGGCGGCGGGTGAGGCGAGCTGGGCGCAGACGCTGTAGCCGCCCGCCGACTCGCCGGCCAGCGTGACGTTGCGGGGGTCCCCGCCGAAGGCGCCGATCCCGGCGCGCACCCAGCGCAGCGCCGCCTGCTGGTCGGCCAGACCGAAGTCGCCGGAGCCGGGCAGCCCGGCGTGCGCGAGGAAGCCGAGCGCTCCGAGCCGGTAGTCGACGGTCACGACGACGACGTCGCCGCGGGTGGCCATGCGACGGGCGTCGTACGAAGCGGCCGCGCCGGTGGTGAAACCGCCCCCGTGCAGCCAGACGATCACCGGCCGGGGGCGGTCCGGCCGTGCGCTGTCGGGCGTCGTGACGGTCAGCCGAAGGCAGTCCTCGTCGGTGCTGCCGCCGGGCACCTCGCCGGCGCTCTGCGGGCAGGCGCTCGCCGGGCGGGTGGCGTCCAGGACCCCGTGCCAGGGCGCCGCGGGGCGGGGCGGCGCCCAGCGCAGCCCTCCCACGGGGGGCGCCGCGTACGGGATGGACGCGAAGGTGCGGTAGCCGTCGTGGGCGGCGCCCCGCACGAGGCCGCCGGTGGTCGCGGGCGGGGCGGCTTCGCCCGGCGCCGGCTGCGACCGGGCGGGCGCCCCGGCCGTCGCGAGCACGACGGTCAGGGCGCAGCCCAGGGTGGTCAGGACACGGTGCATGCTCGTCTTCTCCCTCTCGGGTCAGCTGCCGCCCATGCCGCCCTGTGCGGCGATCATGGTCGTCGGCAGGGTGCGTACGGTCTTCTCCAAGCCGGGCGCGAGGACGGCGAGACCGCGTGTGCAGGCGTCGATGCGGGCCCGGAAGGCCTTGTCGTCCCGCCGTGACACGACGCGGCGGACGCCGCCCGCCGCGGCCAGCGCCAGCAGCGCGGCGTCGGCCGCGGGGACGCCGTCCACGGGGCCGGTCCCGTGCAGCGCCGCGTGCACGCGGGCGCGCAGGGCGGCGGGCACGGCGGGGTCCGTCACGGTCAGCCGCCGGGTGCCGAACCGGGTGCGGGGCTCCCGTACGGCGAGGAGTCCCGCCGCGACGAGCCGGTCCTCCACCTCGGTGAGGGTGCGCTTGCGGTGGCGGCGCACGAGGTGCTTCCAGCCGTGCCCGCCGGCGGCGTCGCGCAGCACGCCGTCCAGGACGGGGTCACCGGTCGGCGGTGCGCCGGACACGGTGACCGTGCCGTCGTCCTCCCCCAGCCGGCCGCGCAGCGCGAGGTCGGTCAGGGCGGCGGCACGCACCAGCAACTCCGTGCGGCGGCGGTCGTAGGGGCCTTCGGCCGCGTCGTCGTGGGCGAGCAGATACATGAGGCAGGCCAGGTCGTCGATCACACCTCGACGCTAGGGCCGCGGGGCCGGCCGCGGATCGGCCGCACGAAGGGACCGGGACTGGGAGCACAGGAGGAGTGGCCCGCGGTCTCCTCCTTGAGGAGGAGGCGGCGCGTGCCCTCAGGGGCGGCGCGGTCGCACCAGGCCGTGATCGTAGGCGGCGACCACGGCCTGCACGCGGTCGCGCAGGCCCAGCTTGCGCAGCACCGCGGTGACGTGGTTCTTGACCGTGGCCTCCGACAGGCTCAGGCGTTCGGCGATCTCCCCGTTGGACAGGGCCTGTCCGATCAGGGTGAGCACCTCCCGCTCGCGGCCGGACAGCTCCCGCAGGGAGGGCGGCGGCGCGGGGGCGGACGCGGTGCGCAGAAAGCGGTCGAGGACACGGCGGAGCACGGCCGGCGCGAGCAGGGCGTCGCCACGCGCGGTGAGCCGGATCGCGTCGACGAGTTCGGTGGGGCGGATGTCCTTCAGCAGGAAGCCGCTGGCTCCGGCCCGCAGGGCGTCGACGACGTGCGCGTCCACGTCCCAGGTGGTCAGGACGAGCACCCGGGCCGCGCTGCCGCACCGCGCGAGCCGCCGGGTCGCCTCGATACCGTCCAGGACCGGCATGCGGACGTCCATCAGCACGACGTCGGGCGACAGTTCCCGCGTCAGCCGCACCGCCTCCCGGCCGTCGGACGCCTCGCCGACCACCTCCAGGTCGTCCCGGGCGTCGATGATCATGCGGAAGCCGGTCCGCACCAGGGCCTGGTCGTCGGCCACCACCACGCGCAGCGTCATGACGCTCCCTCCACGGGCAGCTCGGCCGCCACCTCGAACCCGCCGCCGGGCCGCGGGCCCGCGCGCAGGCGCCCGCCCACCAGCCGGGCGCGCTCCCTCATGCCCACCAGTCCGCGCCCCGCTGCGGCCGTTGCGGCCCGGTCCTGCGGCGCGCGTCCGTCGTCGGCCACCGTGACCCGCACCCACTCCCCCTCGACGGCCACGCGCACACGCACCTCGTCCGCGCCGGCCGCGTGGCGCAGAACGTTGGTGAGGGCCTCCTGGACGATCCGGTACGCCGCCAGGTCCACCGCGGCCGGCAGCGCGTCGGTGACTCCCTCGCGGTGCACGTGCACGGTCAGCCCGGTCGCGCGCACGGCGCCGGCGAGCTCGTCCAGCCGCGCGAGCGAGGGCCCCGCCTCCCACCGCTCAGGAGCCTCGCCCTCCTCCGCGTCGGGCCCGAACGCGCGCAGCAGCAGGCGCAGTTCGCCGAGCGCCGAACGGGCGCTCGTCTCGATGGCCCGCAGCGCCTGCCGGGCCTGCTCGGGTTGCCGGGTGAACACGTCGTCCGCCGCGCCCGCCTGGACGACCATCACCGACAGGGTGTGCGCCACGACGTCGTGCACCTCTCGGGCGATCCGCGCGCGCTCCTCCACCACGGCCCGGCGTGTCTCCGCCCGCGTCCGCGCCCGCTGCGCACCGCGCCACTGCCCCGCGGTCCACGCCAGGACGACGGTCAGCAGATAGACCGCCGTCCCGGCCGGGCCGCCCGCCCAGAACGCGGCCGGCCCGGGAAGGCACATCGCCGCCAGTGCCCACGCCGACGCCCGCCGCGGCCTGGTGGCCGACAGCGCGCACAGCGCGATCTGCGCCGCGAGCAGCGCCCCCGTCAAGGTGACCTCGGGCAGCAGCGCCCACACCGCGAGACCCGCCGCGGCGGTCCCGGCCAGGACGGCCACCGGAGCGCGCAACTGCCACCTCAGGGCGCAGGCCTGCGCGAGCACGAGGGCGGCGGCCCCGGCCGTCCGAGGAGCGTCCCCGGCGCCGGCGACGAGCACCGAGGCGCCCGGCACGGCCAGCACCAGCCCGGCCGACCACCACCACAGCCTGCGGGCCGCCCGGGGCGACTCGCCCCGCACGTCCCCGGCGCCCACGTCCCCCGGCTGCCTCCCGCTGCGCTCCACGCCACGACCCTACCCAGCGCCCCGACCGAACCGTGCCCGGCCGAACCGTGCCCGACCGAAGTGGCCCGGGCCGGTCCGGCGGAGCGGCCCGGCGTCGGCCGCGACCGCCCCGCTCCCTGCCGGGCCCGGTCGGTAGCCGCCCGTGTGTCCGCTCCGCCGGAGACGATCGACCGGGTCACGCAGGTGCGGGTCCGGAGAGGCCGAACGCTCGCCGCAGGTGCGTCAGCAGCCCGCGCACCGCGGGGTTGCGCGAGCCCTTCCAGACGAGCGCGAGCAGGGCCGGGGCGTCGAGGTCGTCGATGAGGTGAGCGGTGAGCCGGTCGCCGTGGGCGGCGGCCATCGAGGCGCTGAGGACGGCCACGCCGAGCCCGCGGGCGGCGAGTCCGGCGACGGCGTCGGCCGCACTGGCCTCCAGCGCGATCGCCGGGCGCAGCCCCCGCGCGGCGCAGGCGGCGTCGAACACCGTGCGCAGGCCCGTGCCCGGCGGCATGCAGACGAGGGGGTGCGCCGACAGGTCCCGCAGGGTGACCCGGCGCCGGGTCACCAGGGGGTGCCCGGCCGGCGCCGCCGCCACGAGCCGCTCGCCGACGACGGTCAGCGCGTCCAGTCCGTCGGGCAGGGTCGCGGTCCCGGTGAGCGCCACGTCGACGGCGCCGGCGCGCACCTGCTCGACGAGCCGGTCGGAGTTGTCCTCCAGCAGCGCGATCTCCACCGCGGGGTGCGCCCGGTGGAAGGCGGCGAGCGCGTCGAAGAGCGGGGTGAGGGTGCAGCCGATGACCATGCCGACGGTGAGCCGGCCCCGGAGCAGGCCGGTGACCTCGTCCACCGCCCGACCGACCGCTCCGGCCGCGGCGAGCGCGGCGCGCGCGTGGTCCAGTGCGGCCTTCCCCGCGACGGTGAGGGTGACCGCGCGCGCGGACCGGTCGAACAGCTCGGCGCCCAGCTCCCGCTCCAGCTGCCGGATCTGGGCGCTGACGCCGGACTGGCTGATGTGCACCCGCTCCGCCGCACGCGTGAAGTTGCGCTCCTCGGCGACCGCGACGAAGTACTCCAGCTGCCTCAGCTCCATGACTGGGGATTCTAGCTCCGATGAATTCCATCTGTTGGACTTCTGATCGTCCGGCGACCACGCTGGAAGTGTCGGAATCCGCCCGAGGAGGAACCCCATGCCGGAGTACGAGAAGGCCATGCGTCCGGAGGACATCACGCGTCTGTTCGTCGAGCGCTCCAACGCCGGTGACGCGGCCGGGGTCGCCGCCCTCTACGAGGAGGAGGCCGTACTGGCGTTTCCTCCCGGCGAGCTCACCGTGGGGCGCGAGGCGATCCGCGCGCTGTGGGAGAAGGTGCTGGCCGGCCGCCCGCGGTTCCAGCCGGAGCCTCCGCTGCCGACGCTCGTCAGCGACGGCATCGCCCTGACGTCGACCCCGCCCAGGGACGGCGCCGGCGCGCGGGCGCAGGTCGTCCGGCGCCAGCCGGACGGAAGCTGGCTGCGGCTGCTCGACCAGCCCGAGTTCGTCCGCCTCGCGGGCTGACCCCCCCCGGCTGCCCCGGCTGCCCCCGGCTCCCCGGGGCGGGCGTCCACGACGGAACGGCCGTTCACCGTCCCCGAGGCCGTGCTCCGCGGCGCACGGCAGCCCGCGCGGCGTTCCCTTCCGTACCCTGGCGGCATGCGCATGCGTCCCACCCTGAGCTGGACCCCTGCCGGTGACGTGCTGCCCGGCACCACGGATCTGCGGCAGGTCGCCGACGCGCTGAGCAGGGGCGGTGTGCTGGTGCTCAGCGGGGCCGGCATCTCCACGGAATCGGGCATCCCCGACTACCGGGGCGCGGGCGGCAGCCTGAGCCGGCACACCCCGATGACCTACCAGGACTTCACGGCCGAGGCGCAGGCGCGCCGCCGGTACTGGGCGCGCAGCCACCTCGGCTGGCGCACCTTCGGCCGGGCCCGCCCCAACGCCGGGCACCGGGCCGTGGCCGCGTTCGGCCGGCACGGCCTGGTGTCGGGCGTCGTCACCCAGAACGTCGACGGCCTCCACCAGGCCGCCGGCAGCAAGGACGTCGTGGAGCTGCACGGCAGCCTGGCGCGGGTGGTCTGCCTCTCCTGCGGGGCGACCGGCTCCCGCCGTGACCTCGCCCGGCGGCTGGAACAGGCGAACGCGGGCTTCGCTCCGGTCGCGGCGGGGCTGAACCCGGACGGCGACGCCGACCTCACCGACGCACAGGTCGGGGACTTCGTCGTGACGCCCTGCACGGTCTGCGGGGGCGTCCTGAAACCGGACGTGGTGTTCTTCGGCGAGGCCGTCCCGCCCGCACGCGTCGCGGCCTGTCGCGCCCTCGTCGACCAGGCGACCTCCCTGCTGGTCCTGGGCTCCTCGCTGACGGTGATGTCCGGGCTGCGGTTCGTGCGGCAGGCGGCCGAGGCCGGCAAACCGGTGCTGATCGTCAACCGGGACCCGACCCGCGGCGACCGGCACGCCCTCACCCGGGTCGCCCTCCCTCTCGGGGAGGCCCTGAGCGCGGTGGCGGACCGGCTGGGGGTTCCCCTCGACGGAGAACCCCGGCCGCCCGTGTGACCCGGCGGTCCTGCGGTCACCTGCCGTCACCTGCCGGAGAAAACCCTTCGAGCGCCCGCACGGGCCGTGGCACGATGGGCGGCATGACGACGAACCGAAAGGCCCGTGCCGCGTAGAGCGCGCCGCCGCGTGGCGGCGGCAGCCTCTCTTCACCGCGCATCGGCGGACCAGCCCGTCATCGACGGCCTGTCCTCGCGCGCGCTGGCCGAGCTCCGCCGCCTCGAACGCACCCGCAACCACCTGTCGTCCGGCGACATCGCCGAGGCCGTGCGCCTGTGGCAGGAGTACGTCCGCCGCCCCGAGCGCGAGCTGTGGCGGGAGTACGAGGGCGGCGGCATGCACGGGGAGTGCTGCGGCGATCCGCTCGAGGCCCGCGCGCTCCTCGACACCGTGACGCGGGCCCTCTCCCGCGCGACCGCCCGCGAACTGCGCCGGCTCGTCGCCCGGTCGGACGCCCTGCTGAACCGACCGTCCCCGCCGTACGGCGTCGGCGGAGGCGGGTGACGAGGGCCGGCGTCCCGGTCTCGCGCAGCTCCCGCGCCCCGTGCCACGACGCACCGGGCGGCCCGGGGCGCCGGCCGTAGGGGTCCGGCGAGGGACGCCTCCGGCTCTCCGGCCGGTCGCCGCCGCCACCCCCACCGCC
>NZ_JAHHIT010000005.1:78790-99756 GCF_024539675.1 Streptomyces hilarionis | reverse complement strand
TGCCACCTCCCCGCGTCCGGGACACATCCACCGTGCGCCCCCTCCGCCCCGTGTCCCACGCACCGGCCCCCGGTCCCGTGCCGCGCATCCGTCACGAAGCTTCGCTCCGTCAACTACCCACGGGCGCGCCGCGGTTATATTCTGCGATCCCGTTTTGGGAGCGCTCCCACGCGATGCGTACGGACCTCGCGCGGAGCGTCCCGCACCTCCCCGAGGAGCCTGGACGTGAAACGACGCAGAACGGCCCTGCTCTCCCTCGCGACCCTGCTGGGCGCGGCGCTCACCGCCCTGCCCGTGCAGAACGCCGGCGCCGACGAGGTCGAGCAGGTCAGGAACGGCGGGTTCGACACGACCGCCGACCCCTGGTGGACCAGCAACGTCACCGCCTCCCTCACCGCGGGCCAGTTGTGCGCGGACGTGCCCGGGGGCACCGTCAACCGCTGGGACTCCGCCATCGGCCAGAACGACATCACCCTGGTCAAGGGCACGACGTACCGCTTCTCGTTCCGTGCCTCCGGAGTGCCCGAGGGGCACGCGGTGCGGGCGATCGTGGGACTCGCCGTCTCGCCGTACGACACCTGGCAGGAGGCGACCCCGGTGCTGGACGCGGCCGGCGACACGTACTCCTACACGTTCACCTCGCCGATCGACAGCGCCCAGGGCCAGGTCGCCTTCCAGGTGGGCGGCAGCGCGGACCCGTGGCGTTTCTGCGTGGACGACGTCTCGCTGCTGGGCGGGGTGCCGCCGCAGGTGTACGAGCCCGACACCGGCCCCCGCGTGCGCGTCAACCAGGTCGCCTACCTGCCCGCCGGGCCGAAAAACGCCACCCTCGTGACCGACGCCGTGGCGAAGCTGCCCTGGCAGCTGAAGAACAGCGCGGGCGCCACGGTCGCCCACGGCTGGAGCGTGCCGCGGGGAGTCGACGCCTCCTCCGGACAGAACGTCCACACCATCGACTTCGGCGCCTACCGCAAGCCCGGCGCCGGGTTCACGCTGGTCGCCGACGGCGAGGCCAGCCGGCCGTTCGACATCGGCGCCGCCGCCTACCGGCAGTTGCGCCTGGACGCGGTGAAGTACTACTACACGCAGCGCAGCGGCATCGCGATCCGCGACGACCTGCGGCCCGGTTACGGCAGGGCGGCCGGCCACGTGGGCGTCGCCCCCAACCAGGGCGACACGAGCGTCCCGTGCCGGCCGGGAGAGTGCGACTACCGTCTCGACGTCACCGGCGGCTGGTACGACGCCGGAGACCACGGCAAGTACGTCGTCAACGGCGGGATCGCCGCCTGGGAGCTGCTCAGCACCTACGAACGCTCCCTGCTCGCCCGCACCGGCCACCCGGCGAGCCTCGGCGACGGCACGCTCGCGCTGCCCGAGAGCGGCAACCGCGTGCCCGACGTCCTCGACGAGGCCCGCTGGGAGCTGGACTTCCTGCTGAAGATGCAGGTCCCGGACGGGCAGCCGCTCGCCGGCATGGCCCATCACAAGATCCACGACGCGCAGTGGACCGGTCTGCCCCTGCTGCCCGCCGACGACCCGCAGCAGCGCGAACTGCACCCGCCGACCACCGCGGCGACCCTCAACCTGGCCGCCACGGCCGCGCAGGCGGCCCGCCTCTACCGGCCCTACGACAAGGCCTTCGCCGCGAAGGCGCTGTCGGCGGCGCGCAAGGCCTGGACGGCGGCCCTCGCCCACCCGGCCGTCTACGCGGACCCGGCCGACGGCACCGGCGGCGGCGCCTACAACGACAACGACGTCACCGACGAATTCTACTGGGCGGCGGCCGAGCTGTACCTGACGACCGGTGAGAAGCGGTACGCCGACCACGTGCTGAACTCGCCGCAGCACACCGCCGACGTCTTCGGCCCCTACGGGTTCGACTGGTCCCGCACGGCGGCCGCCGGCCGTCTCGACCTCGCGCTCGTCCCGAGCAAGCTCCCCGGTCGCGACCAGGTGCGCCGCTCGGTGGTGCGGGGCGCCGACAGGTACCTGGCGGCCCTGGCCTCGCAGCCGTACGGCATGCCCTACGCGCCGGACGGCAACCGCTACGACTGGGGCTCCAGCCACCAGGTGCTGAACAACGCCGTGGTCCTCGCGACCGCCTACGACGTGACCGGCGCCTCCAAGTACCGGGACGCCGCCGTGCAGAGCATGGACTACATCCTCGGCCGCAACGCGCTGAACATCTCGTACGTCACCGGCTACGGCGAGGTCAACGCCCAGCACGAGCACAGCCGTTGGTACGCCCACCAGCTCGACCCGAAGCTGCCGTCCCCGCCGGCGGGGACTCTGGCGGGCGGAGCGAACTCGAGCATCCAGGATCCCTACGCGCAGTCCAAGCTCCAGGGCTGCGTCGGCCAGTTCTGCTACATCGACGACATCCAGTCCTGGTCGACCAACGAGACCGCGATCAACTGGAACGCGGCCCTGGCCCGGATGGCGTCCTTCGTGGCCGACCAGGGATAGTCCCGCCCCGGCGGGACGGGCCCGGCGGGACGGGCCCGGCGGGACACCTTGCGGTACCGCGCGGTCACCGGCTTGACCTGGTGATATTTACGAGTAAGTACCCGCGCGGTACCGTGAAGGCATGCCAGCCCTCAATGTGGAATTCAGCGATCGCGAGCTGGAGGACCTGCGGCAGATCGCCAAGGAACGCGGCACGTCGATGAAGGCGCTCGTGCGGGAGGCCGCCGCGGCCGACATAGCGCGGCACCGGGCGCTCCAGGAGGGCGCGGAGGCCTTCCGCACGTTCTTCGCCTCGCACGCCGACGAATTCGCCGCCGCCTTCCCGGACGACGAACGTTCCGCCCGGAGCGAGGGGCGGGTCGCCTGACCGATGACGCCCGTCATCCACATCGACGTGCCCTGGCTGCTCCAGCGCCACGAAGAGGTGCTCCCCGAGCAGCCCACCGTCAACGACTTCTCCGCGCTGGTCGCCGCCGTGGCCCGGCACCGGGTCGATCCGCCCAGGCTCGGCGTGGACTCCGACCCCGCCTGGCGGGCCGCCGCCCTGCTGCACACGCTCACCCTGCTCAGGCCGCTGCCCTCGGCCAACGCCCGCTTCGCCTGTGCGACGGCGGTGGCGTACATGTTCACCAGCGGCGTCGGCATCG
This sequence comes from Streptomyces hilarionis, assembly GCF_024539675.1. Classification (GTDB taxonomy): domain Bacteria; phylum Actinomycetota; class Actinomycetes; order Streptomycetales; family Streptomycetaceae; genus Streptomyces; species Streptomyces hilarionis. The sequence goes on along the minus strand of NZ_JAHHIT010000005.1, from coordinate 96,643 downwards.
ATCCGCCGTACGGCGCGCTCGTCGACCTCGCCCGTGACCTGCTCGACGGCAAGACCGACGTCTACGGAGCGGCCGACCGTCTGAGGTCCTGGCAGATCTAGACGCCCGCAGGCGCGTCCTGGACGCCCGAGGCGTGTGACGTGCCTCGGGCCGCCGGCCGAGGGCGGGAGGAGCAAGGCCGGCGGCCGTTTCGCGCAGGAGAGCCGCCGTCCTGCGCGGGGCCTCCGAGGAAGTGGCCGGTTCCAGCCAACTACGCGGGCCGGTGCGCCGGGAGCGTGCGCGGCCCTTCGCTGGGTGTGCGCTTTTCACACGGGGTGCGGGGGCGGAATTCGGCCCAGCCGCCATGATGCGGCCGAGGGAGTGCGACTCGGCCGGAGCAGGAAGGCGTTATCGACATTCCATCAATAAGCGCGGCTTCAGTCGCCGCCTTGTTGTGCCCGACTTGGTTGTGCAAAGGTGAAGCACCCGTGCGGGGGGCATGGCCGGGTCCCCTGCGTTCGTCGGCGGAGGCGAATTCCCGCTCCCAGCCGCACCGAACAGGTACGTACCAAAGGAATTCGCTCAGTGCCCACCCCTCAGCCTCCTCTTCCGCCCTACCCGCCGCCCGGTGGAGGACCCGGAGAATCCGACGAGTCCCTCGCCGCCGGGATACGCGGCGGCGCGGACAGCGAGGTGGCCCAGTCCACCGCCATGCTGATCGCCCGGCACTGGCGGCCGGTCAACGAGTACGCGGTCATCTGCCTCGCCTCCTCCGGGAGCGCCGCGTCCATGCTCACCACGGCCGTCTTCCACCAGGTCTTCGACCGGCTCAAGCTGGGCGAGCCCGGCACCGCGCTGCGCCCCCGGCTGCTGGTCACGGTGCGGGACACGGCCGCGCTGTGGTCGGCGGACGAAGGGCTGTCCGGCGTCCTGCCCGTGCTGCGCAAGCCGGCCGGCGCCCGGGGGATGCGCACGTCGAAGTCCCTGACCCCGGAGAACCGGGTGCTGGCGGAGCGCTCGTTCCAGGGGCTTCCCCCGGTCGCCCGCTGCGTCCTGTGGCATGTGGAGGTCGAGGCCGAGGCGCCCACCGTCGCCGCCGGCCTGCTCGGCATGGACACCGACACCGTGTCCGCCGTCCTCGACCAGGCGCGCGACAAGCTCCGCGAGGGCATCGTGCGCGCCCACCGGGAACTCGCCCCGAGCAAGGACTGCCGCTTCTACAACCGGCTCCTCGACGTTCCCATCCGGCGCGGCGGCGAACTGCTGCCGGACGTGCGGCGGCATCTGGACGAGTGCCGCTACTGCCGCTCCGCCGCCGAGCAGTTGGGCCAGTTCGAGAGCGGCCTCGGCGTGCTGCTGGCCGAGTCGGTGCTCGGCTGGGGAGCCAGGCGCTACCACGACACCCGCCCCGGGCGCGCCAAGCAGCAGACCGTCCGTCTCAAGGGCTCGGCCCGTCATCGCGGCGGTGGCGGCGGCACGCGCGGCCGGGGCGGCAACCTGCTGGCGCGCATTCCCTCGCCCCGCCGCCGGGCGTCCGGGGCGGCCCGCTCGCCGCGTGCGCTGTTCACCGGCGTCGGCCTGGCCTCGGCCGGCCTGCTGACGACCCTGCTGGCGGCCGGCATGTGGTCGGACGACGGTGGCGCCGACCCGGCCGCCTCCACCAGCGGCAGCGCCCCGGGCACCGACTCGCAGACGGGCGCCGCCTCGCCGGGGGCTCCCGGGACGGCCCAACTGCCCACCCCGCCCCGGCAGACCAGGCTGCGCAACGCGGCCTCCGACCTGTGCCTGGACATCCGGGGAGAGGCGCAGGCGGGCGCCGCCGTGCAGCTGGCGGCCTGTTCGTCCGCGGAGACGCAGGCGTGGTCGTACGGCGACGACGGGCAGCTGCGCAGCGCGGCCCATCCCGACCTGTGCGTCGACTCGCACGCGGACGCCGGTGTGGTGATCCTCGGCGCGTGCGCCGACGCCACCGACGCCCGCGGTGAGGACGTCCGTTACGACCTGACCGTGCAGGGCGAGTTGCTGCCCCGCTGGGACGACGCGCTGGCCCTGGCGACGGCCGGCGAGGAGGCGGGCGCCGACGTCGTCGTCAAGGTCCGCGACCACTCCACCGGCCAGCGCTGGCTGACCGACGTCGCCTCCGCGACGCCCGGTTCGCCGGCGGTCACCGGCGCGGACGCACCGCCGTCGGCCCGGCCCGTCGGCCTCCCCGACGGCACGGCCTGACGCCGGGCCGACGGCCCGAACGCGTCATCCCGCCGTGCGGGCGCGGACGCCGGCGGGCCGTCGGCGGGCGTCCGCGGCGGGTCAGAGCGGGGCCTCGACGAGGTCCGCGGGGCCGACCGTCGCCGGGCGGGCGTGGCCGGACAGGGCCAGGGTGAGGTCGAACTCGGCGAGCAGACAGCGGATCACGTGCTCGACGCCGGCCTGTCCGTCGAGGCCGAGCCCGTACGCGTAGGGGCGGCCGAGCAGCACCGCCCGCGCGCCGAGCGCGAGCGCCTTGAAGACGTCCGCGCCGGTGCGGATCCCGCTGTCGAACAGCACGGCCAGCCGGTCGCCGACCGCGCGCGCCACCTCCGGCAGCGCGTCGGCCGCCGCGACCGACCCGGCCACCTGGCGGCCGCCGTGGTTGGAGACGACGACGCCGTCCATCCCGGCGTCGGCGGCCAGCCGGGCGTCGTCCGGATGCAGCACGCCCTTGAGGACGATGGGGCCGTCCCAGTTCTCCCGCAGGAACGCCAGGTCCGGCCAGGTCTTGCCCGGGTCGGCGAACAGGGAGACGAAACGCAGGACGGCCGCGTCACGGTCCTCGTGCACGGGCTTGGCCAGGCCCGCGAGGAAGGCCGGGTCGGTGAAGTAGTTGGCGGTGCCCACGCCGTACAGGAACGGCAGGTACGCCTGGTCCAGGTCGCGGGGCCGCCAGGCCAGCAGCGGGGTGTCCAGGGTGACGACGAGCACGCTGAACCCGCTCGCCTTCGCCCGGCCGAGGAAGCTGCGGGTCACGTCGAGGTCCTTGGACCAGTACAGCTGGAACCACCGCTCGGCGTCCCCCATGACCTCCGCCACCCGCTCGATCGGCGTGCTGGACGCCGACGACAGGATGTACGGCACCCCGTGCGCGGCCGCCGCGCGCGCCGCGGCGGACTCCGCCTCGGGGTGCATGATCGACAGCACGCCGACCGGCGCGAGCGCCAGCGGCGCGGGCAGCGCCCGCCCCAGCACCTCGACCGACAGGTCCCGTTCGTGGACGTCCCGCAGCATGCGCGGCACGATCCGGCGGCGCTCCAGGGCGGCGAGGTTGGCCCGCGCGGTGCTGCCGTCCCCGGCGCTGCCCGCCACGTATCCGACCGGGCCGGGCCCGAGGCGCCGCTCGGTGAGCTCCTCCAGCCGGGTCAGGTCGGTGGGCAGCCGGGGGACCGCGCCCGTCATCCCGTTCAGATAGATCTCGTACTGGAAGTCCGCCCAGTGCTCGGCCATCCGCGCGTGCCGCCTCTCGTCGTCCCGTCGACGCCCCGCGTCGCCGTCGCACGGCGACGATACCGGCGGGTGGGCGGGCGGCAGAGGGGGGCTTCGGCGCTCATGCGCCGTCCGGGGCGCCGTCGGCCGGGTCCGGCGCGCCGGACGGGTCGGGGGACGCGTCCGGGCCCTGGGCCCGCACCCGCTGGACGTGTTCGAGGGACTCGCGCAGCTCGGTGAGCCAGTCGTCGGTGTGGCGCTGGACGAGCCGGACGCACCACGCGAGCGCGTCGCTGCGGCTGCGGGCCACGCCCGCGGCGATCAGGGTGTCGAGCACCTGGCGCTCGGGCTGGCGCAGCCGGGTCATCACGGGCGCGGCGACATGGGTGAACAGGGCCCGCTCCCCGTCGCACACCACACCCCAGGACACCTTGTGCCGGAAGCGGTGCTCGGCGTCGCGGGCGACGGCCATCCGGGTCTCGCGGGTGCGTTCGCGGAACTCCTGGATCCGCGCGTCGACGGCCGCCCGGCGTTCGGCGGCCGGGGCGTCCTCGGCCAGCCGGGGGGCGGCGATGCGGCCGACCACGGTGATCTCCTCGCGATCGGCCGTGACGTCGGTCAGTTCCTCGAAGAGGTCGTCGGGCAGCCGGCCCGCGAACCAGCCCCTCAGCTTCTCGTGCTGTTCGGTGGTAATCATGTAATGACGATTACTCCGCAGGTCGGTGAACGCAAGGGGTCGGGAAGGAGTCCGCCGAGAGCGGAACGCCGGGGCGTCGACCGGGCCGGGAGGCGAAGAGCGGAATGTTTCAGGCCGATTAACGGAGCTATGAAAACCGGTCACCGAGAGGTCCGAAGGGATCAAGAAGCGCTTACTTATGGCGTTGGAACGTTCGAATCCCGTGACTTCACGCCACTGCTTCAACACGCAAGGTTACTGAAACCCATGGGGTCGATGTGAGATTCGGCGGCGGACTCGGCAGACTCGCGCTCGCCGCGTCCGGCACCGATCGGGCCGGACCGGCACACCCCCGAATCGAGCGGAAGGATGCACACAATGCGGAACACCGCGCGCTGGGCAGCGACCCTCGGCCTCACGGCCGCCACCGTCTGCGGATCCCTCACCGGACCCGCGCTCGCCGCCCCGGCCGCAGCGCCCACCTCCCTCTACGCCCCGTCGGCACTCGTGCTGACCGTGGGCCACGGAGACAGCGCCGCCACCGTCGACGCGGCCCGGGCCGTGACCCTGAACTGCGCCCCGACCCCGTCCGGCACCCACCCCTCCGCCGCCCGGGCCTGCGCCGAACTGCGCGCGGCCGGCGGCGACCTCGACCTGCTGGCGGGTCCGGGCGGCGCCGTGTGTACGAGGCAGTACGACCCAGTGGTCGTCACCGTCGACGGCGTGTGGCAGGGCAAGCGCGTCGACTTCGAGCGCACCTTCGCCAACGAATGCGTGAAGAACGCTGCCGTGAGCAGCCTCTTCGCGTTCTGAGACCGGGATCGCGCGGTCCTCGTGGACACCGAGAGAGGCTCGTGAAGTGGGGAGTGCGAGCCCCTTAGGCGAGGGACCGTCGTGATCTCGCACCCGGAGGACGGGCGGGCGGAGTGGGGCCCCCGCCCGGCCTCCGGGATCATCACGTCTGCGCCCCCGGAACCGGCTGGCCGGTTCCGGGGGCGCAGACGTGCACTAGGAGGGCTTGCGCTCGCGGTCGCGGTGGCTGGTGTCGCACCAGGGGTAGCGGCGGCTGCGCCGGCACGTGCACACGGCGACCCGGAAGCGGTCGGAGACGACGGTGGTGCCGTCCTCCAGCTCCACCTCGACCGGGCCCTCGACGAGCAGGGGGCCACGGCGCTGGACGCTGATCCGGCAGGGCCTGTCGGCGGGGGAGTCCATGCCGCCCGGGTACCCCGGCCTTCAGGAGATATGGACCTTCTCGTCATCCGGGCGCGCGGCGGCCCCCGTGCCGGCGGAGTCCCGCGGCGTGGGCCGCAGCGAGGACTCGCCCGCGCGCCAGGCCGTGAGCAGGCGGTCGGCGAGGCGGTCCTCCAGGAACCCGGTGACGTCCAGACCGAAGACGACGTCGGCGGCCAGCCGGGGCTCGTCGGCGAGCAGGCCGTCGATCACCTCGTGGCGCACGACCTGCTCGTGCACCGCGTCGGCCTCGACGTGCTCGTCGTAGAAGTGCACGGCGGCGGGCCCGGCGCCGGTGCGGCGCATCGCCTCGGCGAGCCGCCGGGAGCCGGGCGAGGAGGTGATCTCCACCGCCGCGAAGTGGCCCACGAGGGCGCCCCGCAGGGACCGGTGCAGGCCGAGCAGGGACATCAGGTTGACCGTGGCCAGCACCTCGGCGCAGGCGACGTCCAGGTAGCGGCCGTAGGCGGTGTCCAGCCCCAGGTCCGTCATCAGGTCGGCGAACAGCCGGGCGTGGACGCGGTCGGCGCGGCCGCCGCCCCACTCGTCGAACTCCACCGCCGCCATCGCCGCCTTGGCCCGGCCCGACAACCGCGGCAGCACCCAGGCGTGCGGGTCGGCCTCCTTGAGGTGGTACAGCGAGCGCTGCATCGCGTACTCGCGCACCTGCCACCGCTCGCCCTCGCCGGCCAGGAAGTGGCTGACGCCGGCCCCGTCGACGGGCTCGACGAGGAGATCCGCGAGGGCCTCGTCGACGTCGGCGTGGACCGGGGTGTCCTCGCGCAGGGCGGTCAGGAAGAGCCGCTCCAGTTCGGCCCGCACCCGCAGCAGGTCCGGATCCCACTCGCGGTCCGGGGCAACCCCCGAGAATCCGCGGTAGTGGAGCTCGTAGCAGAGGTACAGCGCCAGCTGGAGGTCGTCGCCGTACGGGGACGCGGCGGCGACCGTCGCGGCCGCGGGGAGCGGGCCGGTGTCCGACAGGTACGCGCGGACCGCTGCGGAGACCGGACCGCGGGCGTCCGGCAGCCGTGGTCCCTGGGGGTCGTGTGCCATGCGGGCCGGGTACCCCACGCCCGGCCGGCCACCCGTGCGACGTGCGGAGCGGCCGCCTCACCCGCCCGTCCGGGCGCCTGTCCGGGGCTCAGTGGCCCTCGGACTCCTCCTGGGCCCGCCGGTTGGTGGTGAGGGCGTCGGCCGCCTCGCCCCTGTGCTGGTGGTCCTCGCAGTCGGGGCCGTCGACGTGCGTCTCGGCCTCCTCTATCTCGCGCATGAGCTCCTCCAGCGCGGTCCTGGGCCGCTCCTGGCCGGAGTCGCGTTGTTCGTGGTCGGACACGGTGGGTTCCCTTTCGTCGGGGTGGGGCACGCCCTTCGCCGGGCGCGGCCGGGGCGTCCTGGTCGCTAACGGCCGTGCTGGGCGAGCCGCAGGGGGACCGGCTCCGCGGGGGCGTCCGGCTCGTCCTCGGCGAGCCGGGCGACCTCCGCCCACCAGGCCGGGCCGTCCTCCAGGTGACGCAGCATGACGCCCTCGCGGATCGCCCACGGGCAGACGGTGACCGATCGGAGCCCGGTCAGCTTCATCGCCGTGTGGCCGATCACCGCGCCGGCCAGGCTCTGCGCCGCGCGCGGGGCGGAGATGCCGGGCAGCCGGGCGCGCTCGGGCGCGGGCAGGGCGGCCAGGGTGTCGATGGCCTCGCGCAGGTCGCGGCGGTGCAGGGTGCGGTCCATGAAGGGGCCGTGGCGGCCGGGCGCCGCCCCGCACAGCCGGCCCAGCTGCTGGAAGGTGCGGGAGGTGGCCACCGCCGTGCGCGGCCCCTCCCAGCGGATGCGGGCGGCCACGTCCCTGAGCTGGTGGCGGATCCTGCGGCGGGCCGCCCGCAGCAGCTCCGGGGTCGGCGGGTCGATGCCGGTGAAGAAGTCATGGGTGAGCCGGCCCGCCCCGAGCGGCAGCGAGGCCACGAAGTCCGGCAGACGGCCCCGGCCGAAGGCCACCTCGAACGAGCCGCCCCCGATGTCGAGCAGGGCGAGCGGGCCGGAGCGCCAGCCCATCCAGCGGCGGGCCCCGAGGAAGGTGAGTTCGGCCTCCACCTCGCCGGGCAGCGTGCACAGGGCGACACCGGTCCGGGCCCGGACCGCGCGCAGCACCTCGCGCTGGTTGGGGGCCGCGCGCACCACGGCGGTCGCGAAGGCCAGCGGGCCGGTCGCGCCCCAGTGGTCGGCCGTGCGGGCGGCCGCGTCGACGGCGGCCACGAGCCGGTCCACGGCCTCGTCCGGAATGGGGTCACCCGGCGCGACCTGCTCGGACAGCCGCAGCCGCCACTTCGCGGTGTGCACCGGGAGCGGAACGCCGCCCGCCGCGTCCGCCACCACCAGACGGACGGTGTTCGACCCGACGTCCAGAACGCTGATTCTCATGGCCCGCGAGTACCCAGGCCCAAACCTGTCCACTCCGCGCGGGCGTTCGCCGCGCGTGCCCGCCGCGTTCGGCCCGCGCGCGTTCACCGCCGCGGGCGCGCGCCCCGTCGTCACGCGGCGGGGCCGCCGTCCCTCGTGGACGGCGGCCCCTTTTCCTGGTGTGGCCCGTGGATCCGAGGGCCCGTCACATGTGGACCACCGGGGCGGCGTCCGCGTCCTGCTCGGGGACGCCTCGGCGGAACAGCACGAAGGCGATGACCGCGCCGGCCGCGAAGAATCCGGCCGACCACCAGAAGGCGGTGGTGTAGCTCTCGATGGTGGCCTGCGCCTGCACCAGCTTGTTCGTCGGGTCCTTGCCGGCCAGGTAGTCGGTCGCGGCGCTCGCGGCGAGCGTGTTCAGCAGCGCCGTGCCGATCGAACCGCCCACCTGCTGCATGGCGTTGACGGTGGCGGAGGCCACGCCCGCGTCCTCGGCGGCCACTCCGCCGGTGGCCAGCTGCATGGCGGGCGGCATGACGAGACCGAGGCCGAGCCCGGTGACGATCAGCTGGGGCAGCACCGCGCTCAGGTAGTGCGAGCCGACGCCGATCCCGGTGAGCCAGGCCATGCCGACTCCGGCGACGGCGAAGCCCAGCGGGATGACCGTCTTCGGGCCGAGGCGCGGCACCAGGACGGTCGTGCCGACCTGCGCCGCCACCATGAGCGCGCCGACCATCGGCAGGAAGGCGACACCCGTCTTCGTCGGGCTGAAGCCGAGGTTGAGCTGAAGGTAGTAGGTGAGGAAGAGGAACACGCCGAACATGCCGGCGCCGGAGATCAGCACGGCGAGGAAGGAGGCGGCGCGGTTGCGGTCGAAGAGGATGCGCAGCGGCAGCAGCGGGTGCGCGGCTCGCGTCTGCCACCAGGAGAAGGCCGCGAGCAGCAGTCCGCCGGCGATCAGGAAGCCCCAGGTCAGCGGCGAACCCCAGTCGTGCGTCTCGGCGTTGGAGAAGCCGTAGACCAGGGCGAACAGTCCGGAGGCGACCAAGAGGGTGCCGGGCACGTCCAGCTTGGAGTTCCCGGCGTCGCGGTGGTTGGTGAGGAGGACCCAGCCGCCCGCGAAGGCGACGACGGCGATCGCCACGTTCACGTAGAGCGTCCAGCGCCAGTCGAGCGCGTCGGTCAGCACGCCGCCGAGGAGGAGGCCCACCGCGCCGCCGGCGCCGGCGATGGCTCCGTAGACGCTGAAGGCCTTCGCCCGTTCCCTGGCGTCGGTGAACGTGGTGTTGAGCAGCGACAGGGCGGCCGGTGCGAGGAGCGCGCCGAAGGCGCCCTGGAGCGCGCGGGCGGTGACCAGCATCTCGAAGTTGGTGGCCGCGCCGCCGAGCGCGGAGACCGCGGCGAAGCCGACGACGCCGATCAGGAAGGCCGTCTTGCGGCCGAAGAGGTCGGCTATGCGGCCGCCGAGCAGCAGCAGGGAGGCGAAGGCCAGCGCGTAGGCGGTGACGATCCACTGCCGGCTGCCGTCGGAGAAGCCGAGGTCGGCCTGGGCGGAGGGCAGGGCGATGTTCACGATGGTGGCGTCCAGCACCACCATCAGCTGGGCGAGGGCGACGACCGCGAGGATCCACCACTTTCTGGTGGACTCCGCGGATGCCGCGGACGGCTCCTGTGCGGCGCCCGGGCGGGTGCCGTCCGTCAAGGTCTTCGAAGGCATGGGAACCACTCCAGGAACGAAGGGCAAAGAACACGTAAACGAAACTGTTTCGTACACATCGAGGCTAGACCAGTTTCAGCGAAACGGTCAAGTTTCGTTAGTGCGCCCCGGCTCGGACGGGCCGAGCCGGGGCGGGCGGAAGGGGAACGGACGGGGGAGGAGCGGGCACGGGCCCTCAGGCCAGCTGGCGCCGGACCAGCTCGTGCAGCCGCCCGCCGGTGTCCGCGAGGAGATCGGCGGGCGCGCCCTGCTGGGCGACCCTGCCGTTCTCCATCACGATGACCCGGTCGGCGTCCAGCACCGTCGACAGGCGGTGCGCGATGACCACGCGTGTGGCGTTGAGCTTGCGGGTGCTCTCGATGACCGTGCGCTGCGTCTCGTTGTCCAGCGCGCTGGTCGCCTCGTCGAAGAACAGGATCCGCGGCCTGCGGATCAGCGCCTGGGCGATCATCAGACGCTGACGCTGGCCGCCCGAGACCGACCCGCTGCCCGAGACGATCGTGTGCAGCCCCATCGGCATGCGCGCGATGTCCTCCGCGAGACCCGCCATCTCGGCGGCCGCCATCGCCTCCTCGGGCGTGTAGGCCTCCGTGCCGCAGATGACGTCCAGCAGGGAGCCGGTGAACGGCTGCGCGTGCTGGAGCACCACCCCGCACTGGCGGCGCACCGCCGACTGGTCGAGCGCGGCCAGGTCCTGGCCGTCGTACAGCACACTGCCCGACACCGGCCGGTCGAAGCCGATGAGGAGGCGCAGCAGCGTGGACTTGCCGCAGCCGCTCGGGCCGACGATCGCGACGAACTCGCCCGGCCGCACCTCGAAGGAGACGTCGTCGAGGACCAGCGGACCGTCGTCGGAGTACCGGAACGACAGGCGGCGGGCCTCGAGCGCGCCGGTCAGCCGGCCCGGGCGGGTGTTCGACGTGCGGACCTCGGGGGTCGCCTCCAGCACCGGCCGGATCTCCTCGAACAGCGGCAGCGCGGCCACCGCCGACACGAACGCGCCGGTCAGCGACGTCACCGAGGTGAGCAGCATCGTCATCGACGTGTTGAAGGTGAGGAAGTCCGCAGCCGACAGCGCGCCCCGGGCCGGACCGGCCAGCAGCATGAACATCAGCAGCGAGCACAGCGGCAGGTACACCGCGCCCAGCACCGTGTTGAGGTTCTTGATCCGGCCGAGCCGCTGCTGCAACTCACGGCTGCGCGCGAACTGCGCCGCCCAGGCCGCGTACGCGTAGTTCTCGGCCGCCGCCACCCGCAGCTTCGGCAGACCGCGCAGCGTCTGGAACGCCTGGTTGTTGAGCTTGTTGGAGAGCACCACGAGCCGCCGCTGCCAGCGCACCTGCCACAACCCGAGACCCAGGAACACCGCGGCCACGACGGTGAGCATCCCGACCGCCGCCAGCGCCATCGGCACGCTGTACCACAGCAGCAGCCCCAGGTTCATGGCGCCGACGGTGACGGACTGCGCCACCGACGGACCGAGGCCCGCCAGCAGCCGGCGGATCGCGCTGATGCCCATGGCGGCGCTCGCCAGCTCACCCGTGGACCGCTCGGCGAAGAACTTCGTCGGCAGCCTGAGCAGCCGGTCCCACACCGCGGGCTGGAGCGCCGCCTCGATCCGGCCCTCCAGACGCAGGATGGTCAGGTTCTGCAACAGCATGAACGCCGCCGCCACCACACTGCTGACCATGACGGCCAGACACACCTGCACGATCGGATCCTGCTGCGCCCTCGGTACGTACTCGCCGAGGACCTTGCCCGTCGCGATCGGCACCAGCGCTCCGATCACCACCGTCACCAGCCCGCTGAGCAGCAGGTTCGTCAGGTCCGAGCCGGTGCCGCGCATGCTGAACCGCAGCAGGCCGAGCGGGCCGGGGCTCCGCTCCGGCAGCGGCCGGTAGAACATGACGGCCCGCGGCTCGAAGTCCGCCGCGTTGGCCTTCTCGACCGGGGTCTCGCGCCCGGTCGCGGGATGCACGGCGACGTAGCCGCCGCGCCGCCACAGCAGCGCCACCGGCGCCCCGGACAGCGCCCGGTGACCGACCAGCGGGCCCACGTCGTCCCGCCACCAGCGGCCGTCCAGGCGCACGGCCCGGGCGCGCACCCGGGAGGCCAGGGCGACCCGCTCGACCGGGTCGAGCCGGTCGCTGTCGGCGCCCGCCCGGGACGGCTCGGTCAGACTGATCCCGGCGGCCCGGGCGACCAGCCGGCAGGCGGCGAAGGTGGCGTCGGCGTCGGCGGACGTCGCCCGCCGGTCCGGCTTCCCGCCGATCGACGCGAGCAGCGTCCGGTCGGCCTGGGCGCGGACCGTCTCACCCGCCTTGATCCCGGCGGCCGTACGCGTCTCGTGGCTGCGTTCCAGCTGTTCGATCCAGCGGTCCAGCGCGGTCAGCAGCCGGTACTGCTGGTCGACCACGGACTGCCACACGGCAGGGTCCATCAGCAGGTCGGCGGCCGCCTCCGCGCCGTACAGCGAGCCGTACTGCACGCTGCCGGGCGGCACCTGCATCCAGAACACGTCGTCGTCGTCGCCCGTGCCCGCCGGCGCCCGCAGGGGGGAGCCGCCGTCCTCGGACGCGCCCTCGGCGGCCAGCGGCGCCTGGAAGAGGACCGACAGCCCGCGGCCCACGCCCAGGGCGAGCGCGTACTCCAGAGGGCTCGACGTGGGCGGCACGTACTGGGGGTTGCCGTACTCGTCGTAGGACCAGGTCCGTGTGCTCGCCGGCTGGTACAGCTCCCGCAGCCCGACCCGGTGCACCACGCAGTCGCGCGAGGGGCGGGCGACCAGCGTGTGCCGGGGCCCGGCCACCGGGCCCACCAGCAGGGCCCCGGCCTCCAGACGGCCCAGGTGATGCCAGTGGCCCTGCTGCTCCGCGTCCACCGCGAACAGGTCGAGCGCGCCCGCCGCGACCAGCCACAGCACCTGCGGACCCTCCAGGTCCAGACGGCCGAGACCGGCGCAGTCGATCCGCGCCCCCAGCTGCCCCAGTGCGCCGAGCACGACGTCGTCCCCGGTTCCCGCTGTCATCTCACCGCTCCCTGACCAGGGCCGCGTACGCACCGCCGCGCGCCACCAGTTCCTCGTGCCGGCCGCGCTCCACGACCGTGCCGTGCTGGAGCACGACGATCTCGTCGCTGTCGCGCACCGTGCTGAGCCGGTGGGCGATCACCACGCACGCACAGCCGCGCCGGCGCAGGTTGTCCATCACCGTCTGCTCGGTCTCCGCGTCCAGCGCGCTGGTCACCTCGTCCAGGACCAGGACGCTCGGCCGGCGCACCAGCGCCCGGGCGATCTCCAGCCGCTGGCGCTGACCGCCGGAGAAGTTGCGGCCGTCCTGTTCGACCCGGCTGTGGACGCCGCCGGGCCGGCGCAGGACGACGTCGAGCAGAGCCGCGTCCCGCAGCGCGTCGACGACGGCGTCGTCGGGGATCGACGGATCCCACAGGGCCACGTTGTCGCGGACCGAGCCCTCGAAGAGGAACACCTCCTGGTCGACGAAGGAGACCGAGGACGCGAGCGCCCCGCGCGGGATGTCCTCCAGTCGCAGCCCGTCGATGCGGATCACGCCCTCCCACGGCGTGTACAGCCCCGAGATCAGCCGGGACACCGTCGACTTGCCGCTCCCGGAGCCGCCCACCAGCGCCACCTGCCGCCCCGGACCCACCGTCAGGTCGAACCCGGTCAGCAGGGGCTTGTCCAGCGGGCTGTAGCCGAAGGCGATGTTCTCCAGCTCGACGTGACCGCGCAGCCGTCGTGTGGAGTCGGCGCCCGCGCGGCGGTCGTAGAGCGGGTCGGAGCGGAAGTTCTCCACGTCCTTCAGCCGGGCCACGTCCGCCGCGAAGTCCTGGATCCGGCCCGCGACTCCGTTCAGCCGGGTCAGCGGCGCGGTGAAGCGCGTGACCAGCGCCTGGAAGGCGACCAGCAGGCCCACCGAGATGTGCCCCTCGATCGCCCGCATGCCCCCGATCCACAGGATCAGCGCGCTGTTGAGCGTGGCGAGGGTCGGCGCGACCACGCCCAGCCAGGCGCTCGGCACCCCGAGGCGCTGCTGCTCCTCCAGCGTCGTGGCGTGCTGCCCGGCCCACTTGCGGAAGTACCCGTCCTCCCCGCCGGTCGCCTTCATCGTCTCGATCAACTGCAACCCGGTGTAGGCCGTGTTGGTCAGCCGCGCGTTGTCGGCGCGCAGCTTCGCCGTCCGCGTCGCCCGCATCCGGACGACGATCCGCATGGCGACGACGTTGAGCAGGGCCACCCCGACGCCGACGTACGTCAGCTGCGGGTCGTAGGTGTAGAGGAGGACGGCGTACAGGACGACGACCACCGCGTCCACGCCCGCCGAGGCGAGATCGCGGGCCAGCGTCTCGGCGACCGCGTCGTTGGACTGGAGGCGCTGGACGAGGTCGGCCGGGCTGCGCTGCGAGAAGAAGGTCACCGGCAGCCGCAGCAGATGACGCAGGAACCGCGCGCTGGACAGTGTCGAGGAGATGATCCGGCCGTGGTGCAGATTGGCCTGCTGGAGCCAGGTGAGGGCGACCGTGAGCGCCACGCAGGCGCCCATCGACGCGAACAGCACGGTCAGCAGCGAGGTCTGACCACCGATCAGGAACATGTCGATGTAGGTCCGGCTGAGCGCCGGCACCGCCGCGCCCACCAGCACCAGCAGCAGGCTCGCCAGCACGGCCGCCGGCATCGTGCCCGCGGTGCCGCGCAGCCGGGCCGGCATCGCGCCCAGGACGCCCGGTCTGCGCCCGCCCCGCTCGAACCCCTCGCCGGGCTCCAGGACCAGCACGACCCCGGTGAAACTGCCGTCGAAGTCCTCCATCGGCACGAACCGCCGGCCCTTGCCCGGATCGTTGACGAACACGCCCCGGCGGCCGAGGCGCCGGCCGATGCCCTCGTAGACGACGTAGTGGTTGAACTCCCAGAAGAGGATGGCCGGCGCCTTCACCTGGGCGAGGGCCGCCAGGTCCATCTGCATGCCCTTGGCCGTCAGTCCGTAACCGCGGGCCGCCTTAAGCAGGTTGCTGGCGCGCGAGCCGTCGCGGGAGACGCCGCACGCGATGCGCAGCTCCTCCAGCGGGACGTGCCGGCCGTGGTGTCCGAGGACCATGGCGAGCGAGGCGGCCCCGCACTCGACGGCCTCCATCTGGAGCACCGTGGGCGTACGGACCGTCTTCGCCGAGGACTTGGGGACCGTGCGCCGCGGCGGCGGCGCTGCCCGGCGCCGGCCGCGGGTCCGCTCGTCGGCGCTCATGGCAGCAGCCAGTCGACGGGACGCTGGTCGGCGAGCCGGATCGAACCGGTGGCCATGGTCATGGAGTCGAGGGCGTACGGCGGACCCTGCGCCGACGACCACCGGTAGCCGCTCTTCGTCGACGCGGACCGGTCGAGACGCACCAGCACCGCCACCGGGCGGCCGTCCTCGGTGAACTGCTCGCCCAGCTGGCTGTCGCCGAGGAAGGCGGAGATCTGCCGTGCCGACTGGGCGGTGCGGTCGACCGTCTTCACATGGCCGCGCAGCACGCCGAACTCCTGGGCGGGAACGGTCTGCACCGTGAGGTCGACGGGCGCGCCGACCGGCACGGAGGCCGCGTTCTGCGCGGGGACGTACACCGTCGCGTACAGCGGGTCGTCGGCGTCGGCGACCTTCTCCACGGCGGCGACGTTCGCGCCGGTGGAGATGATCTGTCCGATCGTGGCGGCGAGCGCGGTGACCCGGCCGGCGGCGACCGTCCGCACCACGGTGTCGCCGTCGGCCGTGCGCACCTTCAGCACGGGCGCGTCGGCGGGCAGTCGGCGGCCCTCCCGAGCGAGCACCGCGGTGACCTGACCGGCGACCGGGCTCTGGAGGACGTAGCTGCCCTCGCCGTGGGTGAGGACGGCGGGCGCGCTCACCGTGGAGGCGACCGAACCGGTCACCGCCCACACCGACGCGGCCACGACGACGACCACGGTCACGGCCAGCACCAGCCAGCCCTGAGGGCGCGCGAAACGCACCGGCAGGTCGAGTTCCTCCGGTGACTGGAGCTTGGCGAGGGCCTGTTGACGGAACTGCACGGGACTTCCCCCGGGAGGGTCAGGACGCCGACGAGTCCCGGAGCCGGGTGAGGGCTCCGGGACTCGCGGGGGTCACACAGGGCGCGATCAGAGACCGGCGACCAGGTTGGTGACCGGGGCCGTGTTGAGGCCGGTGACGCCCTCGACGGTGCCGACGGCCGTGTTGACCAGGCCGGAAACCGGGGCAATGCCGTCCACCAGGCCGGTGACGGTGCCGACGGCGTTCAGGGACAGACCGCCGGAGACGTTGTCCAGCTCGGCGTCGGAGATCTCGACGGTCTCAACCTGGGGGGTGGAGTTCATGGGGGAACTTCCCTTCACATGGATATCTCATAAGGGGGAGCGGCCCCCTCTGGGGACAGACGACGGCCGCGATCGCCGGGCCCGGGCTTCCCGTTTCCGGGAGGCCGCTGCGGCCCTGCGATGCGTTGGATCAAAGCAGGTCCACGGCCGACGCTTCCAATCAATCACCCGTCCCACCTGGGAACTTGCGTCACAGGAGCGGTAAACCGTGCAGGCGCGCCCACCGCTTGTCGGCGACTTCTTCACACCACGGGCCGAGTTCGCTCGGATGAGCGAGGGGCGCTCTCGCGGCCAAACGGACACTCCCGCACCTATGCCATGACGACGGCCGCGCAGTTGTGCAGAACCCTCGCTCGCCGTGACCCGGTTGGGCATTCGATGTGCAGATTCCCTGAAGCGGGGATTCCGCTACGGATCGTCGACGCAGCGTGCCCGGACGGACACGAGGGGTCGCCGATCCGGAGCGGACGGCTGCGGCCGGCCGCCGACCGGGACGCGGAGGGAAGGCCACCGTTCGGATCAGGACATCGCGACCGGTCGTCGACGCCCGCCGCGGCGGAACCGGCCGCTCCGCCGTCGCCCGCCTCCCGGCCGGGATCCCGGCCCCCCGGCCCGCAGGGGTGGCGCGGGGGGCCGGGAGCCCCTCCGCCCGGGTCGGCCCCGGGTCATGGCCGATTCAGCATCGTGCAAAGGAAGTTGGCAAACGCGATTGAACGCACCGCGCTCCGGCCGCGTACTGATGACCAACCAGGCGCCGCTGTACGGAGCTGCCGAACCCCCGGCAGCCAGACCCCGCCCCCCAGGAGGTCGAGTTTTTTGAGTCACAAGCGAGTTACGAAGCGCAAGGCCATCTTCGCGGCAGGCGGTGTGGCGGCGCTCGGAGCGGCGGCCATCCTGCTTCCCCAGGCGAACGCCTCTCAGGACGGCGGTTCCGGCGACACCGCCTCGGTGAAGACCCTGAAGGCGGGCAACGCCTCGGACCTCGCCTCACAGCTGCAGAAGCTCCTCGGTGACACCTTCGCCGGCTCCTACTACGACGCGGCCGGCAAGCAGCTGGTCGTCAACGTCGTGAACGTCTCCGGCGACAAGAACAACGTCCTGGCGCAGGCCAGGCAGGCGGGCGCCAAGGTCCGTGAGGTGGACAACAGCACGGCCGAGCTCAAGGCGGCCGCGCAGACGCTGAAGACCAAGGCGACCATCCCGGGCACCTCGTGGGCCGTCGACCCGAAGACGAACAAGATCCTCGTCACCGCCGACTCGACCGTCACCGGCGCCAAGTGGAGCCGCATCGAGTCGACCGTGAAGAGCCTCGGCTCCGACATGGCGACGATCCGCAAGTCGGCCGGCGCCCTCAAGCCCTTCGTCTCCGGCGGCGACGCGATATTCGGCGGCGGAGCGCGCTGCTCCCTCGGCTTCAACGTGACGGCGGGCGACGGCTCCCCGGCCTTCCTGACGGCCGGTCACTGCGGGGTCGCGGCCAAGCAGTGGTCCGACTCCCAGAACGGCCAGCCGATCGCCACGGTCGACCAGGCGACCTTCCCCGGCGACGGCGACTTCGCGCTTGTGAAGTACGACGACGCCAACACCCAGGCGCCCAGCGAGGTCAACACCGGCCAGCAGACCGTCGCGATCAACCAGGCCGCCGACGCCACGGTCGGCACGCAGGTCTTCCGGATGGGCAGCACCACCGGTCTGCACGACGGGCAGGTCCTCGGCCTCGACGCCACCGTCAACTACCCCGAGGGCACCGTCACGGGCCTCATCCAGACCAACGTCTGCGCCGAGCCCGGTGACAGCGGCGGCTCGCTCTTCACCCAGGACGGCCAGGCCGTCGGTCTGACCTCGGGCGGCAGCGGCGACTGCACCGCGGGCGGCGAGACCTTCTTCCAGCCGGTGACCACCGCGCTGGCCGCGGTCGGCGCCACCCTCGGCGACGGCGGCGCGGGCAACGCCGGAGGGGCCGGCAACGGCGCCGGCGCGGGCAACGGCGGTGCGGTCGACGAGAACGGCGACGGCATCGACGACCAGACCGGCGAGGCC